>NZ_JAPZPY010000007.1:0-266353 GCF_027529605.1 Mycobacterium hippophais | reverse complement strand
ACCGAGGTGGCGCGGCGCCCGCACGGACACCGCACCACCGTGATCGCCCACGTGGACGTCGAGCAGAAGAGCGCCTCGTTGCATCTGGGTCCGGTGCTGACCGACGCCGATCGCCAATTCCTGCTGTGTGACGCCACGTTCGAGGTGTGGTTGGAGCGTCACGGGCAGGTCATCGGCTCCGGGCGCGATACCCGTCAGATCAGCCGCCGGTTGCGTCGGGCGCTCGAACACCGGGACCGCTGCTGCGTGGTGCCGGGGTGTGGGGCCACCCGCGGATTGCATGCCCACACGTGCGGCACTGGGAGGACGGCGGCGCCACCGAACTCGACAACCTCGTCCTGGTCTGCCCGTACCACCACCGGATGCATCACCGAGGCGGCATCACCATCACCGGACCCGCCGACCGCCTGATCGTCACCGACAGGGATGGACGCCAATTGAGTTCGGCGTCACTGGCCCGACCCCCGACAAAACCCCGACCCGATGTACCACCCTGTCCCGGGCCCACCGGCGAACGGGCCGACTGGTGGTGGTACGAGCCGTTTCAACCGCAGCCACCACCGGACAATTAGCGGCTACTTCGGCTGCGGGTGACCAGATTACGTGTAGCGGCCCAGCGCCCAGGCCCGGACTCCCGGCGGCTCGAGCACGTCAACCGGCTCCCCGTCCTTGAATATCTCCGTCTGCGAGACGGCGCCCGCCTCGATGGCTTCTCGCCACGCCTGATGCGGGCCCTTGCCCCAGGAATGCCATGGCGTCAGGTCGTCCATGATCACCGCGGTGTCAGGTGAGCACAGGGCGCGCATGTTGTCGATGTCGGCCTTGGCCGCCTCGTACTCGTGGCCGCCGTCGATGAATGCCACATCGAGGCGGACGTCCGGATTCTCCGCTGCGAAACTGGGGACCGTTTCGCTTGAGTCGCCACAGATCAGTGTGTGCCGGCCGGGGAACTTCCGGTCCATCAGCCGCTTCGCGGCGCGCGATACCGCGTGCTCGCAGAGATCGAACGACACCACGTTCGCCTGTGGACACGACGCGAGTACCGCATAACTGGAGAACCCGGCGTTGAACCCGATCTCGCCGACGAGCCGCGCGTTCGTGCGCCGCACCGTCTGCACGAGATAGAGCAACTCGGAAGCGGAGCTGGATCCCTCGAGCGGAAGTCCGCCGCTGCGCAGGAGTTCCCATCTCGCCCGCCGCTTCAACCGCGTCATCTCCCGCACCGTTTGCGTCATGGCGGTGCAGAGTAACCCCACTC
The DNA here is from genome assembly GCF_027529605.1 of Mycobacterium hippophais. Taxonomy (NCBI): domain Bacteria; kingdom Bacillati; phylum Actinomycetota; class Actinomycetes; order Mycobacteriales; family Mycobacteriaceae; genus Mycobacterium; species Mycobacterium hippophais. Next base: position 265,095 of record NZ_JAPZPY010000007.1, on the reverse strand, counting down.
ATGCCAACTCGGAAGCCTGCCTCGACCCGGTGGCGCGTCAGCGAGTGGACGAAAGATGTGCTGTCGGAGAGGTCGGCGAAGAACGATCGTGATCGCCCGTGCTCGAGCGCTGATCTGACGGATGCGGTTGGGTTACCGGAGCAACTGCCGCAGGTCATTGCGTCGAACGCCGACAGCCAGATCCGTCACACTGACCAAATCCACCAAAAGCCGCTACTTCGGTGCGGCCTGCAACTCCGGCGCAGCCGCAGCCAGCAGCGCGGTACGGTCACCATCGAGCGGTGGGTAGATCCGTTCGCCGTTGATCACCCGCTTGGTGGCTTTCGCCTCGGCGCCGCGCTTGACGACCCGCCGGTCCCAGCCCTCGGTGTACACCGCCCCGGCCGGTCCGAGATCGAGAACGGTGACATACCAAGGGATCCGCAACGTCAGCATCGGGGCGCCCAGCAGATCGCCGACCACGTTGTAACCGGCATATCGGCCCATCGGCCGACCATGCTGACACGACATCACCGACAGGTGCTCGTCGTCCATCCGCGCCGCCGCCACATCGCCCGCGGCGAACACTCCGCTCACACCCTGCACCCTCAGGAAGTCGTCGACGGGCAGCCGGCCCAGCCGGTCGCACGGCACGCCAAACTGCGCGGTCAATGGATTGGCCCGCATCCCGGCACACCACACCACGGTCGCGGCGTGCACCTCCTCACCCGACGACAGCGTCACGCTCCGCTCGCCGACACCGGTCACCCGAACGCCGGTGACCGTGTCCACGCCGTTCCCGGCCAGCGCCTCCTCGATGACGGGGCGCGCCGAATCGCCCATGTCCGAACCGACGTGCGGATTGTGGTCGACGAGGACCACCCGCGGCGTGACGCCGAGCGCGCCGGCGAGCATCTGCGGTAGCTCGCAGGCGATTTCGATGCCGGTGAGACCCGCGCCGACGACCACCGCGGTCGCAGACACCGGATCGCCCGGGTTCAGCGAACGGACATGGGCCTGCAGCCGCATCGCCCCGTCATACGTGTCGACGTCGAACCTGAACTCCGCGAGTCCGGGAAGATCCGGCCGCACCAGCCGGCTGCCCACCGCGAGCACCAGGCGGTCGTAGCCCAGCGTGGCGCCATCCGTGGTGCGGACGGTTCGCGCCGACGGGTCGACCTCGGCCACGTCGGCGGCGACATGCCGGATATCGACCGGATCGAGCAACTGCGGCAACGAGATTCGGCACGGTGTGAGGTCCGCCTCGTAATTGCGGACGCGGATGTCGTGATACGGCTGGGAACTGACCACCGTCACGTCGACCGCGTCGCGGGGCACGCCGAGTTCGTCGAGCCGCCGGGCGGCGCCCAGCGCCGCCCACAGCCCGGCGAACCCCGACCCGAGAACGAGGATGCGTGCGGTGTCCGGCATCGCCATATCGTCCACGTCCCCGCGACCCGGGCACAAGGGCACGCAACTAGGGGAGCGACCGCGGCAGGCCGAACGACGGGAGTACGGAGTTGTCGAACCGCGTCATCGCGCTGATGTGATCGGCGGCGAGGGTGAGCACGTACACGCCGGTGCCGTGCCGGACGCCGCCGGGTGCGCGCAGGTAGGCGCCGAACGCCGGCTGCCCGTTGGCCCGCGTCGGCACCAGATCGAAGCGTCGTCCGGCGCCGAAGATGTCGGCACAGAATCCGGCCACGAGGTCACGCCCGACGTACTCGAACGGCATCGGCGGCATCGACACGAAGACGTCGTCGGTCAGCAGGGTCACCAGTGCGCCGACGTCCGCGGACTCCCACGCGTCGACGAACCGGGCCACCACCGCGCCGGTCGAGGCGGACGGCGGACCGGCGTTCACCGGCCGGCGCTGTTCGACGCCGGCCCGCGCCCGCTTGAGTGCGCTCTTCACCGAGTCGACGGTCGAGTCGAGCATGCCGGCAACCTCGTCGGCGCGGAACCCGAGCACGTCGCGCAGCACGAGCACCGCGACCTGGCGGGGCGGCAGGAGCTGGAGCGCCGTGACGAACGCCAGCGAGATGGCCTCGGTCTGCGCGTAGCGGACCTCGGGCCCGGGCTGCGCGTCGACGACACCCTCGAGCAGGGCGTCGGGGAACGGCTGGAGCCAGACCACCTCAGTGAGCCGGCTCGGTTCCCGCGGTTCGACGCCGGGCACATTCCACTCCGAGGCCGGGCGCCGACCGGCCGCCCGCCGCGCGTTGAGGCACCGGTTGGTGGCGATCCGGTAGAGCCAGGTGCGCAGCGAGGCCCGCCCCTCGAAGGACGCGAATCCCCGCCAGGCCGCCAGCAGCGTCTCCTGCAGGGTGTCCTCCGCGTCCTGGAACGACCCGAGCATCCGGTAGCAGTGCACCAGCAGTTCGCGCTGATACGGCTCCGTCAGCTGGCGGAACGCGTCACCGTCCCCGGTCCGCGCCCGCGCCGCCAGGTCGTCGGCCATCACTTGCGTCTCTTCCTCCCACACCTCTGTACGGACACCGGCCGCGGGGCAGAGGGGGCGCCCGGCCGGACGCCCCCTTCGCCGACGTCGAGGTGTCAGTACACGGGACAGCCAACACCGATCGAGGAGCATTCATGGGACGAATCGTCGTCAGCGAGAACATCACGCTCGACGGAGTCGTCGAGGACCCCACCGGCGAGGAGGGCTCCGAGCGCGGCGGCTGGATCTCGGCGGCCGGTGACGAGGACCGCGCCGCGTGGGCGACGCTCATGCTCGACGAGGCGCGCGCGGCGCAGGTCCTGCTGCTCGGCCGGCGAAGCGACGAGTGGTTCGCGGCGCGCTGGCCTGCCCGCAGCGGCGAGTGGGCGGACAGATTGAACAGCATGCCGAAATACGTGGTCTCCGCCGGCCACCGGCAGCCGAGGTGGAACAACGCGACGGTCCTCGACGGCGACGTCGCGACCGCGGTGGCCGAGCTCAAGCGGACGGTCGACGGCGACATCGTCGTCTACGGCAGCGCCCGACTGGTGCACGCACTGATCGACAGCGAGCTCGTCGACGAACTGAGGCTCACGGTCTACCCCGTCGTGCTCGGCGCGGGCCGGCGCCTGTTCGGCGCGACGGCCGGTACGACACCCCTGGGACTGGTCGAGAGCCGCACGCTCGGTCGCAACCTCGTGTTCCTGCGGTACGTCCGGTGACGTGGTTGACAGGTGTTCATCGCGCGAGTCGTGATAGACCACCGGCATGGCCGAACGCGTCACCTTCTCCAGTTCCACCGGGCCGACACTCGCGGGCATCATCGAGCGGCCCGCGGGAGAGCCGCGCGGCTGGGGCGTCTTCTCGCACGGGTTCACGCTCGGCAAGGACTCGCCGGCGGCGGCGCGCATCTGCAAGCAGCTGGCGAAGGACGGCATCGGCATGCTGCGGTTCGACGCGCTCGGCCTCGGCGACTCCGAGGGGGACTGGGGTGACGGGTCGTTCACCCACAAGGTCGCCGACATCGTGCGCGCCTGCGAATTCATGGCCGACAGCGGCACTCCGGCCGATATCTTGATCGGACACTCCTTCGGCGGGGCGGCCGTGATCGCCGCGGCCAGGCAGTGCCCCGGCGTGCGGGCCGTCGTCACCGTCTGCGCACCGTTCGACCCCGCACACGCCGAGAAGCAGTACGACGCCGTGGTGGAGCGGGTGCTGGCCGAGGGCAGCGCCGAGTGGATGGCCGGGCGCCGGTCGCTGACGCTCAAGCGGGCGTTCGTCGAGGACGTCCGGGCGGCCGACCTGCGCGACAAGATCCGGGAGCTGCGGATGCCGCTGCTGATCCTGCACTCGCCGACCGACAACACCGTCGGCATCGCGAACGCCAGCGAGATCTTCCGCACCGCGCGACACCCGCGCAGCTTCGTCTCACTCGAGGGCGCCGAGCATCTGCTCACCGGCCCCGGGCAGGCCCACCGTGCCGGCCGCATCATCGGCGCGTGGGCCGACCCCTACCTCGGGGACTGACGGACGCCTCAGTAGTCCGGGATGGGCAGCGGCGAGTTGTTCGAGTCGATGCCGCCGTCGACGTGGAACGTCGCGTTCGTGGCGTAGCAGTCCTTGGTGCACAGGTAGACGGTCAGCCTGCCGAGGTCGGCGACATCGCCCAGCCGGTGCAGCGGAGTGAGCGCCTGCATCCGCTCCAGTGAGCCGGGCATCATGTCCAGGCTGCCCTGCAACCCCGCGGTGGCGAACGATCCCAGAGCGATGGCGTTCACCCGGATCTTCGGGGCGAGCTCCTGCGCCATCGCGCGCGTCAGTGCTTCGAGGCCGCCCTTGGCCACGCAGTAGGCGGCCAGCGCGCGGATCCCGAAACGCGCTGAGCCCGAGGAGATGTTGACGATGGAGCCGTGGCCGGCCTCGAGCATGTGCGGGGCCACCAACTGACTCATGATGAATGCCGAGGTGACACACCAGTCGAAGGTGTGCCGGAAGTCCTCGTCGGTGATGTCGAGGAATCGCCCGTAGGTGGAGCCGCCGACGTTGTTGACCAGGATGTCCACCCGGCCGAACGTCTCCATCGCGGTGCCGACGACACGTTCGCCGTCCTCCCGGCTGATCGCATCGGCCACCAGGGCCAGGCCGGTTCCGCCTTCGGCTTCGATCTCACCGATCGTGCCGACGATCTCGGACTCCGTGCGCGCCGTGCCCACCACCGTGCACCCGGCCTCGGCGAGCACCTTCGCGATTCCCGCGCCGACGCCGCGTCCGGCGCCGGTGACGATCGCCACCTGACCATCCAGATTGAACTGCTCGAGTGCCATGTTCGCTGCTCCTGGGACGTCCGACGGGAATGTGGACCACCCTATAGTCGGTGACTCAAGTCAGTCAGCAGAATGCCGGATCCGGCTCCGAAGGGTGACGCCGAGATGTGCACGGCTGACACGCCGGTCCACATGCCTCGCAGCCGCCCGGAGTCGGAGCGCGGAGACGCTAGTGTCGAAGGTTCACAGCAGGTGCGAACCCGGCTGACCAGGTCGGAACACGGCAGAACGGTAGGGCGGTGGCGAACGGTCTATCCGCGCGCGAAGCGAAGCGGTTGCAGACGAGGGAACGACTGATGGGTGCTGCCATCGCCGAGTTCAAGAGGTCGGGCATGGCCGACGCCGACGTCGGCGCGATCGTGGCCGCCGCAGGCGTCGCCCACGGCACCTTCTTCTTTCACTTCCCGACCAAGGAACACGTTCTCCTCGAACTCGAACGGCGAGAAGAGGACCGCATCGCCAAACAGCTCGGCCAGTTCCTCAAGTCGAAGTCCGATCTGCCCTCGGCGTTGGACGAAGCGGCCCGGCTGATCATCGGACTGGAGCGGCGCCTGGGCGGGTCGCTGTTCAAAGACTTCTTGGCGCTGCACTTCTCGCAGACCCGTCCGCCCGCCGAGGACGGCGACGACCACCCCATCATCGTGCTCGTCGCCGAGCAGATCGAGAAGGCCCGCGAGCGGGGCGACATCGATTCCGACGTGAACTCGATGAACAGTGCGGTGTTCTTCCTCCTCGGCCTGTATGCGCTGCTGGTCACCACCAACGACTGGCCGACACGCCGGGCGCTGCTCGACGACTACATGACCCGCACCCTGCGCAGCCTGCGGGTGGCACCTCCGCGCTGATCGCTCAGCTCTGACCGTCCCCCAAGGGACGCGAGCCTTTCGCCGTCCGCACTTCGATGACTATAGTCAGCCAGGAGTTCGACGGCCGGTGCCTGTTCGCCGGGTGCGAGGAGCCCGTCGGCGATCGTTAGGAGGGGTCGTGAATCTGCCAACGGTGAAGCTGCGGGGCGGCGGGCGCAGGGGTAAGTCTTCTGAGATCCCGGCGACGCCGAACGGCGGGCTGACGTTCGAGGACCACCACGAACGGTCGCAGCAGGCGCAGCGCCAGGCCGACAAGTGGCTGATCTCGGGTTCTCTGCTGATCGGCACCGCGGCCCTCGGCGTCTTCGGTCTGCCGCTGTTCCTGCGCGGGGTCTGGCTGCTGCGCAAGGCTGCGCGCGACGGACTCTCGGTGCGCCCGATGATCGTCACCCTGATCGGCTACCTGGTGATCATCGACGCCGCGATCAACACGGTCGGCTGGGCGCTCGACCTGGTGGCGAACCACACGCTGCTGGCACGCGTGCTGCTCAACGGCTGGGGCAACATGTTCGACGCCGGCTACTTCTGGCACTACAACGAACTGTTGCTCGGCGGCGCGGCAGGGCCGGGGGAGAAGGCGATGGAAGTGGGGATGATCCTCACCGTCTTCACGATGCGGATCGCCGCCGCGATCGGGTTCCTGCAGATGAAGCGCTGGGGTCACCAGTGGATGATCATCACCTGCTGGATGGGCGTGGTCATCTGGACCGTCTATGTCTTCAACATGACGATGTTCGCCGACGTCCGGTACGCCGGCGTGGTGTTCCCGGTGATCGGCTGGTGGCTCTACGACATCTTCTACATCACCCCGTTCCTCGCGATCCCGTACCTGCACACCGTGAACCGCGAGATCTTCTCCGACTGACGCACGCAGCCGCGGGGCCGGACGCCGGTCCGGCTCGCCGAAACAAGTCAGTGACCGGTATCGGCGAACTGACCCGCTATTTCGACGCAGTGCAGGTGAGACCTCCGTCTGGCACGCGCTTCTGACAAGTTCGGGGGCATGAAATGTCGGCAAGTCATTGACTTGAATCAGTAACAGCGATAGAACTGAGCTCACCATGACGCCACACCTCAAGCCGACCACGCGCGAGACGCGCAGGCGGCAGACGCGGGAGCGGATCCTGGGTGCGGCGGTCGCCGAGTTCAAGCGGTCGGGCATGGCCGGCGCCGAGGTGTCCACCATCGTGGCCGCGGCGGGTGTCGCACACGGGACGTTCTACTTCCACTTCCCGACCAAGGAACACGTGCTGCTCGAACTGGAACGCCGCGAGGAGTCGCGTGTCGCGGCCGAACTCACCCGGTTCCTGACCACCCCCCACGATCTGTCGGCCACGCTGACCGAGGTCGCCCGGCTGGTCACTGGTCTTCAGCAACGGCTCGGTGAGAGCCTCTTCAAAGACATTCTGGCGTCCCACTTCTCGCCGTCTCGACCGCTTGCGGACGGCTGGACTGACCATCCCGTCATCGTGCTGCTGGTCCGGGAGATCGAACGGGTGCGGGGCGAGGGTGCGCTGCACCCGCAGGTCGACGCCTTCTACAGTGCCGTGTTCTACCTGCTCGGGATCTACGGGGTGCTCACCGCGACCGACGACCGCGCGAACAGGGACGCCGTGTTGACCGGGCTGGTCGCCTCCGCGGTGCGTGGTCTGGAGGTCCGGTGACACCTTCCCGCCCCTGCGATCCGCCATCGACCTCTGAACCCACAACGAGGGAGCCGCACAATGGGTTACATCTGGGAGATTCTCCGCTACGTCGCCGCGTGGGGCGGAACGGGTCTCATCATCTGGTTCTGGTATTGGATGTTCTCCAACATCGGCACCTTCTGACCGCGTCCCGCCCGGCGCCGGCCGTCGGAGGTGGCCGGCGGTGACCGAACTCGCCGACATGGCGGCCATGGAGATGGAGCGGAGCTGCTCGCTCACGGCGGTGGCACTGAGCGACGAGCGCCGCGAAGGCGCGCGACTCGTGACGGGCACGCACCGCGCCTTCAGCCTGAGCGCGGGCCGGACCTTCGTGCACGTCCCGTATCCGCCGACGGTGCGGAACTGGTCGCGGCGCACCCTGACCTGCGGTGTCGCGCTGCAGTGTGCGCCGTCGAAGGATCGGCTGGCGGCCTACCGGCTCAACGAGCTGTCCGCACGGGAACTGCACGCGCTGACGCTCGTCGAGGCGGGAGTCGCACTCGGCTGGGTCACTTCCCGGTGGCCTGGCCTGATTCCGGAGTTCCGCCGTGTCGTGCCCGCGCTGGACGCGGGTGACGTCGACATGGACGCCCGCTCCATGATCGAGCGGGCCGTCGAGATGGCGCAGCGGCGCACCGAGCTCATCGACGATCCGCTGCTGGGGCGGCTGCCGTCGGCGTACACGGTGCCCGACGGACTGATCGACAAGTTCCGCAGGCAGTTCGGCAGACTGCCGTGGACCACCACGCAGAAGCGGATGCCGCAGCCGCACTCGGTGCCGGTGGGAGGCGACGGCGGTGTCCGCAATCCGAACCTGCCACCGCCGAGCCGGCCCGACGAGAGCGACCTCGACGTCACCCCGGAACACCGCCCGGGGATCCCGTATCCCGAGTGGAACGCCTGGACCAAGAGCTTCCTGCCGGATCATGTCGCCGTACTGGAGCGGGCGCGCGACGCACACGTCGGTGAGTCGAGAATCGAGTCGGCCGACCTGCGGAAGTGGTTCGAGGAGCACACCCACCGCGCCATGACCGGTCGCCTGGAGGACGGTTCGGACCTCGACGTCGACCAGTACGTCCGGCACTACATGGACCGCAGGACAGGCGAAGCGGGAGAACCGCGGGTGTTCCGCGAACTGCTGCCGCGTCACCGCGACGTCAGCACCGCGCTGCTGCTGGACGGCAGTTCGTCGCTGGGTGTGCACGGTGGCCGCATCTTCCGGCTGGAACTGGCCTGCGCCGACGCGCTGTCGCGAGCCATGACCAACGCCCGCGAGCGGCACGGCATCTTCGTCTTCACCGGCAACACCCGGCACCGGGTCGAGGTGCGCTGCCTCAAGGAATTCGAGGAGGCCCGCTTCGTCCCGCCGGGCAGCCTCGGGCTGACCACCGGCGGATACACCCGGCTCGGCGCCCCGTTGCGCCACCTCACCAACCGCCTGCTGGCGCAGCCGTCCGAACGGAGACTGCTGATCGTCATCGGCGACGGGCTCATCTCCGACGAGGGCTACGAGGGCCGTTACGCCTGGGCCGATGCCGCGCACGCGGTCGAGGAGGCCAACGACGCGGGCGTCTCGGTGTACTACGTCGGGGTCGGGCCCACCCGGGTCGATCCGCTACCCGAGGTCTTCGGACCGCGCCGCTCGCAACGTATCCGGCGCGTCGAGGAGTTGCCGAGGGTGCTGGCACACGTCCACCGCGAACTGGTCAGCGCATGACCGCCGACGATCCGAGGGAGAGATGACGCCAGTCACGTACTACGCGAACGGCAACGAGGTCCAGCTGTTCGAACAGGCCTACACGCGCAGGATCCCGGTCATGCTCACCGGACCGACCGGGTGCGGGAAGACCCGGTTCGTCGAACACATGGGGTCGCTGCTCAACCGGCCCGTGGTCACCATCAGTTGCCACGACGACCTGACGAGCTCCGATCTCGTCGGACGGTTCATGGTGACCGGCGGCGACGTCGTCTGGACCGACGGGCCCCTGACCCGGGCGGTGAAGACCGGCGCCATCTGCTACCTCGACGAGGTGGTGGAGGCCCGCCACGACTCGCTGGCGATCCTGCACTCGCTGACCGATCACCGCCGCGCGCTGTACCTCGACCGGGCCGGTGAGGTGGTGCACGCCCCCGAGGAGTTCATGCTGGTCTGTTCGTACAACCCGGCCTACCGCAGCTCGCTCAAGGAGCTAAAACCCTCGTTCCGGCAGCGGTTCGTCACCCTGCCGATGACCTATCTGCCCGCGGAACGCGAAGCCGAGGTGATCGTCGCGGAGACCGGAATCGACTCCGCGGTGGCGCGGCGACTGGTGCACTGCGCGACCGCTATCCGCACCGCCGATCAGGCCTTCCACTTCGAGCCGCCGTCCACCCGGGTGCTGGTCACCGCCGGGCAGCTGATCGCCGCGGGCGCAGGCGAACTCGAAGCGGCCGAAGCCAGCATCCTGGCACCACTGAGCACCGACGGCGCGATCAACGACGGCCTGCGGGAGGTCGCGGCCGCCAGCCTGATGAGCGATACCTCCAGCGCGCAACCACTCTAGAAGGGAATTCCGATGGTCGACCAGAGAGAGAAGAAGCGGAAGCGGGCACTCATCGTCTTCCAGATCGCCATCTACGGCTACCTGTTGGTGATGTTCCTGATCCAGCTGTACATGTCGTTCAGCCGCGGGTGGTGGGACCTGTGAACCTGCCGCTGCTCGGCCGGCGTTCGGCGGCTGGGGCGGCGGTGGCGGGCGCGCCGCCGGGCGGGTCGGTGTCGTTCGATGAGCACCACGACGAATCGCGCCTCGCGCAACGGCGGGCCGACAAGTGGATGATCGTCGGCGCCGCACTGATGGGAATGTGGGCGCCCGGCCTGATCGGATTCCCGATCTTCATGCGCGGAGTATGGCTGCAGCGCCAGGCGTTACGGGCCGGGCTGTCCGTGCGCCCGATGATCGTCACCCTGATCGGCTACCTGGTCCTCATCGACGGAATGCTCAACAGCCTGGGTTGGGCACTGGATCTCGTCGCCAATCACACCCTGATCAACCGGGTGCTGATGGTCGGGTGGGGCCACATGTTCGACGCCGGATACTTCTGGCACTACAACGAACTGTGGGTCGGCGGTGCCGCGGGCCCCGGCGAGAAGGCGATGGTGATGGGCATGATCATCACCGTCTTCGCGATGCGGTGCGCTGCGGCGATCGGATTCCTGCAGATGAAGCGGTGGGGCCACCAGTGGATGATCATCACCTGCTGGATGGGCGTGGTCATCTGGACCGTCTATGTCTTCAACATGACGATGTTCGCCGACGTCCGGTACGCCGGCGTGGTGTTCCCGGTGATCGGCTGGTGGCTCTACGACATCTTCTACATCACCCCGTTCCTCGCGATCCCGTACCTGCACACCGTGAACCGCGAGATCTTCTCCGACTGAGCGCAAGGAGCAACGACTGTGACCACACCGTCACCCACCGAGGAACAGACCACGGCCGAGGACCTGCCGCCCGGCACCACGCCCTACTACGCACGCATGCACAAATGGATCAAACGTGCGGTGCTGGTGTGCCTCGTCGCGCTGGTGATCGAGGGCGCCTTCACCCTGCCGTTCATGGCCGTCTACTACGGCTACCCCACCTTGAGCCTCACCCAGATCTGCAGTGAGCTGCTCAAGGTCCGCTACTCCGACGACACCCTCGAGTGCAAGTACCCCTATCCGCCACTGGGCCCGCCGGAAGGCGCAGAGGGCAAGGACACCGCGAAGGACGAGTGGGGGATCCAACCGATCCCGAAATACGACAGGCTCGGCTTCCGCGAGCTCGTCGACCGCTACGAGGCACGCCAGGCCCGCGAGGCCGCCGGACAGACTCCCGGACAACAACCGTGACGAAGAAGCTGCGGGTGATCCAGTGGGCCACCGGCAACGTCGGCAGCCACGCCGTCGCGGCGGTACACGAACACCCCGATCTGGAACTGGTCGGCGCCCGAGTCTACAACGCGGACAAGGCAGGCCGCGACGTCGGCGACATCTGCGGCATCGGCCCGATCGGCGTCACGGCCACCGACGACGCCGACGAGATCATCGCCCTGGACGCCGACTGCGTGCTGTACATGGCCGAGGGGGAGTGGAACCCGCCGGTCGCCCTCGACGACGTCTGCCGGCTGCTGGCCTCGGGCAAGAACGTGGTCTCGACGGCGGTGACCGCCTGGATCTACCCGCACAGCGTCGGTGACGAGGTGGTCGCACGGCTGCAGGCCGCATGCGATGAAGGGGGAACGTCGTTCCACGGCACCGGTATCCAGCCCGGCTGGGCCGCCGAGGTGCTGCCGCTGACCATGTCCGGACTGTTCCGCCGGGTCGACTCGCTGCTGGTGCAGGAACTCATGGACTACAGCACCTACGGCGTTCCGTTCGTGCTGTTCGACGTCATGGGCTTCGGCAAGCCGCCCGACGAGAAGGTGCCGATGGACGAGGAGGCCGTCGGCGGCTTGTCGTTCAAGGCCCCGCTGATGTTGCTGGCCGACGGTCTCGGCGCGACCATCGACGATTACGTCTGGGAACGGCACGTCGCCGTCACCGACAAGCCGATCGAGGTCAAGGCCGGCCGGATCGAGGCGGGAACCGTTGCCGCGCAGCGCTTCAGTTATACCGCGATCATCGAGGGGCGCCGGGCGCTCACCGTCGAGCACATCACCCGCCTCGGCGCCGAGCAGGCGCCGGACTGGCCGAACGGCCGGGGCTGGAAGGTCACCGTCGAGGGTCTGCCGTCGATGGTGCTCGAATCCCGGATCGCCACCCACGGTGAGGACGACACCGACCAGGGTTGCCTGGGCACCGCCATGCACGCCGTGCACGCGATCGCTCCCGTCTGCGCGGCGGAACCGGGAATCCGCACATTCCTCGATCTGCCGACGATCGTGGGCCGCGGCGTGCTGTCGAGGAAGCCCGCCGGCGGGTGACCCACCGCGTCGTCCAGTGGACCACCGGCAACGTCGGCACGAAGTCCGTGCAGGCGATCGCGGCGAACCCGCTGCTGGAACTGGTGGGCTGCTACGCCTGGTCGGCGGACAAGGTCGGCCGCGACGCCGGTGAGCTCGCCGGTATCCCCGCCCTGGGGATACCGGCCACCGACGACGTCGACGCCCTGCTCGCACTGCGGCCGGACTGCGTCGTCTACAACCCGATGTTCGCCGACGTCGAGGAACTCATCCGAATCCTCGAATCTGGGGTCAACGTGGTGACGACCTCGGAGTTCATCACCGGCCACGGACTGGGCGCGGACAGGGAGCGCATCGTCGAGGCGTGTCTGCGCGGAGACGCGACGATCTTCGGCAGTGGCATCAACCCCGGATTCATGCAGATGCTGTCGATCGTCACGGCCGGGCTGTCGGACCGGGTGGACCGCATCTCGATCCTGGAGTCCTTCGACACCACCATCTACAACTCGCCTGCGACCGAAAAGCCAATGGGTTTCGGGTATCCCATCGATCAGCCGGATCTCCCCGCGATCACCGAGAAGGGGTCGTGGATCTTCCGGGAGGCCGTGCTCCTGGTCGCCGACGCCCTCGGCGCCCGCCTCGACGAGGTGCGGTGCGGCGTCGACTACGCCCAGACCACAGAGGATCTCGAACTCCCCGGCGGCTGGACCATCGGCAAGGGCTGCGTCGCGGGGGTCGATGTGCGCTGGCAGGGCGTCATCGGCGGACGCGAGGTGATCGAGGTGCGCGGCCGGTGGCGCAAGGGCCAGTCGCTGCAACCGGACTGGCCGATGGACTTCGGCTACACCGTCGAAGTCGAGGGCCGGCCGACGATCAGGACCACCCTGAGTTTCGAGCCGCCGCCGGACTTCCGGGCCGAGACACTCGACGACTTCGTGATGCTCGGCCTGACCATCACGGCCATGCCGGCGATCACCGCCATCCCCGCCGTGGTCGCGGCGCCGCCCGGCATCGCCACCTACACCAGTCTCCCGCTCATGCTGCCCCGCGGCGTTCTGGCCGCCCGGTGAAAGGTCGAAGCTCGATGTCTGACAACCCTTCGAGGACATATCGGGTCATCCAGTGGATGACGGGAGACGTCGGGCAGGTCGGGGTCCGGCACTTCACCGGCAACCCGACCTTCGAACTGGTCGGTGTGCTGGTGCACACGCCCGAGAAGGTCGGCAAGGACGCCGGAGAGATCGCCGGGACCGCACCGAACGGCGTCCTGGCGACCGACGACATCGACGCGATCGTCGCACTGGACGCCGACTGCGTCTTCTACACACCGGTCATCATGGACGTCGACACCGTCTGCCGCCTGCTGCGATCGGGGAAGAACGTCGTCACCACGAGTGGCTTCTTCTATCCGAGCGCCGATTTCGCCGAGTACGGCGACCAGATCCGCGCCGCGTGCGCCGAGGGGGGTGTGTCGTTCCACGGCGGCGGGATACACCCGGGCTACGCCGGCGACATCCTGCCCCTCACCCTCGCCCGGGTGATCGACAGGATCGAGCGCATCGAGGTCTACGAAGTGGTGAACGTGCTCACCGACGCACCCGTCGACCACATCGACTGGCTCGGCTTCGGCAAGCCGAAGGAGGAGTTCCTCTCCACGCCGACCATTCTCGGTCTCGGGGTGCCCTTCTTCGCGCAGTCGATGCACATGATCGCCGACGGACTCGGTGTCGACATCAGCGAGGTGACCGCGGACCTGCGGGCCGCCACCGCCACGCGCGACATCCCGCACGACGAGGGCACCATCGCGCGCGGGACGGTCGCCGCCCAGCACCACGAGTGGACGGCGTGGGTCGACGGCCGGCCCCTGATCGTGTTCCACGCGATCTACCTGACCACCGGACCGGACGGACTCGACCCCGCATGGGACTGGGGAAAAACGCGGTACCGCATCGTGATCGACGGTGACCCACCGACTGAGCTGACGCTGCAGGGCGTCGAGCAGCCGGACGGCGCCTTCTCCCACCCCGGTTACGCGTGGACCGCGATGGGCGCGATCAACGCGATCCCCGACGTGTGCGACGCCGCGCCCGGCTGGATCACCCATCTGGACCTCGGTCTCGTCCGGCCGCGCGGGCTGGTGCGGCCGTGACCGAGGGACCGGCGGCGACCCAGCTGCACCACGTCGTGTTCGCCGTCGCGCCCGAACGCCACGCCGAGGCGGCGCGGATGTTCACCGAGATCGGGTTCGCACTGCAGGACCTGCAGCTGACCGAGCTCGGCCTGCAGGTCCACCTCGACTGGGAACGGGGGATCGAACTGATCAGTCCGCTCACCGGATCCACGGCCACGGTCGCCGCGTCGGTTCGGGACTTTCTCGCCGGGCACGGCGACGGGGTGTACACGGTCGTCATCCGGGTCCCCGGGGCCGAGGCAGCCGAATCCGTCGCCGGGCGTTACGGCGGGACGACGCGCTTCCGGCAGCACTTCGACGGGGACGGAACCTATCTCGACGAGGTCGACCTCTCGGTGCTCGGCCTGCCGCTGACCTTCCTCGCGACCAATGTGCCGTGACGGTCACCGGCGACACCGACAGGGCGGATGACATGGCCACGCCCGACGAGCGGACCGCACTGCCGCACATCCTGTACGACGGTCTGCCCATGGCAGGCGACCGCGGCGCCGGGTGGGCGGCGTTGCGCGACCTCGGACCCGTGGTGACCGGAGACGGGTGGTACTACCTCACCCGGCGCGAGGATGTGCTCGCTGCACTGCGCGACTCCGAGGCCTTCTCGTCATCGAGGGCGTTCGACACCATGGTCAGCCCCGTGCCGCTCATTCCACTCGCCTGCGATCCCCCGGATCACACCCGCTACCGCCGGCAGCTGCACTCGTTCTTCAGTCCCCAGACGCTCGGACGCATGCTCCCGTCGATGCAGGCGCAGGCCGCCGAGATCATCGAACGGATCGCGGCCGGCGGTGACGGGTGTGAGGTGATGGCCGATCTCGCCACCCCGTATCCCTCGCAGGTGTTCCTCACCCTGCTCGGTCTGCCGCTCACCGACCGGCAGCGGCTGATCGCCTGGAAGGACGGCGTCATCGGCATCAGCCTCGACAGTGACCCCGACCCCGCCGCTCTGGTGCCCGCCGTCGAGCTGTTCCAGTACCTCAGCGAGGCGGTCACCTCCCATCGTGACGACCCTGGCGACGACATCCTGTCGCGACTCCTCACCGGGGACGACGCACTCACCGATCAGGAGGCGCTCGGACTCGCCTTCGTCCTCGTCCTCGCCGGATTGGACACCGTCACCTCGGCGATCGGCGCGGCGATGCTCGAGTTGGCCAGGCGTCCCGGCCTGCGTCGCGAGCTGTGCGACAACACCGCTGCGATACCAGGATTCGTCGAGGAGATCCTCCGACTCGAACCTCCGGCCCCGGTCGTCGGACGGGTGACGACGCGGCCGGTGACCGTGTCGGGCCACACGATCCCCGCCGGAGCGCAGGTCCGACTCTGCCTGGGTGCGATCAACCGCGACGGCAGCGATCCGACCTCCGGTGACGACATCGTCCTCGACGGCAAGCTGCACAGACACTGGGGTTTCGGCGGCGGTGCGCACCGCTGCCTGGGCTCGCACCTGGCACGCATGGAGCTGAATCTCGTGATCGCCGAATGGCTCCGCCGCATCCCCGATTTCGAGCTCGTCTCCGACTACACACCGGAGATCGCCTGGCCCGCCGCCACCTGCACCCTGCCGCGACTGCCCGTCAGATTCCTCGCCGCCAAGGAGGCACCATGAACGTCGAAACCGCGGCGCCGAGCGTGTTCGAATCGGATCTCCCGGTGTTGCACTACGAGGCCACGGAGACGCCGCGCGAGGTGCTGCCGAGAATCCGGGAAGCCCAGGCGCAGGCGCCGGTCGCCATCGGCCCGCTCGGTCCGGAAGTGCTGTCCTACGAACTCTCCCGGACGATCCTGCGTGACAGCCGGTTCGTGATTCCGCCCGGCATACATCTGACGGCGCAGGGCGTGACCTCGGGGCCGCTCTGGGACCGGGTGGTCGGCAGCATCATGTGCGCAGAAGGCGCCCATCACCATCGGCTGCGCAGCCTGGTGTCGAAGGCGTTCACGCCGCGCGCGACCGCCCGCCTGCACGGCACTATCGTCGCCGTGGTCAACGAGCTGGCCGACGCTGTCGCCGAGACGAAGCGATGCGATGTCGTCACCGACATCGCCCGGCACTACCCGATCCCGGTCATCTGCGCCCTGGTCGGCGCGCCACGTGAGGACTGGCAGATGTTCTCGCGCTGGGCGGAGGAGATCTTCAAGATGGTCAGCTTCGACGTCGATCTCATCGCCGAGATCCCCGCCGTCTTGGGCGCATGGGCCGAACTCGACGCCTACGTCGACACGATGATCGCGCAGCGGCGCCGCGATCTCACCGACGATCTCCTCTCCGAACTCATCCGCGCCGAGGACGACGGCGACCGGCTGAGCGCCGACGAACTGCGCATGACGGTCGCCAGCCTGTTGGTGGCCGGGACCGACACCACCCGGAACCAGTTGTCCGCCTCTGTTCAGGTGTTGTGCGACCACCCCGACCAGTGGGCGATGCTGCGGACCGAGCCCGGCCTGGCGATGCGCGCGGTCGAGGAGAGCATGCGTCACTCGCCCGCGGTGTGCAGCACCCTGCGGACCGTGAACGCCGACGTCACCGTCGGCGGCTACATGTTTCCCGCCGGCACGTTCGTCCTCGTGAATACGTTCGCCGCCAACTGCGATCCGGCCGTCTACCGCGATCCGGATCGATTCGACATCACCCGCGAGGACCCGCCGGCGATCCTCACGTTCGGTGGCGGGGTGCACTACTGTCTCGGGGCGAACCTGGCGAGGCTCGAGCTCGCCGAAGCGCTGCGGATACTGGCGGGACGGCTGCCGAATCTGCGCCGGGCCGGTTCGGCCCCGTGGAAGCCGATGCTCGGCATGAGCGGCCCGACCAGCCTGCCGGTGGAATTCGACACACCGGTGGCCGTAGGGAGCTGAATCGGCGGCCGCCGCCAGGGTTCCGGTCGCGGGTACCCCGTGGCACGATCTGACCCGATGAGCAGAGGACTTCCCGCCGCCGACACCCATGACGTCATCCGTGTGCACGGGGCACGCGAGAACAACCTCAAGGGCATCGACATCGAACTGCCCAAACGCAGGCTCACCGTGTTCACCGGTGTCTCCGGCTCCGGCAAGAGTTCGCTGGTGTTCGGCACCATCGCCGCCGAGTCGCAACGGCTGATCAACGAGACCTACAGCGCCTTCGTCCAGGGCTTCATGCCGACACTGGGCCGGCCCGAGGTGGATGTGCTCGAGGGCCTGACCACCGCGATCATCGTCGACCAGCAGCGGATGGGCAGCGATCCGCGGTCCACCGTCGGCACGGCCACCGACACGGGCGCGATGCTGCGCATCCTGTTCAGCCGCCTGGGCGAACCGCACATCGGATCGCCGCAGGCGTTCTCGTTCAACGTCGCCTCGATCAGCGGAGCCGGTGCGGTCACCATCGAGCGCGGCGGACGAACGGTCAAGGAGCGCCGCGACTTCGCCATCGTCGGCGGAATGTGCCCGCGGTGCGAAGGCCGCGGTGCGGTCAACGACATCGACCTGACCGCACTGTACGACGACAGCAAGTCGCTCAACGGCGGTGCGCTCACCATCCCCGGGTTCAGCATGGAGGGCTGGTACGGCCGGATCTTCAACGGCTGCGGCTTCTTCGACCCGGACAAGCCGATCCGGGACTTCACGGCCAAGGAACTCGACGCCCTGCTGTACAAGGAGGCCACCAAGCTCAAGATCGACGGCGTCAACCTGACCTACCTGGGACTGATCCCGCAGATCCAGAAGTCCTACCTGGCCAAGGACGTCGAGGCGATGCAACCGCACATCCGTGCCTTCGTCGAGCGCGCCGTCACGTTCACCACGTGTCCCGACTGCGACGGGACGCGGCTGTCCGAGACCGCCCGGTCGTCGAAGATCAACGGCCGCAACATCGCCGAGCTGTGCGCGATGCAGATCAGCGACCTCGCCGAGTGGGTGCGCGACCTGGGTGACGCCGCAGCGAAGGTGGGTCCGCTGGTCGCGGCGCTGCGCCAGGGTCTGGACGCGTTCGTCGAGATCGGGCTGGGCTACCTCTCACTGGACCGGTCGTCGGGCACGTTGTCGGGTGGTGAGGCGCAGCGCGTCAAGATGATCCGGCACCTCGGCTCGGCCCTCACCGACGTCACCTACGTGTTCGACGAGCCGACGGTCGGGCTGCATCCCCACGACATCGCCCGGATGAATGCGCTGTTGCTGCGGCTGCGCGACAAGGGCAACACCGTGCTCGTCGTCGAGCACAAGCCCGAGGTGATCGCCATCGCCGACCACGTGGTCGACCTCGGCCCCGGCGCGGGCGCCGCGGGCGGCGAGATCGTCTTCGAAGGGACGGTGGCCGGGCTGCGCGGAAGTGACACGCTGACCGGTCGCCACCTCGACGACCGGGCCTCGCTCAAAGGCGCGGTGCGCGAGCGTTCCGGTGTCCTGGAGGTCCGCGGCGCCGACACCCACAACCTGGCCGCCGTCGACGTCGACATCCCCCTCGGTGTGCTGGTGGTGATCACCGGCGTCGCGGGCTCGGGGAAGAGTTCGCTCATCCACGGTTCGGTGGCGCGCCGCGACGGCGTCGTCGTCGTCGACCAGACCCCGATCCGTGGCTCTCGGCGCAGCAACCCGGCGACCTACACCGGGCTGCTCGAACCGATCCGCAAGGCCTTCGCCAAGGCCAACGGCGTCAAGCCCGCGCTGTTCAGCGCCAACTCCGAAGGCGCATGCCCGAACTGCAACGGCGCGGGTGTGGTGTACACCGATCTGGGAATGATGGCCGGTGTGGCCGCCACGTGCGAGGTCTGCGAGGGCAGGCGTTTCGACGCGTCGGTGCTCGAGTACACGTTCGGCGGCAAGGACATCAGTGAGGTGCTCGGCCTTCCGGTGTCCGACGCGCTGGCGTTCTTCACCGACGGCGACGCCAAACTGCCTGCAGCCCAGCGCATCCTGACCAACCTCGAGGCGGTGGGACTGGGCTACCTCACCGTCGGCCAGCCGCTGACCACATTGTCCGGCGGCGAGCGGCAACGGCTCAAGCTGGCCACCCGGATGAGTGACAAGGCCGCGGAGAGCGGAGAGGTCTACGTCCTCGACGAACCCACCTCCGGCCTGCACCTCGCCGATGTGGAGCAGCTGCTGGCCCTGCTCGACCGGCTCGTGGAGTCCGGCAAGTCGGTGATCGTCATCGAGCACCACCAGGCAGTCATGGCGCACGCCGACTGGATCATCGACCTCGGCCCGGGAGCCGGACACGACGGCGGACGGATCGTCTTCGAGGGGACGCCGGCCGACCTGGTCGCGGGCCGCGCCACCCTGACCGGCGAGCACCTCGCCGCCTACGTCGGCGGCTGAGGATCGCCTAGCCGACCTTCTCGCGCAGCAGGTCGGTGAAGAACCGGCCCGCGGACGCCGGACGGAACGCCCGCGCCGCCGCGGTGAGCGCATCGCGGGACTCCAGGCTCAGCTCGATGTCGGCGGCGGCGACGTTGAACTCCAGTTGCTCGACGCTCGACGCGCCGGGAATCGCCACCACGCCGGGCAGGCTGATCAGCCATGCCAATGCCACCTGCGCGGGCTTGGCGCCGACCTCGGCCCCGACGTCGCGCAGGGTGTTCAGGAGCGGCTGGATGCGACGCAGGTTCTCGGTGCCGAACAACGGATTCATCGCGCGCACACCGCCGGGCCGGTTGTCCGGCCCGTACTTGCCGCCCAGCAGGCCCTGCGCCAGCGGGCTGTACGCCATCACCATGCGATTCTCGCGTTCGGCGAACGGCACCAGGTCGTCGAGCGCCTGCGGATGGGCGAGCGAGAAGTGCACCTGGTTGCTGACCACCGGCCGGCCCAGGGCGGCGTCGGCCTTGCGCCACCGCTCGAGCGAGTAGTTCGACACCCCGGCGGCACCGATCTCGCCGCGATCCAGCAGATCCCGCATCCCGGGCATGATCACTGAATCGGGCACCAGCGGATTGGACTGGTGGATCTGGTACAGCGGGATGCGGTCCACCCCGAGCCGCTGGGCACTGGCCCGCGCGCGCTGCCTGACCACGGCGGGAAACGGCGCGATCGGCATGATCTTGCTGGCCACCACCACATCGGCGCGCTCGTCGCCGAGTGCTTCACCGAGGATCCGTTCGCTCTTGCCGAAACCGTAGATCTCGGCGGTGTCGAACAGGGTCACCCCCAGCGCACGGGCGCGCTGCACGATGTCGCGAGCCGGGCCCGATGCGTACTGGTCGCCGTACCCCCATTCCCGCGAACCGAACTGCCACGTGCCGAGGCCGATGCGGCTCACCGGACCGATTCCTTCGACGTCGAGATGCTTCATCGTTCCGACGGTACCGACGCCTGCGATGAGTCCCGGGTCGCTGTCGAGTCTGATAGTCATAAGAGGATTCCGACTGCTCGGAAGGGAGCCTGTGATGACAGGGAACCAGACCACCACAACGGCCGCGAAGCCGCCGGTGGCCGACCACGACACGTGGCGCGCCGCACTCGACGACCTGCGGCGAAGGGAGAAGGCGGCGACCCGCGAGCTCGACGCGATCGCCGCGCAGCGCAGGCGGCTGCCGATGGTCGAACTGCCCGAGTACACGCTGATCGGCGCCGAGGGCCCGGTCCGGCTGGCCGACGTCTTCGGCGGCCGCTCGCAGCTGATCACCTATCACCACATGTGGAACGACGGCGCGGAGTGGCAGTGCGGCGGCTGCACCGGTTACACCAGCCAGTTCACCCGGCTGGAGTTCCTGGACAGCTACGACGCCCGATTCGTCGTCGTCACCAACGGCCCGATCGAGGAGGCGCTGGCCTACAGGGACAAGGTGGGCAACAGGATGGACTGGTACTCGTCGTCGGAGAGCTCGTTCGGCGCCGACGTCGACGCACCGCCAGGAGGCGGCTTCGCCGTCAACGTCTTCCTGCGCGACGGCGACACCGTCTACCGCACCTGGCACACCAACGGCCGTGGCACCGAGCAGCTCAGCCACAGCTTCCCGTTGATCGACATCCTCCCGTACGGCCGTCAGGAGGAGTGGCTCGATTCGCCGGAGGGCTGGCCGAGCAGACCGACCTATTCGGGCTGGCTGGACTCGCCGGACATCGCCCGGTTCTACGGGGAGGCCGGCAGGTGAGCGCGGAACGATTCGTCGCCACCCGGAAGATCGCGGCGCCGCCGTCGGCGGTGTTCGCCGTCCTCGCCGACCCCGCGCGGCACAAGGACACCGAGCCGGGGGACTGGGTGCGCGACGCGGTGGACCCGACGCCGATCAGCGGCACCGGACAGATCTTCACGGTGAACATGTACCTGGAGGCCGCGGGCGGACACTATGTGATGGACAACCTGGTCACCGACTTCGAGCCGGACCGGGTGATCGCCTGGCTACCAGGACAACGCGACGAGTCCGGCGCCCACGTTCCCGGTGGCTGGTCCTGGCGTTACGACCTCGCCCCCGACGGTGACGGAACGGCGGTCACGCTGACCTACGACTGGACGGCGACGCCGCAGAGCTTCCGCGATGAGATCGGCGGCATGCCACCGTTTTCCGAGGACTTCATCGCCGAATCACTCGGGGCGCTGGAGCGCTGTTTCCTGCGACCATCGACCAGTACCGGCGTTCGCGCTCGGTGAGGTCGTTGCCGGTGATCGCGCCGAATTCCGCGGCGTCCTGCGCGAAAACGGTTGCCGCGTCGGGCAGCGCGTCGGGACCCTCGAGCCGGAAACAGCTCGGTGCCAGTGGACCGAACAGCAATGCCCGGCGGAGTTCGGGCCATCGCGACAGTTCCGGTTCGACACCGGCGGCCCGCGCGAAAGTCAGTGCCGCCAGATTCATCGGGTCTTCTGCGACACACCGCGACGTGACCGGTATGCCGCGACCGACGCGCGCTGCTCTGCTTCGGTCACCGCAGGCAGGATGCCGCTCCACAGGTAGGCGATCCACCTCGCCTGCAGTTCCAGCGGCACGAAGTACCCGCCGGACTGGTCCCACATCCCCACGAAGGCCAAGCCGGGGAGGTCGGGATGGAACGTGTGACGGTCGGCGTCGAGGTGTGCCCCGTCGATGTCGAGTGTCGCGTGGACATCGCGGCCGAGAAACGGCAGGCTCAGCTCGAATCCGGTGCCGAACAGGATGGCATCGAATGTCTCGGCATGCCCGTCGGCGAACGTGACGGTGTCCCCTGCGACCGAATCGACCCACGGACGCACCGTGATCCGGCCCTCCGCCACGAGGGGAAGGTAGCTCTGGCCGAGGGTGACACCGGCGGCGAACAGTGACGGATCGGGTGCCGGTGCGCCGTACTGGTCCGGGCTGCCGCCGGCCTCGGTGACGATCTCCCGCAGCTGGCGGTCGATCTCGGCCGCGGGCAGGACCTCGTTCGACAGCGTGCCGTATCGGGTGAAGATCCGATGGTCCGACGGCACACCGGCGGCGAACTTGGGCAGCACATAACGCTGCCGCCGCTGTGTGACGACGACGCGGGACGCGCCGAGCTGGGCCAGTTCGGCCGCGATCTCGAGCGCACTGATGGCGCCGCCGGCGACGAGCACCCGTTTCCCCAGATACCGGTCGTGGTCGCGGAAGTCATACGTGGAACTGACGCCGGGGTCGCCGGCGAACGACTCGAGCCCCGGAACGGCCGGGATCACCGGTGAATGAAATCGCCCGGATGCCACCACCACCCGGTCGAAGATCTCGGTGCCGTGGGTGTGCCCGACCAGCCAGCGGGTGTCTTCCCGGTTCACCGAGTCGACCGCCGTGCCGAATCTGATGCGGGCGGTCAATCCGAATGATTCGGCGTAGCGGTGCAGGTACCGCAGCACGGCGGCGTACGGCGGGTGCACGAGGTGACCGCCGAAGGGGAGGTCGCTGAAGGCGGTCAGGATGCGGCTGGTGTTGGTGTGCATCGACGGCCACACGCCGCTGCGGCCCGGCAGTCCGGACCACTGTCCGCCGAGAACCGGATTCCGTTCGAAGATCGTCGGTTCGAAGCCGCACGATGACAGCCAGCGCGCGGCGACCAGGCCTCCCGGGCCTGCCCCGATGACGGCGACGCGTTCCGCCACGGGATTTTCAGCCCCCGGGCATGTCGATGTCGAGCAGTGCCATGGCGTCCCGGATGCTGGCGTCCGCCCGGTCGAGTGTCGCTTCGAGGCGGTCGATCTCGGCGCCGCTGCTGTTCGGCGTCAGGGTGACGCAGATGCCGGCGAACGACCGGTATTCGTCCACCGCGTTCTGCAACGCCTGGTTGACGTCTTCGTCCTCGCTGGGCAGTTGATCCTCGAGCAGGTCCGTGGCTTCCTCGAGATCGCGGCAGCCGCTGCGGACGGTCGAGTACTCGCTGTTGATCATCGCTTCTCCCGCGGTGCCCAGCGCCCTGCCGATGGCGGCGACCGCCGAGGTGACATCCCGCTTCCAGGCTTCGGTCACGGGGACGGGAGCGGTCAGTTCGGCGCCGGCGACAGGACGGCCCTGGATCGCGGTGCTGCACCCGGTGAGCAGTCCGGCGAGCAACACGATCGCGAGTAACGGCCTCATGCGGGCCGAGTCTATGGGACTGCGGAAGACCCGGACGGCTTCAGCGAAGGGATTCGGCGGGGGCTCAGCCGGTGGCGGCGGTCGCGATGGAGTGGCTCGCGGGCTGCACGGTCACCGCATCCATCGGCGGCCCGTTCAGGCCGGTGACGCGACGGTCGGCGACGGTGGTCGCGACGGGGGTGCCGTTCTGGACGATCGCGACGATCGCCACCTCGTCGTCGACGTCGAAGGTGGTCGCGGGACTCACGGTGTGGTTGCCCTGCTCGGTGAGCGCCGTGGTCTCGGGGGTGATGCGGTAGGTCTGCGTGACACCGTCTGCGCTGCGCGCGGTCACCGAATCCGGGGTGACGGCGATCAGGCGGCCCTCGTAGTTGAGCGCGGGCGCATCGGCGGTCACGGGCGCCGTGGACGCCGCAGGCGGGGCGGGGGACTCGGCGGGCGCCAGCAACTGGACGGCCGCGGCGGCCACCACTCCGGCACCGGCCACTGAGGCGGAGATGGCGCCGATCACCACGTTGGACCGAGAAGAGGTCCGCGTGACATTACGACCGGTCGCCGCAGGTATTCGGACCGGTGCTTCTTGCATTCGATGTCGACCCGTCATGGGGTTGAGGTTCCCCCGTGTACGGCGGAGGTAAACCGCTCCGGCGAACTCGTCACGAACGTGATCCGCCAGGCCGCCTCTCACCTGGGCATACGGCGACGTACCGTGATGCCGATGGCCCCCGCGATCCTGACCAGCGAGGAAGCGCGGCGTGCCGTGGCCGCCGAACTGGCCGGTGCGGTCGCACGCCCCGCCCGGCGGGTGCTGGCGGGTGTGACCGGGCCGCCGGGCGCCGGGAAGTCGACCTTCGCCCTCGCCGTCGTCGAAGAGCTCAACGAGCGGTGGTCGACGCCGTCGGCGTACCTGCCGATGGACGGCTTCCACCTCGCCAAGGCCCAGCTCGACCGTCTGGGTCTGCGCCGGCGCAGGGGAGCTCCGGACACCTTCGACGTCGGCGGTTACCGCGCCACCCTCACCCGCCTCGCGGACAGTCACGGCGTCGCCGATGTCTTCGTCCCCGACTTCGACCGGGCGCTCGACGATCCGGTCGCCGCGGCACGCGTGGTGCCCGCGCAGGCGTGCGTCGTGGTCACCGAGGGCAATTATCTGGCGCTGGCCTCCGACGGCTGGGCTGCGGTACGTCCACTGCTCGAGCGGCTGTACTACATCGACGCCGATGCGGAGGTGCGGCGTCGGCGGCTGATCGACCGGCATGTGACAGCCGGCCTCGGCGCGATCGACGCGCAGCACTGGGTCGACACCGTCGACGAACCGAACGCCCGGCTGATCGCCGCGACACGCGCGGCGTGCGACCGGGTGCTGCTGATCGAGGACGGGTAGTGGTCAGTGGTCGGCGTCGGACAGGATCAGCGCCAGCATCGTGTCGAGCCTGTCGGCCATCCGGTGACAACTGACGGACCGGGACCGCACCTGCAGCAGCGCGCCCCAGAACACGGTCTCGAGGGTGGCCTGCACCTCGGGCCATGCTCCGGCGCCGAGTGCCGCGGCGATGCGCCGCTGCACTTCTGCGCCGATCCGCGTGCGGACATCGGCCACCACGTCGTCGTCGTTGCGGAGCAGGGCGCGGCTGCACGCCTCGGACAGTCGCGGTTCGTCGGCCAGCACCATCGTGATGGCCCGGAGTTGGGCGCTCACCCGGGCCGCGGCGCCGAGCCCGGGATCGACGTTCAGCGGTAGGGCACAGATCCGGTGCAGATAGAGCTCGGCGAACATCGCGTCGAGGGAATCGAAGTGTGCGCGCAGCGCGGTCGGGGCGACCCGCGCCCGCGCGGCCAGTGCCGGCAGCGAGACATCGACGATCCCGGGTGCGTCGCTCGACTCGTCGAGCAGTTGGGCTGCCGCGGTGAAGACCCGTTGGCAGGTACGCCTGCGCCGGTGATGTGAGTCGCGCAGAGAAGTGACGTGCACCACATCTGCACTGGACATGTGTCCAGGTTAGTCGGTCCGACTGTGCATCGCAATCAACGTCGGATGATTCGCGCAGATGGCTGTTTTCGCGCGAGCTGTGAGCAATGCGGGACGTCGGCGGAGGTGGCTTCGTTTCATGAACCGATCAGATCGGACATGTGTCCAGTCCGATGCGACTCAGGACCGGGTCAGCCGCGCGTATCGCTTCAGGTGGTGGTCGGTCGACCCGAACTCGTACTGGACGGCCGTGAGCCGCTTGAAGTAGTGGCCGATCGCGAGTTCCTCGGTCATGCCCATTCCGCCGTGCAACTGGACGGCGTTCTGCCCCACGAACCGCGCTGCGCGCCCGACCGTGACTTTGGCCGCCGATAGCGCGCGGGCCCGCTCCGCCGGTTCGGCGCCCAGCTTGAGCACCGCGAGATACGTGGCGGCGACCGACTGCTCGAGCTCCATGTGCATGTCCACCATGCGGTGTTGCAGCGCCTGGAAGGAGCCGATGGGTTGTCCGAACTGCTGGCGTTGCCTGCAGTACTCGACGGTGTCGGCCACCACCTTGCGCATGCCGCCCACCGCCTCCGAGCAGACGGCGGCCGCACCCTCGTCGCGTGCCTGGGCCAGTGACGGCCCGGCCCCTCCCGCCGCGCCGAGCAGTGCGTCCGCGGACACCTGCACGCCGTCGAAGACCAGGTCCGCCGCGCGACGATCGTCGATCGTGCGGTAGCCGTGCGCGCGCAGGCCCGGCCGGTCTGGCTCGAGCAGGAACAGCGACACGCCCTCGTCCGGGGTGCGCGCGGTGACGAGCAGATGGGTGGCCAGCGGCGCGTTCATGACGACGATCTTCTCGCCGTGCAGCACCCATCCGGGCCCGTCGCGTCGGGCCTCGGTCGTCACCCCCTGCCAGTCATCGCCCGATTCCGCCTCGGTGGCGGCGAGCGCGACGATCGCCGAGCCGTCGGCGATCTTCTCCAGCAGCGCCGTGGCAGCTGGTCCGCCCGCCCGGAGAAGCAGTCCGGCGGCCACCACCGCGGTGTCGATGTAGGGCTCGATCACCAGGGCATGGCCGAGCGCCTCGGCGATCACCATCGTCTCGACAGGCCCACCGCCGATGCCGCCGACGTCCTCGGGCAGGCCCGCGCCGAGGATGCCGAGCTCCTCGGCGAACCCGCGCCAGATCTCGGGTTGCCAGCCGGCACCGGTCTTGGCCGCCGATCGGCTCTTCTCCAGGTCGTAGCGTGTCGAGAGGTACTTCGACAGCCCGTCGCGCAGGAGTTCCTGTTCGTTGGTGAGTGTGAAGTCCATCTAGAGCCCCAATGCGGCTTTGGCCAGGATGTTGCGCTGGATTTCGTTGCTGCCGGCGTAGATCGAGCCGGCCCGGTCGTTGAAGTAGCGCAGTGGCGCCACGGCCTGCCATGGTTCGCCGCTGACGTAGCCATCCGGAGGCGGCTCGTATTCGGCGATCGGTCCGCCGGGTTTGGTGGCATGCGGCTGGTAGACCCGCGCCCGCGGCCCCGCGGCCTCCATCGAGAGTTCGGTGAGCGTCTGGCTCAGCTCGGTGCCGAGCACCTTGAGCATCGACGACGCCGATCCGGGGTTC
Source organism: Mycobacterium hippophais (assembly GCF_027529605.1). Taxonomy (NCBI): domain Bacteria; kingdom Bacillati; phylum Actinomycetota; class Actinomycetes; order Mycobacteriales; family Mycobacteriaceae; genus Mycobacterium; species Mycobacterium hippophais. Next base: position 237,657 of record NZ_JAPZPY010000007.1, on the reverse strand, counting down.
CTGCCCGCTGCGACGGCCGCCAGCACCCGGTACTCCAGGATCTCGAGCACCTCGGTCCGGATCCTCGCGTCGGCGAGCCGCAGGGCGAAGGCGGCGTCGTCGATCAGGAGACCGCCGTCCGGACCGGGCCGGCCCGCCGCGACGGTGGCGATCTCCTCGGCGAGCACCTGGAGCGCGGGCGACGAAGCCCCGCCGCCGCGTTCGAATTCCAGCAGGTACTTCGCCACCGTCCAGCCGTCGTCGATCCGGCCGATCACGTTGGACTTGGGCACCCGGACGTCGTCGAAGAACACCTGGTTCTGGACCTCCTCACCGGAGGTCATCACCAGTGGGCGGATCTCGATCCCGGGGCTGGTCATGTCGATCAGCACGAACGTGATGCCCTGCTGCTTCTTCGCCGCTCGGGTGGTCCGCACCAGGGCGAACATCCAGTTCGCCTCCTGTGCGTGGGTGGTCCAGATCTTGCTTCCGGTGCACACCAGGTGTTCGCCGTCGTCGACGGCCGCCATCGACAGCGCGGCGAGGTCGGAGCCGGCCTCGGGTTCGGAGTAGCCCTGACAGAAGAACACCTCGCCGGTGAGGATCCGCGGCAGGTAGTACTCCTTCTGCGCGTCGGTGCCGAACTTCACGATCGCGTGGGCGACCATCCGGATGCCCATCGGCGACAGTGACGGGGCGCCGGCCAGGGTGGCCTCGCGGCTGAAGATGTAGTGCTGCGTCAAAGTCCAGTCACAGCCGCCGTATTGGACAGGCCATGCGGGCGCCGCCCAGCCCCGCTCGTGCAGGATGCGTTGCCACTCCATGCTGGCGTCGTGGTCGGCGTACACGCTCGTCATCAGCCGCCCGGCCTGCCGCAGTTCGGGAGTGAGCCGGTCGTCGAGGAAGGCGCGCACCTCGTCACGGAAAGCCAGGTCCTCCGGTGACCAGTCCAGGTCCATCGGACCTCCCGTCTGTCGATGTGGTTACGCACAGAGTAAACCTAGTTAGTCAGGTGGAGGTGAAGGGCCCAGTGGCGGGCGGTCGGCGCAAGTTGGTCAAACGCCCGCCGCGGCGGGCCCGATCGGTGATGATGACGGCCGACTAGGCTTTGCTGCGCCAGGCGCAGCGTCGGGCCGGGAGGCATCCCGAACCGACACCACACGAGGACGGGACCCGCAACGTGGATCGGCGACGTAGTAGTCAGGCCAATCGGTCACCCATGGCGCTGCTCGAGCAGATGCCGGCGCTGGTGCTGCTCGAGCGGTTCCCGGTGCCTGTGCTCGCAGTTGCCGAGGGCGGCGCCATCCTGTTCGCCAACGGTGCGTTCGCCGCGATGCTCGGGCGCAACGCCGAGGACATCCAGCGGATGCAGTTCGCAGACATCTGCACAACGGTTCCCACCGACGGACCGGTGTTGTCGGTCGTGCACGAGCACGCCGACATGATCGTCGAGCTCGTGGACCGCGAGGGGTCGACAGTCCGTGCGCAGATGAGTCGTTCGGCGTTGTTACGCGGCGACGACCCGGTCGCGTTGGCCACGTTCCAGGACCTCACCGAGCGGCTGTGGGTCGAGGAACTCTGAAGACCGGCCGGTTCAGCCGTCGGACGGCGCTCGCAGTGCCTCGCGGGCGAGGAACTCTCGGAAGTACCCGAGTGACTCGTCGGCGACGACGGCAGGCAACAGCACCTGCCACATCCGGGTCAACCGGTTGCGGAGATCGTCGTCGACACCCGACAGCAGTTCGGCGCCGAGCATCGCGCCGACGATGATCTCGGCCACTGCGCGCGGTTCCAGCCCGGCCCGCAGATCCCCTTCGGCGGCGGCGCGCCGGACCTCGTCCGCCATCTCGTCGAGCCAGCCCGCATAGACCAGTCGCGACACTTCGCTGAATCCGCCGAACACCCGCAGCAGTTGCGCGGCCGTGCGGGTGAGCGGGTCGGTGGCGACCCGGTCGACCACCATGAACAACCCGTGAATGATGTTCTCCAGAGCCGGCGACGTGGATGCGCTGATGCTGCGGAACGTCGCCAGCAGGTTGGCCCCGCCCTCGGCGATGATGGCGATCGCCAGTGACTCCTTGGAGTCGAAGTGGTAGTAGAGCGCGCCCTTGGTCAGCGCGGCGCGCTCGATGATGTCTCCCAGACCGACTGCCGGATAACCGATCTCGCCGATGAGATCGACCGCTGCGTCGACGATCCGGCGCCGCGTCGCCTCAGAGCGGGCCTGCCGCGGCATACGCGATCACCTCCGGCGATGGCCTCGAGTTCTCCGGACTGCAGCCCGGAGGGCGATCATAAGTCATCGGTGGGCAGCGGGGTGGCCCGCTTGAGTGCCTGCGCTCCGCGCCGCCGGGCGAACTGGGTGAGATAGCTCAACCGTTCGGGCCGTGCGATGCCCGGCAGTACGACGTCCCAGGCGTCGACGAGCCGCGTCAGGAACGCGTGCGGCTCGTCGAGGTCGCTCGTCTGCCGGATACCCACGTACATCGCGACCAGTAACCCGGCGACGTCATCGGCGCCGCGACCCTCGAGAAGGTCGCCCTCGTCGATGGCGCGCTGCGCGATGCCTGCGAAGCCGGTGACCCACGAGCCGTGCACGCGGATGGCCAGTCCATCTGTGCGCCCGATGGATTCGAGAAGGTTCAGCCCGGCCCTGGCGAGGTGGTCGCCGATGTCCTCAACGGCGATCACGAACATCACGTCGATGAGTGTCTCCGTGGCGGGCAGTCGCCGGGCCAGCACCTCGGCAACCACGGCGCGGCTCTGTTCGGCCCGGTGGTCGACGATCGCCACCGCGAGCGCGTACTTGGACCGGAAGTGGAAGTACATCGCGCCCTTGGTCACCGCCGCGTCGGCCAGGATGTCGTCGAGGCTGACCATGCTGTAGGCGCGCCGGGAGAACTGCCGCGCTGCGGCCTGCAGGATCAGCAGGCGCGTGGCGTCTGCTTTCCGGTCGACCTGATCGCTCACGGGGCCACCTCGGCAACTGGACTGACAGTCGGTTCTCTCTGTGATGAGACGGACGGGCACGGCACCCGCTGGTTGGTTGATCGCCCGCCGGACCCCAGAGGGATAGCCGGTCGCTGGTGATTTAACGACACGTCAATACTCTAAGTCATGTCAGAGGGTGCAAAGCATGCCTAAAGTATGTAAAGTGCCCGATCGTGATGACTTCTGGTTCGCGACCGGCGGGACGCCCGGTAACGTCGCCGCGCCCGGTTCCGGGTCGGCGTACCAGCGGCCGGACTCTTTGTGCAGGTCGGCCGGGTGCTACGTTTGATGTTGTTGCCACCGCCCGCCCTGGCAAACCCCTCGAAGTTCAGTGCGGGCTGTGGTGACTCATATCACTCGATTCGTACGCGGTCGTGTCCGCGTGATGAAGCAGCCGGAAGATGCGTTAACTTTCGTCGTAGCAGCAGTGTTCGACCGAAACGGCTCGGCTGTCGTGAATCAGAGCCCGTCGACCGTGTTCACGAGTCCGCGTCCACCAGCAACGTTGAGGTAATTAACAATGTGGGACGAAGAAGTTGATGTCGTCTGTGTCGGAGGAGCCGTCGGAGGCCTGGCGAGCGCCATGATCGCCGTGGACGCCGGCGCCGAGGTGTTCGTCGCCACGGCGCCGCCACCGGTGGACGACGACGTCGTGGCGCCACCACCCTCGTATCTTGAGCGCGGCTGGCTCACCCACGCACCCGAGGACGACGAGACGGGCGAGTACTTCGGGGAGCTCTCGGAGGACCTCGCCACGCTCGACCCCGTTGCGGGCGACATGGAACTGCCGACCCGCGTCGTGCGGGCTCAGACTCGCGACGAATGCGACGGCCGATGGGTCGAACCCTTCTACGGCGGTCGTCTCAGGAAGTGGGCCACTCAGTGCCTGCGGTCGCCCTACGGCCTACTGCACTCACGGGTGGCGGACTGGCAGACCACCACGATGCGGACACCGGCCGGGCGGGCGATCGAGGTCAAGCCGCTGGGCCCGGTGGGAACGGCTGGGACACCGGGGCTCTCGCTGGCCGCTTGGCTCGGGGGACAGGCGCATGACCGGCAGATCAGCATCCACACCGGTGTCGCGCTGCAGCGGGTCGTGTTCGAGGACGGGGAGGTCGCCGGCGTGGTCGTCGACGGCGTGGACGGTCCGCATGCGGTCCGGGCCCGGCACGGTGTGACGATCGCGCCTGCCGACAGTCACGCGGTGGCCATCGGCCGGCGGTCCCTGCAGGGCTACGAGGGATACCAGCAGCTGTGCCTGGTCAGCGAGTCGGCCAGCCGGTTCGCCCGCCTCGAGTTGCTGAACATGGGGGCGACGATCCCGGAACGCGCGCTGAGCTGCCACTCGATGAGCCGGCAGCTCCATCAGCCGCCCCGCGATGGACGGGCACTGCGTTCAGAAGCTGGGCGTGCGCGAAAACTGCACCGGTACCCGCCCGCCGGCCAGTAGCGCCTCCATCGCGTCGCTGGGCAGCGGTCGGGACAGCAGGAAGCCTGCGCCCGGTGGCAGCCGTGTCGCAGCAGGGCGACGGCTGCAGCCTCGGTCTCCACGCCCTCGGCCACCGGCTCGAGACCGAACGCCTCGGCAAGGGCGCGACGCGGCCGAAGTCCGCGTCCGTGTCGAACGGCACGCTGTACGGGTCGGCCGCGGCGGCGTCGCGGCATCGACCGCCATCAACTCAGTCGCGACCGCCGCGACGAGATCGTCGAGGCTGCCCCGGCCGACGCCGGCGGCCATCACGTGGTCACGGCGGCCGCCGCCGGCTCTACGGATCCGGTCAGGGCAGCGATCTTCTGCAGCTCGGAGAAGAAGGTGGACACCTGGTGGGCGTCCGCGCGGTTGGCGAAGGTGCGCCGGTCCCACCACATCATCTTGGTCTGATAGCGCTCGTCGGGATACGGCGTCGCCGGGATCCTGGCCGCCAGCACACCACCCGATGATAGCCAGCGGTTGAGGACGTAGGCCGCTGCCGTCGCGACGGCGAACTGGATATCGAGCAATACCATCGAATGCAGGGGCATACGTGCCAACACATTTGTCAGCTTTCGGCTCTGTTCGGGGTCATCGGACACCCACGCCGATTTGATCTCCACGACGCCGAACGGTAGTCGATCACTGACCATTTTTCGCACCGCGTGCAATCCCGGCTGACCGTTCCATTCAACAACGGCATGGCAATCGTCGACATTCAGGTATGGACCCTTTGCCCGCACTCCGCCGACGACGCGGCCGTCGGTATTGATTCCCGCGCAAAACAAAGCCGTGTCATTTCCGCTACGCAATGCCGGCACATCGAGGGCTGCTTCTACGCCGTGCTTTCGATAGCTGAGTTCGGCGCCGCGAACATACTCGGACCACAGCTCGGGTTCGGCCGCCGGTTGTGCCACCACAATGGTGCATTCGCTGTCGGGGTCCCACCAGCTGGGGCTCGTCTGCAGGCGCAGGTCGACCGAGCCGGAGGTGTCTAGCTGGGGAGCGGTCATGTGAGTCCATCCTTCGGGCAGCCGACCACCGGGGTCGAAGCGGCTGATTCTGGCGCGCATCACGCGGGGTTACGAATACGCGTTGATGAGTATCCCGCTCACTGCGACTTCAATTCCAGCTAGCGAGGGAGACTTGTCCAGCATTGCGCTTAATGGTTACGACTGTGCATCGGAGTTCGCACCCGGCCTGCGAAAGATGGCAATCTCGGCTAATCATTGTCACCGCTGGTCGTATTGCATCAGCGTCGTGCGCTGGCGAACTTTGCAATAGTTCCGGCGGACCAAAAGGTCGTCGTGAGAGGCCGCATCGCAATTTTTCGTGTTTGCCGCAGAGGTGAGCCGGGATGTCGATTTTCTCGCCATTGGACAGTGGCGAAGAGCGTCCCCGCGCGTCCGGCGGGATTCGTCGGGAACGGTGGCCGGCCGCATTCCGTCACCCCCGATGGCCTCTCCGGTCGCAGGTCGGACGTGGGGCGCCCAGGTGGGTGGGACCACGGGATGACCCTGCTCGCTCGTCTTGCCGGCCGCCAGACCGGCCGGACGGCGGGCGTCGCGGTGTTTGCCCGCCGGTCGTCGATCCTTGAACGTTCACGCGGTTCACAGAAGACGGGGCCGATCCCGTCGCTGCGGGGAAATCCCCGGTCGCCGCGCCGGTTTCGCCGGTGTGGTCCGGCGTCGAACGATGCGGTGCGGCCTCGGCGCCGGGTCGCACGGCCATGCCTTCCGGCGCACGCGCCGATACACGCGCCGCTCGCCGTGGTCGTCGTCCGGTGCGATGGCGGCTGCCGCCTTCCGGCGGTCGACCATTCATGATCAGAAACGCTTGCGTGCAGGAAACGGGGCCGGCCCGGTACGTTGACAGTCTTCGTGTTTTGCCGTCGCAGCGACGGCAATATCGTTCGCCAACGTAGTGAAAGCGCAGATCACGCATCCGGTAGGGGTACCAATCGCAGTGGCGTTGGTCACACCGGGCCAATGAACTGTTACTGCCGTCCAATTGTCTGCTGCGTCAAACCACACATCGGGTCGCTGCGGGGCGGAATTGACAATTAACGCAATGAAAAAAATGGCGTGGCCGTAAATCGCCGATCGATGGTCGAAAACGACAAGCGGTCGATCCGATGGGCGGTGAGCCGGCTGACGCCGCGACTGTTCGAGTACGACGCTGGCAGACGCGGCAGCACACGACTCGAGGGGCGGAGCGGGGCAGACCTCGGCCGGCGGCTCACGGGCCTCGATGCCCGTTCGTGTCCGCGAACGGTCAACGTGCCGTGGTGCACGATACTGCGGATCCGCCGTGCCGGGTGGTTCCTCGCGGTCCTCGAGCGGTTATCTTGTGGTCGAGTGCCGCCGCCGCGAGGACGGCGTCGAGAGGAGAAGTCATGAAGGTGTTCGCCGGTCTCGACGAGCTCGTCGCCGCGGAGGGCGTTCAGCTCGGTCCGACCGAATGGCTGGAGGTCAGCCAGGACCGCGTCAACCTGTTCGCCGACGCGACCGACGATCATCAGTGGATCCACATCGACCCGGCGCGTGCGGCGGAGGGTCCGTTCGGCGGCACCATCGCGCACGGTCTGCTGACCCTCTCGCTGCTTCCGCACTTCACTCATCAGCTCTACCGCGTCGAGAACGTGGCGATGGCCATCAACTACGGCTACAACAAGGTTCGGTTCATCACGCCCGTGCCGGTCGGTGCGAAACTGCGGGCACGTGCCGAGATCGCCGAGGTCAAACAGCTCGACGGCGCCGTGCAGGCGACCATGACCGTGACCGTGGAGGTCGACGGGTCGGACAAGCCGGCCGCGGTCGCGGAGTCGATCGTCCGCTTCATCGGCTGACCCCAACGGGCCTGCCCCGAGTCGCTACCGTATTGCTTACAGTCGACGTATCGTCACGGCAGTTCGCAGGTGGCGGGACTGGAGGCACGGTGTCCGAATTCTCAGGCAGGCAGGCCATCGTCACCGGTGCCGGATCGGGTATCGGGGCGGCGCTGTGCCGCGCACTCGTGGCGGCGGGAGCCGAGGTGCTGTGCACCGACATCGACGAGGTCGCCGCGGCGGGCACGGCCGCCGGACTGGGCGCTGCGGCGCGATCGGCGCGTCTCGACGTCACCGACGCCGCCGCCGTGCAAGCCGCGGTCGACGGCGTCGTCGCACGTGCCGGGCGGCTCGACCTGATGTTCAACAACGCGGGCATCACGTGGGCCGGTGACACGGAGCTGCTGACTCTGGAGCACTGGAACGCGATCATCGACGTCAACATCCGGGGAGTCGTGCACGGCGTTGCGGCGGCCTACCCGCAGATGATCCGCCAGGGCGGCGGCCACATCGTCAACACCGCGTCGATGGCCGGACTGGCTGCAGCCGGCCAGATCACGAGCTACGTGATGACCAAGCACGCGGTGGTCGGGCTGTCTCTGGCGCTGCGCAGCGAGGCGGCCGCGCACGGGGTGGGGGTGCTCGCCGTGTGCCCGACGGCAGTGGAGACACCCATCCTGGACAAGGGCGCGGTGGGCCCCTTCGACGGCCGCGAATTCTACCGACGGGGCCAGGGCAGCAAGCACTTCCACGATCCCGACATACTGGCGCGCGACACCTTGCGCGCCGTGCGGCGCAACCGCGCGCTTCTGGTCACGCCCCGCCAGGCGTACGTGGGCTGGATGTTCGCCCGGTTCGCACCGGGGCTCATGCAGCGGATGGCGATCCGCTTCGTCGCTCGTCAGCGCGCCGCCGCGGCAACGGGGACCGCGACGTGAGCCCGCCGATTCCGCGTCCGCCCGAGATCACCGGCGCCTGGCTGGGGGCGGTGCTCAGCGCAGGCGGTCGCGATGTCCAGGTCGACGCCGTCGAGGTGACGCCGATCGGATCCGTTGACAACGGAGCGTTCCGGCTGAGACCGACGTATGCGGCTGCGCAGCCGGACCTGCCTCGCAGTTTCACCCTCGAGACACCCGGGGTCTTCGGACACGGCAGCGAGTGCGCGTTCTACGCATCGGTCCGCGATCGGGTGGAAGTGCCGGCGCCCGAGTGCATGCTCTGTGAGATCGACGCCCAGACTGGTGAATTCGTGTTACTGCTGGCCGATCCGGCGCCCGTGGTCGTGGTGGACCCGCTCGACGGCTGCGACGAGGAGCGCGCACGGGTGGCCGCCGCGGCAATCGCCGGGCTGCACGCACCGACCTGGTGTGCGCCGGACTGGTTGCGCTTTCCCGGCCTCACCGCACCGCTGCCGGACAGTGCCGCGGCCAGGGCGCTCGGCGACGCCGCCCGCGCGGGCGGGGAGCGGATCGTCGAGCGGTTCGGTGGGCGGCTCACCGTCGAGGACACCGCGACCCTTGCCGAGGCCATGGCCGCGGTCGGCTCGTGGGTGTCTGCCGTCCAGGGCCGATACAGCCTGCTGCACGGCGACTTCCGCCTCGAGCATCTGCTGTTCGCCCCCGGCGGTGTGGCGGTCCGGGTGACCGGCTGGCAGACACTCACGGTCGGACTGCCGGCCCGAGATCTCGCCTGTCTGGCAGGAACCGGCCTGGAGCCCGAGCTCAGGTCGACTGCAGACCATGATCTCGTGACGGCCTACCACTCCGCACTGGTCGAGCGTGGAGTGACCGGATACGACCTCGAAACCTGCTGGCACGACTACCGGTACGCCATGTTGCAGGCCGTGCTGAGCTGCGTGTCGGCGTTGACCGAGTCGACGTCCGGCGGGCGTGCTTTGGACCCGTTGCTCGCGATGCTGCACCGCGCCTGCGTGGCCGTCCGCGACCTGCGGACGCTCGAACTCGTCGCCGAGGTCCACTCCGCGGAGCAGGCGGCCGCGCAGTATCTGACACAAGTCAATGTTCATTGACGTGTGTCAGAAGCGCTGTTAGTGTCCTGGCTCACAGCAGGAGGTGGGCATGGCCACGCAGCATCCGCGGGTCGCAGTCATCGGTGCGGGGATCAGTGGCCTCACGGCAGGCAAGATGCTCAACGACTACGGGGTGCCGTACACCACGTTCGAGAGCTCGGACCGCATCGGCGGCAACTGGGCGTTCGGCAATCCCAACGGCCACAGCAGCGCCTACCGTTCGCTGCACATCGACACGTCCAGACAACGCCTGTCGTTCAAGGACTTCCCGATGCCGGAACACTTTCCGACCTTCCCGCACCATTCGGATGTGAAGGAGTACTTGGACGCCTACGCCGACACGTTCGGACTGCTCGACCACATCGAGTTCGGCAACGGCGTGGTCCGCGCGGATCGCGCCGACGGGGGCGGCTGGGAGCTCCTCGACCAGGGTGGGGCCCGGCGGCGGTTCGACCTGCTGGTGGTCGCCAACGGCCACCACTGGGACCCCCGGTTCCCGGAGTTCCCGGGCACCTTCACCGGTGAGTCGATCCACTCGCACCATTACGTCGACCCGACGGCGCCGCTCGCGCTCACCGGGAAGCGGATCCTCGTGGTCGGTCTGGGCAACAGCGCCGCCGACATCACCGTCGAACTGTCGTCCAAGGCGCTGCAGAACCGGGTCACCCTCTCCACCCGGTCGAGCGCCTGGATCGTGCCGAAGTACATCGCGGGCCGGCCCGGGGACACCATGTGGCGCACCACCCCGTACCTCCCGCTGTCGTGGCAGCGCAAGGCGCTGCAGATTGTGGCGCCGGCGATGGGCACCGACCCGACCCGGTACGGCCTGCCGCCGGCGAATCACAAACTGTTCGAGGCGCATCCGACGCAATCGGTCGAGCTGCCGCTGCGACTCGGATCGGGTGACGTGATCCCCAAGCCGAATGTCGCAAGGCTGGACGGCGCGAGGGTGCACTTCGAGGACGGCACGAGCGACGAGTTCGACGTGATCGTCTATGCCACCGGCTACAACATCACGTTCCCGTTCTTCGATCCGGACTTCATCAGCGCACCCGACAACACCATTCGGCTCTACAAGCGGATGTTCGTGCCCGGCATCGCCGATCTGGCGTTCATCGGATTCGCCCAGGCCGTCCCGACGCTCTTCCCGTTCGTCGAGTGCCAGTCCCGCCTGCTGGCCGCCTACGCGATCGGACGCTATGCGCTGCCGCCGTCCGGGGAGATGGACCGGGTGATCGACGCCGACCAGCAGCGTTACGTCGGGCACTGCGCGGATCGGCCACGGCACACGCAGCAGGTCGACTACTTCTACTACGAGCACGACATCCGGACCCGCGAGCTTCCCGCGGGCGCCAGGAGAGCCGCCGCCACATCGCCACTGGTGCAGGCGGCGTCGTGAGATCGGCGACCGACCGCCGACCGCCGAACCGCAGCGATGTGCGCCGCGAGGCGATCCTGTCCGCACTCGACCAGTGGTTGCGCGAGACCAGCCTCGACGACGTCAACATCGCCCACATCGCGCAGCAGGCCGGGGTGACGCGCTCGGCGTTCTACTTCTATTTCGAGAACAAGGCGGCCGCGGTCGCGGCGCTGATGGAGCGGATCGTCGACGAGACCTTCGTCGTCAACGATGCGTTCACCGCGACGCCGCAGCCACCCCCGGCCCGTGTGCGGGCGATGCTCGACGGGCTCTTCGACACCTGGGAGCGCCACCGGCACCTGTTCCAGGCGATGCTCGAGGCGCGGGGGTCCAGCGCGTCGGTGCGCGAGATCTGGGACCGCGCGCGTGAGGCTTTCGTCGACTCGATCGCGGCGATGATCCGTGCCGACCGCGCTGCGGGCCTCGCACCCGAGGGTACCGATGCAGAGGTGTTGGCGACGGTGCTGCTGGAATTCAACGACCGGATGCTGGAACGGCTGACCCTGGGCGGCACGCTGACCCCGCAGCAGCTGCTGGACGGCGCCGCCGCGGTCTGGCTGGGCACGATCTACGGAATCAACACGACGCTGGACCGATCGCAGGAGCTGGCATGACCCGCAACGAGACCTCCTTCGAATCGGATGGCGTCACGTGCAGCGCCTGGCACTTCCCGGCGCGGGCTGCGGACTTCGACTCACCGGGCGGGCGTCCGGTGGTGGTGATGGCGCACGGCTTCGGCGGTACCAAGGATTCGGGCCTGGCGCCGTTCGCCGAGCAGTTCAGCGCCGCAGGCCTCGATGTTCTGGCGTTCGACTACCGCGGCTTCGGCTCCTCGGAAGGTGAACCGCGCCAGAGCGTCTCCGTCGCCCGGCAGCTGGCGGACTACCGCGCCGCTTTGGCCGCCGCGCAGCGCCTACCCGGCGTGGACCGTCGTCGCATCGTGCTGTGGGGCTCGTCGTTCTCGGGCAGTCACGTGCTGCGGGTGGCCGCCGAGTGCCCGGAGGTCGCGGCGGTGATCGCCATGACCCCGTTGACCAGTGGACTTGCCGCGAGCCGTGCGGCGGTGGCGCACCGAGACCTCCTCGCCGCGCTGCGGTGGACCCTGGTGGGCGTGAAGAGCCGCGTGCAGGTGGCGCGGGGGCGGCGTCCGTCTCTGATGCCGTTGGCGGCGCCGCCGGGGGAGTCGGGTGCACTCGCCCTCGACGGCGCCTACGAGAGTTACCGCCGCATCGCCGGACCGACGTGGCGCAACGAGATCGACGCCGGAATCGGCTTCGAGCTGGCCAAGATCCGTACTGCTAAGGCCGCCAAGCAGATTCGCGCCCACGTCCTCGTGCAGATCGCCGACTTCGACCGGTTCGTGCCTGCGGACTCGGTCGCGCGCACCGCCGTGCAGGCCCGCGCGCAGGTGCACCACTACCCGTGCGACCACTTCGACGTGTGGCCGGGGAACGACTGGTTCATGACCGCCGCCGGACACCAGGTCGGCTTCCTGCGGCGCGCGCTCGCGCAGCAGGCCCCGCCGGTCAGAACTGGGTAGAGCCGCAGTCGACAGCGATCGCGGCCGCGGTCACGAAGCGTGACTCGTCGCTGGCCAGCCAGGCCACTGCGTCGGCGATGTCCTCGGGCTGGGCGATGTCGGGGATGAACGGGGTGACCATGTTCATCAGACCCGGGTTCGTCGCGTCGGCGCGAACCAGTCCTTCCACCATGTCGCCGGTGCCCATCGGCGTGTTGACCGCTCCGGGATGCACACTGTTGACCCGGATTCGGTGCTTGCCCAGTTCGGCGGCGAACGCCCGCGCCATGCCCGTGACGGCGTGCTTGCTGGCCGTGTAGTGCACCATGAATGGCTGCATCTTCAACCCTGCGGCCGAACTGATCAGGATCACCGATCCGCCGCGGCCACCGTCGATGAGGTGCTGTGCGGCTGCCATCACCGTGTTCCAGGTGCCGGTGATGTTGACGTCGGTCACGTCGCGGAAGTCCTCGGGCGTGATGGTGTTCCACGCCTGCGGTGCGGTGATTCCGGCGTTGGCGACGACGACGTCGAGCCGGCCCAGCTCGGCGACCCCCGCGTCGACCGCCTCGCGGAGTCCGTCGTGGTCGCGGGTGTCGACCACCGTGGACAGGATCCGTCGTCCGGTCGCCTCCACGAGATCGACGGTCTCGGCGAGGTCCTCCGGAGTGGCGGAATCGTAGGGAACGCACGACGGCAACTTGCCCGCGACGTCCACCGCGATGATGTCGGCGCCCTCGGAAGCCAGCCGGACGGCGTGGGCGCGCCCCTGTCCGCGCGCGGCCCCGGTCACGAACGCCACTCTGCCACTGAGTCTCTCGCTCAAATCCGTACTCCTATGTCGTCTTGGTCATGTGGGTCGACAGAAGGTGGCTCAGCTTCGGCGCTGTGCCGCCCGCACCAGCCCGCCGCCGATGATCAACCGCTGGATCTCGCTGGTGCCCTCGTAGAGGCGCAGCAACCGGACATCGCGGTAGATCCGCTCGACGGGCACGTCGCGCATGTAGCCGCTGCCGCCGTGCACCTGCACCGCCAGGTCGGCGACCTTGCCGACCATCTCGGTGCAGAACAGTTTCGCGGTGGACGGGGCGATCCGGCGGTCCTCACCGGTCACCCACATCCTGGCCGCGTCGCGCACCAGCGCACGGCCGGCCATCACGCCCGCCTGCATGTCCGCGAGCATCGCCTGGACGAGCTGGAAGCTGCCGATCGGCGTACCGCCCTGAGTGGCGTTGGCGGCGTAGGCGACCGACTCGTCCAGCGCACGCTGGGCCGCCCCGACCGACAGCGCGGCGATGTGGATCCGTCCGCGGGCGAGTGACGTCATCGCGGCGCGATAGCCGATGTCCTCGGCGCCGCCGATCAGCGCCGAGGCTTCGACCCGGACGTCGTCGAAGTTGACGTCCGCGGTCCAGGCGCCCTCCTGGCCCATCTTCGCGTCCTTGGCGCCGACCGTGACGCCGTCGGCGTCGGCGGGAACCAGGAACACCGCGATGCCAGGCCCGTCGGAATCCGCCGGCCGGGTCCGCGCGAAGGTGACGAAGAGGTCGGCCGTCGGGGCGTTGGTGATGTACTGCTTGCTTCCCGTGATCACCCAGTCGTTATCGTCTTGCGAGCCGTCGCGAACCGCCTTCGTGCGCAGCCCCGCGGGGTTCGAACCGGCGCCGGGTTCGGTGAGCGCGAACGACGCGACCACGGCGCCGGACGCGATGTCCTCGAGCCAGCGGGTCTTCTGTTCATCGGTGCCGAAGCCCACGAGCACCTGTCCGGCGATGCCGTTGTTGGTGCCGAACATCGACCGCAGCGCCAGCGAGGTGTAGCCGAACTCCATCGCCAGTTCCACGTCCTGGGCCAGGTCGAGGCCGAGGCCGCCCCACTCCTGGGGGATCGCGTAGCCGAACAATCCCATCTTCTTGGCCTGCTCACGCAGGTCGTCGGGGACGCGGTCGGCGGCCAGGATCTCCTGCTCGCGCGGCACCACGGCGGTGCGCACGAAGTGCCGGGTCTGGTCGAGGATCTCGCGGAAATCTTCGTCGCCGACTTCACTCATGGAGATTCTCCTTCCGCGGGCCAGTGTTCTCGTGCATCGTATATGAAATATGATCACCCGAACCGGGCGGTCCGGGGTCGAGGAGAGGGGTAGGCAGTGTCGTTGCTCAGTGGTCAGACGGCGGTCGTCACCGGCGGTGCGCAGGGTCTCGGCCTGGCCATCGCCGAGCGATTCGTCGCCGAAGGGGCACGCGTCGTACTCGGCGACCTGAACCTGGAGGCCACACAGGCCGCCGCCGAGCGGCTGGGAGGGGACGACACGGCGGTCGCAGTGCGGTGCGACGTGACCTCGGGCGCCGACGTCGACGCCCTGGTCGCCGCGGCGACCGAGCGGTTCGGCCGGTTCGACATCATGGTGAACAACGCAGGCATCACCCGCGACGCGACCCTGCGCAAGATGACCGAGGACCAGTTCGACCAGGTGATCGCCGTCCACCTGAAGGGCACCTGGAACGGCCTGCGGGCAGCCGCCGCGGTGATGCGCGAGAACAAGCGCGGCGCCATCGTCAACATGTCGTCGATCTCGGGCAAGGTCGGCATGGTCGGGCAGACCAACTACTCGGCGGCCAAGGCGGGCATCGTCGGGATGACCAAGGCCGCCTCCAAGGAGCTCGCCCATCTCGGGGTGCGGGTCAACGCGATCCAGCCGGGACTGATCCGGTCGGCGATGACCGAGGCGATGCCGCAACGCATCTGGGATTCCAAGGTGGCCGAGGTCCCGATGGGCCGGGCCGGCGAGCCCGAGGAGGTCGCCAAGGTGGCCCTGTTCCTTGCCTCCGACCTGTCCTCGTACATGACGGGCACGGTCCTCGAGGTCACCGGGGGACGGCATCTGTGATGCGTGAGGCGGTCATCTGCGAACCCGTGCGCACGCCGATCGGGCGCTACCACGGATCGCTGACGTCGCTCACCGCGGTCGACCTCGGCGTCGCCGCACTTCAGGGACTGCTCGAGCGGACCGGTGTGGCTCCCGACGCGGTCGAGGACGTGATCGTTGGGCACTGCTATCCGAGCATGGAGGCGCCGGCGATCGGGCGGGTGATCTCTCTCGACGCGGGACTGCCGGTGACGGTGCCCGGTATGCAGATCGACCGTCGCTGCGGATCCGGGTTGCAGGCGGTGATCCAGGCGTGCATGCAGGTGGCGGGCGGCCACAACGAACTCGTCGTCGCCGGGGGCGCCGAGTCCATGAGCAACGTGGTGTTCCACTCCACCGACATGCGATGGGGTGGCGCCCGCGGCGGCATCACCGTCCACGATGCGCTCGCGCGCGGCAGGACGACCGCAGGCGGCAGGAACCATCCCGTGCCCGGCGGCATGCTGGAGACCGCCGAGAACCTGCGCCGCCGGTACTCGATACCGCGCGAGGAGCAGGATGAACTGGCCGTGTTGTCCCACCGGCGTGCCGTCGGGGCGCAGACCGACGGGCTGCTGGCCGAGACGATCGTCCCGGTCACGGTGTCGACCCGCAGCGGAACAGAGGTGGTCGACACCGACGAGCACCCCCGCGCCGACACCTCGCTGGAGTCGCTGTCGAAACTCAAGCCGGTGCTCGGCAAGACCGACCCGGAAGCCACTGTGACGGCGGGGAATTCGAGCGGGCAGAACGACGCCGCGGCGATGTGCCTGGTGACCACGGCGGAGCGGGCGGCCGACCTCGGGCTCACGCCGCTGGTCCGGATGGTGTCCTGGGCCGTCGCCGGCGTGCCGCCCGAAGAGATGGGCATCGGCCCGGTCCCCGCCACCGAGGCCGCGCTGGCCAGGGCCGGACTCGGCCTCGCCGACATGGATCTCATCGAACTGAACGAGGCGTTCGCCGCGCAGGCGCTGGCCTGCACCCGCGAGTGGGGATTCTCGTCCGGCGATCTGGAGCGCACCAACGTGCACGGCTCGGGGATCTCGCTCGGCCACCCGGTGGGAGCGACCGGGGGACGGATGCTGGCGACACTGGCGCGCGAACTGGACCGCCGCGGCGGGCGCTACGGCCTGGAGACCATGTGTATCGGCGGCGGCCAGGGGCTGGCGGCGGTGTTCGAGAGGGTGGGCGCATGACCAGACTCGCGCAGACACTGGGGCTCAGCGAGTTCCAGACCGAGATCCTCGCCACTGTGCGGCAGTTCGTGGACAAAGAGGTGATCCCGACCGCACAGGAACTCGAACACGCCGACACCTACCCGCAGGCGATCGTCGACGCCATGCGGGAGATGGGTCTGTTCGGACTGATGATCCCGGAGGAATACGGCGGCCTCGGTGAGTCGCTGCTCACCTACGCGTTGTGCGTGGAGGAGCTGGCGCGCGGGTGGATGAGCGTGTCGGGGGTGATCAACACCCACTTCATCGTGGCGTACATGATCCGTCAGCACGGCACCGACGAGCAGAAGCGCCACTTCCTGCCGCGGATGGCCACCGGCGAGACCCGCGGTGCGTTCTCGATGTCCGAGCCCGAACTCGGCTCCGACGTCGCCGCCATCCGCACCCGTGCCAGGCGCAACGGCGACGGCGGATACACGATCGACGGGCAGAAGATGTGGCTCACCAACGGCGGGAGTTCGACGCTGGTGGCCGCCCTGGTGCGCACCGACGAGGGCGCCGACAAGCCGCACCGCAACCTGACCGCGTTCCTCGTCGAGAAGCCGGCCGGCTTCGGCGAGGTCTCACCGGGGCTGCTGATCCCCGGCAAGCTCGACAAGCTCGGGTACAAGGGAATCGACACCACCGAGATGATCTTCGACGGCTACCAGGCTGCCGCGGACACCGTGCTGGGGGAGGCGCCCGGACAGGGTTTCTTCCAGATGATGGACGGCGTCGAGGTCGGCCGGGTCAACGTGTCGGCCAGGGCGTGCGGTGTGGGTGTGCGGGCCTTCGAGCTGGCCGTCCGGTACGCACAGCAGCGCCAGACGTTCGGCAAGCCCATCGCCGAGCACCAGGCGATCGCCTTCCAGCTGGCCGAGATGGCCACGAAGGTGGAGGCCGCGCATCTGATGATGGTCAACGCCGCCCGGCTCAAGGACTCCGGCGAGCGCAACGACGTCGCGGCGGGGATGGCCAAGTACTTCGCCAGCGAGGTGTGCTCGGAGGTCACCCAGCAGAGTTTCCGGATCCACGGCGGCTACGGCTATTCCAAGGAGTACGAGATCGAACGGCTGATGCGCGATGCGCCGTTCCTGCTCATCGGCGAAGGCACCAGCGAGATCCAGAAGAACATCATCAGCAAGCGCCTGCTGGCCGATTACCGGGTCTGACCGATGACCGTCCCGGATTTCGCTGCGCGGCCTCAACTCTCGGAGGACGTCGCCCGGCTGGTGCGCAGGCGGATCTTCGACGGCAGTTACCCGGCGGGGGAGTACATCCGGCTCGACCAGCTCGCCGTCGAACTCGGCATCAGTGTCACGCCGGTGCGCGAGGCATTGTTCGCGTTGCGCGCCGAGGGCCTGCTCGACCAGCAGCCGCGCCGGGGGTTCGTGGTGCTGCCGGTCACCAGCCGGGACATCGCCGACGTGGCCAACCTGCAGGCCCACGTCGGAGGTGAACTCGCCGCGCGGGCGGCCGGCGCCGTCACCGACGAGCAGGTCCGCGAGCTGGCCGCCATCCAGGAGGCGCTGGAGGCCGCCTACGCCCGCGACGACGACGAGGCCGCGACGCGGCTGAACCACGATTTCCACCGGGCCATCAATGTCGCCGCGGACTCGCCGAAGCTGGCGCAGCTGATGTCGCTGATCACCAGATACGCACCGGAGTCGGTGTTCCCGACGATCGCCGGTTGGCCCGCCCAGTCCACCGACCACCACCGCAGGCTGCTGGCCGCGCTGGCGGCGCACGACGAATCGATGGCGCGCGAGGTGATGTCGGAGCATCTCGCGGCAGGCGCGGAGCCGCTGACCGCCCACCTGCTCACCCGCGGCGTGGTCCGGTGATCCCGCGAGCAGACGCAAAGTCGCACAACGCGGAGCTGTTCCGTGCGAATTCGTGTCTGCTCGCGGTCAAGAGGGGTACGTGATGGGTGTCCTCGACGGCGTGCGGGTGCTCGACTTCGGCCGGTTCATCGCCGCGCCGTGGTGCAGCGCACTGCTGGCCGACATGGGCGCCGACGTCATCCGTATCGAGAAACGCGAAGGCGGCGAGGACCGTTGGGTGCAGGCGGTCACCGAGAGCGGTGAGGGCGGCACCTTCCTGCAGTGCAACCGCAACAAACGCTCGCTGACGCTGGACACCACCACCGACGCCGGCACGCAGATCACCCGCACGCTGGTGGCGGACGCCGACATCGTCGTCGCGAACATGCCCGCGGCGGGCATGCGCGCCAACGGGCTGGACTACGAGACGCTGCGCGCCGTCCGGCCCGACATCATCCTGGCCAGTGGCACCGCCTACGGCGAGGGCGGTCCCTACAGCGACCGCATCGGTTTCGACGGCGCCGGACAGGTGATGTCGGGCGCGGTGTACCGGCAGGGACTGCCCGACATGCCCATCCGGACCGTCGTGCCCTACGCCGACTTCGGCACGGCGCTGACCCTGACCATCGGTGTGATGATGGCGCTGTATCACCGCGAGCGCACGGGGCAGGGCCAACACGTGGAGGGTGCGTTGCTGCCGACCGCGATGATGCTGTCCAATGCGTTCCTGATCGAGCGCGAACTGCTCGGCACCGACAAACCCCGGATGGGGAACCAGGGTGCGTCGGTGGCGCCGTGCGACCTGTACCGCACCGCCGACGACGGCTGGGTGCTGCTGCAGGTGGCCGGGCAGCCGATGTTCAAGCGGTGGTGCCGGCTGATGGGCCGGGAGGACCTGTTCGACGATCCGCGGTTCGCCGACGACGACAAGCGGTGGAAACACGGCGACGTCCTCAACGACCTGATGTCGGCGTGGTGTGCGGACAAGACCAAGACCGAGGTGCTCGCGCTGCTCGAATCCGCGAAACTACCTGCGGCTCCGCTGCACTCGACTCAGGACGTGCTCGATGACCCGCATGTTGAGGCGATGGGTTATCTGCGGCGCGTCCCGTTCCCCGGCGCAGCGCGCGACGTGCCGATCCTCGACACACCGTTCCGGATGTCCGCGACGCCCGGCACGATCCGCCGGCGGGCACCGCTGCTGGGCGAGCACACCGACGAGATCCTCGGTGAGATCGGCTACGGCGCCGCCGACATCGCCGACCTACGGCGTCGACAGATCGTGTGACGGTTTTCCCGGGCCTGGCCGGGGCTCCGAATATGGGGTGATCACCTCATGCGCCGGCTTGCGTCGACCTCGCAGAATACCGACACAACGCGCGCCGGCACTGCCACCCTCTCCGATGGCGGCTTGGTTGGGATCGGTAGCGCTCGCACCACTGTCGACTCGGCGTGGACGAGGCCGACTGCGGCGCACGACGAGAGGGAACTTGCCATGACCACTCACCAGCGAAAGCGGCTCATCGCGGGAGCCCTGATGTCGGCCACCATTGCCGCCGCCGGTCTGGGACTGTCCGCCGGTGTCGCCGGCGCCCAGACCCCTCCGGGCGGCCCCCATCAATGGTGCCCGGGGGATCCACCGGTGGAAACCGGAAACAAGAGGGTCAACCCGGTGCGCTGGGACGAGAGCATCTGCCACGAGTACTGGTTCGTCTACCACGGGCAGGGCAACGTCGCGCAGAACATCTGGGACGGACCGAACCCGCCCGGACCGCCCCCGGGCATGGGGTTCAAGCCCGGGCCGCCCATTCCGCCGGGCTGGTGCTACGGCCTGTTCCTTCCCTCGCCGTGCCCCCCGGGTGTTCAGGGTCCGGTGCCGCACACCGCACCCTAGACGGATACGTCCGCCGTCGAGCCGGGGTCACGGCGACGACGACGCAGGGCGCTGGTGGGCGTAAGCCGCTGCCTGTGTGCGATTTCGGACGCCCAGCTTGGCGAGGATGGCACCGACGTGCCGGTTGGCGGTCTTCGGACTGATGAACAGTTCCGCGGCGATGCCGGCGTCACTGTGTCCGGCGGCGACGAGTTCGAGCACGTCGCGCTCGCGCGGTGTCAGCCCGTACGGGTCGGCAATCGTGGCCTTGCGCCGGGTATCCGAGTCGCGGCCGCGTAGTCGAGCCAGGCGCTGCTGTGCACGACGGGCGGCGGCCCGTGCGCCGAGCCGGCGGAAAGTGTCCAGTGCCGCCTCCACGTCGGCGATGTCGCCGCCGAGTTGGGCCACCGCCGCGTCGTAGGGGCATCCGAGGCGGGTCCACTCGGCGGCGGCTGATGTCCAGTCCCCGCCGACCTCCAGCCGGAAGGGAGTGATGGTGTCGAGTGTCGGTGCATCGTCGAGCAGGCCGCCGGTCAGATGTGCCCAGCGCCGAAGACCGCCGACCAGCCACGGGTCGGCGCGCTCGGTGGCCACGGCCAACCCGGCGAGCGCCGTAGCCCGGGCGGTGTCGTCGTCGCCGGCCAGCCACGCCGCTTCGGCGCGGGCCACCCACACGAGTCCGAGGAGGAAGAGATTGTCAGGGTCGGCGGCGGCGAGGGTCTCGTCGTGCAGGCCGGTGGCGTGTTGTTCCCCGCGCCGTGCCCGCACCAGACCCATGCTCACCAGTGGCAGCACCCGGTGCATCGCCGCCAGAGACGGGCGGGTGAGTACGTCGTCCGCGTAGGCGAGGGCACGGTCCCACTCTCCGCGGTGCAGGGCAGCCAGGGCGGCCGCACCCGTGGCGAACACCTGAAACGCTCCCAGATCGTGAGCCTCGCAGAATGCGGACGTTTCGCCGATGTAGGCGTCGGCGCGCTCGAGCTGTTGGTGCAGCGCGGCGAACCAGCACATCCCCGCCGCGATCGGACCGGCATGTAGTGCCGCCTCGTCGAGAACCTTGGCGCTGCGCCAGGCCTCCTCGAGTTCGTCCCAGCCGGTGCCGTCGCGCAGCACACCGGCTATGGCGACGACACTTCGAGCCCGCACGACGACGGCGCTGTTCCCCAGTTCGGTGCCGACCGCGATGGCGCGCGCCGCGAAATCCGGGCAGCGGGCGTCATACGCGCCTGCGGTCAGGTCGGCCATGTTGCCCAACGACCAGGCAAGCTGTTGACAGGACTCCCCGCCCTCGAGCAGGTGCAGCGACGCCTGGCCGGCTTCGAGGGCCTCGGTCGTGCGCCCGAGCAGCCACAGGATGTAGGACAGATTGCGCAGATCGGCCGCCTCGTCGAGCCGGTCACCGAGCGCGTGGCGCAGCGCGGCAGCAGCTCGGAACGAGCTCACCGCGGCGTCGGGGAGTCCGCTCAGATGACTGCTCAGAGCGTGGTTCTCGAGCCAGATCACCCGCCGCTCATCGGGGACGGCGTCAGCGTGGCGCAGCGTCAAAGCGTAGAGCTTCGCGGCCTCACGATTCGCTCCCAGTGCAGACGCCCGCTCGGCTGCTGCGGGCCCGTGGGTGATGACCGCCTCGTAGTCCTCTGCCTGGTCGGCGTGAAAGGTCAGGGCGCTGAGTACGTCCGGGTCGGTCGGTGGCTCCGCGAGCACCGTCATTGCCTGCCTGTGCAATTCCCGCCGTCGGTAGGCGGGAATCTGCTCGAGGGCGGCCCGTCGTGCGAGTTCGTGGCGAAAGCCGACGGTCTGCGCGTCGGCCACCAGGACACCGGCGTTGAGGCATTCCGGCAGACCGTCCTCCGCCGCGGGGCACACCCGCTGCACCAGAACGGGATCGGCGCGCGGGCCGCAGACCGCAGTCGCATGCGCGGTCTCTCGGCCCACTGTCGTCAACCGCGCCAACCGACCCCACACCGCCTCGGAGACGCTGCGAGGCAACGCCTCAGGCGTCATCGCGCCTGAGCCTGCGGCGAGCACCTCGGTGACGTAGAAGGGATTGCCTGCGGTGAGACGATGCAGCTCCTCGGCGTTGATCCCGCTTCCGGTAGACAGCTCGCCCACTGCTGACACGCTCAACGGTTGCAGCCCGATACGGGTCACCACCGGCGAGGTCGCCACATCTCCGAGCAACATCGCCAGTGGATGCTGGTCGCCGATTTCATCGTCGCGATAGGAGACCACCAGCAGCAGTGGCAGCGAATCGATCCGGCGAACCAGAAAGCGAAGGAGATCAAGCGTTGCGCCATCGGCCCAGTGCACGTCTTCGACGACCCACACCCACGCGGTCTCGTTACCGAACAACCCGAGCAGTCCCGCGTAGACCGCCTCGATGTCACCCGTTTCGATGGCCGCTCGCAGTGCTGTCGCCCGCTCGCCAGAGATGTCGGCGAGCATGTCGATCAGCGGGCCCAACGGCCGCGGCGCTGTCACGGCGTCACACCAGCCGTGCGTCACGCGCAGCGGGCCGCCCAGCCCGGCGACGAATCGTCCGATCGTGGTGGTCTTGCCGATGCCGGCCTCCCCACGGAGCAACAGCAGCCGCCCGCTACCTCGTGCGGTCGCTCGTTGCAGGCGGTCGAGCTCCGCCAACACCGCATCACGCTCGAGTAGTCGGTCCTTCGAGGCCACGTCACTCCCGTCGCGGGGCCACGGCATCCGAGGCCGTGCGGTCACAGGCGAACATGAGGTGAAAGCCCCATGCGCCGCGGCCATTCGGCCGTGCACACTGCTCGACAGCGCACGGGCAGGCCGGCCGCGGGCATCAGCAACCGTCGTCGGGTCAGGATGCGGTCGGAAGCTTAGTTCAGCTAGCTCGCGTGCGCTCGAGAAGTGTCAGAGATGCTGCGGCGCAGCGCGGTCGCGCGGCTCACGATCGGGGCCAATATGCGGTGAACACCTCATGCGGCGGCGCGGATCGATCGTGCACAGTCGACGGCGACCATGACCGGACGTCGACAGCAGAGGGGTGCAGTGCACACCAGATTCGCTCATCAACGCGCAAGGGACGAAGTCGGAGGCGTCAGGAAGAGCCCGTTCAGAAGCGCGATGGCCATGGTGCTGACCTCGGTGCTTTCACTGCTTCTCGCCCCGACCGCCGCCGGTCAGCCGACGCCCGGGGGCGCCCACATCACCGGCGTCGAGCACGTCAACGAGCGCTGGGACAAGGTCTCGGTCTTCTCGCCGTCGATGAACAAGGTGATCGTCAACGACGTGTTCAAGGCGCCCGAGGCGGGTGCGCCGACGTTCTACCTGCTGCCCGGCATCGACGGCGGCGACGACATCGCCGGCGGCGGCATCGCTCCCGGCGGCAAGAGCTGGTTCGGCATGACCGACATCCAGGGCTTCTTCGCCGACCGGAACGTCAACGTCGTCTCTCCCCTCGGCGGTCAGTTCAGTTGGTGGACCAACTGGGTCAGCGACCCGGGCAAGCAGTACCAGACCTACATGACGCGGGAACTGCCGCCGCTGATCAACGCCGAGTACGACACCAACGGCCGTAACGCGGTCGGCGGACTGTCGAGCACCGGCGGCACGGCCCTCGACTACGCCGTGCAGGCGCCGGGGCTGTTCCAGGCGGTGGGGTCCTACAGCGGTCTGCTGAACCCGGCAGACAATGTCCAGCAGGTGTCGCTGACGCTGGGCACCGGCGGCCAGAGCGCCGAGGCGATGTGGGGTCCCCCGGGCGGACCGGAGTGGATCGCCCACGACCCGACGAGGAACGTCGCGAAGCTCAAGGGCACCGCGGTGTATGTCGCGGCCTCGGCCAGCGGCGGCGTCGGCGCGGTCGACCGGCTCCCACCGGGGTTCGGTCCGAACATCACCGGCGGGTTCATCGAACGCGTGGTGTTCGACAGCACCCGGATCTTCGCCGATGCCGCTGCCGCCGCCGGTGTCCCGGTCACCTACATCGTGCGCCCCGAGGGCTCCCACACCTGGGGCCTGTTCGAGTCCGAGATGCAGGAGTCCTGGAACACCACCATCGGGCCGGCACTGACATGACTACTGCCCGCACCGACCGCCCGCGCGTCACCAGTCCGCGTCGGTGAACCGGATGACGCCGCGGATGTTGCGGCCCTCGAGCATGTCGCGGTAGCCCTCGTTGATCTGTTCGAGCGGGTACTCGCGGGTGACCATCCCGTCGAGGTCCAGGCGGCCCGCACGGTAGAGGGCGAGCACCTCCGGGATGTCGTGCTGCGGGTTGGCGCCGCCGAAGATGCTGCCGCGCAGACTCTTCTGCAGCAGGGTGAGGAGTGCGACGTTCATCGTGACGTCGTTCGCCAGGACATCTCCCATCGCGGTGACCACGCAGGTGCCTGCCTTCGCCGTGAGCGCGAGCCACGAGTCGACGTCTGCGCCCTCGGCGCGTCCGACGGTGACGATCACCTTGCGGCACATCACCCCTTCGGTCGCCTCGGCGATGCCGGCGGCCGCGGACGCCAGGTCCGGATAGGTGTGCGTGGCGCCGAAGCGCCGCGCCTGGTCCCGCTTCCACTCCACCGGGTCCACCGCGAAGATCCTGCGCGCACCCGACAGGGCCGTGGCCTGCAGCGCCGCCGTTCCCACGCCACCGACGCCGACGATCGCCACGTCCTCGCCCGGCCGCACCTCGGCGGTGTGGACCGCCGAGCCGTATCCCGTCGTCACGCCGCAGCCGACCAGGCAGGCCACCTCGAACGGGATCGCGGGATCGATCGGAACCACCGAGCTTCGGTGCACCACGACGTAGGGCGCGAAGGTGCCGAGCAGCGACATCGCGGTCACGTCCGTCCCGCCCGCCTGGATGCGGAAGGTGCCGTCGGACACCGACGCCCCCGACAGCAGGCCGGCCCCGAGATCGCACAGGTTGCGCAGTCCGCTCCGGCACGGCGGACACGTGCCGCACGACGGGATGAACGACATCACCACGTGGTCGCCCACCTCCAGATCGTGCACCCCCGGGCCGATTTCGATGACCACGCCGGCGCCCTCGTGCCCGCCGAGGATCGGAAAGCCCGCCGCCGGGATGTCGCCGGTGACGAGGTGGTGATCGGAGTGGCACAGACCGGCGGTCTCCAGCCGGACCTTCACCTCACCCGCACGGGGGTCGCCGATGTCGATCGGCTCGACCGACCACGGCTGGTGGAAGTCCCACAGCAGTGCGCCCTTGGTTCTCATGTGTCCGCCTCACCTTCCAGGAGCGTTCGTAGTCCGCGCACGTCGACCTTGCCCGACGCCAGCCGAGGGACCGCGTCGTCGGAGTCCAACAACACCCACACCGTCGGCACCTTGAAGGCGCTCAATGACTTCCGGAGCGCCGCGGCGAGTCGCCCGACGGTCATCGTTGCGGGGTCGCACACCACGGCGGCCCCGACGCGGTCGTCGAGCACGTTGGTGACCGCCGCGAGCCGCACGCCGTCGACGGCACGCAGGGCCCGTTCGACCTCTGCGGGGTAGACGGTGGCGCCGCTGACCTTGAACATGTCGTCGACGCGGCCGTGGTAGAAGAGAAATCCGGCGTCGTCGAGGTGGCCGAGATCGCCGGTGTCATACCAGCCGTCGGGGGTGAACAGCTCCCCGCGGCTGCGCCGGCACATCCCCCGCATGATGTGCGGCCCGCGGATCTGGATCACGCCCGTTGTCCCGTCCGGTACCACCGCACCGGTCGACGGGTCGGCGATGCGCACCGTCATCCCGTCGAACGGGCGTCCGCAGCTGCCCCACTGCGGACGAGGCATGTCGGTGTCGGCCGGATAGCCGCTGTACGGGCCGAAGGATTCGGTCATGCCGAACAGCCGGGCACGGGCACCCGGCTCGGCGTGGAGCTCCGGCGCCAGCAGCGCCTCCAGGCTGCCCGGCCGCAGCGCCGAGAGGTCCGCCTGTCCCGCCGCCGACGCCCGCGCCAGCGCCTCCGCCTGCTCGGGCCAACCGCGAAAGAGCGTGACGCGCTCGCGCTCCAGCAGCGCCAGCGTCGTTTCGGGGCGCGGGATCTGCTCGGTCACCAGGGTGGCGCCGGCGACCAGCGCCGAGATGACGCCGCTGCCGAATCCGCCCACCCAGAAGAACGGCATCGGCAGGTAGAGCCGGGTGTCGGCGCCGATGCACCTGGCGCTCAGTCCGGACCGCGCGGCGGACAGCGCGTTGCCGTGCGAGTGGATCACCGCCTTCGGCGCGCCGCTGCTGCCGGAGGTGAACAGGATCACCAGCGGGTCGCTCGGCTCGACGGCACCGGCCATGGCCGCCACCATGCTCGTTGCGCGCCCCGTGGCGTCGTTGACCTCGTCGAGTCGGTCGATGGTCCAGATGCTGCGCAGCGCAGGCAGTTCCGTTGATCGCAGAGGGCCGCTCAGGTCGTCCGGCAGGTCGACTTCCGACCGGAGCCCGTCCAGGTAGCGGTGGCCGCGGAACTCCTCGACCGTGAGGAGGAACCGAACGGCTGCGGTGCGCAGCTGGGCGAGGAGTTCGGGCGCGCTCAGCAGCGTGCTCAACGGTACGAGGACCGCTCCGATCCGGGTGAGTGCCGTCGCGACGGCCACCCACCGGGCACTGTTGGGCATGATCAGCCCGACCCGGGTGCCCTTGGTGACACCGGCCAGAATCAACCTCGTCGCGAGTTCGGCTGTCTCAGAATCGAGATCGGCGTAGGTCAGGCGGGTGGTCGGGTCGATCACCGCGGGCCGGTCCGGGCATCCGGCTGCGTGGCCGCGCAGCACGTGGTCGATCGTCTGTGTCATCGGAAGAATTCCGCAAGGCCGCCGACGTCGACCTTTCCGCTCGGCAGCAGCGGCACCTCGCCGCGGGGCAGCACCACGACCCGGCGCGGGATCTTGTAGCTGGACAGTTCGGCGGTCAGGCGGCGCGCGAGGCCGGCCTCGTCGACCTCGACACCGGGGTCCGGGGTGAGCACGGCGGCGACGAGCTGGCCGCGGTCGGCATCGGGGATGCCGATCACGTGCGCGGGCACACCGGTGACTCTGGCGATGGCCCGCTCGACCTCGGCGGGAGCGACGTTGGCGCCCGCGGTCTTGATCATCGCCCCGAGCCGGCCGAGGTAGTACACGAATCCGTCGGCGTCGGTGCGCACCAGGTCGCCGGTGCGGAACCATCCGTCGGCTTCGAAACTGTCCTCCCGGCTGCGGCGGTGGTAGTGCTGCATCAGGTAGGGCCCGCGGATCCACAGCTCGCCGGATTCGCCGGTCCCGACGGCCGCGGCGGTGCCGGGATCGACCACCTGGATGTCGAATCCGGGCGCCGGCCTGCCGAACGAACCGCGGCGGTGTTCCGGTTGGTCGGTGTCGTCGTCGCTGAGCAGCACCACGCCGCCGGCCTCGGTCATCCCGAGCATGTTGTGGCGCAGTTCGGGGTCGGTGGGCCGCACCTCGGGCGCCATGATCGGGTAGAGGTTGCCCCGGCGCAGCCCCGACAGGTTGCGGCCGGCGAAGCTCGGATGCCGCGCCAGGTGGGCGATTCCGGCGGCGAAACCGTTGGTCAGCGTGGGTGATTCGCGTTCGATGAGGTCGAGGGTGACGCCGGCGTCCTCGGCGTTGGAGCACACCAGGGTGGCGCCTGCGGCCACCGTGGCCAGCAGGGCAAAGGCGAAGCCGCCGATCCAGAAGAACGGCGAGTTGCAGAACAGCGTGTCGTCGGCGGTGTAGCGGCGGACCGCGTTGAGGTTGTGCTGGTGGCCGAGCAGCGCGGCATGGGTGTGCACGGCGCCCTTGGGGGCGCCGGTCGACCCCGAGGTGTACACAATCGCCAGCGGATCGCTTCCGTCGACGTCGTCCTCCATCGCCGCGAGCAGCGTGTGGTCCACCGGACCGACGGTCGTGTCCGGCGACTGCGGGCCGAAGACCGCGTGCCGCAGGTTGGGCACCGCGGGATCGAACAGATCCGTTGTCCGGCCTGCGGTTTCGCCTGTCAACACCGCGGCGAGCCGTTCGCGGTAGTCGTGGGACCGGTATGCCGTTGCGGACAGCAGGATCGAGACGTCGCTGTGACGCAGTTGGTCGCCGAGTTCGCGGGCCGTGACGAAGGTGGAGAACGGCACCACCGTCGCGCCGATGCGGGCGGCGGCCAGCGCGGCGACGACGAAGCCGGGGCCGTTCGGATACAGCACGCCGACGTGTGTGCCCTTGCCGGCGCCGAGCCCGATGAGGCCGCGGCTCAGCCGGGCCGACCGGTCAGCGGCCTCGGCGTAGGTCAGCCGGTCGTCGTCGCAGACCAGCAGCGGGTGTGTCCCGCGCAGCCGTGCCTGTCGGCGCAGCAGCGCGGGGACCGTCTGCGGGTCAACCGGCATCGTCGCGCTCGGTGCCGGCGGGGGAGCCGAAGAACCGGCGGACGGCGGCGAGGTCGGCCTTGCCCGACGGTGTGCGCGGGATCGCGTCCACCACCACGATCTCGGTGGGAATCTCGTAACGCGCCAGCCTGTCCGACAGATACCGCGTGAGAGCGGCGGTGTCGGTGCTGCGCCGATCGCGCAGCTCGACCATCGCGACCGGGGTCTCGCCGAGCCGGTCGTCGGGCCTGCCGACCACGGTCGCGCCTGCGACGTCGGGATGGCGCTCCAGCGCGGTGCGCACGTCGTCGGGCATGACCTTGAAGCCGCCGCGGATGATCGCCTGGTCGGCCCGTCCGACTATCCACAGGAACCCGTCGGCGTCGATGCGGGCGAGGTCTGTGGTGCGGACCCAGCCGGCTTCGGGACGGAGCTGTGCCGGTCTGACCTCGAGGACCCCGGGATCGCCGGGCGGCAGCGGGGTGCCGTCGTCACCGACGACACGCAGCTGCGCACCCGGGTTCGCGCGGCCGACGCTGCCGCGCTTGGCGGCCCAGAATCGCCGGTGGTCGGCCAGGGTCCAGCCGGCGACGCCGCCACCGAACTCGGTGGCGGCGTAGGACGTCAGCACTGGGACACCGAATCGCTCGGTGAAGGCGTCGGCGTCGTCGGCCGACAGCGGCGCGGTGCCCGAGGTGACCACCTGCAGGCTGCTGAGGTCGTCGCGGTGCAGATCGGAATGCAGCACCATGCGCAGCGCGGCGGGCACCAGCGAGGCGGCCCTGGGCCGGTGGCGCCGCACGGCGTCGGCCCAGCGGTCCAGGTCGAAGCGCTCGAGCAGCACGAACGGGCGGGCCTCGGCGATACACGACAACACCCGGAAGACGCCGCCGATGTGCACCAGAGGGGAGTTGACGATCGCGACGCCGCTGCGCGGTGCGGTGGGCGCATCCGCCGTCTCGAAGTCCGCGCCGATCACGCTGTGCGCCAGCATGTCGTAGCCGAGGTCGACGCGCTTCGGCGGGCCGGTGGTGCCGCTGGTGAGCATCCGCACCGCGACGCCCGGCCGGGTTTCGCAGGTGGCGCCGGCCTTCTCCGCCGCGGTGACCCTCGGCGCGGTGTCCATGCCGGACAGCCCGACGAGCGTGGTGTGCGGCGAGGGCGCCACCAGTGCCGACAGGTCGTCCGGTTCCCCGATCACGACGGGCAGGGAGAGCGCGGCGATGTCGGAGCGGGTGCGTTCGTCGCCGCGGGACGGGTTGATCACCACGACGGTCGCCTCGCGCATCAGGACGCCGAGCAGCGCGGCGACATGCGCGGGGCGGTTGCGCAACAGCACTCCGACCTGTGCGGGGCGCTGCGCGGTGTGTTTGCAGACGAGGGTTCCGATGCCGCGGGCGAGGTCGCGCAGGTGTCCCCGGCTGACCCACTGCCGGTCGAACTCCACGGCGCCGGACTCGGCCTGCAGGCCGAGTACGTCGTCGATCCGTCTGCTGAGCGGGTGCGGCATCTAGCGCACTCGGGGCGGACGGGCGGGTACGGTGCCGCGGGCGGCCAGTTCGGCGGTGCCGAGCGGATTTCCGAGGCGGGTGTAGATCAGGCCCTGCTCCATCGCCGCCCGGTAGGGCCGGTCGAGTGATTCCCAGATGGCCTTGACGGTGCCCTGGGTCGCCGACGGCGGCTTGGCGGCGATGGTGGCGGCGATGTCGTGTGCGCGCGACCAGAGGTCGGCGGTGTCGACCACCTCGGTCACGAGTCCGATCCGCAGGGCGGTCTGCGCGCCGACCCGTTCGTCGTTGCCCATCAGCGCGATGCGAAGCGTCTCGCCGAGGCCCACCTTGCGCATCAGGCCGATTGGCTCGAGTGCGCATACCAGGCCCGCGGTGACGTGCGAGTCGAAGAACGTGGCCTCGGTCGAGCAGATCACCACGTCGGCCTCGTTGACGAAGTAGAAGGCGCCTGCGGTGCACATTCCCTGCACCGCGCAGATCACCGGCTT
Source organism: Mycobacterium hippophais (assembly GCF_027529605.1). NCBI lineage: Bacteria > Bacillati > Actinomycetota > Actinomycetes > Mycobacteriales > Mycobacteriaceae > Mycobacterium > Mycobacterium hippophais. Next base: position 207,305 of record NZ_JAPZPY010000007.1, on the reverse strand, counting down.
CCACATCTTCTGCCACTTGGGGCTGAGCAGTTCGCCGGGATCTTCGTGGTTCCACACGTTGTCGGGTTGGCCGTAGGAGCTCTTGATGTCGAGGCCGGCGGAGAACGCACGCTCGCCTGCGGCGCGCAGCACGACCGCGTGCACCGAGTCGTCGAGCTTGACCGTCCGCCAGGCGCGCGCCATCTCCTCGCACATCGTGCGATCGAAGGCGTTGAGCCGCTCCGGCCGGTTCAGCGTGATGGTGGCGACGTGGTCGCCCGCATCGACGTCGAGCAGGATCGTCTCGAAGTGCGGCGACCCCGTCATCGGCACTGCCAATTCGGTTTCCGCTTCTCCGTGAACGCCTTCGGTCCCTCGGCGGCGTCCTCGGTGCGCACCACGCGTTCACGGAAGGTCTCGGCGAGGATCTCCGCCTCGTGCAGCGGCAGATCGAGCGTCTTGTGGATCGCCAACCTGGTGCCGCGCACCGCCAGCGGCGCGTTGGAGTTCACGATGTCGGCGATCTCGTGTGCGCGTTCGAGTAGCTGGTCGTGCTCGACGACCTCGCTGATCATGCCGAGTTCGTAGGCGCGCTGGGCACTCATCCGCTCATGCTTGCCCATCAGCGCGGTGCGCAGTGCGATGTTCCGCGGCAGCACCCGGGCCAGCCGCACCATCTCGCGCCCGGCGACCAGGCCGATGCTGACGTGGGGGTCGAAGAAGGTGGCCTGGTCGGAGGCGATCACGATGTCGCCGGTGGTGACCCAGTCGAGTCCTGCGCCGCAACACAATCCGTTGATGGCGGCGAGCACCGGTTTGGCCATGGTGCGAAACGGCGGCGTGCCCTCCTGCGGCGCCTCCCACTGGTCGTAGGTGGACAGATAGGGCCGCTCGTAGATCACCCGGCCGTCCTCCGGGATCTCGGTGACGTCGGCGCCGGTGCAGAAACCCCGGCCGGTGCCCGTGACGATGAGCAACCACACCTCGTCGTCGTTCTCCGCCTCCTGGTATGCCGAGCGGAGTTCGGCGATCATGTGCGGGCTCAACGCGTTGAGGGCCTGGGGGCGGTCGAGGGTGATGGTCGCCGTGTGTCCGTCGACCTCGTATCTGATGTCGTCGTAGGACCTGCCGGACATGGGTGTCCCTTCCTGGGTGATGGTCATCGGCCGCGGAACTCCGGGTCACGGCGCTCTCGGAACGCCGCCAGCCCCTCCTTGAAGTCGGTTGTGCGGCATGAGAGTTCGAGGTGGTGGAGTTCCCGGGTCATGGCCTCGGCGAGTCCGGTGGATCCGGCGGCGCCCAGTGCCTGCTTGGCCAGCCCGATCGCCACCGTCGGCCCGGCCGTGAGCCTGGCCAGGAGGTCCGCGACGGCGTCGTCCAGACCCGCCGGCGGAACGGCCTGGTGGATCATGCCCCACTGCGCCGCGTCGGCACCGTCGACCTTCTCGCCGAGCAGCAGCATGCGCCTGGCCCTGGCCAGTCCGACCAGGCGGGGGAGCAGCCAGGTGGCACCGGAGTCGGGGGAGAACCCGCGGATGACGAAGGGTTCCCAGAACGTGGCGTCCTCGGCGGCGACGGTGAAATCGGCCGCCAGTGCCAGATTGCAACCGAGGCCGACGGCCCACCCCCGCACGCCGCACACGACCGGCAGATGGATGCCGTGCAGGAGTTCGACCACCCGGTTCGCGGTGTGCGGGATCCGCCGGACCAGGTCGCCGGTGCGGGGTCGCGTCGAGGACTCGTTCGTCGCGACCCAGTCCGCGCCCGTGCAGAAGTCCGCGCCCGCTCCGGTGAGGTGTATCGCGCGCAGGGCGTCGTCGGTCGCCGCGCGGGTCAGGGTGTCGACCAGGGTGTCGACCATCGTGTGGCTGAGCGAATTCCGCCGGGACGGCCGCTCGATGGTGATGCGCAGGACGGCGCCGGAGTGTTCCACGCGGACGGTGCCCTCGGCCGGGGTGCCACCTTCTGGACTCACCGCGCCCCGCCTCTCCATAACGTTACGGTTAGCCCTACAGTAGCCAATACAATTACTATCTTGTACAAGTTAGCAAGGAAAGCGCTTCGACGGAACCGACGACGGACGGGATGTGGGCAGGTGGTCGTGCCGCGCATACGCCAGCCGCGGGTGGCCGAGATCGTGGCGTCCCGGCTGCGCGACGACATCCTGTCCGGACGGCTGCGGGAGGGCGACGTGCTGCCGAGCCAGGAGCAACTCTTCGGCGAGTTCGGGGTGAGCCCACCCGCGCTGCGCGAGGCGATCCACATGCTGGAGGCCGACGGCCTGATCTCGGTGCGCCGGGGCAACGTCGGCGGCGCGGTGGTGCATCTGCCGTCCGCCGAGCGGACCGCGCACATGATCAGCATGGTGCTGCAGTCACGGGCCGCGACGCCCGCCGACGTCAGCGGCGCGCTCACGCATCTCGAGCCGATCTGTGCCGGGATGTGCGCCACCCGTGACGACCGGCTGACCGAGGTGGTGCCCTACCTGCAGGCCGAGATCGACAGGCAGAGTGCGCAGTTCGAGGACGTGTCGCGCTACGTGCCTAACGCGCGGCGGTTTCACGAAGCCCTCGTCGCGCGGTGCGGCAACGAGCCGATGATCCTGCTGATCGGATCGCTCGAACTCATCTGGTCGGCGCACGAGTCGGCGGTGTGGAGCGACGACGGTGAAGGACCGGTGGCGCGGCGGACCATGCGCGCGGCGCTGCGCGATCACCAGCGGCTGCTCGACGCCATCGTCGACGGCGATGCCGTGCGGGCGGAGCGCCTCGCAGGCAATCACCTGGCCGCCGCCCGGCGGAACACGCTGGAGTACGGCAGGGACAGGACCATCGAGGCGAGATTGATCGCCGACGAGCACTTCGGGCTCTACGCCGGCGGCGAGGGTCGCCATCGACCGGCCACACCCCAACGAGAGGAGTCCGGTCGATGACGACTTCGGATGCAGGAGACGACCGGGTGCTGTTCGAGGCCGACCCGGAGAAGCGGATCGCCACCATCACGCTGAACAATCCCGCGCAGCGGAACTCCTACGACGCGACGATGCGCGACGCGCTCGCCCGCTGCCTGGACCGGGTGGCCGAGGACGACGACCTCACGGTCGTGCTGCTGCGCGGAGCGGAGGGAGTCTTCTCCACCGGCGCGGACATGAACAACGCCTACGGGTGGTACGGCGCGAGCCCACCGGCGGACGAGCGCGCCACACGCAGGCCGAGTCAGCGCCGGCGGCTGACCGTCGACCGCAAATCGTTCGGCTTCTACCACAACCTGATGGGCTTTCCGAAGGTCACCGTCGGTGAGGTCAGCGGGTACGCGCTCGGCGGCGGGTTCGAGATGGCGTTGATGACCGACATCTCGGTGATCGCCCGCGACACCAGGATCGGGATGCCCGCCACCCGCTTCCTCGGACCGGCGCTGGGCAGCCTGCACATGTTCTTCCACCGCCTCGGACCGGTGCTGGCCCGCCGGATGTTGCTGACCGGCGACATCATCGAGGCGGGTGCGATCGAGCACCTCGGCGTGTTCACCGAGACCTGCGCGGCGACCGCCGTCACCGCGCGGGCACGGTACTGGGCGGAGAAGGCGGCCAAGATGCCCGCCGACGGCGTGGTCATCGCCAAGGAGGCGTTCCGGCTGGTCGAGCAGAGCCAGGTCTACCAGGGCGAGGAGGTGGCGAGCTACCTCTTCCACGCCTACGGCACGAATCTGCAGTTTGCGCCCGGCGAGTTCAACTTCGTCAAGACCCGTGCCGAGCACGGCACGAAGGAGGCGTTCCGGCTGCGTGACGAGCACTTCCACGTCCCGGAACCGGATACGGACTAGAACGGCCCCCGTTACACCTGATACCTTTTGTGTCAAGTATCGCCGCTGCGGCGGCCCGACACACCGAGGTTCGACACCATGGGCACACCCGTCATCGTCGGCGCGACCCGCACGGCCATCGGCCGATCGTTCAAGGGCACGCTGGTCAACACGCCGCCCGAGACCCTCATCACCACGGTGCTGCCCGAGGTGGTGCGGCGATCCGGCGTGGATCCGGCGGCGTTCGACGACATCATCTTCGCCGAATCGCACTACGGCGGAGGCGATCTCGCCCGGTATGCCGCCACGGCCACCGGGATGGAGCAGGTGCCGGGCCAGTCGGTGAACCGGCACTGCGCGGGCAGCCTCACCGCGATCGGCAACGCATCGGCCCAGATCGGATCCGGCATGGAGCGGGCGCTGGTCGCCGGCGGCGTGCAGTCGCTGTCGATGACACCGCTGACCAACTGGCGCATCCCCGGTCCCGAGCTGAAGTTCGAGGAGCGGTGGATGCCGCCGACGCACGTCGAGACCCCCGACGCGCCGGCCAAGGACATGTCGATCACGGTCGGCTGGAACACCGCACAGGCGGTCGGCATCACCCGCGAGGAGATGGATGCGTGGGCCGCGCGGTCTCACCAACGGGCCATCGCCGCGATGGACGCCGGGAAGTTCCTCGACGAGATCGTCTCGCTGAAGGTCACCCAGGCCGACGGCTCGTTCGTCGACTTCCACGTCGACGAGCACCCGCGCCGTGACACCACCGTCGAGAAACTCGCCGGGCTCAAGGTGCTGCACCCGGAGATCGAGGGCTTCTCGATCACCGCGGGCAACAGCAGTGGCACCAACGACGCGGCCGCCGCGGTGGCCCTGGTCGACGCGGACTACGCCGCCGCGGAGAATCTCGCCGTGCTGGCGACGGTGCGGGCATGGGCCTCTGCGGGCGTCGCGCCGCGCGACACCGGCCTCGGCGCCGTGAAGGTGATCGGAAAGGTGTTGCAGCGGGCCGGATTGTCGCCGGGCGACGTGGCGCTGTGGGAGATCAACGAGGCGTTCGCGTCGGTGCCGATCGCGGCATGCCGCGAGTACGGACTGGACGAGGAGAGGGTGAACTTCTCCGGAAGCGGTTGCAGCCTCGGCCATCCCATCGCCGCGTCGGGCGCGCGCATGGTCACCACCCTCATCTACGAGCTGCAACGGCGCGGCGGCGGGATCGGCGTGGCGGCGATGTGCGCGGGCGGCGGTCAGGGCGGCGCGGTCGTCGTCGAGGTCTGAGGCGGCGCCGGGCCGTCGCTCAGGCGCGCCGCGTCGGCGCCTTGCGGCGCGGTGTCGCCGCCTTGGCGGTGGACTTGGCCGCTTTGCGCGCGGGCCGGCGGCCCTCCTCGATCAGGCGGCCGGCGTTGTCGAGGATGCAGTTCAGCCCGTACTCGAAGTTGGTCTCGTCGGCCACACCGATCCGGTGGCCCTTGGCCGTCAGCTCGGCGATCAGCGGAGTGGTCTCCGGGTCGATGGCCGACGGTTCGTCGAAGCTGCCGCTGCCCTCGTGCAGCTCGCGGGTCTTCTGCGAGAGCCGCTCGAGCACCACCGATCCCCGGACGTGCACCGACACCGCCGAGTAGGTGTCGAACGCGTCCTGCGCGGACAGCCCGACCTCGACGAGTTCGGCGATGGCCTTCTCCATCTGCTGAACGCCGAGCCTGCGCACCTTGGGACTCAGCGCGCCGCGGATCAGCACGAGGTCGCAGAGGATGGGACTGGCCAGAAACGTCTTGCGCATGTTGTGGGCGTGGTTGTGCAGCGACTCACGCCAGTTGGTCGCCTCGACATAGGGCGACTCGAACACGATCTGGCGCAGCGCGCGATCGGTCATCGCGTTGAGCAGGTCGTCCTTCTTGCGGAAGTACCAGTAGATGCTCGTGACACCGACACCCAGATGCTTGCCGAGCAGCGGCATGCTCAGGTTGTCGATCGACACCTGTTCGGCGAGTTCGAAAGCACCGCTGATGATGTCCTCGGGATTGATCGAACCCCGTTCACGTCGCTGACGCTTCTCGGCCGTCGCCTGCTTTGCCACGAGGGGCACCTCCATCACACATCGATGCTGCGCATGCAGCCCTCGGCACCGGGTCGGTCGACGTGAATCTACCCGTCCCCACCGCCTGAGCTGCGAGTACGCCTGCGTGTCGCCGTCCAACCGTAACCGTCGACCTTACCGGTCGCCTTCCCGTCGCGCGCCGGCCCGTTGCGGCGCGGCCGGTGCGTGCCTCCCGGGCGGCGCGGGTGAACGTGTTCCAATCTCGCTACCGTAAGCGCTCTAGTAAGGTTTTTGACACAGTGACCGGCGCGTGCGCCGGGACCGGCCGCCGCGACCGGGTCGCGGGCGGCGCAGCGACTGGAGGCGGTGAGCGGCGGTGGATCTCGGCTTCGCCGATGCGACGGCGGTGGTGGTCGGTGGCGGCAGCGGGATGGGCCTGGCAACCGCCCGGTGCATGGCCGCCGACGGGGCGAGAGTCGCGGTGGTGGGCCGCACGGCCGCCGCACTCGACCGCGCCGTGGCGCAGCTGACAGAACTGGGCAGCCCCGATGCGGTCGCCCTCGCCGGCGACGTCTGCGACACCGACGCCGTCGGCCGCATCTTCGAGGCGGTGGCGCAGCGCTGGGGCGGCGGCCTCAACGTGCTGATCAACGCGGTCGGGCCGACCGTGCGGGGCACGTTCGAGGAGTTGACCGACGCGCAGTGGCGGGAGGCCGTAGACCAGGGCGCGATGGGCATGGTGCATTGCGTCCGGGCGGCGCTGCCGTTGTTGCGCCGCGCCGAGTGGGCCAGGATCGTCAACTTCTCCGCGCACTCGACGCAACGGCAGACCGTCATCCTGCCCGCCTACACCGCCGCCAAGGCGATGGTGACGAGCATTTCGAAGAATCTGTCCCTGCTGCTGGCCAGGGACGAGATCATGGTCAACGTGGTCTCGCCGGGCAGCATCGCGACCGAGGCGCTGCGCGGCTGGGCGTCGACGGTCGGTGTCGACGGTGACGACCCGTATGCCCTGATGTCCGCGATCGACGAGCACTTCGGTCACCCCGCGCACCTGCCGCGTGCGGGGCTGCCGGACGAAGTCGGGCCGGTGGCAGCGTTTCTGGCGTCGCGTCGCAACTCCTACATGACCGGGGCGAACGTCAACGTCGACGGCGGCAGCGACTTCACCTAGACGGATCCGATCGACGAGGGAGGTCGACGTGGCACGAGTTGTCCTGGCGGTTCGCACGCGGCTCCGACAGGTCGGTCGGCGGGCCGGCAGCGGGCCGCCGCGCGCTTGCGGAAGGCGCTACCGATAGGTGTACAGTATGTCCATTAGTCCAGCTGGTGACACGTCCGAGGAGGTCGACTTGGCCGGTGCGTCCGAGGGCATCGCGGAAGCCGTGACCGATCGCCCGCGCGGCGACAACGACGTCGTCCGCTACGAGGTCCACGACACCGGCGTAGCGGTGGTGACCTTCAACCGGCCGGAGCGGATGAACGCCTGGGGCGGTGGCCTCGCAGCCGGCTTCTACTCCGCGCTCGACGCCGCCGAAGCCGACCCCGCCGTCCGGGTGGTGGTGCTGACGGGCAGCGGGCGGGCCTTCTGCGCGGGCGCCGACATGGGCGACCTGTCGTCGATCGAGGGCGCCTCCACCGGCGGTGACACCGACGTCACGAAGATGGTCGGTGAACGCCACCCACACTTCGTCACGTCGCTGCGCACGCCGATCATCGCCGCGGTCAACGGCGCCTGCGCCGGGATCGGGCTCACCCAGGCGCTGATGTGCGACGTGCGGTTCGCCGCCGCGGGCGCGAAGTTCACCACGTCGTTCGCCAGGCGCGGACTCATTGCCGAATACGGGATCTCGTGGATCCTGCCGCGCGTGGTGGGCTGGGGCGCGGCGATGGACCTGCTGCTGAGCGGCCGGGTGTTCCACGCCGAAGAGGCCGCCGAACTGGGACTGGTCAAGGCCGTCGTGCCCGCCGGCGAGCTGATGCCGACCGCGATGGCCTACGCCGAGGACATCGCCGCGAACTGTGCGCCGAGCGCGCTGGCGGTGATCAAGCAGCAACTCTACGGCGATGCCATGAGCGGAGTCATGGAGACCAGCGCGAGGTCCGAGCGGCTCATGCACGAGTCGATGCTGCGGCCCGATTTCATCGAGGGCATCACGGCGTTCTTCGAGAAGCGGCCCCCGAACTTCCCGCCCATGGGCGAGGCGACAGCCACCGGAAAGGACTCAGCCGAATGACGTTGGACTACCGCGCCATCGACGTGGACAACCACTACTACGAGCCGATCGACTCCTTCACCCGGCACCTGCCCAAGGAGTTCAAGCGCAGGGGCGTCCAGATGCTCACCGAGGGCAAGCGCACCTTCGCCGTCATGGGTGGCGTCGTCAACCACTTCATCCCGAACCCCACCTTCGACCCGATCATCGAGCCGGGGTGTCTGGATCTGCTGTTCCGCGGCGAGATCCCCGAAGGCGTCGAACCGGCGTCGCTGATGAAGGTGGACCGCCTCGCCGATCACCCCGAGTACCAGAACCGCGAAGCGCGGCTCGCGGTGCTCGACCGGCAGAACCTCGAGACGGTGTTCATGCTGCCGACGTTCGCGTGCGGAGTGGAAGAGGCGCTCAAGCACGACATCGACGCCACCATGGCGTCGGTGCACGCGTTCAACCTGTGGCTCGACGAGGACTGGGGCTTCGACCGTCCCGACCACCGCTTCCTGTCGGCGCCGATCATCTCGCTGGCCGACCCGCAGAAGGCGGTCGAGGAGGTGGAGTTCGTCCTCGGCCGTGGCGCCAAGATCGTCTGCGTGCGGCCCGCCCCGGTGCCCGGTGTGGTCAAGCCGCGCTCGCTCGGCGACCCGGCGCACGATCCGGTGTGGGCGCGGCTGGCCGAAGCCGGTGTGCCGGTGGTCTTCCACCTGTCCGACAGCGGCTATCTGGCGATCGCGGCGCTCTGGGGTGGCAAGGCGACGTTCGAGGGCTTCGGCAAGAAGGACCCCCTCGACCAGGTACTGCTCGACGACCGCGCCATCCACGACTCGATGGCCTCGATGATCGTCCACCAGGTCTTCACCCGGCATCCCACCCTGCGGGTCGCCAGCATCGAGAACGGCTCCTACTTCGTCCACCGGCTGATCAAGCGACTGAAGAAGGCCGCCAACACCGCGCCCCACCACTTCAGGGAAAACCCGGTGGAGCAGCTGCGCAACAACGTCTGGATCGCCCCCTACTACGAGGACGACGTGAAGCTGCTCGCCGAGACCATCGGTGTGGACAAGATCCTGTTCGGATCGGACTGGCCGCACGGCGAGGGCCTCGCCGATCCGATGACCTTCACCGCCGACATCCCGCAGTTCCCCGAGTTCAGCGCCGAGGACACCCGGAAGGTGATGCGCGACAACGCGCTCACCCTTCTCGGCGCCGACGTCACAGCGAACGCCTGACCGCCGTCATGGCCGAGTGGACGATAGGCGACGTCGTCGACGCCGTCGCCGACGCCGTCGGTGACCGCACCATGACGGTCTGCGGTGACCGCCGCACCACCTACCGCGAGATGGCGGACAACAGCCGGCGGTTCGCGAACTTCCTCGCCGACAGGGGCTTCGGCGCCCACTGCGAGCGGGATGCACTGGACAACTGGGAGTGCGGCCAGGATCGCGTCGCGCTGATCATGTACAACGACCGCTACCCCGAGATGGTGGTGGGCGCACTCAAGGCACGCTGCGTCCCGGTGAATGTCAACCACAACTACTCACCGCGCGAAGTGGCCGAACTCCTCGACTACGTCAAGCCCAGAGCCGTCGTCTACCACCGTTCGCTGGGCGCCAAGTTCGCCGACGTGCTGCCCCCGGCGGGTGTCGACCTGCTCGTCGCGGTGGACGACGGCAGCGACGTGTCCGACCTCGCCGGCGCGGTGCCGCTCGAACAGGCGCTGGCGCAGGGCGATCCGGAACGCCGTATCGCCGGTTCGCCGGACGACCTGATCATGTACTGCACAGGTGGAACGACGGGCAGGCCGAAAGGCGTGCTGTGGCGGCAGAGCGACTCCTACGTGTCGTCGATGGTGGGGGCCGACCACGAATCGGTCGCCGAGATCCACGAGCGGGTGAGCGGCAGCCCTGGGGCACCCTGGTTCGCCGTATCCCCGCTGATGCACGCCGCCGGGCTGTGGACCGTCTTCTCGGGGGCGCTGGCCGGTCAGACCGTCGTCGTCTACGACGACCGGACGAGGTTCGATCCGAAGACGGTGTGGGAGACCGCCGAGCGGGAGAAAGTCGGCCTGATGACGATGGTCGGTGACGCCTACGCCGCACCGCTGATCGAGGAGCTGAAGCGGCGTCACTACGACCTGTCGGCGCTGTACGCGATCGGCACCGGCGGCGCCGCGACCAACCCGAAACACCGTGCTGCGCTGCTGGACCTGTTGCCGCAGCTCACCCTGATCAACGGCTACGGCTCCTCGGAGACGGGCAACGTGGCGTTCGGCCACAGCAGCCAGGGCAGCAGCCGGGACACGTTCGACCTGCGGGTCGGTGGCACGATCGCCTCCGACGACCTCACCCGGTTCGTGTCACCCGGCGAGGACACCGTCGGCTGGGTGGTGCGCACCGGCCGGATACCGCTGGGCTATTTCGACGACCCCGAGGCGACCCGGCGGACGTTCCCGGTGGTCGAAGGGCAGCGGGTGGTGGTGTCGGGGGATCGCGCCGCACTCGAACCCGACGGCACCATGCGGCTGTTCGGCCGCGACTCGCTCGTCGTGAACACCGGAGGGGAGAAGGTGTTCGTGGAGGAGGTGGAGGCGGTGCTGCGGATCCAGCCCGGTGTCGCCGACGCGGTCGTGGTCGGCCGGGACAGCGAGCGCTGGGGCCAGGAGATCGTCGCCCTGGTCCAAGCCCATCCCGGTGTCACCGTCGACGCGGCGGCGCTGCACGCCGCCTGCGTCGAGCAGCTGGCCCGGTTCAAGGCGCCCAAGGAGTTCCTCGCCGTCGAGCGGGTGCGTCGGCTCGGCAACGGCAAGGCCGACTACCGCTGGGCCAGAACCGAAGTGGCGCAGCGCGCCGCCGTTGCGAGCCCGTCATGACCGGAGACGCCAGGCCTGAGGTGATCGACTGCCTGGTCAACGTGCACTTCGGCGAGACGGCCAAGCAGCCCGACTTCATGCTCAAGGTCCGCGACGACTACTTCAAGGGGCCGTCCTCGCTCTACGATCCGGTCGACCTGCCGCAGCTGCTCGACGAGATGGACGCCCACGGCGTTGTCAAGGCGATCCTGATGGACAACCTGCGCACACCGTCGGTGACGGCCCGCAAGTTCGTGGCGGAGCGGCCGGACAGGTTCGCGCTGGCGATCGGGGGAATCGACCTGCTGCGCCCGGTCCCCGCCCTGCGCGAGTTGTCCGCCGCGGCGCGTGACCTACCGGTGGCGTACGCCGTTGTCGGACCGAGCTTCTGGGGCGACGGAATGTACCCGCCCAGCGACGCCGTGTACTACCCGCTGTACGCCAAATGCGCGGAGCTCGAACTGCCGCTGTGCGTCAACACCGGCATCCCCGGCCCGCCCATCCCCGGAGAGGCGCAGCACCCGATCCACCTCGACCGGGTGTGCGTGCGGTTCCCCGAACTGAAGCTCTGCATGATCCACGGCGCCGATCCGTGGTGGGACGTCGCCATCCGGCTGCTCATCAAATACCGCAACCTCCGGTTGATGACGTCGGCCTGGTCGCCGAAACGATTGCCCGACAGCCTGTTGCACTACATGCGCACCCGCGGCCGCGACAAGGTCATCTTCGCCTCCGACTGGCCGGTGCTGCGCCAGAGCCGCGTGGTTCCCGAGGCGCTGGCGCTGGACCTGCCGCCCGACGTGCTCGACAACTACCTCCACCACAACGCCGCAGAGTTCTTCTTCGGCAGCCGACGCGAGGAGATCTGACCGATGGACCGGTACGAACTGCGCAGACAGGACTACAGCCTGTCCGAGGACCACCAGGCGGTCCAGGAGGCGTATCGAGACTTCTTCACGACGCACTGCTCGATCGACACCGTGCGGGCGGCCGAGGTGACGGGCTTCGACAAGAGCCTGTGGGAGCGGCTGTGCGCCACGGGCGCCACCACCATGGCCGTGCCCGAGGACGCCGGCGGCGACGGCGCGACGCTGGTCGACCTGACGCTGGTCGCCGAGGAGATCGGCCGCGCGCTCGCGCCGGTGCCGTGGATCGACCATGTCTGCGCCACCCGGCTGCTCGCCCGGTTGGGCGCGCTCGGCTCCGACTCCACCGAGATCGTCAGCGGCACCCGCATCGTCGGACTCGACGCGCGGGAGGAGGACGGTCCCGGTGTCCGGCTCATCCCGTCGGGTTCGATCGCCGACCACATCGTGCTGCGGGACGGGGACGCGGTCGTGCGGCTCACGTTCGACACGCGGCCGGCCCGGGTCGACAACATCGGCAAGTTGCCGATGGCGTGGGTGGATCCCGCCGCCGCGGACAGCCGCACTGTGCTCGCCGAGGGCCCGGACGCCCTCGCGGCGTACCAGCGCGCACTCGACGAATGGCGGGTGCTGACGGCCGCCGCACTGGTGGGTCTGGTCGAGGAGACCATGACGATCGCCGTTGAGTTCGCCAAGACCCGCTACACGCTCGGCGTCCCGATCTCGACGCTGCAGGGCATCTCACATCCGCTGGCCAACATGGCCATCGCCGTGCAGGGCGGCCGCGGCCTCGCGCGGCGGGCGGCCTGGTTCGGCGACAACGAACCCGACGAGCGGCCCGAGCTGGCGCCGTCGGCCTTCGTCTTCATGGCGGAGGAGGCGCCGCGGGCCGCCACCATGGCGGTGCACGTGCAGGGCGGGCTCGGAGTGTCGGCGGAGGCGGCCGCGACGGCGTATCTGGTGCGGGCCCGGGGCTGGGCGCTGGCGGGCGGTGACCCCGGCGCGAGCGCCAAGCGCATCGCGCGCATCGTCGCCGCCCGGGAGACCGCATCGGCAGGGCCAGGGTAGGAGCAACGGACATGGATTTCTCACGCGTCGAACTGTCCGACGATGACCAGCGTTTCCGCGACGAGGCACGCGCGTTCCTCGCCGAGCACGTCACCGAGGAGGTGCTGCGGCGCGACCGGGAAACCGGCGACAACTTCGATGAGGGCGTGCATCTCGCACTCGGTGCGGCCGGCTACCTCGAAGGCGAGTGGAAGCCGGCACACGAGGGCGGCTTCACCCGGGTGCGGCGGCGGATCTGGGAACTCGAGAAGCGCAGGTCGCACGTTCCGTGGGTGACCTGGGGCACGACGTCGATGGTGGCGCGGTCGGTGGCCAGGTTCGGATCCCCCGAACTCGTGGCCGACGTCCTGCCGAGGGTGTTCAGCGGACACGTGCGGCTGTGCCTGGGCTACACCGAGCCCGAGGGCGGCTCCGACATCGCGACATGTAAGACCCGTGCGGTGCGCGACGGCGACCAGTGGGTCATCAACGGCTCGAAGATGTTCACCACCGGCGCGCACAACTGCCAATACGTCTTCCTGATCACCAACACCGATCCCGCCGCTCCGAAACACAAGAGCCTCACCATGTTCCTGGTGCCGCTGGACACCCCGGGAATCGAGATCCAGGGCATCCGCACCGTCGACGGCGACCGCACCAACATCGTGTACTACAGCGACGTCCGGGTCGACGACCGGTACCGCCTCGGCGAGGTCAACGGCGGCTGGACGGTGCTGCGCGAGCCGCTCAACGCCGAACACGGTGCGGTGGAGGCGAGCGCCGATGGGCTGCAGGACGTCTCGATCATGATGCATCAGGGCGGTTTCATGGTCACCGCCTGCGACCGGGCCGCCGCTGTGGTCGGGACACCGGGTCCCGACGGGCGCCGCACCATCGACGACGACTCGGTCGCCTACCGGCTGGGCCGCAGCATCGCCCGCATGGAGACCGCGATCAGCACACCGAACATCTTCGGCCGGGTCGCCCTCGCGCAGAGCATGCGCGACGTGTCGCCCGACCTGATGGACATCCTGGGCACCGCGTCGGCGCTGCCGGTCGGCACCGACGGCGCGCCGGATGACGGTGCGGCGGAGTACGTCTACCGGTTCGCGCCGCTGGTCGGGATCTACGGCGGCACCCTCGAGGTGTTCCGCAACATGATCGGCCAGTACGTGCTCGGCCTCGGTAAGCCGAACTACGCCGCGCCGGTGAAGAAGGCGTCATGAGGCACCGCGTCGTCCAGTGGACCACCGGCAACGTCGGAAGGCAGTCCGTCGCGGCGATCGCCGCACACCCCGATCTCGACCTCGTCGGCTGCTTCGCCTGGTCGCAGGACAAGGTCGGCCGTGACGCCGGTGAGCTCTGCGGGCTCGCCGACGTCGGCGTTGCCGCGACGAACGACGTCGACGCACTGCTGTCTCTGAAACCGGACTGTGTTGTCTACAACCCGATGTGGATCGACGTCGACGAGCTGGCGCGGATCCTCGAGTCCGGCTGCAACGTCGTCACCACCGCGGCGTTCATCACCGGCCACTCGCTGGGCGACCGCCGCGACCGCATCGTCGAGGCCTGCGCCCAGGGCGGGTCGTCGATCTTCGGGTCGGGCATCAACCCGGGATTCGTCGACCTGCTGGCGGTGGTGGCCGCGGGTGGCAGCGAACGGATCGACAAGGTCACCGTCATCGAGGAGGCCGACATCAGCGGCTACGACTCCCCGGCGACCGAGATCCCGGTCGGCTTCTCTCATCCCATCGACCACCCGGGCCTGCAGGCGATGACGGCCAAGGCCACCGACGTGTTCATCGACGCCGTTCACCTGCTCGGCGACGTCCTGGGTGTCGAGTTCGACGAGGTCGTCTGCGAGGCCGAGTACGCCGAGACCACCGCCGACGTCGACCTCGGCTCCTGGACCATCGCCGCCGGGTGTGTCGCGGGTATCGCGTTCAGCTGGCATGGCAAGGTCGCCGGCCGCAGCATCGTCGAGCTGAAGTTCGTGTGGCGCAAGGGGCAGACGCTCCAGCCGGACTGGCCGATCGACACCGGACACCGCATCAAGGTCGAGGGCTGCCCGAACATCGATTTGCGAGTGGACATCTCACCGCCGCCGGACTTCGCGGGCACCACCATGAGCGACTTCATGCGGCTGCCGATGATCCTCACCGCGATGCCGGCGATCAACGCCATCCCGAAGGTGGTCGCTGCGGCGCCGGGCATCGTCACCTACGCCGACATCCTCCCGCTGCCCCGCGGCCTGGTCTCGGTGTAGTTCGCTCCCCGGCGAGCAGACGCAAAATCGCGTTCGGCTGGGCGATTCCGTGCGAATTTGCGTCTGCTCGCGGAAAGAGTCAGGTGGTCAGGACGGTGGCGCCTGCTGTGCCCGGGGCGCCATAGAGCTGGGCGAAGCCGACCTTCGGCTCGCCCGGCACCTGACGGTCGCCGGCCTCGCCGCGCAGTTGGCGCACCAGCTCGTGGATCTGGCGCAGACCCGACGCACCGATTGGCTCGCCGTTGGCTATCAGGCCGCCGTCGGTGTTGACCGGGAGCGTGCCGGTGATCTCGGTGGCCCCGTCGGCCAGCAGCTTCTCCTGCTCGCCGTCGGCGCAGAACCCGCACTCGGCCATGTGGATGATCTCCGCGCCGGCATCGGTGTCTTGCAACTGGACGACGTCGACGTCCGCGGGCGCCACCCGGGCCTTCTCGAACGCCGCCCGCGCGGCGTGGACGGTGGGGGAGACGCCCTCCTCGACCGGTGCGAAGGTGGTGTTCACCTCGTAGGCGCCGTAGCTGCGGGTGCGGACCTCGACCGCGCGCAAGTACACCGGTTTCGACGTGTAGCGGTGCGCGATGTCGGCGCGGCACATCACCACCGCGGCGGCGCCTTCGTCGGGAGCGCAGAACATGTACTGCGTCAGGGGGTAGTTGAGCATGGCGGAGCCGAGGATCTGCTCCTCCGACATCGGTTTGCGGCGGAACGCGTTGGGGTTCAACGCGCCGTTGCGGAAGTTCTTGGCCGCCACTTTCGCCAGGCTCTGGTGCGAGATGTCGTGGTCGTGCAGGTAGCGATTGGCCTTCATGCCGAAGAACTGCGTGGTCAGATACTGCCCGTTCTCGGCGTACCAGGCCGGCATACCGACCAGTGCGGGATCCTCGGTGAACGCGCCGCGCGGATGCTTGTCCAAGCCGACGGCGATACCGATGTCGTAATCGCCGAGCCGGATTCCGTCGGCGCAGACCTTCGCGGCACTCGCCGCCGTGGCGCAGGCGTTGAACACGTTGGTGAACGGGATGCCGGACAGACCGACCATGCCGACGATCGCGTCGGGGTTGGCGACGGTCCAGCTGCCACCGGACGCGGCGCCGATGTCGCGCCATTCGACGCCCGCGTCGGCGACCGCCGCGAAGATCGCGTCGACCCCCATCTGCATCGCGGACTTGCCCTCGAAGCGGCCGAAGGGGTGCAGGCCGACCCCGATGATGGCGACGTCGTTCATGCGAACCTCCGTGATCAGAAGCCGAGCGTATCGCAACTGTAACTCTTACAGTATCTTAGTCGAAATGGAGACCGAGACGGACATGGCCGAGGTCGCAGGGCGGGAGTCGGCCCCCAGCGTCCCCATCGGCAGACGGGCCGCGCAGCGTGCCGAGTCCCGCATGCTCATCGACGGCGAACTGGTGGGCGCGCAATCCGGTGACGAGTTCGGCAACGAGTCTCCCTCGACGGGTTCGGTGTTGGGCACCGTGGCTGCCGCCGGTACGTCGGACATGCTGCGCGCCGTCGCCGCGGCCCGCCGCGCGTTCGACGACACCGACTGGTCGACGAACCGCGCGCTGCGCAAGCGCTGCCTCACCCAGTTGCAGGAGGCGCTGGCGTCCGAGCGCGATCAGTTGCGCGAGGAACTGATCGCCGAGGTGGGCTGCCCCGAGATGACGGTGACCACAGCGCAACTCGACTGGCCACTCGCCGAGGCGCTGCGCTACCCCGCCGGGCTGATCGACGACTTCGAGTGGCAGCGGGTGCTCGACGGCGGCGGCCTGTTCGGGGACCGCAACGTGCGCACGGTGGTCAAGGAACCAGTGGGCGTCGTCGCGGCGATCACGCCGTCGAACTTCCCGGTCGAGGTGATCCTCAACAAGCTCGGCCCGGCGCTGGCGGCGGGCAACACCGTGGTGCTCAAGCCCGACCCGCACACCCCGTGGAACGCCACCCGGCTCGGCAGGCTCGTCACTGAACGCACCGACATCCCCGCCGGCGTCCTCAACGTCGTGCCGACGCCGTACAACGAGGTCGCCGAACTGCTGGCGACCGACCCGCGGGTCGACATGATCTCCTTCACCGGGTCGACCGCCGTCGGCAAGCTGCTGACCCGGCTCGGCGCCGAGACGATGAAGCGGACGTTCCTCGAGCTGGGCGGCAAGTCGGCGCTGGTCGTCACCGAGGACGTCGACCCGGCGAGGGTGATCCCCGCCGCGGCGGGTGTCTGCGTGCACGCCGGCCAGGCCTGCGCGTCGACGACCCGGCTGCTGGTGCACCGGTCGCGCTACGACGAGGTCGTCGCCGGTGTCACCGCGGCGTTCGGCATGCTGCCGGTGGGGGACCCGGCATTGCCGCAGACACTGGTGGGGCCGTTGATCAGCGCCAGGCAGAAGCGCCGGGTGCTCGAGGCCTGCGAGCAGGCACGTCGGGAGGGCGCCGAGATCACCACCGGCGGAACATCGTTCGATGACCTGCCCGACGAACTCCGCGGCGGGTACTTCGTGGCGCCGACCGTCGTGGTCGGGGTCGACAACTCGGCGGCCATCGCCCGGGACGAGATCTTCGGCCCGGTGCTGGTGGTGCTGCCGTTCGACGACGACGACCACGCCGTTCAGATCGCCAACGACAGCCCGTTCGGCCTGGCCGGGGCGGTGATGTCGGGATCCACTGACCGTGGCCTCGCCATCGCGCGGCGGATCCGCAGTGGCGCACTCGGTGTCAACGGCGGGATGTACTACGGCGCCGACGCCCCGTTCGGCGGATACAAGAACTCCGGCGTCGGCCGCCAGTGCGGACTGGAGGGATTCGAGCAGTACCTGGAGACCAAGACCATCGCACACCGGACCCCCAGGCAGGCGTGAGGGCTCAGCCCTTCGGCGTGAACGTCACCGGCAGCCGCTTGGGCGACCGGAACGGCTGCCCCCAGATGTGCGGATCGTCGTCGGTGACCAGCGCGATGTCGTCCAACCGCGCCAGCAGGCACTCCAGGGCGACGCGGGTCTCCATCCGGGCGAGATGCAGCCCCATGCAGGTGTGCTCACCGGCCGCGAAGGTGATGTGCGGGATCCGCCTGCGGAAGATGTCGAACTCCTCCGGTCGCTCCCAGCGGGATTCGTCCCGGTTGGCCGAGCCGATGCAGACGTCGATCACCGATCCGGCCGGGATCGGCACGCCCTCGAGTTCGGTGTCCCCGGTGGAGAACCGCTGCACGGTGGTCAACGGTGTCTCGTACCGCAGCCCCTCCTCGATGGCGGCCGCGATCAGCTCGCTGTCGGCGCGTACCGCCGCGAACTGGTCGGGATGGCTCAGCAGCAGGTACAGCAGATTCCCCGAGGACCGGTAGGTGGTCTCGAGGCCGGCGGGCAGCAGCAGCCGCAGGAACGAGTAGATGGCTTCGTCGCTGAGCTTCTCGCCCTCGATCTCAGCGGTGACCAGGTCGCCGATGATGTCCTCGGTCGGCTGGGAGCGACGCCGGTCGATCTGGGTGAGGAAGTAGTCCTTGAGCGCGGCGGACGCCTCGAAGGCCCGCTTGTACTTGATCGTGTAGCTGATCAGTTCGACGGCGCGGGCGCGGAACCAGGGCAGGTCCTCCTCGGGCAGTCCGAGCAGGGTCGAGATCACTCTGGTGGGGAACTCGAAGGTGAAGTCGCGCACCAGATCGGCGGTGCCGCGCTCGGCGAACTCGTCGATCAGCGCATCGCAGATGGGCCGGACGATCTCCGGTTCCCACCGCGCCAGCGATTTGGACTTGAAGGCCGCCGACACGAGATTGCGGTGCTCGCGGTGCGGTCTGCCCTCCATCGCCAGGATCGTGGGACCGATGAACAGGCCGATGGTGTTGTCGTAGATCGACGAGTTGAACAACTTGCCGTCGCGGAACACCTTGTTGACGGCGTCGAAAGACACGGCGGCGTAGAGCTTGTCGGGGCGCAGTCCCTCGGGCGTCTTCGACCAGTCCATCACCGAGCCCTCGAACACCCCGGCCTGCCTGCGGTGCCGGGCGAACAGCGGATACGGGTCGCGCAACAGGTCGACCTGGTGGTCGGTGTCGGGGACTTGGCTCACGGCTGACTCCAGCATGGGTTGGGGGAACGCCTTCGCTGCACGACTTTACTGTAATTCTTACAGTAGAGCCTCGCACCGAGTTTGCGCAGGCTGTGTGATCACACCTGGATGGGCACGCCGGCCAGCAGTCCGGCGAGGTAGCCGGCGTCGGCCTGGATGTCCTGCCCGTTGATCCAGCGTGCCTCCGGCGAGGCGAGGAACGAGATCAGCGGCACCACGTCGTCGACGGTGCCGTGCCTGCCGACCGCCGAGCGCACCGCGTCGAGGACGTCGACGCCCATCGACTGTTCGAAGTCGGCCAGGATCGGCGTCTGCACGGGGCCGGGGCTGACGGTGTTGACCCGCACCCCGTACCTGCTCCACGCCGGGCCGGAGAGCCGCTTGGCGTAGAGGATGACGGCCTGTTTGGACGTGCTGTACACCGGATAGGCCGGATCCTGCGCCGCCTGCCACGCCTGCACCGCGGCGGCGTCTCTGGCGGCGAGCAGGCCGTCGAGGACGTCGGTGCGCAGCTGCCAGCCGACCGCGGCGGTCGATGCGACCGCGACCACCGATCCGCCGCGCCTCAGCCGCGGCAGCATGCCCTCGGTCATCAGCCGCATGCCGAGGTAGTTCACCCCCAGCACGTCGTCGGCGGACGCGGTGCCGGGCACCCCGGCCACGTGCGCGAGTGCATCCCAGCCGTCGCCGATCCGGTCGAGCAGCGCGGCGATCTCCCCGGCGTCGCGCAGGTCGCAGCGCAGGTGCTGCGACGCGGGAGTCTCGGAGGCGCGCAGATCGACCGCGAGCACGTGGTCGCCGCGTTCGAAGAAGTGTGCCGCCGTCGCCGCGCCGATGCCCGATCCCGCACCGACGACCACGATCTTCCGTTGCTCTGAGTCCATCCGCCCACCTCCGTCGAGTCCCGAACTGTAAGCATGACTGTAAACACCTCGACAAGGCGGGTCGAGCCTGCCGCGACGGTGTTAGGTTGATGCTCACCGGAGGGCCGATGGCCGGACGGTTGGGGGAAGGGAGTCCCGTGGTGGCGACGAGTGAGGCGACGACTGTGCCGGGGACTCCGGCCGCGGCTTCGGATCTGCCGTCGGTGCTCGACGCGCAGCGGAAGTCGTTCGTCGCCGATGGGCCACCCGATGCCGCGTTGCGGCGCAACCGCATCGACCGGCTGCTGGCGATGGTGCTGGACAACACCGAGGACTTCGTCGACGCGACCGCCACCGACTACGGGTCACGGTCCCGGTCGGCCGCGCTGTTCGCCGAGATCCTCGGCATCATCTCGGTGATCGAACACACCAGGACCCATCTCGGGGCGTGGATGCGGCCGAACCGGTTGATGCGTGCGGCGGGTGCGTTCGGCCTGCGCGCCGAGGTGCTGCCGTCGCCGCTGGGGGTCGTCGGCGTCATCGGGCCGTGGAACTTCCCGGTCAACCTCACCGTGCTGCCCGCATCCGCAGCCTTCGCCGCGGGCAACCGCGTGATGGTCAAGATGTCCGAGATCACGCCGCACACAGCCGAACTCATGCGCGCCATCGCGCCGCGCTACTTCGACGCCACCGAACTCGCGATCGTCACAGGCGGGACCGATGTCGCCGCGGCGTTCGCCGGGCTGCCGTTCGACCACCTGTTCTTCACGGGCTCACCCGCCGTCGGCGCACTCGTGCAGCAGGCGGCCGCCCGTCACCTCGTCCCGGTCACCCTCGAACTGGGTGGCAAGAATCCCGTCGTGGTGGCGCCGGACGCCGACATCGACCGGGCGGCGACCCGGATCGCGCACGCGCGGATGGTCAACGGCGGTCAGGTGTGCGTCTGCCCCGACTACGTCTTCGTCCCCGACGGAGCCGTGCAGCGGTTCGTCGACACCGCCCGCCGGACACTGCGCGACACGTACCCGACCGTCATCGCCAACGCCGACTACTGCTCGTCGGTCAACCAGGCGAACTTCGACCGGGTGGTGCGCTTGATCGAGGATGCGCGGGAGCGCGGCGCGCGCATCGACTCCGTCGCGCCGCCCGGCGAGATGCTGCCAGATCACACCTCGCGCAAGATCGCTCCCACCCTCATCCGCGACGTCGACGATCGGATGCTCATCGCCGATGAGGAGGTCTTCGGGCCGGTGCTGGTGGTGCGCGGCTACGGCGACCTGGCCGAAACGGTCGACTACATCAACCGACGGCCCGCGCCGCTGGTGGCGTACTGGTTCGGGGCCGACGACGACGACTTCCGGCACTTCGTCCGTCACACCCGCAGCGGCGGTGTGGCGCGCAACGACTTCGCCGCCCAGATGATCCCGTCGGCAGCGCCGTTCGGCGGGGTGGGCCGCAGCGGCATGGGGGCCTACCACGGCAAGGCCGGCTTCGACACGTTCAGCCATCACCGGACCGTGGTGGGCAGCGACCTCCCGTTCAGCATCACCGGCCGCGCGGCACTTCCGTTCACGAGGCCGATGGGGCTCGTCGCCGGCCTCGCGCTGCGCCGGGCGCGCAGCAGGACCCGGCGTCGGCTCAGGGCGAGCCGCTGACCGCCTGCTCGCGCGCCCACCGGTAGTCGGCCTTACCCGCGGGTGAACGCACGACGACGGGCCGGAACACCACAGCCTTGGGCAGCTTGTAGCGCGCCAACGACGTTGCGGCATGGGCGATCAACTCGTCGGCATCGGCTGCCGCGCCATCGGCGAGGGCGACCACGGCCACCACCTCCTGACCCCACCGCTCACTGGGCCGGCCCGCGACCACCACGTCGGCGACCGCGGGATGCGACGCGATGGCCGTCTCCACTTCTTCGGCGAAGATCTTCTCGCCGCCGGAGTTGATGGTCACCGAGTCACGGCCGAGCAGTTCGACGACGTCGGCGTCGAGATGGCGGGCGCGGTCACCGGGCACGGCGTAACGCACCCCCGCCACGACCGGGAACGTGGCCGCCGTCTTGGCGGCGTCGCCCTTGTAACCCAGTGGCACGTAGCCGCGCTGGGCGAGCCAGCCGATGCCGTCGTGGCCGGGCGCCAGCACGTCGGTCAGGTCCTCGGACACCACGACGGTGTCGGGTCCGGGCTTGAACCGGCCCGTCGACACGGCGCCCGGTGCGGACATGTGGGTGAGTTGGGCGCCCGTCTCCGATGAGCCGACGCCGTCGACGACCACCATCCCGGGTTTGGCGTCGATCAGGCGCTGTTTGGTGGTCGGCGTCAGCAGCGCACCGCCGTTGGCGACCACGGCCAGCGGTGTGTCGCCCGCCCGCTCGATGGCCGCCGCCAGCGGACGCGCCATCGCGTCACCGACCACCGTCGCCACCATCACCTGCTCGCGCTCGATCGTGGCGACGATCTCGTCGGCGTCGAACCGGTCGACCACCGACGAGAACACGACGGTCTGACCCGTGGTCAGCGCCGTCATCACCGCCCACTGTGCGGCGCCGTGCATCAGCGGCGGGAGCACCATCAGCTTCGTGCCGGGATTCGCCGCGGCACGCTCAACGAGCGCCGCGTAGGAGTCGAACACCGTGCCGGCGAACAGATCACGGCCGCCGAACGACGTGACGAAGATGTCGTGCTGGCGCCACAGCACGCCCTTGGGCATTCCGGTGGTGCCGCCGGTATAGAGCACGTAGAGATCGTCGGGCGAGGGCTGCACGTCCGGTGGCTGCGGCGCGGCTGCGGCCAGCGCCGCCTCGTAGTCGACGGCGCCGTCGAGCAGCTCGTTGCCCGATTCGTCGGCGATCTGAATGAGCACCTTCAGGTCGGGCAGGCCGGGCAGGACCTCGGCAACGCGTGGCGCGAACGCTGCGTGGTACACCAGGGCCGACGCGCCGGCGTCGGCGAGCAGGTACTGCAGTTCGTCGGCGACGTAGCGGTAGTTGACGTTGAACGGCGCGACGCGGGCCCGGAACGAGCCGAGCAGCGACTCGACGTATTCGTGGCCGTTGTAGGCGTAGATGCCGAGCAGGTCCTGGCCGACCTCGTGGCCCGCCAGCCCGGAACGCGTTGTGTGACAGCCGAGTCCGCGTGCGTGCAGATAGGACGCCAGCCGGTTGGACCGGTCGGCGACATCGGTGTAGGTGTGCCTGCGCCCGCTCTGGCACAGCAGGACCCGGTCGGGCAGCGCGGCGGCGATCGCGTCGAGCACGGCGGGCACGGTGAACTCCATGAGCGGACTCCTCGTCAGGGCTGGTGGGGGAGGAGCTTGATCATCAGGCCGTTCGCCTCGGACAGCACTGTGCCGTCGGCGTCGGTCATGGTGGCGGTGAGGAAGGCCTTCCGGCCGTCGAGTCGCTCGATACGGCCCCTGCTGATCAGCGGCGCGTCGATCGGTGTGACGGCACGGTAGTCGACGTGCAGATAGGCGGTGCGGCTGATGGGCCGGCCCGCGGCCGACACGATCATGCCGAAATGCCAGTCGTAGAACAGCGGGATGACACCGCCGTGCACGGCCATGTTGCCGCCGACGTGAAACCTGGTGAAGTGGCCTTCCATCGTGACGTTGCCGTCGCGGTCGGCGGCCGTGAACGTCCACGGCGGCATGAGCGGATGGCCGAGACCGGGCAGCGTCGTGGCGCGCCCGGCGGGTGCCTGCCCGTCGGGCACCGCGTGCGGTTCCAGAGCCGCACACACGCGCTCGATCTGCTCGGAGGCGGCGGTCCATGCCGCGCCGGGCGGACTGGTGGACACCGCCAGGTCCTGCAACCGCCGGACGGCCGCGGCGAACCGCTCCAGTTCGGGCGGCGCGTCGACGGGCGTGATCTCCGGGAAGCCGCGGGTCTCGGGGCCGGTCACGGCGCCCACGTGGCGATGAGGTCGTCGGTGGTGGTGATCGTCGCCAGCAGCGACAGGCTGTTGTCGATGACGGCGGCCCCGTACTCGGCCGGCACGCCGGCGACGGCGTCGCGCGGCAGCACCACCCGGTAGCCGGCGTTCACCGCGTCCATCACCAGGTTCGGGATCGCGATGTTCAGCGAGACGCCGACCGCCACGATCGTCGTCACCCCGAGGTTGCGCAGCACCGCGTCGAGGTCGGTGCCGCCCATCGGACCGACGCCGTGCCACCTGGTGAGTGTCAGATCGTCGTCCTCGGGGCCGAATTCGGGCAGCAGGGTGGCGCCCGGGCCACCCGGTGTTATGTCGACCTGGCGGGCGCCGGCCGCGAACAGCCGCGCGTTGTGGTTCGACCCGCGGCCGTCCGCACGGCGGTGCACGAGGCAGTGCACCACCTGGTTGCCTGCGGTGCGGGCTGCGGGCAGCAGGCGTGCGATGTTGGGCAGCGCCACCCGGGCCGCCTCCTGGGCGAGCACCGCCAGACCGGCGTGCGGCCCGACGACCGCGCCCTGCAGTTCCTGGGTGACGACGGCGGTGTGCGCCGGGGCGACGAGTTCGGGCAGCGGCGTCCTCATACCGGGGCGGCGGCGACGTCGTAGAACTGCTCGGCCCACTTGCGCATGGCCATGTACGGTGCGGCGTCGATCCTGGCCAGCGGCGGGTGCTCGACGTAGCGCTGGTAGCGCCAGATGTCGAGGTCCTCCCACACCGTGCGCAGGAACCGTTTCTCCACGTGGCTGCGCACCTGTTCGGGCGGCACATCCGAGGTCTCACCGGGCAGCTTCGGCCACCAGATCGAGTAGAAGAGGTTCGACACCTCGTCGTCGACCGGTGTGCAGGCGAAGATCAGGCGGTGATTCGACGAGCCCTCGAAGGCGCTCATCGCGAAGCCGAGTCCGGAGAAGTGACTGTGGATGCGTAGCGCCATCGAGTTCGGGTCGTCGCTGCGCGCGTCCGGCCAGCCGGTCAGGAACCGCCATTCCTCGGCGACGGCCTCCCACTCCAGACACACCGGCGTGACCGTGGCGCCGTGCACGTAGTGGAAATGTGAACTGTCCGGGCCGTTCTCGGCGACGATCTGCGGATGCACCGGTTCGCCGTCGGCCCGCCGGGAGAACTCGGGATAGGGCCGGTAGTAGGCGCCGGCATCCGTCTCGAACTGGGGGAACTTGCGGAAGATGTCGGGAAGTGGCCACTGCGGCTCCTTGCCGTCGGGATGGTGCCACATGAACACGCAGTCGTACTGTTCGCGCACCGGGTAGGTGCGCAGCGTCAGTCCGCGGTTCGGCCGGTCCGGCTGGTAGGGGATGTAGCGGTTGGTGCCGTCGGGTCCCCAGCGCCAGCCGTGGAACGGGCACTCGACACAGTCGCCGACCACCTTCCCGCCGTGTCCGATGTGGGCGCCGAGGTGCTTGCAATGGCCCTCGAGCACGTGCAGGACACCGGAATCGTCGCGGTAGGCGACCAGTTCCTCACCGAAATACTGGATCGGGCGGACCTCGCCCACGGGGAACTCCGGCGACCAGCCGATCATGAACCAGCCGGTGACTTTCCAGGTGAATGGGACTTTCACGCCGAAGCGACCTCCTGATGCGGGTCCGTCCACTGACTACGGAGGAGATTACAGTATTGTTTTCGGCAGGTGGTCGCGATCCGGCGGGCGGGTAGGTTCATTGCCAGAGTGGGGATCCGCTGCGGCCGAGAGGACTGGGAACACGGTGTACGAGATTTTGGCCAAGGCTGGAATCTTCCAGGGTGTCGAGCCCGACGCTGTCGCGGCGCTCGGCGAGCGCTTGCCGACCATCGACTTCCCCCGCGGGCACACCGTGTTCGTCCAGGGCGAGTTGGGTGACCGGCTGTACGTCATCGTGTCGGGCAAGGTCAAGATCGGCAGCCGTGCCAGCGACGGGCGGGAGAACCTGCTCGCCGTGCTGGGTCCGGCGGACATGTTCGGCGAGCTGGCCATCTTCGACCCGGGTCCGCGCACATCGAGCGTCACGACGCTGACCGAGGTGCGCACCGTCTGCATGGATCGCGACCTGCTGCGCACCTGGCTCACCGAACGGCCGGAGGTCGCCGAACAGCTGTTGCGGGTGCTGGCCCGGCGGCTGCGGCGGACCAACGACAACCTGTCCGACCTGATCTTCACCGACGTCCCCGGACGGGTGGCCAAGCAGCTGCTGATGCTGGCGCAGCGCTTCGGGGTGTCGGACAACGGCGAGCTGCGGGTCACCCACGACCTGACCCAGGAGGAGATCGCGCGCCTGGTGGGTTCCTCGCGGGAGTCGGTGAACAAGGCGCTGACCGATTTCACCGAGCGCGGCTGGCTCCGCATGCGGGGCAAGACGGTGTGGATCACCGACACCGAGCGACTGGCCCGCCGGGCGAGGTAGCCCGCCGGGTCATGGCGGGGCGGACCGGAAGTGGCTCGTGTTGCCCCTGCCCTTCGCCTTGGCCTGGTACATCGCCACGTCGGCATCGCGCAGCAGTTCGGCGGGGGTGCGGGCGTCGCCGGGTGCGACGGTGGTGATGCCGATGCTCGCGCCGATCCGCACCCGGACGGGCCCGACGGTGATCTCGTCGAGCAGCACCCGGTGCAGTCGCCGGGCCACCTCGTCGACCTCGCCGGGGCCGACGGGATCCAGCAGCAGCGCGACGAACTCGTCGCCGCCCAGCCTGGCCAGCAGGTCCTGCGGCCGGGTGACCGACCGCATCCGCTGGGCCGCGATGCGCAGCACCTCGTCACCGGTCGAGTGACCGTGCCGGTCGTTGACCGACTTGAGCTTGTCGAGGTCGATGAACAGCGCGGCCACCAGGCGGCCGTCGTCGCGCGCCGACAACGCCACTTCGGCGCGCTCCAACACGAATCCGCGGTTCGGCAGGCCGGTCAGCCAGTCGTGGGTGGCATCGTGGCGCAGCCGCTCCCGGGTGTCGTAGTGCTCGGTGATGTCGGTGAACGAGAACAGCACCGACGAGTGCTGCGGATCGTCGGGGTCGAGCAGGCAGCCGTGTCCGGTCACCCAGATCCGGGTGCCGTCGATGCGGTCGACGCCCACCACCTCACCGCTGAGCGTCATCCCGGTGCGCTGGATCCAGTGGATGGGGTGCTGGTCGGAGGTCATCTCGCGGCCGTCGCCGTCGTAGAGGGGGAGGTCGACACCCTGGTCGCTGTGGTGCACGCCGACGAGATCGCGCGCATCGGCGCCGAGGATGCGCCGCGCCGCGGCGTTGGTGAGCTCGAAGTGCCCGTCGCTGTCCATGATGACGACGCCCTCCTGCAGGAGGTCCAGCACGGTCCGGAAGCGTTCTTCGGACCACGTGGTCCGGGAAGGCGGCGCCGCCTCGGCGGCTCCCTCACCGTCGTTCGACACGTCGGACGGCACGTCAGCCGGCGTTCGCGTGACGCGGTGTGCTCATGGTGTTCGTCTTCCCCGGTGTCCCCAGCGCGCCGTCGATTCCGCCGCAATACTGTAATGGTTACAGTAACTTCTAGGATACCGACCGGCGGGCCGAGCTGCCCCGGCTGATGGGACATCGATGCACGAATCACCTCCGGCGCCGCGCAGGGCGCTCGTCATGGGCGCGAGCGGCAACGTCGGCGCCGCGGTCACCCGCCACCTGGTGGCCCGCGGCGACGATGTACGGGTGCTGCTGCGCCGGAGCAGTTCGACGAGGGGGATCGACGGCCTCGACATCGAACGGCACTACGGCGACATCTTCGACATCTCGGCGGTCACCGCGGCCATGGCCGACCGGGACGTCGTGTACTACTGCGTCGTCGACACCCGCGCGCACCTCGCCGACCCGGCGCCGTTGTTCCGGACGAACGTCGAGGGGCTGCGCGGCGTCCTCCACGTCGCCGTGCACGCCGACCTGCAGCGGTTCGTGTTCCTGAGCACGATCGGCACGGTCGCCGTCGGCAGCGGTGGGGCGGCGGTCGACGAGGACACCCCCTTCAACATGGCGGGACGCGGTGGCCCCTACATCGAGTCCCGTTGCCGTGCCGAGGATTTGGTGCTGCGGTGTGCGCGTGAGCGCGGCCTGCCCGCCGTCGCGATGTGCGTGTCCAATCCGTACGGCCCGCCCGACTGGCAGCCCAGGCAGGGATCACTGGTCGCACTCGCCGCCTTCGGCAAGATGCCGTGTTTCGTCCGCGGCGTCGGGGCGGAGGTGGTCGACATCGACGACGCCGCCGCGGCACTGCTGCTGGCCGCCGATCGGGGCCGCAACGGCGAGCGCTACATCATCTCCGAACGATTCATGACGCAGCGGGAGATGCTGCGCATCGCCGCCGACGCGGTCGGGGTGCGGCCGCCTCGGTTCGCTCTCCCGCAGGCTGCGGTGTATCTCGCCGGGGTGCTGGCCGGCGCCGCCAACCGGTGGCTCGGCCGCGACTACCCGCTCAACCTCCCCAGCGTCCGGCTGATGGTCGAGACGTCGCCGGCCAGCCACGACAAGGCCACCCGCGAACTGGGCTGGCGACCGGGCCCCACCGAGGACGCGATCCGCCGGGCCGCGCGCTTCTACGTCGAGCGCCGCGACCGCGACGAGGACGTGGTGAAGCTGTGAGCGCCGACTGCTCGGGGCACTACGACGTGCTCGTGATCGGCGCCGGGTTCTCCGGGCTGTACGCGCTGCACCGGCTGCGCGGCCTCGGCCTGCGCAGCCTCGTCCTGGAGAAGGCCGGGGAAGTGGGCGGCACCTGGGCGGTCAACCGGTATCCCGGCGCCCGCTGCGACATCGAGAGCATCGAGTACTCCTACAGTTTCTCCGAGGAGATCCAGCAGGAGTGGGTGTGGACCGAGACGATGCCGGCACAGCCCGAGATCGAGGCCTACGCGAACTTCGTGGCCGACCGCCTCGACCTGCGCGGCGGCATCGCGCTGCACACCGAGGTGGTCGCGATGACGTTCGACGAGCCGAGCGCGCAGTGGCGGGTGCGGACCCGCTGCGGGCAGACGTTCGTGGCGCCGTTCGTCGTCGCCGCGTCCGGGATCCTCTCGGTGCCGCTGGAACCCGACATCGCCGGCATGGACACCTTCGCCGGCACGTCGCTGTTCACCGGGCGGTGGCCCCGCGACGGTGTCGACCTCGGCCGGCGGCGGGTCGCGGTGATCGGCACCGGCTCCACCGGTGTGCAACTCATTCCCGTGGTGGCGCGGGACGCGGCCGAGCTGGTGGTGTTCCAGCGGTCACCGGCCTTCACGCTGCCGTGGCGGGTGCGGCCCTTCGAACCCGGCGAGCTCGACGGACTCAAGGCCGGGTACGCCGAGATCCGGGCCGCCCAGCGCGCCCACCCGGTCGGTGCGGCACGGCTCAGCGCCTTCTCCGTGCTGCTCGAGATGCTCGCGCGGCCGCCGATCAAGTCGGCCACTCCGCAGGAGCGCAGCCGCGCCGTCGAAGAGCACGGCGTCCTCGGCGCACTGAACTGGGGCGACGTCTTCTTCGACATCGAGGCCAACCGGATGGCGACCGAACTGTACGGCCAGGCGATCGCCCGCATCGTCGACGATCCGGACACCGCCGCGGCGCTGGTGCCCAGTCACCCGTTCGCGTGCAAGCGACCGATCATCGACCAGGGCTACTACGAGACGTTCAACCGCGACAACGTCACCCTGGTGGACCTGCGCCGCGGCGGCATCAAGGCGGTGACGCCGACGGGCATCGACACCGAACAGGGCGCGTTCGAGGTCGACGTGATCGTCTACGCCACCGGTTTCGACGCGATGACCGGCGCGCTGAGCCGCATCGACATCCGCGGCCGCGACGGCGTGGCACTGCGCGACGTCTGGGCCGATGAGGGTCCGGTGTCCTATCTCGGGCTGCAGGTGGCCGGTTTCCCCAACCTGTTCACCGTGCAGGGGCCGGGCAGTCCGGCGGCGGCGACGAACTTCATCGCCGCCCTCGAGCACCACGTCGAGTGGATCGGCGACTGCGTGAGTTCGCTGCGCGCACAGGGCTATCGGACGATAGAGGCGCTGCCCTCGGCCCAGGAGGAGTGGATCGAGCACACCACGTCGCTGGTGGCGCCGACGGTGCTGGTCCACCCCACGTGCAACTCCTGGTACAACGGCGGCAACGTGCCGGGCAAGAAGCGCATGTACATGGGCTACACGGCGGGGCTTCCGGAGTACCGCCGTCGCTGCGAGGAGATCGCCGCCGGGGGATACACCGGATTCAAGCTCTCGTAGGGTGACACGATGAGGCACACCGGGCAGGTCGTCCGTCAGCTCGCCGGTGTCCTGCCGCGCTCCGCGGACGCGCTGACGGGCTCGGCGGCGTGGGACGGCTTGTCCGTCGCCGGGGTACGCCAGTTCGGCGAGGTCGCCCTCGATGAGCTGGTGTTGACCGCGATGACGCTGAGCGGCCCTGGCCCGCGGCTGCGCAGGCCGGTCAGCTCCTGCGCCGCGGCGGCCGAGGAGTTCGCCGGCCACACGCCGGCAGAACTGCATGCGCCGCCGAACCCGTTGCAAATCAAGCGCATACAGCGGCAGTGGGTGGCGGGCCTGGCCTACGAGCGGATCACCTACGACCACGATCCGATGCTGCCGTCCGCGCTGACCGCCGACGGTCTCGGTGGGCCGGCGACGGCGGTGGCGCACCTGTGCCGGCACCGCGAGGGACCGCGGCCGTGGCTGGTGTGGGTGCACGGCGCCGGGCAGGGTGGGGCGTCGGACTTCCTGTTCGCCCGGGCACGGCGGCTGCACCAGCGGCTCGGGTTCAATCTCGCGATGCCGGTGCAGCCGGGCCACGGTGTGCGCCGTGACGTGTGGCCGCCTTATCCCGACATGGATCCGCTGACCAACGTGGCCGGGATGATGCGCGCGGTCTCGGAGGTGCGCGCGGTGGTGCGGTGGCTGGAGCCGCAGAGCACCGTGATCGCGGTGTCCGGTCTGTCACTCGGCAGTGCGGTGGCCGCCCTGGTGTCGCACCTGGAGGACGCGGCAGCGGCGGTCGCGCTCTACACCCCGATCCTCGGGCTGAATGCGATGATCGGGCAGCACATCTCGCGGTGGGGCCGCAGCGGTGACGAGTTGGCGGCCGCATTGGGATCCGACGTCGTCGCCGAATTGACCAAGGTGATCGACCCGCTGTCCGTGCTGCCCGCCGCGCCGCCGGAGCGCCGGCTGATCGTGGCGGCCTGGCAGGACCGGATGGCGATGCGGGGTCCCGCGCTGGCGCTGCACGAGCGGTGGGGCGGCCGGGTGCACTGGCATGACGGCGGCCACGTCGGGCACCTGTTCTCGGGCCGCGTCCAGCGGGTGACCGAGGAGTTCCTGCGGGAGGTGCGGGATTCGGCGGCTCAGTCGCCCGCGCCGTACTCGGCGACGATCCGCGACTCCAGGTAGTCGAGTTCGCGCGGCAGGTCGTAGTCGTCGGCGAGCACGATCCACTGGAACGCCGCTCCGAACGCGGCGGCGCTGATGGCGTTGACGGCGCGGTCCATGTCGATGTCGGGCCGCACGGACCCGTCGATGATCCCGTTGCGCAGACCGGCCGCCACCTCGTCGACGCCGCGCCGGAACCAGTCGTCGAGCCGCCCCCGTACCGGCGATGTGGTCTTGACCGCCTCGAAGGTCATCACGAACGTCGCCCGCAGGAAGTCCCGGTCCACGTCGTACAGCCGGCGGATCCGGCCGAAATGGGCGACGGCGTTCTGCAGGCCGGTGGAGTCCGGCTCAGCGGCGGGCATGATGTTCTGTGCCTGCGCGTGGGCCAGGATCGCCTCGAGGATGGCGTCCTTGCTGCCGTAGCGGGCGTGCACCATCGCCCTGCTGTATCCGGCGCGCCGGCCGATCTCGGCCGCCGACGTTGCCTCCCAGCCCTTCTCGGTGATCAGTTCGGCCGCCGCCGTGATCAGGCGGCGATTCGACAGCTCGACACGCTGCGGCTGGGTCAACCCGCGGGCGGGGGTGGGCACCCTTGCATATTAGACGCTCGACAACTAACTTAGTTGTTCATCGTCAACTACCTCGCCGGGGAGGCCCGCGTGACATCAGCGGCCCCGGCCATCCCGTCGGGCATCGACGGCGTCACCGCGGGCTGGCTGAGTGATGCGCTCGGCGCGCAGGTCGACGGTGTCCGAAGCGAGCAGATCGCCCTCGACAGCGGCTTCTCCTCGCTGCTCTACCGGCTGCACCTGACGGGCGATGCCGTACCGGCCACCGTGATCGCGAAGCTGCCCGCGCAGTCGGAGGCCCGCGGCGCGATGGAGCTGCTCGGCGGGTACCGGCGCGAGCTGGCGTTCTACCGCGCAGTGGCCGGCCGTGCCCCGATCGAGACGCCGCACGTGTACGCCGCCCGGATCGCCGACAACGGCGTCGACTTCGTGCTGCTGCTCGAGGATCTCGCCGACTGGGACAACGCCGACCACCTGGCCGGGCTGTCGATGCACCGGGCCCGACTGTGCGTCGCTCAGCTCGCCGGGCTGCACGCCTGGTCGGCCGATCCGGCGAACGCTTCGGCGCTGCAGCCGTTTCCGAGCCTGGACACCCCGATCGCACGCGACCTGCTGCTGCCCGCCTTCGCGCCGGGCTGGCAGATCTACCGTGCCCACACCGAGGCGACGGTGCCCGCAGCGGTGGCGGCGTTCGCCGAACGGTTCGCCGAGCGGGCAGTCGCGGCGCTGCCGGCACTGACCGAGCGGGACACGTTGCTGCACGGCGACATCAGGGCCGACAACCTGTTCTTCGACGGGGACCGCATGAAGGTGGTCGACTTCCAGTTCGCGTCGCGGGGCTGCGGCGCCGCAGACATCGCCTACCTCGTCACCCAGGGTCTGCCCGCCGGCGTGCGGCAAGGACACGACGAGGCGCTGCTGCGCGAGTACCTCGAGCGTCTCGACGGCCACGGCGTCGGCGGCTACGGCTTCGACGAGGCCTGGCGGCACTACCGGATGGCTGCGGTGTACCTGATGCTGCTGCCCGTCATCACCCTCAACGGCTGGGACGCGCTGCCCGAGCGGTCCCGCCGCCTCTGCCTCACACTCACCGACCGGGCGGTCGCGGCGATCTGCGACATCGACGCACTGGAGGCGTTCGGGTGACCCGCACCGCGCGTGAGGTCGTCGAGCTCTACAACCTGGTGGTGTGGAACGAGCGCGACTTCGCCCTCGCGGAGGAACTGATGGGAGACACCGTGACGCGGCACGAAGTGGGCGAGGCGACGGTGCTCACCCACGAGCAGGCCGTCGCACGCATCGTCGACCACTGGGCGATGTTCGACACCATCCGGTTCGAGCTCGACCTGGTGGTCGCAGGCGACGACGGCGAGCACGTGGCGATCGTGTACCAGTCGCCGATGAGGTTGAAGGACGGCACCGAGACCACCGTCGGCAGCATGGAGATCTTCCGGGTGGTCGACGGCCGGATCACCGAGGTGTGGAACTGCGGCTACAAGCAAGGGGTTTGGGCATGACACATTCGGCGGGCAGCAGCGAAGCGACCCGGGGAAGTGCGGAGACATTGGACGAGCTGGGCTACTACCTGCTGGCCGGCGCCGGAGGTGAGGGGCCGGCCACGCTGATGGACGAGGCCCGCCGGGGCGAGCAGCTGGGCTTCGGCACGGGCTTCATCTCCGAGCGGTGGAACGTCAAGGAGGCGTCGTCGCTGACCGGCGCCGCGCTCGCGGTCACCGAGCGGATGCAGATCGCCACCGCGGCAACCAATCACAACACCCGCCACCCGCTGATCACCGGATCGTGGGCGACGACCATGCACCGGCTGTCCGGCGGACGGTTCACCCTCGGCCTTGGCCGGGGGATCGCGGCGATGTACAACGCGTTCGGCGTGCCCGCGGTGACCACCGCGCAGATGGAGGACTTCGCGCAGGTGATGCGCAAGCTGTGGCACGGCGAGGTGGTGTTCAACCACGACGGGCCCCTCGGCAAGTACCAGGTGCTGTTCCTCGACCCGGACTTCAGGGAGGACATCCGGCTGGCGATCGTGGCGTTCGGCCCGCAGACCCTCGCACTCGGCGGCCGCGAGTTCGACGACGTCATCCTGCACACCTACTTCACCCCCGAGACGCTGCAGCGGGCCGTCAGGACGGTCAAGGAGGCGGCCGAGCAAGCGGGCCGCGACCCGAACAGTGTGCGCGTGTGGTCGTGCTTCGCCACCGTCGGTGACCACCTGCCCGAGGACCTGCGGCTGAAGAAGACCGTCGCCCGGCTGGCCACCTACCTGCAGGGCTACGGCGACCTGCTCGTGAAGACGAACAACTGGGATCCCGCGGTGCTGCAACGCTTCCGCGACGATGCGGTGGTGCAGTCGATCCCCGGCGGCATCGACCACAAGGCCGGCCCCGAGCAGATCGAGCACATCGCCGGCCTGATACCCGAGGAGTGGCTCGAACCGTCGGCCACCGGGTCGGCGCAGCAGTGCGTCGCCCGGGTGCGCAAGGAGTTCGAGTACGGCGCCGACGCGGTGATCCTGCACGGCGCCACGCCCGATGAACTGGAGCCGATCGTCACCGAGTACCGCGCCTCCAGATCGTGATTTCGGCGCGGTGACGTTCGCTGACCGAACGAAAGCGCGCCGAAATCGCTGATGGCTAGGGGGTGATGACGGTACGGCTCACCGGTTCCGCGACGGCCTGCCTGCTGAAGACGCCGCGCTGCAGCGTCGCCAGCAGTGCGTCTCGGGTCTCCTCCGGTGAGATGAGCTCGTCGAAGCCGAGGTGGCCCGCCGACCGGTAGGACGCCTCGAGTTCCATCTGTTTGAGCACCTCGGTGTAGTCCTCGCCGGCGTTCGTCGCCTTGCTCAGCGCGGCGGCGCCCATCGCCCCCATGGTGGCGCCCGGGTAGGCGAACGTCGCCACCTGGTCGTCGAACCCGAGCAGTGACATCACCATCGAGCCGAAGCCGAACGCCTTGCGCAGCGTCACATGGAGTTTCAGCGTGGTGGCGGAGGTCTGCGCGGCGAACATCCGCGCACCGCTGCGCAGCACGCCCCTGCGCTCGGACCGGCTGCCCGGCAGCATCCCCGGGTTGTCGGCGAGGAACACGATCGGCAGGTGGAACGCGTCGGCGACCGCGATGAAGTGCGCGGCCTTGTCCGCGGCGTCCGCGTCGATCGAGCCGGCCAGCACCTCCGGCTGGTTCGCGACGACCGCGACCGGATACCCGCCGAGATGGGCCAGCGCGCAGATGACGGCGCGGCCGAACGTCGGCTGTACCTCGAACCAGTCGGGCCGGTCGAAGATCACGTCGAGCACCGCGCGCATGTCGTAGATGTGCCGGTTGTCCCGCGAGACGATGTCGCAGATCTCCGGCGTCGGCCGCGGGCCCGCGGTGTCGTCGGCGAGCCGGGTCGGCGGATACGACCATGCGCTGGACGGGAAGTAGGACAGGTAGCGGCGGATGTCGTCGAGCACCGTCTCGTCGTCCTCGGCGTGGTTGTGGATCACCCCGCTGGCGAGTGCGACGCCCGGCCCGCCGAGGTCCTCCTTCGAGATGTCCTCGCCGGTGGACTCTTTCACCACCGGCGGACCCGCGGTGAAGATCGCGCCGTGGCTGCTCATGATGGTGAAGTCACACACCGGGGCCACCAGTGCGCCATGCCCGGCAGAGGGACCCAGCACCGCCGACACGGTGGGGACCTTGCCCGAGCACTTCGCCTGGGCGATGAGATCGGTGGGCGTGCGGCCGTAGTGCTCACCGCTGGGCCGGAAGCCGGCGCCCTCGAGCAGCATGACCAGTGGGATCTTGTTGCGCAGCGCCAATTCCGCCAGCCGGTAGCGCTTGGAGTTGCCGCCCGGTCCGATGCTGCCCGCCAGTGTGGTGAAGTCCTCGGCGCCGACCATCACCGGAACGCCGTCGATCCGGCCCGCGCCCGCGATCAGCCCGTCCGCGGCGACGTCGCCTCCGACCAGGGTGCCGAACTCCTGGAACGAGCCATCATCGAGGAGGCGGTCGAGCCGGGCCCTGGCGTCGAGCTTGCCCTTGGCGTGGTGTCTGGCCACCCGCTCCGGTCCACCCATGCCGAACGCGCGCTCGCGGCGACGGTCGAGGTCGGCGAGCGTTTCCTTCCAGTCCTGCGCGTGGTCCATTCGAGAGCTCCTGACGTCGAAGGGCATCGTCGCACCGGCGTGGTCACGTTGACCATACTGAATTGCTTACTGTAGCTTCTGCGGGTATGGGTGGAGGCGGTGCTGCCGGCCCCCCGATCGGCCGTCTCGCGATCGACCGGGGCATCCCCAGCGACCTGACGCGGGTCCGGGGAGTCGCCGAGGGGTTGGAGCGGCAGGGCTTCGACGGGTGCTGGACCGGTGAGATCTCCCACGACCCTTTCCTGCCACTGCTGCTCGCCGCAGAACACACCACGCGGCTGCAGATCGGCACCAGCATCGCGGTGGCCTTCGCGCGCAGCCCGATGACCGTCGCCAACGTGGCGTGGGATCTGCAGGCGTACTCCCGCGGTCGGTTCATCCTCGGCCTCGGCACGCAGATCAAGCCGCACATCGAGAAGCGGTTCAGCATGCCGTGGAGCCGGCCGGTTTCGCGCATGCGGGAATTCGTGCAGGCGCTGCGGGCGATCTGGGCGTGCTGGCACGACGGCACCCGGCTGTCGTTCGACGGCGAGTTCTACACCCACCGGCTGATGACGCCGATGTTCACCCCTGAGCCGCATCCGCACGGCACGCCACCGGTGTTCGTCGCCGCGGTCGGCGAGGCGATGACCGAGATGTGCGGAGAGGTGGCCGACGGCCTGCTGGCGCATGCGTTCACCACCAAGCGCTACCTCGACGACGTCACGCTGCCCGCGCTGGAGCGCGGGCTCGCCACGGCCGGGCGCACCCGCGCCGACGTCGCGGTCTCGTGCCCGGTGTTCGTCGTGACCGGCGAGACCGAGGAAGGCTTCGCCGCCGCGGCCGCCGCCACCCGCAAGCAGATCGCCTTCTACGCCTCCACGCCGGCCTACCGCAATGTGCTCGACCTGCACGGCTGGGGTGAGCTGCAGACCGACCTGCACCGGCTGTCCAAGCAGGGCGAATGGGATGGGATGGCCGCGCTGATCGACGACGACGTGCTCGGCGCGTTCGCCGTGGTGGCGCCGCTCGACGAGGTCGCCGCGGCGCTTCGGCGCCGGTGTTCGGGGGCGATCGACCGTGTGCTGCCGGGTTTCCCGTCGACGGTGCCGGACAACACCGTCGCCGCCGTACTCGAGGAACTGCGTCACGAAGGAGCCCGATGAGCACACCGATCATGGACGAGGCCGCCAGGGTCTTCGCCGACCCGAAGTCCTACACCGACGAGTCGACACTCCATGC
Organism: Mycobacterium hippophais; assembly: GCF_027529605.1. Lineage (NCBI taxonomy): Bacteria > Bacillati > Actinomycetota > Actinomycetes > Mycobacteriales > Mycobacteriaceae > Mycobacterium > Mycobacterium hippophais. The sequence continues at coordinate 170,124 of NZ_JAPZPY010000007.1, read as the reverse complement.
CGCGCTTGCCCATCTGCGGGCGAACGCGCCGGTGTCGTGGGTCGACGTGCCGGGCTACCGGCCGTTCTGGGCGATCACCAAGCACGCCGACGTGATGGCCGTCGAGCGCGCCAACACCGTCTTCACCAACGCGCCGCGGCCGGTGCTGATGACCGCGGAGTCAGACGAACTGCAGGCCGGCGTCGGGGTCAGCACCCTGATCCACATGGACGATCCCCGGCACCGGGTGGTGCGGGCGATCGGCGCCGACTGGTTCCGTCCGAAAGCCATGCGCGCGCTCAAGATCCGGGTCGACGAACTCGCGAAGACCTACGTCGACAAGATGGCCGCGATCGGCCCCGAATGCGACTTCGTGCAGCAGGTGGCGGTGAACTACCCGCTGTACGTGATCATGTCGCTGCTCGGCGTGCCGGAGTCCGACTTCCCGCTGATGCTCAAGCTCACCCAGGAACTGTTCGGCAGCGACGACGACGAGTTCAAGCGCGGCGCCGACCAGCAGGAGCAGATGTCGGCACTGCTGGAGATGTTCCAGTACTTCACCGCGCTCACCGCCGCGCGCCGCGAGCACCCGACCGACGACCTCGCCTCGGCGATCGCCAACGCGCGCATCGACGGTGAACCGCTGTCCGACATCGACACCGTGTCCTACTACGCGATCATCGCCGCCGCCGGCCACGACACCACCAGCGCCACCATCTCGGGCGGCATGCTGGCCCTGCTGGAGAATCCCGAGCAGTGCGACCGGTTGCGGGCCGATCCCGGTCTGATGCCGACGGCCACCGAGGAGATGATCCGCTGGGTCACGCCGGTGAAGGCCTTCATGCGGACCGCGCAGGAGGACACGCAGGTGCGCGGCGTGCCGATCGCGGCGGGGGAGTCACTGCTGCTGTCCTACCCGTCGGCCAACCGCGACGAGGACGCCTTCGCCGACCCGTTCCGCTTCGACGTCGGGCGCGACCCGAACAAGCACGTCGCCTTCGGCTATGGCGTGCACTTCTGCCTGGGCGCCGCGCTGGCCCGGATGGAGGTCAACAGCTTCTTCTCCCAGCTGATCCCGCGGCTCGAGTCGATCGAACCGGCGGGGAAGGCCCAGCACGTCGCGACGGTGTTCGTCGGCGGCCTCAAGCACCTGCCGATCCGGTACACGCTGCGCTGAGCCAGCGCCCTACTCGCCGGAGTTGCCGCGCGCCGCCGCGTGCAGAGCGTCTGCGCGACTGCCCTTCTCGTGATGGCTCAGCGCCTGTATCGACACGTCGTGGCCCTCGGCCGCCCGGCGCAGCGCCCCGACGGTGGCCTGTTCGCGCGGGATGTGGGCGAACGGGTCGAAGGAGTACCAGCGCATCGCGTTCTCGTGGGTCATCTTGTTGATGTCACCCTCGGACACGCTGTGCTCGGTGAGCACCTCCCACAGTTCCTCCGGGGCGCCCGGCCACATGGAGTCGCTGTGCGGATAGTCGGCCTCCCAGCAGATGTTGTCGATGCCGATCCGGTGGCGGAGCTGCACGCCGACGGGGTCGCTGATGAAGCAGGTGAGGAAGTGGTCGCGGAACACCTCGCTGGGCACCTTGCCGCCGAAATCCTGCTTGGTCCAGGTGGAGTGCATCTCGTAGGTGCGGTCCACCCGTTCGAGGAAGTAAGGGATCCACCCGGTACCGCCTTCGGACAGCGCGATCTTGAGGTCGGGGTACTCCTTGACCGGCCGTGACCACAGCAGGTCCGCGGCGGCCTGCACGATGTTCATCGGCTGCAGGGTGATCATCACGTCCATCGGCGCGTCGGGCGCGGTGATGGCCAGTTTGCCCGACGAACCGATGTGCACGTTGAGCACCGTGTCGGTGTCGCACAGCGCTTTCCACAGCGGATTCCAGTACTCGTTGTGGAAGCTCGGGTAGCCCATCGCGGCGGGGTTCTCCGTGAAGGTCAGTGCGTGCACACCCTTCTCGCTGACGCGGCGCACCTCCTGGGCGCACAGTTCGGCGTCCCAGATCACCGGGATCGCCATCGGAATGAAGCGCGCAGGGTAGGCGCCGCACCACTCGTCGATGTGCCAATCGTTGTAGGCCTGCACCAGCGCCAGCGAGAACTCGGAGTCCTCGGTGGCGAACAGCCGCCCGGCGAATCCCGGGAACGACGGGAAGCAGATCGAGCCGAGGATGCCGCCGGCGTTCATGTCCTTGACGCGTTCGTCGACCTGCCAGCAGCCCGGCCGGATCTCGTCGAGGCCCTGCGGTTCGAGGCCGTACTCCTCCTTCGGCCTGCCCGCGACCGCGTTGAGGGCGACATTGGGGATCACGATGTCGCGGAACTGCCACGTGTCCGAGCCGTCGGCGTTGTGCACCAGTCGCGGCGCCTCGTCGGCGTACTTCTTCGGCAGATGGTTGGCGAACATGTCCGGCGGTTCCACGATGTGGTCGTCGACGCTGATCAGGATCATGTCGTCCTTGTTCACGAGGACGCTCCTTCGACTAGGTGGCCTTACCGTACGGCTTACAGTTTAGCGCCAGTCAGCAGCAGCGGGCGCCCGGATTCGCATCCGCGGCGGCGTGCCGCAGGCGCCAGTACTCCCGTTCCGAGGGCACCGGCTCGCCCGGGTGGAGCCGCCTGCGGTGTTCGACGTACCGCCGGTAGTGGTTGTCGCCCATCAGTGTGGCGCAGTACCAACGGATCTGACGCGCGAGTTCTGCAGATCTTCTGGCAGCTCGTCCCATTGCTTGGCCACCTCCTTCTCGGCCTTGGTCGCAACCATGCCCGACGGGGCGAACAGTCGCGACGGCACCGGGTCGTCCTCCGTCAGTGGGCTGCCGGTGCCCCTGACGGCCCGCAGCGCCATCACCACCCCCGCGGCGAACACGATGACCACCAGCACCGCGAACACGATCGACAGGGTGCCCTGGATGAACGTGTTGCGGATGACGGCGTCGAGCTGACCCGCGTCCTTCGCCGCATTGAACGCCGTCTTGCCCGCCTCCTTGGCCTCGCGGTACTGGAAGTGCTGCGTCCAGTACCCCACCTTCGGATCACCGGAGAAGATCTTCTGCCAGGACGCCGTCATGGTGACCACCAGGTCCCACAGCAGCGGGATCCCAGGTATCCACGCCCATTTCAGCAGCCCGCGTTTGATGACCACCACGGTGACCACCGTGAGCGCGATGGCGGCGAGCAACTGGTTCGCGATGCCGAACAGCGGGAACAACGTGTTGATGCCGCCGAGCGGATCGGTGACGCCCATCAGCAGGATGCTGCCCCACGCGGCGACGACGATGATGCTGCAGATCCATGCCCCGACGCGCCAACTCGGGTTCTGCAGCCTCTTCAGCGGTCCGCCGAGATTGCCCAGCGCGTCCGACAGCATGAACCGCGCCACCCGGGTGCCCGCGTCGACCGTGGTGAGGATGAACAAAGCCTCGAACATGATCGCGAAGTGATACCAGAAGGCCTTGAGGCTCTCGCCGCCGAAAACCTGGAGCACTTCGGACATGCCGAACGCCAGCGTCGGCGCGCCACCGGTGCGCGACACGATCGACTCCTCGCCGACGCCCTTGGCGGCGGCGTCGAGTTCGGCGCCGGTGATGGGAGCGTCCGACAGTCCGAGGCTGTTGACGTAGTCCGCCGCGGTCTGGGCGGTGCCACCGGTGGACGCCGCAGGCGCGTTCATCGCGAAGTACAGGTGCTGGTTGAGGATCGCCGCGGTGATCAGCGCCATGATCGCGACGAACGACTCGGTCAGCATGCCGCCGTAGCCGATCAGCCGCATCTGGCTTTCCTTCTCCAGCAGCTTCGGTGTGGTGCCGGAGGAGATCAGCGAGTGGAAGCCCGACAGCGCGCCGCAGGCGATCGTGATGAACAGGAACGGGAACAGCGACCCGGCGAACACGGGCCCGGTGCCGCTGGCGGCGAACGACGAGATCGCCGGGGCCTCCATGATCGGGCGCGCCAGCAGGATGCCGATCGCCAGCAGGACGATGGTGCCGACCTTCATGAACGTCGAGAGGTAGTCGCGCGGGGCCAGCAGCAGCCAGACCGGCAGCACCGATGCGGCCAGCCCGTAGATGATGATGCACCACGACAGCGTCACCTTCGACAGCGTGAACCAGTCGGTGCCCCAAGCGGTCTCGGCCACCCAGCCGCCGGACGCCACCGCCAGCAGCAGCAGTGCGACGCCGATCAGCGACACCTCCGACACCCGGCCGGGTCGCAGATACCGCAGATAGACACCCATGAACAGCGCGATCGGGATCGTCATCGCGATGGAGAACACGCCCCAGGGGCTCTCCGCCAGCGCGCCGACCACGACCAGCGCCAGCACCGCCAGCAGGATGACCATGATGACCAGCACGCCGACGATCGCGGCGACGCCGCCCACGGTGCCGAGTTCGTCACGGGCCATCTGGCCCAGCGAGCGGCCCCGGCGACGCACCGAGATCGACAGCACCAGATAGTCCTGCACACAGCCGGCGAAGACGGCGCCGATGATGATCCAGATGGTGCCCGGCAGGTAGCCCATCTGCATCGCCAGCACCGGCCCCACCAGCGGGCCCGCGCCGGCGATCGCGGCGAAGTGGTGCCCGAACAGCACCCGCCGGTCGGTCGGCATGTAGTCGGTGCCGTTCTCGAAAACCTCGGCAGGCGTGGCGTTCTCGTCCTTGGGCTGGACGATCTTCATCTCGATCAGCCGGGCGTAGAACCGGAAACCGATGACGTAGGTGCAGATCGCGGCGATGACGAACCAGACGGCGTTGACCGTCTCACCCCGGAAGAAGGCGATGACCGCCCAGGCGACCGCCCCGATCACGGCGATGACGCCGAAGATGGTGCGGTGCTTGGCGGTGATGGGGGAGCGGTCGACGACCGCCACCGGCGGTAGGTCCTTGTCCGTCCGGACGTAGGTGATGTGGCCGTCTGTCGTCTGCTCCGCAGAAGGAGCCGCGGGCGCGGGGGTTGAAGCCATGGGCCGATCTTTCCACCGGTGCCCGGCCGATTGGGTGGATTCGTTCGGTCGGCTCGTCAGCGCTCGTAGAAGGCGCGCACCGTGTCGACGGTGTCGGCCTCGGCCGGAGCCTTGTCGTCCCGGTAGCGCAACACCCGCGCGAAGCGCAGCGCCATCCCGCCGGGGTAGCGGCTCGACCCCTGCACTCCGTCGAACGCGATCTCGACCACCTGTTCGGGCCGCACCCTGACCACGTAGCCATCGGTGGGTCCGTCCGCCAGGTCGAGGAAGCGCGCGGTCTGCCAGTCGAGCATCGCGTCGGTCATGCCCTTGAATGTCTTGCCCAGCATGACGAATCCGCCGGTAGCCGGATCACGGGCGCCGAGATGGATGTTGGAGAGCTTGCCGGTGCGCCGTCCCGAACCCCACTCCACGGCGAGCACCACCAGATCCAGGGTGTGCACCGGCTTGACCTTGAGCCAGCCCGCGCCGCGCCTGCCCGCTTCGTACGGCGCCGTCGGCGATTTCGCCATCACGCCCTCGTGCCCCGCCGCCAGCGTCGCGTCGAGGAACCGCTGCGCCGCCGCGGAGTCGGTCGTGTGCAGCCGGTCGACGCGCTGCGCGGCGGGCACCAGCACGTCGAGCCGGGCCAGCCGCTCGGCGGTCGGCAGGTCCAGCAGGTCGTCACCGTCGACGTGCAGCAGGTCGAAGAAGAAGACCGACAGCGGCTGGCCCTCGGCGTCGCGACCGCCGCGGCGTCCGAACCGCGACGCCGTCACCTGGAAGCGGTCCGGCCGCCCGTCGGATCGCAGGGCGATCGCCTCGCCGTCGGCGATCAGCGTTCGGACCGGCAGCGCCCGGGCGGCCGCCACCACCTCGGGCAGTCGGTCGGTGACGTCGTCGAGGCTGCGGGTGTAGATCGAGACGTCGTCGCCGTCGCGGTGGATCTGCACCCGGGCGCCGTCGAGCTTGGCTTCGAGCACCGCCTCGCCGCCGAGCCGGTCGAGGGCATCGGCGACGCCGGTCGCGGTCTGCGCGAGCATCGGCCCCACCGGCCGGCCCACCGTGAGCGTGAACTGGTCGAGGGCCGCGTCGTCGCCGGTCAGCGCCGCGGCCGCCACCGCCGGCAGGTCGCCTGCGAGCATGGCGGCCCGCCGCACCGCAGGCGCCGGGATCCCCGCCGCCTTGGCGACGGCGTCGGCCATCACGCCGGCCAGGGCGCCCTGGCGCAGTTCGCCCGACAGCAGCCGGCGCAGGAAGGTCTGCTCGACGTCGGTGGCGGCGGCGAACAGGGCGGCGAGCAGTCCGGCCCGGCGCTGCTGTGATCCCTTGCCGGCCACCGCGCCGATCTCCGACAGCGTCGCGTCGACGCCGCCGACGGTCAGCGACGGCTCCTCGGCAGGCGCGGGCAGCGAGCGCAACGCCGCCCAGCCCACCCCGATCTGGCGTTGCGGCAGCTCGCCGGACAGCCACGACACCACCACCGCGACGAGCCGGGCGTCGCGCTCCTCGGCGGCGCGGGCGAGCAGTTCGGCGATCCGCGCGATCTTGGCCAGCCGCGCCGACGTGGCGCCCACATCGGCGGAGGCGGTGGCGACGTCGACCAGGTGCACGGGTCCAGCGTGGCACGCGGGTCGGACACGCGGCGGGCACCCGCCGCGAGACGGTTATCTGACCGCGAAGATGATCGACTGCCAGCCCGACGCGCCGTCGGGAACCGGATCGGCGCGCTCCTCGGTCTGCACCGCCCCGGTGTTGTCGGTGGCGCGCACGGAGATCGTGTGCAGGCCGGTCTGCTCGGCCCGCCAGTCGATGCTCCAGAGCCGCCACGTCTCGTTGGAGTAGCTCGCGCCCAGCGTCGCGGGGCGCCAGTCACCCTTGCCGCCGGGCGGGTCGATGCGCACCTCGACGGCGCGCACCCCGCGGTTCTGCGCCCAAGCCACACCGCCGAAGGTCGCCGGTCCCAGCGCGACGTCCTGCCCGGTGCGCGGCACGTCGATGCGCGACTGCGTCTTGATCGGACCGCGCGCCGACCAGCCCAGCTTCGTCCAGTAGGCCTCGGCACGGTCGAAGCGGGTCAACTCGATGTCGACCACCCACTTGGTCGCGGACACATAGCCGTACAGCCCGGGCACCACGAGGCGCGCCGGGTAGCCGTGCTCGGTGGGCAGCGGCTCGCCGTTCATGCCGACCGCCAGCAGCGCGTCGCGGTCGTCGGTGAACGCCTCAACGGGCGTGCCCGCGGTGAACCCGTCGACCGACGTGGACAGCACCATGTCGGCGTCGGGATGCACGCCCGCGTCGGCCAGTAGATCGCGGACCCGGTAGCCGGTCCACTTGGCGGTGGAGATGAGGTCCCCGCCCACCGGGTTGGACACACACGCCAGCGTGATGATGTCCTCGACGGCCTCGAACCGGTCCAGATCCTCGAAGGTGTAGGTGATTTCGCGGTCGACCATGCCGTGGATGCGCAACTTCCAGTCGGCCCGGCTCAGCTGCGGCACCGTCAGGGCGGTGTCGATGCGGTAGAAGTCGGCGTTCGAGGTGATGAACGGCGCCACGTCGACGTTCGCCGGCTGCACCGCCGCCGGCACCTCGGGTGCGGTCCGCCCGACCCGTGGCAGCGCGAAGTTCTGCCGGTCGCCGGACACCGACGAGGTCAGCCGGGACAGCACCGCGCCCGCCACCCCGCTGGCCGCGCCCACCGCCAGGAACCCGACGCCGAAGAGGGTGAGCCTGCGGCCCCGGTCGGCGGGGTCTCCTTCGGTGCCCGCGGATTCGGCGCCGTCGTCGGGCGCGTCCTTGATGCGGCCGGACGTCAGCAGCCGCAGCACCGCGATTCCGCACACCGCACCGATCACCGTCGGCAGCACGTCGATTGCCGACGACCCCGGCCGCGAGAGCACCGCCGCAGCGCCGAGCACACCGGCCGCGGCGATCGCCAGGCTGCCGATGGGCATGCGCCGCGACTCGAAGCGCGCGCTGATCGCGGCGATCACCAGGATGACCGCCACCACGAGAACGGTGAGCACGAGTTTGTCCGCAGTGCCGAAGGTGGCGATGGCCCATTCCTTGACCGGGCCCGGGGTCCGGTCGATGACGGTGGACCCGACCGCGGTGCGCGCATCGGCGGCCGGACCGAACGGCACGGCGACGAGCTCGGCGACGCCGAGCGCCACCGCGGCGGCGGCGATCCCGCACAGCGCCCAAGGGCCTCGCGGCGGTACGGCCATGTCTGCCAAGGTACTGCCGGGGAAACCCCAGGTCGGACCCGAAACGCTTACCGAAGGGTGACGTCGGCTAGGTTGCTTTACAGTTCAACCCCGATGTGGAAAGGAAGCTAGATGGAGATCGAGGGCAAGAAGGCCATCGTGGTCGGCGGGGCCTCCGGCTTCGGCCGGGCGACCGCCGAGCTGTTGGCCAAGCGCGGCGCGAGCGTTGCCGTGCTGGACCGTCCGCAGTCCAAGGGCAAGGAAGTGGCCGACTCGATCGGCGGTTCGTTCCACGAGGTGGACGTCACCGACTTCGACGGCACGGAGAAGGTGATCGAGCAGGTGGTCGCCGACCTCGGCGGACTGCACATCGCGGTGACCACCGCGGGCGGCGGCATCGGCGAGCGCACCATCAAGAAGGACGGTCCGCACAGCCTGGACTCGTTCCGCGCCAGCGTCGACCTCAACCTCATCGGCACTTTCAACATCAGCCGGCTCTCGGCGTGGCACATGAGCAAGAACGAGCCCGTCGACGACGAGAAGGAAGAGCGCGGCGTCATCATCAACACCGCCTCCATCGCCGCGTTCGAGGGACAGATCGGGCAGGTCGCCTACACCGCGTCGAAGGCCGCGATCGCCGGCATGTGCCTGACCATGGCCCGCGACCTGGGCAGCCTGGGCATCCGGGTGCTCGCCATCGCCCCAAGCCTGTTCGCCACCGGGCTGACCGAAGGAATCCCCGACGAGTTCGCCAGTCAGCTGACCAAGGACGCCGCCTTCCCCAAGCGCCTCGGCCGGCCCGACGAGTACGCCAAACTCGCCGCGGCGATCGTGGAGAACGCGATGCTCAACGGCCAGTGCCTGCGACTGGACGCCGGTCAGCGCTTCGCCCCCAAGTGACCTCGTGATCTCGGTGTCGTCGGTTGCGCTCGCCGCGACCGGCGACACCGAGATCGCATAGGGCTTTGCTTTCCAGCTGAATTCCAATCGGCGCCGCTACCGTTTGCCCATGCGCATCAGAGTGTGGTCGACGGCGGCGGCCGTCGTGGTGCTCCTCGCGGGCTGTGCCGGTCCGGATCCGGAGGTCCCGGGTTCGTCGAAGGCGGCGGCGCCCGACGCCAGTGATGTCGAGATCGTCGGCGACCCGTCCGACCCGGTGAACAGAATCGCCATGCAGGCGATCGCCGATCTGCAGGACTACTGGGGCAAGCAGTACCCCGACCTCTACGGCGCCGAGTACGAACCCCTGGCGGGCGGGATGTATGCAGTCAATCCCTCCAGCGACGACGCGCCGCCGTGCACCACCAGTGCCGAGGAGGTGGCAGGCAACGCGTTCTACTGTCCCAGCAAGGATGTGGTGGCGTGGGACGCCGAGGGGTTGCTGCCGGGATTGCGGGAGAACTTCGGCGACTTCGCGATCCCGGTGGTGATGGCTCACGAATGGGCGCATGCGATCCAGGCGCGGTCGAACTTCACCGCGCGCGCGGTGACCCGGGAACTGCAGGCCGACTGCATGGCAGGCGCATGGGCCCGGCATGCCAAGGACGACGGCGTGTTCGACGTCTCGAGCGCCGACCTCGACACCGCGCTCGCGGGCATCCTCGAACTGCGTGACACCCCGGGCACGTCGAAGATCGACCCCAACGCCCACGGCAGCGGGTTCGACCGGGTGGGCGCCTTCCAGGACGGCTTCGACAAAGGGCTGGAGCGCTGCAAGGTGTACCGCGACGACGATCCACTGGTGCTCGAATTGCCGTTCAACGACGTGATGGACGCGGCGAGTGGCGGTGACGCCCCGTACGACTCGATCGTCAACGGCGTGCCCTATGACCTGGAGGACTTCTGGAGCCGGGCGTACCCCGAGGTGACCGGCGAGCCGTGGTCGCCGCTGGCCGGCCTGCAGCCCTTCAGCCCCGACGAACCGCCGATGTGCGGTGACCAGTCGGCCGAGGGCTTCGCGCTGTTCTATTGTGTGCCAGACGATTACATCGGATGGGACAACGAGGCCTTCATGCCCCGGATCTACCAGCAGGGCGGCGACTACGCGGTGGCCTCGCTGCTGGCCACCCAGTACGGACTCGCGGCGCTGACCCGGCTGGGCGACCAGTCCGACGAGAAGACCTCGACTTTGCGCGCGGACTGCCTGGCCGGGGCGTACACCGCGAGTGTGATCCTCTACAACCGCGCGGACACCAGCACCTACCGCATCTCACCCGGTGACCTCGACGAGGCGATCAAGGCCCTGCTGGTGTTCCGCGGCGACGCCGACGTGGAGCGTCAGGGTGCGGGCTTCGCCCGGGTCCGGGCGTTCCGGGAGGGCGTGATCAACGGCGTCGCGCCCTGTCTGGAGTACCAGGCCTGATCGTCGGGGGAGCCGGCGACGCCGTGTCGCGCGGCTGAGACGATGTCTCCCATGCCCGACGACGCGCTGTCCCTGCCCACGCTGAGCGACGAGGCGCAGGCCGCCCTCGCGCGCTGGCTGGCCCGCGAGGGCCTCGGCTCGACCGTCACCGACGTCGAACCGCTGACCGGTGGTTCGCAGAACATCGTGGTGCGGCTGCGGGTGGACGGGCGAGCCATGGTGCTGCGCCGCCCGCCCCTGCATCCCAGACCGACCAGCGACAAGACGATGCTGCGTGAGATCGCGGTGCTGCGCACATTGGCCGGGACGACGGTGCCGCATCCCGGATTCATCGCCGGCTGTGAGGATCTCGACGTCCTGGGGGTGGTGTTCTACCTGATGGAAGAGGTCGACGGCTTCAACCCGGGCAACGAGATGACCGACGCCTACGTCCGCGACGCCGGCATGCGCCACGAGGTCGGGCTGTCGTATGCCGCGAGCCTGGCCCGGCTGGGCAACGTCGCCTGGGAGGGCAGCCCGCTGGCCGCCATCAAACGCCCGGGATCCTTTCTGGAACGCCAGGTTCCGCAGTTCCTGCGGCTGCTGGAGAGCTACCGCCACGACGACTACGCACCCGAGTCGTTCCCGGCCGTCACGTCCCTGGCGCAGTGGCTGACCGACAACCGGCCCCCGGACCGCGAACCCGGCATCATGCACGGCGACGCGCATCTGAACAACGTGCTGCTGCGGCGCGACCGTCCCGAACTCGCCGCGTTCATCGACTGGGAGATGTGCACCGTCGGCGACCCGCTGCTCGACCTCGGGTGGATGCTGATCTGCTGGCCGCTCGATCCCAACCCCATCGACGCCGGTTCGCAGCTCGCCGCGCTCGGCGGGATCGCGAGCCGGCGCGAACTGCTCGAGGCGTACCTGGACGCCGGCGGTCGCGAGACATCGCGGCTGAACTGGTATCTGGCGATGGCGTGTTTCAAGCTCGGCATCGTCATCGAGGGCACGTGGTCGCGCTACCTGGCCGGGCAGGCCAGTCCGGAGGCGGGGGAGCGGCTGCACGCGTCGGCGCAGAATCTCGTCGACCTCGGAAGCCGGGTCGCGAGCGGCGACAACCCGTTCGGCCTGTCTCAGGTGTAGGCGTCGACGCCGAGCTTGACGGCAAGGGCGATACCGCCGAGCCCGACGGCCACCCGCAGCGGACCGGCGGGTGCGTGGCGGACGACGATCGGGCCCAGTCGCGATCCCACCAGGCAACCGAAGCCCAGCGTCACCACCGCCGGCCAGTGCACCGGCGCAAGGAAGACGAACAGAACGGCCGCGGTGGCGTTGGACGCGCCGAGGATGACGTTCTTGTCCGCGCTGGCGTGCGGCATCGTCTCACCGGCGGCGAGCATCAGCGCCAGCAACAGCACGCCGGCGGCCGCGCCGAAGTACCCGCCGTAGATGCAGATCAGAAAGACCGCCCCGGCCTGGGCGATCCTCGCCGCGCGGCCGCGCGGCTCGTCCTCGCCGGTGGTGCGGCCCCGGCGGCGCGGGATGAGGATCGCCACGGCGGCGAAGCCGATCAGCGCGGGCACCACCTTCTCGAAGCCCTCCGCCGGTGTGGACAGCAGCAGCACCGCGCCCACCGCACCGCCGAGGATGGCGCCGGGCACGATGCGTTTGATGGCGTCGCCGCGGCCCTTCAGCTCCGGACGCGAGCCCAAGATCGACCCGACCCCGTTGAACACCACGGCGACGGTGTTGGTGACGTTGGCGGTCACCGGCGGCAGGCCCACCAGGAGCAGCGCCGGGTAGGTCGCCACCGACGCCAGGCCGGCGATGCTGCCCGTGAGCCCGCCGGCGACACCCGCCACGACCAGGAAGACGCCCTCGTGCCAGGTCACCGGCACCACACTAGGGTCCGCGGCCGTGCCCGGACCGCCACCGACGGTGTGGTCTTCGGCACCCCGCACGGGGCCGTCGGCGGGGGCGCCGAAAGTGTTTGCGTCGCGGCGTGGGGACGTCTACAGTCGCGGTCGTGCCAAGGCGACTCGTAGTAGCAACCCGCAGCGGGGTCTGATCTCGACCGACCCCTCGCTGTGGGTCGTTGCTACATCGTCGGTCACTTCCTCGAACCAGAGATGACCGGCACACATGTTCACTACTTCGGCAAGTTCATCCGCGATACACACCGCAATCAGCGCCGCGCCCCAGAACCGGGCGGGTGCCACTGCTGCGCCGTTCGCGGCCGGCGTCCACGCCCCGGTTCCCCGTGGCCTGCGCAAGGAGGCCGACGCGTTGTCCTGGAACGAATTCCTCGCCGAGTACGCCCCGCACTCCGGCCCGTTGCGGCTGGGCCACTGGGCGTGCACCGATGCCGACCGGCCCGCCACGCGACTGGGCCCGCAGGCCCGTAACTACCAGGCCACCCTGGCCGTCGGGGACCGGATCGACACGTCGTCCGCCGCCGCGTCGGGACCGGTGGCCGCACTGACCGCGATGCTGCACGACCGCGGTTTCCCGGTGGAACTGGTGGCCTTCCACCAGATGCCGGCCGACCAGGGCATCGCGACATTCCTGCGCGGCTCCGACGGCACGCGCACGGAGTGGGCGATGGGCCTCTCCGACGACGCCACCCAGTCGGCGTTGCGCGCGGTGATCGCGTGTGCGAACCGGCTGCTGGCGGCGTGAGCGGCTAGGGGCGGTTCAGCGCCCACGCCGCGACGGCGTCAGTGCAGCGGCCGAAGGACGATGCGCATGCCGTCCTTGGGCACCGGCATACCGCCGTAGTCCCACTCCGTCGTGTACTCGGGGTGCGGCAGTTCCAGCCGGTACTTGCGCAGCAGCCGGTGCAGGATCGTCTTGACCTCGAGCTGGCCGAACGTCATGCCGATGCACTTGTGCGCGCCGCCGCCGAACGGGCTGAACGCGTAGCGGTGCTTCTTGTGCTCGTTGCGCGGCTCGGTGAACCGCAGCGGGTCGAACTTCATCGGTTCGGGGTAGAGCTCCTCGAGCCGGTGGTTCATGCCGGGGTAGGCGATGACGTTGGTGCCCTTCGGCAGGTAGTAGCCGAGCAGTTCGGTGTCGCGCACGGTCTGGCGCATCGCCCACTGGACGGGCGTGACCAGGCGGATCGACTCGTTCATCACCAGGTCGAGCGACTCGAGCTTGTCCAGCGACTCGATGTCGACGGGGCCGTCGCCCAGCCGGTCGGACTCGTCGCGGCAGCGCTCCTGCCACTCGGGGTTCTTGGCCAGGTGGTAGATCATCGTGGTGGCGGTCGAGGTGGACGTGTCGTGCGCGGCCATCATCAGGAAGATCATGTGGTTGACGATGTCGGCGTCGGAGAACTTGTTGCCGTCCTCGTCCTCGGTCTGACACAGCACGGTCAGCAGGTCGGAGCCCTCATGGCCGCGCCGCTCGCGGACCCGCTCCTCGAAGTAGTTCTCCAGCAGCTTGCGGGCCTGCATGCCGCGCCACCAGGTGAACGGCGCGACCGGCTTGCGGATGATGGCGTTGCCGGCCCGCGTGGTGGTGGTGAACGCCTTGTTGACCTTGGTCACCAACTCCTTGTCGGTGCCCGGCTCGTGGCCCATGAACACCATCGAGGCGATGTCGAGGGTCAGTTCCTTCATGGCCGGATACATCAGGAAGCGCGCGTCGTTGGCCACCCAGTCCTTGGCGATCACCTGCGACACGACCCGGTCGACCTGCTCGGTGTAGCCGACCAGGCGGGTGCGTACGAACGCCTCCTGCATGATCCGGCGGTGGAACATGTGCTCCTCGAAGTCGAGCAGCATCAGGCCGCGGTGGAAGAACGGCCCGATCACCGGCACCCAGCCCTGCTGGGAGAAGTCCTTGTTGCGGTTGGAGTAGACCGCCTGCGCGGCGTCGGGTCCCAGCGCGGTGACCGCGGGCAGCGCGGGGGAGTCGGCGTAGTACAGCGGGCCGTACTTGCGGTAGATGTGCAGCAGGTAGTCGGGGCCGCCGCGGAACATCTCGACCATGTGGCCAAGCACCGGCAGGCCGGCGTCGCCGATCACCGGCTTGAGGTCGCTGCCCGCAGGCGGCGTGGACATCGGCTTCTGCGGGAACTCGGTCTGCAGCAACCTGCGCTCGAGCGCGCCGAGCCCGGGGAAGTTGTTGATCGACGGTGTCAATCGACGCTTCGCCTGGTCGAGCAGGTAATCCGTCGTGTTGATCGTCGCCGTCATGTCATGCTCCTCACGCACAGAAACTGTGGCCGCTGTCACTCCCGATCATCATCCTGCTGGGCGCAGTTGACGCCTGTCAAGTTTGGTTCTGGCCTGCTGCGTGCAAAGGTCTAGAGACATGACCGCCGAAACGGAACCGGCGCCGCGGCGCAGCCGTGGCGACCGGCAGCGCGACGCGATCGTCGTCGCCGTCCGGGAACTGCTCGAGGAGAGATCGTTCGCCGATCTGTCCGTCAGCACCATCAGCGAGCGGGCCGGTGTCGCCCGGTCGGGCTTCTACTTCTACTTCGACTCGAAGTACGCGGTGCTGGCGGTGATCGTCGCCGACGCGATGGCCGAACTCGACAAGCTCACCCACGATTTCGCGCCGAGGGAGGCCGGGGAGTCACCGGCGGAGTTCGCCAAGCGCATGGTCGGTTACGCGGCCGCGGTGTTCGCCAGCAACGATCCGATCATGCGGGCGTGCACGCTGGCGCGGAACACCGACGCACAGATCCGCGAGATCATGAACGACTTCGAGGATGGCGTGATCGACAAGATCGTCGGCCTCGTCCGGTCGGACGGCGGTGCCCGCCCGATCACCGACGACCTCCCTGCCCTGGTCCGCACGCTGACCGCCACCACGGCACTGACGTTGTCGCACGACAGCGGGTTCGTCGGCCGCGGTACCGACCCGGCGCGCGGCGTCGACGTCGTGATCCGGTTGTGGCTCAACGCGCTCTGGGGCGGAACCGCCGATCTGGGCTGACGGTAGGGTCACCGCCATGGCGCGAAGCAGTGGTTTCGACGGCAGGCGTTGTCTGATCACCGGGGCCGCCAGCGGCATCGGCCGGGCCACCGCACTGCGGCTGGCCGCCGACGGCGCCGAACTCTTCCTCACCGACCGCGACGAGGCGGGTCTGGAGACCACGGTCGCCGACGCCAGGGCGCTCGGCGCCAGCGTGCCCGCGCACCGGGCACTCGACATCTCCGACTACGACGCGGTCGCCGCGTTCGCCCGCGACGTCCATGCCGATCACCCGGCGATGGACGTGGTGATGAACATCGCCGGGGTGTCGGCGTGGGGCACCGTCGACCGGCTCACCCACCAGCACTGGAAATCGATGGTCGACATCAACCTGATGGGTCCGATCCACGTCATCGAGACCTTCGTGCCGCCGATGGTGGCGGCCCGCCGCGGCGGGCACCTGGTCAACGTCTCGTCGGCCGCCGGACTGGTCGCGCTGCCGTGGCACGCCGCCTACAGCGCCAGCAAGTACGGGCTGCGCGGACTGTCGGAGGTGCTGCGCTTCGATCTCGCCCGGCACCGCATCGGGGTGTCGGTGGTGGTGCCGGGTGCGGTGAAGACGCCGCTGGTGCAGACGGTGCAGATCGCCGGCGTCGACCGCGACCACCCGAACGTGGCCCGCTGGACCGGCCGGTTCGCCGGGCATGCGGTCTCGCCCGAACACGTCGCCGACCGGATCCTGCGCGGCGTGCGGCGCAACCGCTATCTGATCTACACCTCACCGGACATCCGGGCGCTCTACATGTTCAAGCGCACCATGTGGTGGCCGTACAGCGTGGCGATGCGTCAGGTGAACGTGCTCTTCAGCCGGGCGTTGCGGCCGGGCCTGCTGCCGCGGGACTAGCGACCGCCCCAGTGCCACGGCGGCGTGTCGAGCATGCTGAGGCCCTCGACGCGGGTCTCCCCGAAGTCCTTGTGCAGGCGGATCTCCGTCGCGGGGGCGCCGGCATCGGCGTCGGCGACGGGCACCGCCTCCAGCACGTCGAGCACGGCCCCCGAGTGGGTGACCACCACGACCTGGGTCTTGTCGGCGGCTGTGCGGATCAGCCGGGCCAGCGGGCGAACCAGGTCCGGGTGCAGCGAGGTCTCCGGTTCGTTGAGCACCATCAGGGACGGTGGCTGCGGGCTGAGCAGAGCGGCTGCCCACAACAGGAATCGCAGTGTGCCGTCCGACAATTCGGCAGAGCGTAGCGGCCGCAGCATGCCGCGCTGGTGGAGTTGGAGGTCGAACAAGCCGTCGGTGACCGCCACCGAGACCGTCGAGCCGTCGAACGCGTCGCCGACCGCCCGCTGCAGGTCGTCGAACCCGCCCTCGATGATGGTCTGCACCGCGGCGGCGACGTCGCTGCCGTCGTCGGACAGCACCGGGGTGCGGGTGCCGACCTGCGGGCGGCGGGCGGCGGAGCCGGCGTCGACCCGGAATCCGTCGTAGAACCGCCAGTTGCGCAACCGATCGCGGACGGCGGCGAGTTCCGGGTGGGCGCCGGGGTGGGCGTATTCGGCCAGCAGGCTGCGGTAGGGCGGCAGGGACCGGGACAGTTCGTCGAAGCCGCGGCCCGATTCCGATGCGGCCTCGGCGTAGTCGCGGGTGCGTCTGACCAGTGTGGAGGCATCCCGTGCGACGGCGCCGGCGAACACGGCCTCGCGTTTGATCTCGGGGTCGCGCCCGAACTGCGACCTGTGGCCGGGGTCCTGGGGCAGTCCGAGATCCACCAGATAGCCGAAATCATCTGCCGCATAGCCGAGTTCGAGGGAGACCGGCCCGGTTCGCACGGTTCCTTCTACGCGGCCGGTGCGGCGAGCGCCACCGAGTTGCTCGGGCCCGGCCCAGAGCGCCGACTGCAGGCCGCCCTCGCGGGCCAGCGAGCCGATCACCTCGCCACGGCCGCAGTCGGCGAGCAGGCGCAGCGCCCGGTAGAGCGACGACTTGCCAGTGCCGTTGGCGCCGGTGACGACGGTCAGCGCGGAGAGCGGGAGGACGACATCGCGCAGCGACCGGTATCCGCGCACAGCGACCGTCGTCAGCATGGTGTGCACGCTATGGGCCGCCACCGACAGCCACGCCGGGTGCCGCCGCGGCCGACGGCATCGCCAGCTCCAGCCGCACGCCGAGCAACCGCACGGGCCGGTCCAGCTCGAACTGCCCGAGCAGCGCCAGCGCCGTCTGCGTGATGGGGACCGGGTCGTTGCCGGGCGCGGCGAGTTTGCGGATCTTGGTGCGGGTGTAGAAGGTGCTGGTGCGCACCGTGACCGCCACCCGGGTCACCACCCGGCCCTGTGCGGTCACCTCGTCGAGGGTGCGGCGGGCGAGATCGACCACGGCCGAGTCGATCTCGGCGCGGTCGGTGAGGTCGTCGGCGAAGGTGACGACATGGCTGCGCGAGCGCGCCACCCACGGTTCGGCGGTCACGGTGGTGTCCCCGCCGCCCTTGGCCAGCAACAGGATCCACAGTCCGGTGGTGGGTCCGAACGCGGCGGTGAGCACGGTGGCGTCGGTGGCGGCCAGGTCCGCGACGGTCTCGATGCCCATCCCGAGCAGCTTCTTGGCGGTCTTCGGGCCGACGCCCCACAGTGCGTCGACCGCGCGGTCACCCATCACCGCCATCCAGTTGGCGTCGGTGAGGGTGAACACCCCGCCGGGCTTGCCGAAGCCGGTGGCCACCTTCGCGCGCTGCTTGTTGTCGCTGATGCCCACCGAACAGGCCAGCCCGGTGTGGGCCGCGACGCCGGTGCGGATCCGCTGCGCCAGCTCCTGCGGGTCGAGCGTGCCGTCCGGGTCGTCGACGCCGACGTAGGCCTCGTCCCAGCCCCACACCTCTACCGGGTGGCCGAAGTCCCGCAGCAGGCTCATCACCTCGTCGGACGCCGCGTCGTAGGCGTCGGTGTCGAGCGGCACGAACACCGCGTCCGGGCACTTGCGGGCCGCTGCGCGCAGCGGCATACCGGCGCGGATCCCGAACGCACGGGCGGGATAGGACGCACACGTGACGACCTTGCGCGCCTCGGTCGGGTCACCGTTGCCGCCGACGACCAGCGGCAGGTCGGCGAGGCCGGGGTTGCGGCGGATCTCGACGGCGGCCTGGAACTGGTCGAGGTCGACGTGCAGCACCCAGTGCATCAGGTGCCGCACAGCTTGCGCGCCACGGCCTCCCACGCATCGCCGAGCGTGTCGAGGGTGTGGCCCAGGTCGGCGAGCTGGTGTTCCACGTAGTCGGCGTCGAGGAGACCGAGCAGGGCATCGGCCTGGGCGTTGAGGTCGCCGGTGGTGCCCGCCGCCTCGAGCAGCATGCGGACGTGGGTGCGGTGCAGGGTGGCCGGCGCGCTGAAGCGGGTCTGCGGGTCCCGCGCCGCGTCGGACAGCAGCGCGTGGTGGGTGTGGACGAACCGCAGTCGGCTGCGTCCGTAGGCGAGCAGCCGCTCGAGCGGCGGCGCCCCGGGTCCCAGCGGCGGCGGGCCGAACAGGAAAGCCTGCTGTTCGGTCTTCTCGTCCTCGTCGAGCAGCACGATCATCAGGCCGGCCCGGCTGCCGAACCGGCGGAACAGCGTGCCCTTGCCCACCCCTGCGGCCGCCGCCACGTCGTCCATGCTCACCGCGTCCGCGCCCCGTTCGGCGATGAGATCGCGCGCGGCGTCGAGCAGCAGGGCACGATTGCGGGCGGCATCGCCTCGCTCCTGCGGCGCCTGCTGCGGCAGCGGCGTCGGGGGTTGCGTCGCGGGCATGCCCTCACTTTAAATCAGCGGGATGAAATCGGACTGTAGTCCGGTTCAACTGTGTGAAGATCCGTCCGGACGAATGAAGGGGTGCACATGTCGGATATCAAGGTGATCGTTCTGGTGGGGAGTCTGCGCGCGGCGTCGATCAACCGTCAGATCGCCGAACTCGCCGTGGAGGCGGCTCCGCAGGGCGTGACGCTGGAGTTGTTCGACCGGCTGGGTGAGCTGCCGTTCTACAACGAGGACATCGACAACGACGACGTGGCCGAGCCCGTGGTGGCGCTGCGGCGAGCGGCGGCCGAGGCCGACGCGGCGCTCGTCGTCACGCCCGAATACAACGGGAGCATCCCGGGAGTGCTCAAGAACGCGATCGACTGGCTGTCGCGGCCGTTCGGTGACAGCGCACTCAAGGGCAAGCCGCTCGCCGTCGTCGGCGCTGCGCTCGGGCAGTACGGCGGCGTGTGGGCGCACGACGAGACCCGCAAGAGCTTCGGCATCGCCGGGCCGCGGGTGGTGGAGGACCTCAAGTTGTCAATTCCGGCGAAGTCCCTCGACGGCAGGCACCCGCGGGAGAACGCCGAGGTCGCGGCGAACCTGCGCGACATCGTCGGCAAGCTGGTCGCCGAGGTCGGCTGAGGCCGCTACTCGCGGGGGCGCGGCCGCAGCGCGTGGTCGCGGTAGCGCTGCCAGCTGTCGAACGCCTCGCCGGCCGAATCGGGCTCGAGGAACACGCCGCTGCCGAGTGCGCGGGCGTCGAACCGTGCCGCCAACGCCATGGCGAGGTTCGCCGCGTCGCCCCCGGCCGCGGAACATCAGGGTGAAGCCGTTGACGGGTGCGTCGTCGGGCTCTCGTAGCGACGTCTCGACCGAGAAGCCGTCCCCGGTGCCCTGGCCCCAGCCGTCGGAACCCCAGGCCATGTCGGCGATCAGGGCGTCGATCGCGGCACGGACCTCCCCGGCCGTCCCGATGTCCTCCGGATGCCAGTCCGCCGGTATCTCCGCCGGCGTCGCTACGTGCTCCGGGAACCTCATGACGTACACGTCCCAACTCATGGGTCCAACCTAAGCGGGTCGGCGGACGTCGACGGTCACCAATCCGGCGCGCCCGTCGGCGTTTGCTGGAGCGCCTCGGGCGTTGCCCTGGTGCCGGGCCGTTGTCGGTGCCCGGTGGTAGACATCTCCCATCTTGCGACACGCGGCGCGTCATCGGGCGCGACACGCCGGGACTGCGGCTGTGCGTGGGCTTACGACCTGGGAATTCCAGAAATGTTATTCAGAACATCTGGTATCCCCTGGCTTTGTCGGACACCAGGTGTAGTGTCTTGCACACCGACAGACCCCCACGGTTCGGAGGTCGGCCGGAGCGCAGATCCAGTGGTCAGAGCATTTCGGCACCACCGGTCGAGCACCCCGGGCGTCCAGGAATTTTGTGAGTCTGCGGGTCGCTGAACTAGAGCGATATGCAGTCTCCGTTCCGTTGCCAGTCCGTTCGCCTCACCACCCGTCACACGCCCGAGGAGCCGTCAATGACCGTCACCGTTTACACCAAGCCGGCTTGCGTGCAGTGCAACGCCACCTACAAGGCGCTGGACAAGCAGGGCATCGCTTACGAGACGGTCGACATCAGCCTCGACAGCGAGGCCCGCGACTACGTGATGGCCCTGGGCTACCTGCAGGCGCCCGTCGTGGTGGTCGGCAACGACCACTGGTCGGGCTTCCGCCCCGATCGCATCAAGGCGCTCGGAGGAGCCGTCGCAGCGACGGCCTGACGGGGGTACACGCGAGGCAGGAAGGAGGGCGAACTCGATCATGACCGGCAACATCGTGTACTTCTCCAGTGTCTCGGAGAACACGCACCGGTTCGTCGAGAAGCTCGGCCTGCCCGCCACGCGCATCCCGCTGCGTGAGCGCATCCAGGTCGACGAGCCCTACGTCCTGGTGCTGCCGACCTACGGTGGTGGGCACGCCAACGGTCCGGATCCCGATCACGGGGGCTACGTCCCCAAACAGGTGATCGCCTTCCTCAACAACGAACACAACCGGTCGTTGATCCGCGGCGTCATCGCCGCGGGCAACACCAACTTCGGCGCCGAGTTCGGCTACGCGGGGGTCGTCGTCTCCCGCAAGTGCGCCGTCCCGTACCTCTACCGCTTCGAACTCATGGGCACCACGGACGACGTCTTCGCCGTCCGCGCGGGCCTGGAAGACTTCTGGAAGGACCAGACGTGTCACCAACCGTCACTGCAGAACCTGTAACCACCGGCGTGCACGCGCTTCCGGGCGAGACGGACTACCACGCGCTCAACGCGATGCTGAACCTGTACGACAAGGACGGCAAGATCCAGTTCGACAAGGATCGGGAAGCCGCGAACCAGTACTTTCTGCAGCACGTCAACCAGAACACGGTCTTCTTCCACAATCAGGACGAGAAGCTCGATTATCTGGTCCAGAAGGAGTACTACGAGCGCGAGGTGCTCGACCAGTACTCGCGCAACTTCGTCAAGACGCTGCTGGATCGGGCCTACGCCAAGAAGTTCCGCTTCCCGACGTTCCTCGGCGCGTTCAAGTACTACACCTCCTACACGCTGAAGACCTTCGACGGGAAGCGCTACCTGGAGCGGTTCGAGGACCGGGTGGTGATGGTGTCGCTGACGCTGGCCGCCGGTGACACGGCGCTGGCCGAGAAGCTCGTCGACGAGATCATCGACGGCCGTTTCCAGCCGGCCACCCCGACGTTCCTCAACTCGGGCAAGAAGCAGCGCGGCGAGCCGGTGTCCTGCTTCCTGCTGCGTATCGAGGACAACATGGAGTCCATCGGGCGCTCCATCAACTCCGCACTGCAGCTGTCCAAGCGCGGTGGGGGGGTGGCGCTGCTGCTGTCCAACATCCGCGAGCACGGCGCCCCGATCAAGAACATCGAGAACCAGAGTTCGGGCGTCATCCCGATCATGAAGCTGCTCGAGGACTCGTTCTCCTACGCCAACCAGCTCGGCGCGCGGCAGGGTGCGGGCGCGGTGTACCTGCAGGCCCACCACCCCGACATCTACCGCTTCCTCGACACCAAGCGCGAGAACGCCGACGAGAAGATCCGGATCAAGACGCTGTCACTCGGCGTGGTGATCCCGGACATCACGTTCGAGCTGGCCAAGAAGAACGAGGACATGTACCTGTTCTCGCCGTACGACGTGGAACGCGTTTACGGCGTGCCGTTCGCCGACATCTCGATCACCGAGAAGTACTACGAGATGGTCGACGACGCCCGGATCCGCAAGACCAAGATCAAGGCCCGCGAGTTCTTCCAGACCCTGGCCGAGCTGCAGTTCGAGTCCGGCTACCCGTACATCATGTACGAGGACACCGTGAACCGGGCCAACCCGATCGAGGGCAAGATCACCCACAGCAACCTGTGCTCGGAGATCCTGCAGGTGTCCACGCCGTCGGAATTCAACGACGACCTGTCGTACAAGAGGATCGGCAAGGACATTTCGTGCAACCTCGGGTCGCTGAACATCGCCAAGGCGATGGACTCCCCGGACTTCGCGCAGACGATCGAGGTGGCGATCCGCGGGCTCACCGCCGTTTCCGATCAGACGTCGATCACGTCGGTGCCGTCGATCGAGCAGGGCAACAAGGAGTCCCACGCGATCGGCCTGGGGCAGATGAACCTGCACGGCTACCTCGCCCGTGAGCGGATCCACTACGGCTCCGAAGAGGGCGTCGACTTCACCAACATGTACTTCTACACGGTGCTCTACCACGCGCTGCGGGCGTCGAATCGCATTGCGATCGAACGTGGTTCGAAGTTCGGCGGGTTCGAGAAGTCGAAGTACGCGTCGGGGGAGTTCTTCGACAAGTACACCGACCAGGTGTGGGAGCCGGCCACCGAGCGGGTGCGTCAGCTGTTCGCGGACGCCGACATCCGCATCCCCAACCAGGACGACTGGAAGCGGTTGAAGGAGTCGGTGCAGACGCACGGCATCTACAACCAGAACCTGCAGGCCGTCCCGCCGACGGGGTCGATCTCCTACATCAACCACTCCACGTCGTCGATCCACCCGGTCGCGTCGAAGATCGAGATCCGCAAGGAAGGCAAGATCGGTCGCGCCTACTACCCGGCGCCGTACCTGACCAACGACAACCTGGAGTACTACCAGGATGCGTACGAGATCGGTTACGAGAAGATCATCGACACCTACGCCGCGGCCACCCAGCACGTGGATCAGGGCTTGAGTCTGACGCTGTTCTTCAAGGACACGGCCACCACGCGCGACGTGAACAAGGCGCAGATCTACGCCTGGCGCAAGGGCATCAAGACGCTCTACTACATCCGCCTACGCCAGATGGCGCTGGCGGGCACTGAGGTGGAAAATTGCGTCAGCTGCATGTTGTGACGCAGGGTCTCTGACAGCAGAGTGTGGTGCGCGAGGATGTTGCGATGTCGACGACCGTCGAGGTCATTCTCGTCACCGCTCTGGTGCTTGGGATCGTCGTCGCCATGTTCGGCCTGATCTACGCGTGGGAGAAGTGGGCCCGGGGCAGTCGGCTGGAGCGCGGCGTCGATCGCTTCTTCGATCGCCTCAGCGACATGTTCTTCCGTTGACGCTGACCGCGGCGTCGCTCAGCTCTCGCGAGCCTGATCCTCGTGCAGTGCTTTGATGCGTCGTTCCTCGCGCTGCACGTTCTGATAGCTCTCGCGCTCGGCGATCAGCCACTCGGGCTTGTCTTCGAGCAGCTGATTGATCTGCTCGGTGGTCAGCGCCTCGGTGACGCCGCCGCGCGCGAGACCCGCGATCGAGACGCCGAGCTTGGCTGCCACGAGGTTCTTCGGGTGCGGCCCGTTCTTGCGGAGGTCCTTGAGCCACTGTGGCGGGTCCGCCTGCAGCGCGGCGATTTCCGACCGGGTGATCGGGTTCGCCTGGAATTCCGCAGGCGTCGCGGGGAGGTACACGTCCAGCTTCCTCGCCGCCGTGGCGGGTTTCATGAACTGCGCATTCGCCCTGCTCATGGCACAAGCCTATCGGTAGCCTGATGCGGTGGATCCGGCCTCGCTCACCCTCGGTTACGTCCCAGGTGGGACGCCCGCGAAGTGGGCCCGGATCTGGGCGGAGCGCCACCCCGACGTCCCGCTGCGGTTGCGCGTCGTCGTCGCGGCGGACGCGGCCGCCGAAGTCAGGCGGGGCGCCCTCGACGTTGCGGTGCTCCGGCTGCCGGCCGAGACGTCCGGGCTGGCCGTCATCCCGCTCTACGAAGAGATCACGGTCGCCGTGGTGCCGACCGATCACATCCTCACGGCCGCCGACGAGATCACCGCCGCGGACCTCGACGGTGAGCCCACGTTGCTCCCACGCGACGACGTCCTTGGCTGGGTGGACGCACCCGGCGCCCCGGTTGATCACCGGCCCGAGACCACCGGGGAGGCAATCGAACTCGTCGCCGCGGGGATCGGCACACTCCTGGTTCCGCAGTCGCTGGCGCGGCTTCACCACCGCAAGGACCTCACGTACCGCCCCATCACGGATGCGCCCACGTGTCCGGTGGCGCTCGCCCTCCGGGAGGGCCCGCAGCCGGTGCTGGTCGAGGAGTTCATCGGAATCGTGCGGGGCCGCAAGCCCGGTTCGTCGCGGACACAGGACCAGCCGGCACCGAAACGCACCGCACGGGAGAAGACCCTCGCCAAACAGGCGGCCCGCGCCGCTGCCGGAAAAGTCGCTCGCAAGCCGGGCCGGGCCGCGCGCGGGCGCCGCTGACACAACGTGCCCGCGTCAGTCGATCAGGTCCGACCAGAATTCGACGTGGCGTGCGGCGACCGGCGTCTGCGCAACGCCGGGGCTGACGAGGGACTCGACGTACTCGGCGATGTCTCGGCCCACGACGGTGACATCGGCCTGCACCACCGACAGAACGGGCGCGCCGGACGAGCCGGCACCGGCAGGCAGGTAGTGGTTCGAGTGCAACGGCAGCAGCCGGGGCGCGCGCGCCAGCTCGTAATTCGCCGTCCGAAGGGCATGTTTCATGCTTGCGGGCCGCTGCCCCCACGCCGGGGGCCAGAACGCACTCCATTCCACCGCGAACAGGATTCCGTCGAGCGGCAGTCGCAGCCGCTTGTGCAGGCTCCGGCGACCTTCGCTGCGCCAGTCCGGCCACGACGGGCCCACCGGTAGCCCCGCGGCGAGGAAGGCCCGGTGGTCGTCGGCGAAGGTGAAGCCCAACGCCTGCTCGACATCCGCGAGCTCGGCGTCCGTCAGGCCCTGTTCGATGGTCACCACGCCGGCGGCGGCCAGCCGAGCCGCCGCGGTCAACTCAGCGCACCGTCGGTCATCAACGGCGGCAGGCGCGTACAACGCCGCGGAGTCGTGCGGCGCGCGCAGGTCGTCGCATGCGATGGCCATGGACAGAAACACTAGAGGCGTCTGCGGACCCGGCGGGACGCCCATCCGCTGCTGCACATCGCCTCGCGACCAGGGGAGTACTTGCAAAGTGAAATGTCTTCTACCCCCGTCGCGCCGAGCGCTATCGATCTTGGCTCGCGTCGGTGTGTACTGGTCTTTCCACAGGGAGGGGAGCCCATGACATCGTTCCGGGGATTTGCTGTACAGAGTCTCATGGTGGCGGCTGCTGCGGCCGCGATCCTGGTCGGTGCGCCGATCGCAGGTGCGCAGCCCTTCGAGCCCGCCATCGACTGCGGCCCGCTGGAGCCGGACGAGGCGCCTCGGGCCCCTTGGCATCAGCAGGTATGCGATGAGCGCCAGCAGGGGCAGTAGTAGCCCGGCCTGCCCGAACTTCCCGACCATGAGGTCGCCCGCACTGACCGTCTGCTGACGGCTTCCCACCGACCGTGCGGGTGCCGCCGACATGTCGGCACGAGTTCGACGACGGTCTACACAGTCGACGCGGCCGGTGCGTCACCCGCCCGTAGGCTGTCCAGGAGCTGTCCCGCGTCGTCGTCGAGGTCGCGATGCCGCACCTCGACCGCAATGCCCGACTTGGCGCCGGCGAGCGCGGGCAGCAGGTGGTTCATCACCTGTTCGGCGGTCGCAGGCATCCGGCGTCCGCGTGTGGTCACCTTGGTCCACCGCTCGCCGTCGCGGAAGTAGTGCTCCACACCTGAATCGAAGCGCAGCGTCACGAGGTAACAGTCGTTGGTGAGTCGCATGCCCGGCACATTAGCCGCTCACCAGTCGTCGCCCGGCTGCCCCGGCAGGTAGGAGCCGATCGACCACTGCCGG
The DNA here is from genome assembly GCF_027529605.1 of Mycobacterium hippophais. NCBI lineage: Bacteria > Bacillati > Actinomycetota > Actinomycetes > Mycobacteriales > Mycobacteriaceae > Mycobacterium > Mycobacterium hippophais. The sequence goes on along the minus strand of NZ_JAPZPY010000007.1, from coordinate 143,709 downwards.
CCCTCCGGGTCGAGGAGTTCGACGCGGTGATTGCCCCATGGCGTGGTCTCCGGCGGGATGAGCACCGTGGTTCCGGCGGCCGTCGCGCGGTCGTGGATCGCGTCCACGTCGGCGGCGTCGACCACGACGTACAGCCCGGAGCCCACACAGTCGCCCTTCACGGCCGGGATGTCGTATCCACGGTCGTCGCGCTGGATGCACACCACCGCGTCGCCGCGCCTGAGCTCGGCGTGGGCGAGGTGGCCGCCATCGCGGAAGCAGCGCACGACGTCGAACCCGAGAACCTTGGTCACCCAGTCGACCATCGCGTCCGGGTCGCGGTAACAGATGAAGGCGGTCAACTGCGCTGCGGTCACAGGAAAAGGTCTACCGAAAGGGTCCGACACGAAGAACGCCGAGTGTGGACCAAGCACGGAGAACGTGCCTGGGTCCACACTCGGCGGCGCCGATGAATCGGCGGGGCAGAAACTTCGGGGTCAGTACTTGTGCTGCGGGCCCTGCGCCTTCTTGTACAGCGACTTGAGCATGCGATCGCGGAAGAGCGCGTTGTCGATCAGCTTGATGCCGTTGTTCGCGACGGCGGGGATGCCTGCCAGCTTGTGGAAGTAGCGGCCGCGCTTGTACTCCCGGCCCCACGCCGCTTCCATCCGATTGGCGTAGTTGGTGAAGTCGTCGGGGCCGCCGTTGGTCAGCGCGGCGATGGCGCACTCGCCTGCGGCGAGCCCGGACTCCAGCGCCTTGGAGATGCCCGCGCCGGACGCCGGCTTACCCGCACCCAGCGAGTCGCCGGTGAACAGCACGCCCGGTCGCCACGGCGGCCACGCGGTGAAGCCCATCGGAAGTCGCCACGCCCGGACGCTCTTGTTCTTCTTGAGCTCCTCGATCGGCGGCAGGTCCCACTCGCGAGGCAGCGTGCGGAGGAACTCGCCGAGGAACTGGGTGGCGTTGATCGACTGCCAGTTCTTGTAGCTGTTGACGTAGCCCAACCCGATGTTGAAGATGCCGTCGCCCATCGGGAACACCCAGCCGTAGCCCGGCAACTGGTCGCCCTGGAACGCCAGCTTGAGGTAGATGTCGAGCGAATCGGAGTCCGGCCGGTTGGCGTGCATCTCCGACCGGATCGCGATGGCCTGGTAGCCGTTGTACTGCGAGTCGATCTTCAGCGCCCGCTTGATGGGGGAGTAGGCGCCGTCGGCCGCGATCACCGCGTCCCCGTAGACCTTCTCGCCGCCCTTGAGCACCACGCCGATGACCCGGCCGTTGGCGTCGACCTCGGGTCCGGTGACCTCGGCGCCCTGCCGGACCTCGGCGCCCGCGGACTCCGCGTGCTTGAGCAGCACCGTGTCGAGGTGGGTGCGGCTGACCGTGTGGCCGTGGTCGGGCATGCCGGGCCGCGTCGGGAACGACAGTTCCCACTGGCTGGGGCTGAACACCGTGACCCGGTTGACCCGGTGGTAGGTGGCCACCTCGTCGGCCAGGCCCATCTTCTGCAGGTAGCTGACCGCGCGGGCGGTCAGGCCGTCGCCGCACGGCTTGTCGCGCGGGAACTCGGCCTTGTCCAGGACCACGACCTTCGCGCCGGTCTGGGCGGCCTGCCAGGCGGCGGCCGAACCCGACGGTCCACCGCCGGCGATCACCAGGTCGTATCGCTGCGTCATACTTCTCGTCTCGTCGATTGAGCTGTCGCAGCGATAGTACCCAAGTCGGGGGAACCGGTCTCCCCGGGCGAACCGCAGGCCAGCGGCGGTAAGGAATGCGTCACACGCCGCCTATGAGCAGGTCAGCGGCTACGAGGCGGGTACAGTGAGCCCGTGCGACGAGGGTCGAGGTCACGCACCGGTGACGAAACGGGCGCCAAGGTGGACGCCCGTAGCGAACGCTGGCGCGAACACCGCAAGAAAGTGCGGTCGGAGATCGTCGACGCCGCGTTCCGGGCGATCGACCGGTTGGGCCCCGATCTGAGCCTGCGCGAGATCGCCGAGGAGGCCGGGACGGCCAAGCCCAAGATCTACCGCCACTTCGCCGACAAGTCCGACCTGTTCCAGGCGATCGGCCAGCGGCTGCGGGACATGCTGTGGACGGCGATCTTCCCGTCGATCGACCTGAACTCCGACCCGGGTCGCGAGATCATCCGGCGCAGCGTCGAGCAATACGTGCGGCTGGTCGACGAGCACCCCAACGTCATCCGCTTCCTGATCCAGGGCCGCTTCGCCGAGCAGAGCGAATCGACCATGCGCGCGCTCAACGAGAGCCGCGAGATCACCGTGGCGATGGCCAGCATGTTCGACAAGGAACTGCGCGAGATCGAGCTGGACGCCGACGCGCTGGAACTGGCCGCCTACGCCGCCTTCGGCTCGATCGCCTCGGCCACCGACTGGTGGCTCGGCCTCGGCGTCGACACCCCGCGCCGGATGTCGACCGACGACTTCGTGGCGCATCTGACCACGATCATGGTCGGCGCGATCGGCGGCACCTGCGACCTGCTCGGCATCAAACTCGACCCGGATCTGCCGCTGCACGAGGGCGTCCGGCGCCGCGAGAACGTCGCCTGAACGACACGCCGCAAACCCAATATCTTGGGTTCCCTCGAGGTGTCGGACACTACGAGTAGTGTCGCTAGTGGCTATAGAGCGGCTATAGCGGACGTGCGAAAAGCCTGGTGAAGTGGGGTTCTGGTGAGCGATGGCATGAAGTTGGTCGACCGCGTCTCGGCGATCAACTGGAACCGGGTGCAGGACGAGAAGGACGCCGAGGTCTGGGACCGGCTGACCGGTAACTTCTGGCTGCCGGAGAAGGTCCCGGTGTCCAATGACATCCCGTCCTGGAACACGCTCAACGCCCACGAGAAGCAGTTGACGATGCGGGTCTTCACCGGCCTGACCCTGCTCGACACCATCCAGGGCACCGTCGGCGCGGTCAGCCTGATCCCCGATGCGCTCACCCCGCACGAGGAGGCGGTCTACACCAACATCGCGTTCATGGAGTCGGTGCACGCGCGCAGCTACAGCAACATCTTCTCGACGCTGTGCTCGACGGCCGACATCGACGACGCGTTCCGCTGGTCGGAGGAGAACCCGAACCTGCAGCGCAAAGCCGAGATCGTCATGCAGTACTACAAGGGCGACGAGCCGCTCAAGCGCAAGGTGGCCTCCACGCTGCTCGAGAGCTTCCTCTTCTACTCCGGCTTCTACCTGCCGATGTACTGGTCGAGCCGGGCCAAGCTGACCAACACCGCCGACATGATCCGGCTGATCATCCGTGACGAGGCCGTGCACGGCTACTACATCGGCTACAAGTTCCAGCGCGGCCTGGCCCTGCACGACGAGGCGACCAAGGCCGAACTCAAGGACTACACCTACGAGCTGCTGTTCGAGCTCTACGACAACGAGGTCGAGTACACCCAGGACCTCTACGACGAGGTGGGCCTGACCGAGGACGTCAAGAAATTCCTGCGCTACAACGCCAACAAGGCCTTGATGAACCTCGGCTACGAGGCGCTGTTCCCGCGGGACGAGACCGACGTGAACCCGGCGATCCTGTCGGCGCTGAGCCCCAACGCCGACGAGAACCACGACTTCTTCTCCGGCTCCGGGTCCAGCTACGTCATCGGCAAGGCCGTCGTCACCACCGACGAGGACTGGGACTTCTAGCGCAGGCTTTATAGCGCGCACGACGGCGTTCCGCCGGCAAACGACAAATCGCCCGAAATCGGCCATCCGGAGCCGCGGGTCGTGGAAGCATCACGACCCGACAAGGATGTCGACTCGAATCGGGATGACCATGGTTGGAACATTCCTCGCGGCGTCGGCGGCAGTGATCGCCGTGACCGCGTATCCCCTCGCCGCGCAGGCGGGCGCCGCCGACGGTGACCAGGTGGTTCGCGTCCAGGACGGCAAGCTCAGATGCCTCATCAGCACCGATGACGTCCCGCGCGGCGGCGGGCCGATGGCGGTGTGTGGGCTGTCGAACGGCCAGCCCTTCGGCACGTCACCGGCGGTCGCCCGCTACTCCCCGCAGCAAAGCCTCGCCGTGGTCCGCGGCACGGGCGAGAGGTTCTGGTTCAGCGGGACGCTTCCTCCCGCTGACGGCGATGTCGTGCTGGGTCCCGGTGAGACCTACCGCGTCAACGGCTGGACGATCCGCAACGACCCCTTCAAGGCGTTCATCGTCAACGACTTCTACGAGCACGGGATGACGATCAACGAGACGGAGATGCGTCAGATCTGACCGACGCCGTCCCGGTCGCCTGGTAGCCGGCCGTGAGCCAGTAGACGGTGCGGTCCAGGCTGGGGAGGATGTCGGTGATCGCGATCTCGCCCGCCGCGAACCGGCCGAGCAGCCCGTAGATCACCGTCGACAGAATGGTCTCGAGATCGCGGACGAATGCGTCGTCGACGCCCGCGAGCACCTGCATGAACGACGGAACGGTGATGTCGAGACCGCGGCGGAAGATCTGCTGTCCGCGCGGCGCGGCGCGGGCCCGGAAGAACGCCGTCAGCATCGCCGGATGGTGCTCCCACGGCTCGAAGATGGTGCGCAACAACCGCATCATCCCGTCGTAGACCGACTCGCCGGGGGCGGGACTCTGATGCACCAGGCCCGAGTACCGATGCTCGTCCATCCAAGAGTGCAGCGCCGCGATGATCAGTTCGTCGCGGTTCGGGTAGCGCTTGTAGATGGTGGCGAGCGACGTCCGGCTGCGACGGGCGACCTCGCGCAACTGAACCGCGTCATAGCCCTCGGTCTCGAGCAGTTCGGCGACGGTGTCCAGGATGGCGTCGCGGCCCTCGGCGCGTCGCGCGTCGGTGCTCTCCGCGCTGGCCACCTGATGAACCTCCCTTGCCGTCAGTGGGTAACGCGGTTACTGTACCCGGTGTAACACGGTTACTCACGTCACGCCGCCTTCGGTATGTGACCAGCGCAATGGAGCGGATACATGGGTTCTCTGGACGGCAAGGTCGCATTCATCACGGGCGTCGCACGCGGCCAGGGGCGCAGTCACGCCGTGTGCCTCGCGGCAGACGGCGCCGACATCATCGGTGTCGACATCTGCGCCGACATCGCGTCCAACGGCTACCCGATGGCCAGCCGCGAAGAACTCGACGAGACGATCGCGCTCGTCGAGCGAGCCGGGGGCAAGATGCTCGGGTCGGTCGCCGACGTCCGCGACTACGCCGCCGTCGACGCGGCGCTCACCGCGGGCGTTCAGCACTTCGGCCGCCTCGACATCGTCTGCGCCAACGCGGGTATCGCAATTATGGCGTTCCGCGAACTGACCATCGAGGAAGAACTCGAGCAGTGGACCGACGTGCTCGACGTCAACCTGGTGGGCGCGTTCCACACCGCGAAGGCCGCGATTCCGCACCTGATCGCCGGCGGCCGGGGCGGGTCGATCGTCTTCACCAGTTCCACCGCGGGCCTTCGCGGGTTCGGCGGCCTGCAGGGCGGCGGCCTCGCGTACGCCGCGTCCAAGCACGGCATCGTCGGGCTCATGCGAACGCTGTCCAATGCGCTTGCCTCCGAGAGCATCCGGGTCAACACCGTGCACCCGACCGCGGTCAACACGATGATGGCGGTGAATCCGGCGATGACGTCGTTCCTGGAGAACTATCCGGGCGGCGGCCCGCATCTGCAGAACCCGATGCCGGTCGGACTGCTCGAACCCGAGGACATCAGCGCGGCGATCGCCTATCTGGTGTCCGACGCGGCCAAGTACGTCACCGGGGTCACGTTCCCGGTGGACGCCGGCTTCTGCAACAAGCTGTAGGCCGCGATGACGTCAACACCCGGACGGGTCGCGGGCAAGCGGATCCTGGTCACCGGCGCGGGCCGCGGCATGGGCCGCAGCCACGCGGTGCGGCTGGCCGAAGAAGGCGCCGACCTCATCCTCGTCGACATCTGCGCGTCGCTGGCCGAGGTCGAGTATCCGCTGGCGACCCGCGACGACCTCGAAGAGACTGCGCGCCTGGTCGAGGAGCACGGCAGGCGCGCCCTGACCCACGTCGTCGACGTGCGCGACGCCGCTGCGCTGGCGGCCGCCGTGGCCGACGGCGTCGCGGAACTCGGCGGACTGGACGCATCGGTGGCCAACGCGGGCGTGCTGACCGTGGGCACCTGGGACACCACCACGCCCGAGCAGTGGCGCACCGTCGTCGACGTGAACCTGATCGGAACGTGGAACACCTGTGCTGCCGCGCTGCCCCACCTCGTCGACCACGGCGGCAGCCTGATCAACATCAGCTCGGCGGCCGGGCTGAAGGGCACGCCGCTGCACACGCCGTACACCGCGTCCAAGCACGGCGTGGTGGGGCTGAGCCGGGCACTCGCCAACGAGCTTGCAGCACAGAACATCCGGGTGAACACCGTGCACCCGACCGGGGTCGAGACGGGCATGCAGCCGGCGTCGCTGCACGGCCTGCTCGCCGATGCGAGGCCCGATCTCGTGCCGATCTTCCTCAACGCCATGCCGATCGTGATGGCCGAGGCGATCGACATCAGCAACGCGGTGCTGTTCCTGGCGTCCGACGAATCCCGCTACGTGACCGGCCTCGAGTTCAAGGTCGACGCGGGCGTCACCCTGCGATGAGTGGAGACTTCAGATGACGACGACGGGCGCCGAACGTTCGACCCGCGGCAGGCACGCGTTCTCCGACGTGATGACCTTCACCGCCCCCGACGACATGACACCCGCATCCATCGGGCTGGTCGACTTCGTCTTCGGCGAGGTCTGGGACCGGCCGGGACTCAGCCGCCGGAACCGGCGGTTCGTCACGCTGCCCTGCGTCGCAGCCGCCGACGCCGAGGGCCCGTTGCGCGACCACGTCTACGCCGCACTCAACAGCGGTGATCTGACGATCACCGAGATGCGGGAGACCGTACTGCATTTCGCTGTTTACAGCGGCTGGCCGAAGGCCTCGCGGTTCAACATGGTCGTCGACGAGCAGTGGGAACGCATCCACCGCGAGCGCGGATCGCAGACCCCGCACCCGGACCCGCTGCTCCCACTGGTGACACCGAGCGATCCGGAGGACCGCCTCGTGAGCGGTGAACAGGCCTTCCGCGATGTCAACTGCGTGCCGTATGTGCCCACGCGTGACAACCCCTACTCCGGTGCGGGCATCCTCAACTTCGTCTTCGGTGAGATGTGGCAGCGCCCGGGACTGGGCATGAGGGAACGTCGCTTCGTCACCGTCGCGTGTGTGGCGTTTCAGGACGCGCCGTATCCGATCCTGAGCCACGTCTACGCCGCACTGAAGAGCCGCGACATCTCGTTCACCGAAATGGACGAACTGGCACTGCAATTCGCCGCCTACTACGGCTGGGCGAAGGCCTCGCAGCTCAACGACGAGATCGGACGGCAGAAGGAGCGGGTGCTCGAGGAGTGGCGGGCCGAAGGGGGCGTGCCGCAGTGAGCACCGCACTCTCGCTGCCCAGCGGTCTGCTGATCGACGGCGAACGCGTCACCCAGTCCTCCGGCGGCCGCCACGAGCACATCTACCCCGCCACCGGTGAGCCCAATGCCACCGTGACCCTCGCGGGTGCGGCCGAGATGGACCGCGCCGTCGCCTCCGCCTGGGAGGCGCACCGCGCCTGGATGTCGCTGACCGTGGACCGGCGTCGCGACCTCATGGTCGACCTCGCCGACGTCGTGCGCGACCACCTCGACGAACTCGCCCTGCTCAACGTGCACGACTACGCGGTGCCGGTGTCGTTCGCGGGCACCGCGCGAATGCTCGAGTGGTTCATCCGTCACTTCGCGGGCTACGCCGACAAGCCGCACGGCACCAGTTCGCCGGTCAACGGGTCCTTCGACGTCAATCTCATCGAGCGGGAACCCTACGGCGTGGTCGCGGTGATCACTCCGTGGAACGGTGCGCTGGCGGTCGCCGCGTCGTGTGTCGCGCCGGCGCTGGCCGCGGGGAACGCCGTGGTGCTCAAGCCCTCCGAGCTCGCGCCGATGGCTGCGCTGCGGTTCGGCGAACTCTGCATCGAGGCGGGCCTGCCGCCGGGTCTGGTCAACGTCGTCCCGGCCGGCGCCGAGGGCGGGGAGGCGTTGGTCCGCCACCCCGGCATCCGCAAGGTCCATTTCACCGGTGGCGACGCCACGGCACGCCGCGTGCTCGTCGCCGCCGCGGCGAACCTGACGCCGGTGGTCGCCGAACTGGGCGGCAAGTCCGCGAACGTCGTCTTCTCCGACGCCGACCTCGATCAGGCCGCAGCGTTGGCGGCCCATCAGGGACCGCTGATGCAGTCCGGGCAGAGCTGTGCCTGCGCCAGCCGCGTGCTGGTCCACGATGCGGTGTACGACGAGTTCCTCGAGAAGTTCCTCGCCGCGGTCGCCGCGGCCAAGATCGGTGACCCGCTGGACCCGACGGTGTTCTTCGGCCCGGTCATCAGCGCCGCCGCGGCTGACCGCATCCTCGGCGTCATCGGGGATGCGGTGGCGCAGAAGTCGGGTGAGCTGCTGCTCGGCGGCACCCGTATCGGCGGCGGACTTGCGCCGGGCTACTACATCGAACCGACCGTCTTCGGCGATGTCGACAATGTCTCCGCACTCGCACAGACCGAGACGTTCGGCCCGGTGGTCTCGGTCATCCGCTTCCGCGACGAAGCCGAGGCGCTGCGCCTCGCCAACGACACCCCCTACGGGCTGAACGCATTCGTCCACACCCGCGACCTCACCCGCGCCCACCGCGTCGCCCGGCGGCTGGAGGCGGGCTCGGTGTGGATCAATCAGCTGAGCATCATCTCCCCGCAGGGCCCCTACGGCGGCTACAAGAAGAGCGGGTTCGGCCGCACGGGTGGCCTCGATGGCCTCCACGAGTTCATGCAGGTGAAGAACATCCGCATCGGCATGGGCTGAGCTCACCCCGCCTGGGTGAACTCGATGTGCAGTTCGGTCAGCCCGCGGAGCAGGAACGTCGGCTCGTAGCCGTAGCGACGGCTGCCGGCGGGACCGTGATCGGATTCGCTGATGGTGATGTCCCGCATCCGGTCGAGGAGCCGGTGCACGGTGATGCGTCCCTCGACGCGGGCCAGGGGAGCGCCTGCGCAGGTGTGGATTCCCCGGCCGAACGCGATGTGTTCGCGGACGTTCTTGCGATCCAGCCGGAACTCGTTCGGCTCGTCGAACTTTCGCGGGTCCCGGTTCGCCGCGCCGAGGCAGAGCATCAGCACAGTGCCGGCCGGGATGTGCACCCCCGCCAGCGTCGTCGTCTTGCGGGCGAGCCGGAAGTCGACCTTGGTCGGGCTCTCGAGCCGGAGGGACTCCTCGATGAACGCCGGTATCAACTCCCGGCGTTCGCGCAGGATCTCCTGGAACTCCGGGCGGTCCCCGAGAGTCTGCACGGCCGCGCTCAACAACTTGGTGACGGTTTCCTGGCCGGCCGCGAACAGGAAGGTGGCCGGCTTGGCGACCTCGAGCACTTCAGGCACCGAACCGTCGGGATACGTCGCACACGCCATGCCGCTCAGCACGTCCTCGCGGGGCTCGCGCCGGCGCTCGGAGATGTACCCGCAGAACTTGTCGTCGAGGTACTCCAGCGGATTCAAGCCCACCGGTTCACCGTCGAGCGCGCCCACCCGGTTACCTGCCGGCTTCTCGGCGCCCAGGGCGCGACGGAACTCGGCGCGGTCCTCGGCCGGCACGCCCAGCAGGTCGGTGATCGCGAGCGTCGCGAAGGGGCGGGCGTACTCGGAGAGGAACTCGCATCTGCCGTTGGCGATGAACTCGTCGAGCTGGTCGTCGACCAGCCGCCACATGAACTCCTCGTTCTCCTGGAGCCGTCGCGGTGTCAGCAGCCTGCTCAGCAGCGACCGGGCCCGTTCGTGCGCGGGCGGATCCATGACCACCATGTGTTCGAAGATCGGGAACTCGTGCCGGTGTGCCTCGATCTGTTCGGTGATGTCGTCACCCTCGGGTTCGAACGGCAGCGGAGGGAACGGGCCGCCGATCGCATTGACCGCGGAGAAGGAATCGAAGTCCTTGAACGCCGCCATGACCTCCGCATAGCCCGTCACGGCCACCACGCCGTGGTGTGGTTCGCGGTACACCGGGCCATGGCTGCGGAGCCACTCGAGATAACCGTAGGGATCCTGGGCGGTCGCCGCGTCGGTGAAGTAGTCCACTGAAGCCAGATCGGTCATGCCGTCGCCGTCCTTCCGGTCCGGTCGTTCGATGAATGCTGCTCGGGTACAACGCTGATCGCGCCACACAGATGTGTATCGACGTGGACACGTCGAGCTGACGCAGACACCGGCGACGCCCTCCAAAAACTGATCGATCGATCAAATTCTGTGACTGGTCATGGATACCATGCGTCGATTACGGTGGTCAAGACGCGGGCCGCCGACGGCGAATCGCCCGATGCGACAACGGATCGTGGAGACTGCTGAGATGGCTGCCCCCGGAAAGCTGAAGGCGAAGGACGCCGGCGCACGGCTTCGCCTGATCGAGGCCACCGCTCAAATCATGCGGGACGAGGGCTATGCCGCGGCCACCTCGCGGCGGGTCGCCGCCGTGGCCGGCGTGAAGCCGGCGCTGGTCTACTACTACTTCGACACGATGGATGACCTGTTCCTGGCGGTGCTGCGGGCCGGAGCCGAGATCTCCCTGGCCGAGATGCGCAAAGCGCTCACCGAGGACAACCCCCTGCGGGCCCTGTGGGTGATCAACTCCGATCCCCGCCGCACCGGTCTGAACACCGAGTTCATGGCGATGGCCAATCACCGCAAGGTGATCGGCGCCGAACTGAAGGCCTACGCCGAGCGGGTGCGCGACATCGAGACGGCCGCGGTGACCGTCGCGCTGCGCACCCACGGCGTGGACCTCGAGGACTACCCGCCGGTCGTCGTCTCGATGCTGGTGGCGCAGATGGCACGCAGCCTGTGCAACGAGATCGCCATCGGTGTCACCGACGGGCACGATCAGATGCGCGCGTTCCTCGAACGCTTCCTGGCCCGGTACGACGGCGGCATGCCGTCAACGCGGAAGCCGTGACACCGCACCCGGGTCACTTCAGCATGCTGCCGGCGTCCACCGTCATGGGAAGGCCGGTCACGTAACGCGCCTCGTCGGAGGCGAGGAACAGCACGGCATTGCTGATGTCCTCGGGTTCGACCCATCCGACGGGCAGCACGTGCATCATCCTGGCGACCACCGCCATGTCGTCCGGTCCGGGCGCGTCCAGGTCGGGCCGGAAGAGGCGCATCGTCCCCTCGTTCATGAACATCGGGGTGTTGACGTTGGTCGGGTGCACGGAGTTGACCCGGATGGAATGCTCGCCCAGTTCGACCGCGAACGTCCGCATCAGGCCGACCACACCGTGTTTCGCAGCGATGTAGTGGCCGGTGTGCGGATAGGCCTTGAGCCCGCCGACCGAACTTGTGAGCACGATCGAGCCGCCGCGCCCACCCGAGAGAATGTGTGGCACACCGGCCTTGACCGTCTTCCACACCCCGGACAGGTTGACGTCGATCATGTCCTGCCAGTCCTGCTCGCTGGTCTTGTCCAGTGTCTGTCCGCCGTTGCCGATGCCTGCGTTGGCGACGATGATGTCCAGTCGCCCGAGCTGTTCGACACCGCTGTCCACGGCGGCCGCCAGCGCGTCGTAGTCGCGGACGTCGACCTCGGCGGTGACGATGCGGCGGTTATGCCCCTTGATCAGGTCGGCGGTCTCGGCCAGGTCGTCCGGTGTGGACGGCGGGATCACGCTGTTGCTGCTGACCGGCGCGCAGACGTCCACCGCGATGATGTCGGCGCCCTCCTGTGCGAGTCGCAGGGCGTGGCTCCGGCCTTGGCCCCGGGCCGCTCCCGTGACGAATGCGACCTTGCCCGCTACGCGGTCACCCATGCTCTACACCTCCGGTTGGCGCCGCACTCGGGCGGGCGACAGGAAACTGATCGATCGATCAGGACTCTGGCAGTGACGGGCCGCGGAGTCAAGGGGCGCTCGACTTCTTTTCGCGGGGGACCGGACGGGCGGAGTTCGCGTCAGACCGTCGCGCGCAACGCGAGCCGGCGCGCGGACAGCATTGCGTCCCACACCCGCTCGCCGGTGGCCGCCGAGATGCGTTCCGCCGCATCGAGCGCGGCCACTGCGTGCGCCCGGCCCCGATGAGTGGACTCGACGTCGGAGAGCAGCGCGTAGTACAGCGGCGAGAAGATCCGTCGTCCACCCCCTGGCATGCGCGGCGATCGCGTGGTGCATGTCCTCGGTGGTGTCGATGCTGTCCGGCCCCGTCGCGAGCGCCCAGCCGCGGATGAGCTGAGCGCCCGGAATGAACTGCTCGACACCGAGTTCGGTGAGCTCGCCGAGCATCGCGGACAGCTGCACCGCCGCGGTCCGGACGACCGCTGTGCCGAAACCGTCGTTGCGCGCGCCGCCCAGTGCCACCCCTCGCGCGATCGCCGACTCGGCCGCATCCAGGTCACCGCGCAGCGCATAAGCGTGGCACCCGACGCCGTAGGCGATGACGTCGAGCGAGGCCAGCGCGCCGTACCGTTCCCAGTCGGCCGGATGCTCCCAGAGTCGTTCAAGCGTGTCCACGCACGGGTCGAGCTGCCCGCGCATCAACTGCGCGAGTGCCCGGATGTAGTGCCCGGCCGATCCGGCGAGGCCGTCGCCGGCCGATTCGTGGTAGGCGATCAACCCCTCGGAGAGCATGCGCGCCTCGTGGTAGCGCCCCGATCCACAGGCTTCGAGGCACCATCGAACTCTGGCCGTTCATCACCGCTTCGACCGACGCCAGCTGCCTCCGCAGATCGGTCTCGCGTGCGGTGCGTCCGGGGTCGGCGGGCAGCCGGGCGCAGACCTCCAGTGCGCGCGGCGGTCCAGTTCGTCCACTTCGGCGTACATCGACCGCGTCCACGCATCACGGCGCGCCCCGTCGATGAGCGCGAGCGCGGTGTTCGGGTCGAGGGCGCCACCCGCACGCCAGGCATGCAGCGCCGTCGGCCGTCGCCTGCGGTGTGCGGCCGGCCGACGCCGCCGCATGGGCGCGCGCGAGTTCGGCATGGAGTTCGGCGCGGGCCACACCGGCGATCTGCGACGCGATCGCGCGCAGCGGGCGCTGGTCGCCGCCGGCCTGCCAGGTGGCGAGGATCAGCAGCGGCGCTCGGTGTACGGCGTCGGACAGCAGTTCGAGGACGTCGCAGGTGAGACCGTCATCGCGGTGACGTATTGATGACGTGAAGGGTTGGCGGCGTAACGGCGGGGTACCGGTGGGCGACAAAGTCCATGTCAACACCGAAACAGTCGGTCGTTGGGCTTTCGTCGCGGCGGATGCCAAGCAGCGGCATCCCGAGCCGGGTGACTCGTGAGCCGGGCCGCGTCCTGCGATGTGCCGCGCCGCGGCACCCTTCAGATGGAGCGTGAGAGATGACATCAATATCCCGATCGGTCCGCCGCTTCGCGGCGGGCGCGCTGGCGGCGCTCATGCTGCCGGCGCTCGTCGCGGTCGCCGGTGGGTCGGCCTCCGCGGCGGCGTACTCGAGGCCGGGCCTGCCGGTCGAGACGCTGATGGTGCCGTCGGCGGCGATGGGCCGCGACATCCCGGTGAAGTTCCAGGGTGGCGGACCGAAGGCGGTCTACCTGCTTGACGGGCTGCGTGCCCGCGACGACAACAGCGGGTGGGACATCGAGACCGCCGCGTTCGAGAACTACTACCAGTCGGGCCTGTCGGTCGTCATGCCGGTCGGCGGCATGTCGAGCTTCTACACCAACTGGCAGAGCCCGGCCGTCGGCAACGGCAGGACGCAGAGCTACCAGTGGGAGACGTTCCTGACCTCCGAGCTGCCCGCCTACCTCTCGGCCAACAAGGGCATCTCGCCCAGCGGAAACGCCGTGGTCGGGCTGTCGATGTCGGGTAGCTCGGCGCTGATCCTCGCCGCCTACCACCCGGGCCAGTTCTCCTACGCGGGATCGCTCTCGGGATTCCTCAACCTGTCCCAGGGCATCTGGCCGACGCTGGTGGGCTTCTCGATGCGTGACGCCGGCGGCTTCGACGCGACCGCCATGTGGGGGCCGGGCGGCGGTCCGGCCTGGCAGCGCAACGACCCGACGCTGCAGGCGGGTCGGCTGGCGGGCAACGGCACCCGGATCTGGGTGTACACCGGCAACGGCAGGCCGGGTGACCTCGGTGGCGGCGGTGACATCCCCGGTCAGTTGCTGGAGAGCATCACCCAGGACAGCAACCGGGCGTTCCAAGAGGCCTACACGGCGGACGGTGGCAGCAACGCGACCTTCAACTTCCCGGCCAACGGCACGCACGGCTGGGGCTACTGGGGTTCGCAGCTCAACGCCATGAAGGGCGACATCCAGCGCACGCTGGGCGCCTGAGGTTTCGAAGGCAACGGCCGGAGCGGACATCCGCTCCGGCCGTTGCCTTCGGTCGTCCTAACGCAGTGACGAGGTGTCGATGACGAACCGGTACCGGACGTCGCTCGCCAGCACCCGCTCGTAGGCCTCGTTGACGTACTCCGGCGCCACCACCTCGATCTCGGGGCGCACATCGTGCTCGGCGCAGAAGTCGAGCATCTCCTGGGTCTCGCGGATCCCGCCGATCAGCGAACCGGAGATGCTGCGCCGCCCGAAGATCAGCGCACCCGCAGGCACCGCCATCGGGTTCTCCGGCATGCCGAGCTCGACGAGGGTGCCGTCCAGCTTCAGCAGTTTGAGATAGTCGGCCAGGTTCAGGTTCGCCGACACGGTGTTGATGATCAGGTCGAAGGTTCCCGCCAGCTCCTTGAAGGTGTTCCGGTCGCTGGTCGCGCGGTAGTCCCGCGCGCCGAGACGCAGCCCGTCCTCCATCTTCTTGAGCGACTGGCTCAGCACCGTGACCTCGGCGCCCATCGCGACGGCCAGCTTGACGGCCAGGTGACCGAGCCCGCCGAGGCCGATGACCGCGACCGAGGTGCCCGGCCCGGCGCCCCAGTGCCGCAGCGGGGAGTAGGTGGTGATCCCCGCGCACAGCAGCGGCGCCGCCTCGTCGAGCGCGATGTTCTCGGGGATGCGCAGCACGTAGTTCTCGTCGACGACGATCGCTCCGCTGTAGCCGCCCTGCGTCGGCTCGCCGTCGCGGCCCACACCGTTGTAGGTGCCGACCATGCCGCCGCCCGTGCAGTACTGCTCGTTGCCGGAGCGGCACTCGGGGCATTCGCGGCAGGAGTCGACGAAGCAGCCGACGCCGACCCGGTCGCCCACCTGGTACTTGGTGACCTCGGAGCCGACCTCGGTGACCACGCCGGCGATCTCGTGGCCGGGCACGATCGGGTACTTCGCCGGGCCCCATTCGGAGCGAACGGTGTGGATGTCGGAGTGACAGATGCCGGCGAAATGGATGTCGAACGCGACGTCGTGCGGCCCGACCGGGCGGCGGGTGACGGTGGTCCTGGTCAGCGGCTCGGTGGCCGAGGTCGCGGCGTAGGCGGAGACGGTGGTCATGCAGTCCTCTTCGTGCTCGTCGATTTTCGAGTGCAACCGGGAACAACGGAGGCCGGCGGACGGATTAGTCCCGGCCGGGCTGTGAGATATCCCCTACAGGCCCGGCGCGCGGAAGGCGCCGTTGAACGACAGCCGCGTATACGACACCACGCCGGCCTGCTGATAGGGGTCGGCGGCAATCACCGCCTCGGCGTCCTCGACACCGATGTCACCGGTGACCAGGACGCCGCCGGCCTGGGACTCCTGCCGGCCGGCCAGCAGGAGGCGGCCCGCCGCGATCTCCTCTTCCAGCCACGCGAGGTGCGCGGGCCGGGTCTTGTCGATGACGTCGAGGGGCTGCTGGTAGGTCAGCGTGAGGACGTGAAACACGCCGACGACACTACTCGATCTCGCCACTTCACGATAAAGTCATGTCAGCCAACGTATTTCGCTAAGATCGGCTAGTGAATCAGCGACCGCGGGTCACCCGCCTGGTGATGTACAAGCACGGCGTGGCCTACCTGGAGCACAGCGGTCCCGCCGACGGGTCCTTCGAGATGTCCTTCCGGCAGGGCGACATGAACGACGTGCTGAAGTCGTTGGCGGTCGGCGTCGTCAGCGGGACGGCCGCCTTCGGCGGGGTCGGATTCGAGACCCCCAGTGACTCCGATGCGCTGCTGGCGGCCCGCAAGCTGCTGCTCACGCCGGGTGCGGCGCTCACCGGCCTGCTCGACGCCGTGCGCGGGCGCACCGTCGAGGTGGCCGCCGACGACGGTGTCCACCGTGGCGAGGTGATCGGCGTGGACGAAACGGATGGCGGTACCGCGGCGCCGCAGCGGCTGCTCGTGCTGCGGACGGGGGAGGGGGCACTGCGCCTTGTGGACCTCGCCGGTGTCCGCGGCGTCGATCTGGTCGAGGAGCCGTCCCGGGACGACCTGGGCTATCTGGTGGAGCGGTCCCGCGCGGCGACGGCCGGGGAGCAGCGCACCGTGGCGGTCCGCCTCGACGGCGCCGCCGACGACGTGCGGGTCTCCTACGTCGTGCCCGCACCGGTGTGGCGGGTGTCCTACCGGCTGGTGTGCGACGGCGCGGCGGTCACGCTGCTCGGGCTGGCCATCGTGCACAACCCCGTCGACGAGGAACTGGCCGACGTGGCACTGACCCTCACCACCGGGCAGCCGGTGTCGTTCGACATCGACCTCTACCACGGCAAGTGGGTGCGGCGGACGGTGGTGGAGGAGGAGGAGCGCGTGGCCTCGGCGCCCGCGCCGAGCGGTGCTCCGATGCCCGTGAGGGCCATGACGGCGCGGGAGACGGCCTATGCCGACCCAGCTGCGGCGGACCCCGACTACTCCGAAACCGGTGACCGCGGTGAGCATTTCGAGTACCGGCTGACCGCACCCGTCACGTTGGCGCGCGGCGGGTCGGCGATGGTCCCGATGGTGACCACCCGGCTCGACGACGCCCGCCGGGAGCGGGTCTGGCGCGACGGGTCGGGCTCGGCGCCCGACATCGTGCTGGTGTTCACCAACTCCACCGGCGTGGTGCTCGAGGAGGGTGCCGCCGTCGTGTACGACGACGGCAGTTATGCCGGAGAGGCGATGCTGCCCTACACCGCCCGCGGTGCCCAGCTGCGGCTGACGTTCGCCAAGGACCTCGCGGTGCGCTGCGCCAAGTCCACCGGCCACCGGACGGTGACCACGAAGGTGCGGCTCGGCCGGGAGGGCCTGGTCGAGGAGCAGCGTCGTGACGAGCAGCACCTGTGGCGCGCCGACAACGACGGCGACACCGCCGTCGAGCTCTGGGTCGAGCTGCGCCGTCGTACCGGGTACCAGCTGGACGGCGCGGTCGCACCCGTCGAGCAGACCGCCACCCACCACCGGTTCCGGATCGACGTGCCCGCGCACGGGCACGCGGAACTGACGGTGCTCGAGTCCTACCGGACGCAGATCACCGCCGGCTACGACCGGCTGTCGCCCGACCAGCTCGGCGACTGGCTGTCGCGCAGGCTGCTCGACGAGTCGACGTTCCGGGAGCTGCGCGGGGTGCTGGAGCACTGGGAGGCGGCCCGCCGGCTGGAAGCCGAGCGCGACCGGATGGTCGAGGAGCGCAACGAGGCGTTCGCCGGCCAGGCCCGGATCGCCGAGCAGCTCGAGGTGCTCCGTGACGCGGGCCCGGAGGGCGAGGTGCGCGCCCGCACCGTCGATCAGCTGGTGGCGTTGCAGGACCGGGCCGCCGCCCTCGATGCCGACATCCGGCGCAACCGCGACCGCGTCGACGCCGAGAATCGTTCCGCAGCAACCGAACTCGAGCGGTTGATCGCGAGCGGGGTCAGTTGATCGGGGCGTTGACCTGCCGCAGGTCGGCAAGGATGCCGCGCGCCGCGACGATGCCCTGGCCGGTGTGCCAGATCTCGTTGTTGACCGTGAACACGCGGTGGTCCCGGGTGGCCGACAAAGCGCGCCAGGCGTCGCTGTCGAGTACCTCGGCGGCACGCTCACGTGCGGCGGCCGACGCGAAGGACAGATAGACGATGTCGCCGTTGGCGATGGCGTAGTCGGGGGAGTCGGCCGTGGCCACCTCGACGTAGGGCTTGTCGGTGAAGCGCTGCGCGGCGGGGCGATCGAGCCCCACCTCCGCGAGCACGCTGCCCGCGAAGTCGTCCACGCCGTAGACCCGCAGCGTGGTGTCGGTCAGCTGCGCCACCGAGGCCTGGAAGTGCGCGGCGTCGTTCTCGGCTCCGGTCCTGCGGGCGGCGTCGTCGAAGCCGTCGATCAGGTCGCCCGCGGCGTCGAATCGGCCGGTGGCCGCACCGACCGTGCGCAGATTGGCCTTCCAGTCCACGCCGGGCGGGCCGGTGAACACGGTCGGGGCGATTGCCGACAACGCGGGGTAGGCCTGTGGTGTCAGGGCCTGCGAGCCCAGGACGAGGTCGGGGTCGGCGGCTTCGATCGCCGCGAGGTCGGGATCGCTGCGGCTGCCTGCGCCCGGCACGTCGTGCACCACGCGGCCCAGGTAGGAGGGCTGGTCGGCCGCACCGTCGGGCAGCGCCGCGGCGACGATGCGGCCCTGCAGCCCGAGCGCACACAGCGCGTCGAGCTGGTCACCGGAGAGCACCACGATGCGCTGCGGGTCCGCAGGCACCCGCGTCTCGCCGACGGCATGGCGGACGGGGCGCTCACGCGCACCCGGGTCGACCCGCGCCGGCTCGGGCGCACAGGACTCGTCGGGCCTGCGGTCGTTGCCCAGCACACCCGCACCGGCGATGCTCGTCGTACTGGTCACCAAGGTCGACGCCGCGGGCGGGGCGCCTGCCGGCTCGCCCGACGATCCGCAGGAGGTCACGGCGACCGCCACGACCACGGCCGATGCCGCTGCGCACAGCCGCATCCGCGGTCCGCTGATCAGCACGTGGCCGACGGTAACATCCACCGCGGTGACCACCGGTCCAGCGGTCGGACCGCCGATCCGAGCCGAATTACGACAGTTTGTAGGACCCAGGCTGACCCGGCCCCCGCAGAGCGATAAGATTCAGTACGAAACACGCGGGGCCCGCCCCGCGCAGGACCTTTGGAGGATCTCTTGGTAGCCGAAGCGCCCCCAATCGGAGAACTCGAGGCACGGCGCCCCTTCCCGGAGCGGCTCGGCCCCAAGGGCAACCTGATCTACAAACTGATCACCACCACCGATCACAAGCTGATCGGCATCATGTACTGCGTCGCCTGCTTCGTGTTCTTCTTCATCGGCGGGTTGATGGCGCTGTTCATGCGCACCGAACTCGCGGTGCCGGGCCTGCAGTTCCTGTCCAACGAGCAGTACAACCAGCTGTTCACCATGCACGGCACGGTGATGCTGCTGTTCTACGCCACGCCCATCGTGTTCGGCTTCGCCAACCTGGTGCTTCCGCTGCAGATCGGCGCGCCCGACGTGGCGTTCCCGCGGCTCAACGCCTTCTCGTTCTGGCTCTTCCTGTTCGGCGCGCTGATCGCGATCGCCGGCTTCATCACCCCCGGCGGCGCGGCCGACTTCGGCTGGACCGCCTACTCGCCGCTGACCGACGCCATCCACTCACCGGGCGCCGGCGGCGACCTGTGGATCATGGGCCTGGCCGTCGGCGGTCTGGGCACCATCCTCGGTGGCGTCAACATGATCACCACGGTGGTCTGCATGCGCGCGCCCGGCATGACCATGTTCCGGATGCCGATCTTCACCTGGAACATCCTGGTGACGTCGATCCTGGTGCTGCTGGCCTTCCCGCTGCTGACCGCGGCGCTGTTCGGCCTCGCCGCCGACCGCCACCTCGGCGCCCACGTCTACGACCCGGCCAACGGCGGCGTGCTGCTCTGGCAACACCTCTTCTGGTTCTTCGGCCATCCCGAGGTGTACATCATCGCCCTGCCCTTCTTCGGGATCGTGACCGAGATCTTCCCGGTGTTCTCGCGCAAGCCGATCTTCGGCTACACCACCCTGATCTACGCGACGCTGGCCATCGCCGCGCTGTCGGTAGCGGTGTGGGCGCACCACATGTACGCCACCGGCGCAGTGCTGCTGCCGTTCTTCTCGTTCATGACCTTCCTCATAGCCGTGCCCACCGGTATCAAGTTCTTCAACTGGATAGGCACGATGTGGAAAGGCCAGTTGACGTTCGAGACACCGATGTTGTTCTCGGTCGGCTTCCTGGTGACCTTCTTGCTCGGTGGCCTGTCCGGTGTGCTGCTGGCCAGCCCGCCCATCGACTTCCACGTCACCGACAGCTACTTCGTCATCGCGCACTTCCACTACGTGCTGTTCGGCACCATCGTGTTCGCCACGTACGCCGGCATCTACTTCTGGTTCCCGAAGATGACCGGCAGGCTGCTCGACGAACGGCTGGGCAAGCTGCACTTCTGGCTCACCTTCATCGGCTTCCACGCCACCTTCCTGGTGCAGCACTGGGTGGGCGACGAGGGCATGCCGCGCCGCTACGCCGACTACCTGCCGTCGGACGGCTTCACCACGCTCAACATCGTGTCGACCATCGGTGCGTTCATCCTCGGCATCTCGACGCTGCCGTTCGTCTGGAACGTCTTCAAGAGCTGGCGCTACGGCGAACCGGTGACCGTCGACGATCCGTGGGGTTATGGCAACTCGCTGGAGTGGGCGACTAGCTGCCCGCCGCCGCGGCACAACTTCACCGAGCTGCCGCGGATCCGGTCCGAGCGCCCGGCGTTCGAGCTGCACTATCCGCACATGGTGGAGCGGATGCGCGCCGAGGCGCACGTCGGACGCGACCACCATGCGGACGAGCCCAAGCCCATCGACGCGTCCAGTTGATGGACTGCTGCGACATCAGGGGATGAACGCAGCAGACAAGGTGTCGGTGCTGATCACCGTCACCGGGGTGGATCAGCCGGGCGTCACGTCGGCGTTGTTCGAGGTGCTCTCGCGGCACAACGTCGAACTGCTCAACGTCGAACAGGTGGTCATCCGGGGCCGGCTCACCCTCGGTGTGCTGCTGTCGGCGCCCCCGGCCGTCGCCGATGGCGATGCGCTGAGCGCCGAGGTGACCGAGGTGATCCACCGGCTGGGCCTCGAGGTGACCGTCGAACCCAGCGGCAACTCGCCGGTGATGCGGCACCTGTCGACGCACACCATCGTCGCCCTCGGGCGGCCGTTCACCGCCGGTGCGTTCAATGCGCTGGCTCGCGAGCTGGCGTTCCTCGGAGTGAACATCGACTTCATCCGCGGCATCTCGGACTATCCGGTCACCGGGTTGGAGCTCGGGGTGTCGGTGCCGACCACGGTGCTCGCCAAGCACGTGCAGTCGGCGCTCGCGCGGGTGTCCGCCGACGAACAGGTCGATCTCGCGCTGGAGGACTACAGCATCTCGCGGCGTGCCAAGCGGCTGATCGTGTTCGACGTGGACTCGACGCTGATCCAGGGTGAGGTCATCGAGATGCTCGCCGACCGGGCCGGCGCGCTGGCCGCCGTCGCCGAGGTCACCGAGGCGGCCATGCGTGGCGAACTCGACTTCGCGGAGTCGCTGCACCGCCGGGTGGCCACGCTGGCCGGGCTGCCCGCCGAGGTGCTCGACGAGGTCGCCGAACAGCTGGAGCTCACGCCGGGCGCCCGCACCACGATCCGGACACTGCGCCGGCTGGGCTACCACTGCGGCGTGGTGTCGGGCGGGTTCCGCCAGGTGATCGAACCGCTGGCCCACGAACTGATGCTCGACTACGTCGCGGCCAACGAGCTGGAGATCGTCGACGGCAAGTTGACCGGCCGGGTCGTCGGGCAGGTGGTCGACCGGCCCGGAAAGGCAAGGGCGCTGCGGGATTTCGCGCAGCAGGCCGGGGTCCCGATGGAGCAGACGGTGGCCGTCGGCGACGGCGCCAACGACATCGACATGCTCGCGGCGGCCGGGCTCGGCGTGGCGTTCAACGCCAAACCCGCGCTGCGTGAGGTCGCCGACGCGTCGCTGAGCCATCCGTACCTGGACACCGTGCTGTTCATCCTGGGTGTCACCCGCGGCGAGATCGAGGCCGCCGACGCGGTCGACGGCATGGTCCGCCGCGTGGAGATCCTCGACGACTAGACGACCAGGGCCTGGGGTTCCGGTCCGGTGGAGCCGGTGACGCTGCGCCAGGCCCGCGCGAGCAGCCGCACCGCGTCGGCCATCTGATCCGGCGGCAGGGTGTACGGAATCCGGACGAACCGCTCGAGGGTCCCGTCCACACCGAACCGCGGTCCCGGCGGCACGTCGAGCCCCATCCGCGACGCTGCCGCCGACAGCGCCGAACTCATCGGGGCGGGCAGCCGCACCCACAGCGCAAGGCCGCCACCGCCCGGGCACGGCCGCCAGTCGGGCAGGTGCTCTTCGAGCAGCGACAACATCAGCGCCCGCCGGGTGCGCAGCAGCTCACGCCGCTCCGGCAGCACGTCCTCGGCCACCCGCAGCAGGTCCGCGGCGGCCAGCTGCTCAAAAATCGGCGTGCCCATGTCGATCGACGGCCGCAGCGCCGCGACGGTGGCCAGGGTGCTGCGCTCGGCGCGGATCCAGCCGATGCGCAGGCCGCCCCAGAACGACTTGGACATCGAACCGAGGGTCATCACCAGGTCGCGCCGCCGATTCAGGAAGCTCGCGACGGGTGCGGGGACGGGCTCGTCGATCCACACCTCGGTCATCGTCTCGTCGATGATGGTGCGGGTACGGGTGTCGGCGATCAGGTCGGCCAGTTCCCGGCGATGGGCGGCCGGCATGGTGAGCCCGGTCGGGTTGTGGTTGTCGGGCACCAGATACGCCAGGTTCGGCGCCAGCTGCCGGATCGCGGCGTTCATCGCGCCGAGATCCCAGCCGTCCTCGGTGAGCGGCACCGGCACCGGGCGACCGCCCGCGGTGGTGATGGCCGCGATGGCGCCGTGGTACGTCGGCTGATCGACCAGCACCCGGTCGCCCGGCTGGGTGTAGGTCGCCAGGATCAGCCCGAACGCGTGCAGCGTTCCGGTCGTGACCATGATCTCGTCCGGCTCGGTGGGCAGCCCCCGGGCGCAGTAGCGTTCGGCGATCGCCTCGCGCAACGGCAGCACACCGGTCAGTTCGATGCCGATGTCCTGCAGATAGGGCGTGATCTGCCGGGTCGCGGTGGTGAAGGCGTCGAGCACCGCCGTCGCGGGAGCCGCAAGGGCGGCGTTGGCGAGGTTGACCGAGATCCCGGGTGTCGTGAACGCCTCGACCGTGGTGGACGCCGTGGCCGTGACCGGGAGCGCGGTGGTGCTGCGGGCGCCGCGGCGGGCCACCAGGTAGCCGTCGTCGCGCAGCTGCGCGTAGGCGGCGGTGACGGTGGTGCGCGACACCCGCAGTGCGTCGGCCAGCGCCCGCTCGCTCGGCAGCCGGGCGCCGACCGGCAGCCGGCCGTCGATGATGAGCATCCGGATGCCGTCGGCCAGGCCCTGGTACGCCGGGCCACTCCTGCTCGACGTCCGCCAGTTGCCCAGATCGCGGGCCAGTAGATCCTCGTCGAGCGCGCGGGCCATCGTGTCGATGCTCATTTGCAGCCAGTATGAGCCAACTGGCTATTGGACCGCAAGCCAGCCAAGGCCAGAATCGACGTATGGCTTCGAACTGGATACTAAAATTGGGTGAGCGCCTCGCAAACCTGTTCTCGTACCGCCCGATGGGGTCCACCTCGGGCGAACTGGACTCTGATCTGCGGCGGATACGCAGCGAACTGGACGCCATCCGCGTCCGGTTCCCCGACCACGCGTGACGCGGACCCGAAGGGCGTCGCTGCGCGGCGCCGCACTCCTCGCCGGCCTGATCGGTTACGGATTCTCGATGGCCCTGATGGTGCGGGCCGGCCTCGGCCTCGACCCCTGGGACGTGTTCCACCAAGGCCTGGCCGGCCACACCGGGATGTCGTTCGGCCTCGCCACCGCGTTGGTCGGCGTCGCCGTGCTGCTGGCCTGGATCCCGCTGCGCAACCGCCCTGGCGTGGGCACCGTGGCCAACGTGATCGTCATCGCGGTCACCGTCGACGCCACCCTCGCCGTCCTGCCTGCGCCGGTGTCGATGCCGGTCCGGATCGGCTGGATGGTGACCGCCGTCCTGCTCAACGCGTTCAGCACGGTCCTCTATGTCGGCGCAGGCCTCGGACCGGGACCGCGGGACGGCCTGATGACCGGGCTGGTCGCACGCACCGGCCGTTCCGTGCGGCTGGTGCGGACCACGATCGAGGTCACGGTGCTGACGGTCGGCTGGCTGCTCGGCGGCACCGTCGGCGTCGGCACGCTGGTCTACGCGTTCGGGATCGGGCCGCTCGTGCAGATGTTCGTGTGGCTGACGCCGAAACGGCTCCTCGCCGTCAGCGGCTGGGCGCCGGTGGTCGGCGCGGACGATTCCGGCGGGCGAATCGCCGCGAGGCGGCCGGCGTCGCGACGGCGGCGCAACACTACGATGGGCGAGTGCCGGAAGAAGACACCGCAGCTGACACGGCCGACCCCGACCTGCTGATCGATTTCGCCCGGGTCACGCTGCGCCGCGGCGGCCGGACGCTCGTCGGACCCGTCACCTGGGCGGTGGAACTCGACGAACGCTGGGTGGTGATCGGGCCGAACGGCGCAGGCAAGACGTCGCTGCTGCGGATCGCGGCCGCCATGGAGCATCCGTCGAGCGGCACCGCGTTCGTGCTGGGCGAACGGCTCGGCCGGGCCGACATGGCCGAGCTGCGCTCGCGGGTCGGGCTGAGTAGTTCTGCACTGTCGCAACGGGTTCCGGACGACGAGGTGGTCCGCGACCTGGTGGTCTCCGCCGGATATGCGGTGCTGGGGCGCTGGCGGGAGTCCTATGAGGACGTCGACTACGCGCAGGCGGTCGACATGTTGGAGAGCGTCGGCGCCGAGCACCTCGCCGAACGTCTCTACGGCACGCTGTCCGAAGGGGAACGCAAGCGGGTGCTCATCGCTCGGTCGATGATGACCGACCCCGAACTGCTGCTGCTCGACGAGCCGGCGGCCGGCCTGGACCTCGGCGGGCGCGAGGAACTGGTGGCGCGGTTGGAGGATCTCGCCGCAGACCCCGACGCGCCGGCCATGGTGCTGGTCACCCACCACGTCGAGGAGGTGCCCCGCGGGTTCAGCCACGGCCTGATCCTGTCGGAGGGCCACGTGGTCGCCTCGGGTCTGTTGACCGACGTGCTCACCGCCGAGAACCTGTCCACGGCATTCGGCCAGTCGATCGCCCTGGAGAACGTCGACGGCCGCTACTTCGCGCGGCGCACCCGCAGCCGCGCGGCACACAGGAGGCGTGCATGACGGAGGGATCCCCCGATCCTCTGGTGCCCCGGCCCGCGGCGACGGTGATGCTGATCCGCGACGGGCGTCAGGGCGCACCCATCGAGGTCTTCCTGATGCGCAGGCACTCGGCGATGGACTTCGTGGCCGGGGTGATGGTGTTCCCGGGTGGCGGCGTCGACAAGCGCGACCGCAACGCCGACATCGCCTGGGCCGGCCCGGAGCCGGCATGGTGGGCCGGACGGCTCGGCGTGGACACCGATCTGGCCGGCGCGCTGGTGTGCGCCGCCGCCCGCGAGACGTTCGAGGAGTCCGGCGTGCTGTTCGCGGGCGCCGCCGACGATCCCGACGTGCTGGTCGACGACGCCTCGGTGTACCGGGCGCAGCGGCAGGCGCTGGTCGACAGGTCGCTGTCCTTCGCCGAATTCCTGAAGACGGAGAAGCTGGTGCTGCGGGCCGACCTGCTGCGCCCGTGGGCGAACTGGGTGACCCCGAAGGAGGAGCGCACCCGCCGCTACGACACCTACTTCTTCGTGGGCGCGATCCCGCAGGGCCAGCGCGCCGACGGCGACAACACCGAGACCGATCAGGCCGGCTGGATCACCCCGACCGAGGCGCTCGACGACTTCGCCGCCGGGCGCACCTTCCTGCTGCCGCCGACGTGGACCCAGCTCGACTCGCTGGCCGGCCACACCGTCGCCGAGGTGCTGGCCGTGGAGCGCAGGATCGAGGCCGTCGAACCTCACCTGGCCGCGCGCGACGGCAACTGGGAGATCGAGTTCTTCGACAGCGACCGCTACAACGCCGCCCGGGACCACCGCGCCCCGCAGGGCTACAGCGGCGACTGAACATGGGGGAGTTCGTCGACGTCGTCCTGGGTGGGCCGGGGAACGGCTCGGTCGATGACCGGCCACGAATCGCGACGCTGCTGCTGTCGCGGCCGCCGACCAATGCGCTGACCCGACAGATGTACCGGGAGGTGGCCGCCGCGGCGGCCGAGGCCGGCGACCGCGACGACGTCCTCGCGGTCATCGTCTTCGGTGGGCACGAGATCTTCTGCGCCGGGGACGACGTCCCGGAACTGCGCACCCTGGATCCCGAGGAAGCCGACGCGGCCGCCCGCACGGCCCGTGAGGCGATCGCCGCGCTGGCCGCTCTGCCGAAGCCGACCGTCGCCGCGATCACCGGCTACGCGCTGGGCAGCGGGCTGACGCTGGCGCTGGCCGCGGACTGGCGGGTCAGCGGGGACAACGCGAAGTTCGGGTCCACCGAGATCCTCGGCGGCCGGTCACCCGACGCCTCCGCCGCAGCACGGCTGACCCGTGCGGTGGGCGAGAGCAGGGCCAAGGACCTGGTGTTCAGCGGCCGGTTCGTCGGCGCCCCCGAAGCACATGCACTCGGGCTGGTCGACGAGCTGGTCGCCCCCGACCACGTCTACGACGCCGCGCTGGCCTGGGCACTGCGCTTCGCCGACTATCCGCCGCAGCTGCTGGCCGCCGCGAAAGCCAGCTTCGGGGCCGCCGGTTAGGCTGCCCTGCATGACGAGTACCGATTCGGCTCCGGTCCCGAACCCGCACGCCACGGCAGAGCAGGTCGAGGCCGCCCGCCACGACTCCAAACTCGCCCAGGTGCTGTACCACGACTGGGAGGCCGAAAGTTACGACGACAAGTGGTCGATCTCGTACGACCAGCGCTGCATCGACTACGCCCGCGGCCGGTTCGACGCCATCGTGCCCGCCGAGGAACAGCGTGAACTGCCCTACGACCGGGCGCTGGAGCTGGGCTGCGGCACCGGGTTCTTCCTGCTCAACCTCATCCAGTCGGGCGTGGCACGGCGCGGATCGGTGACCGACCTGTCGCCCGGCATGGTGAAGGTCGCCACCCGTAACGGCCAGTCGCTCGGACTGGACGTCGACGGCCGGGTGGCCGACGCCGAGGGCATCCCGTACGAGGACGACACCTTCGACCTGGTGGTCGGCCACGCGGTGCTGCACCACATCCCCGACGTGGAACTGTCGCTGCGCGAGGTCGTGCGGGTACTCAAGCCCGGCGGCCGGTTCGTCTTCGCCGGCGAGCCGACGACTGTCGGCAACACCTACGCCCGCACGCTGGCCGACCTGACCTGGAAGACCACCGTGGCGGCGATGAAGCTGCCCGGACTGAGCAGCTGGCGCCGGCCGCAGGAGGAACTCGACGAGAACTCGCGGGCGGCCGCGCTGGAGTGGATCGTCGACCTGCACACCTTCGACCCGGCCGACCTCGAGAAGATGGCGACCAACGCCGGTGCGGTCTCGGTGCAGACGGCCAGCGAGGAGTTCACCGCGGCGATGCTGGGCTGGCCGGTGCGCACCTTCGAGTCGACGGTGCCGCCGGGCAAGCTCGGATGGGGCTGGGCGAAGTTCGCGTTCAACGGCTGGACCACGCTGAGCTGGGTGGACGCCAACGTCTGGCGCCGCGTCGTGCCGAAGGGCTGGTTCTACAACGTGATGGTCACCGGGGTCAAGCCGTCGTAGCGTTCACGCTCGACGACGTCGAGTACCTGCAGGGCGAGGCCGGCGCGAGCGCGCTGCGGGAGGTCGCGGACCTGGAGCTGGTCGACAGCACGCTGGTGCGCGACATCGCCTCTGTGAGAACCCGATTCGGTACGCGTGCGACCGTCCTGGTGGAGACCGTGCGGCTGCGCAGGCGCGCCGTCGCCAAGGTCGGCGACCCGTCGGGCTGGCTGTTCACCGACGAGGCGCTGCAGCAGGCGACGGCCGCTCCGGTGGCCGCCCACCGGGCGCGTCGCCTTCGCGGCGCACGTGTGCACGACGCCACCTGCTCGATCGGCAGTGAGCTTGCCGCTCTTCGTGATTCGGCTTCGGTGGTGATGGGCAGCGACATCGATCCTGTGAGATTGTCGATGGCGCGGCACAACCTCGCGCAGAGCGGCGCCGAGGTCCTGGTGTGCCGGGCCGACGCGCTCCGGCCGGTCAGCCGGGACACCGTCGTGCTGCTCGATCCCGCCCGCCGCAGTGCAGGGCGACGTCGGTTCGACCCACGCGACTACACCCCGGCCCTCGATGCGCTGTTCGACGTGTACCGCGGCCGCGAGATCGTCGTGAAGTGCGCTCCCGGAATCGATTTCGGCCGGCTCACGGACCTCGGATTCGCCGGCGAGGTCGAGGTGACGTCGTTGGCGGGAAGCGTGCGGGAGGCGTGCCTGTGGTCGGCGGGGCTGACCGCCGGCGGTGTCACCCGGCGCGCGACCGTGCTCGACCGCGCCGAGGAGATCACCGACACCGAACCCGCCGACTGCCCGGTCGGACCCGCAGGCCGGTGGATCGTCGACCCCGACGGCGCGGTG
Organism: Mycobacterium hippophais; assembly: GCF_027529605.1. Taxonomy (NCBI): domain Bacteria; kingdom Bacillati; phylum Actinomycetota; class Actinomycetes; order Mycobacteriales; family Mycobacteriaceae; genus Mycobacterium; species Mycobacterium hippophais. Next base: position 115,173 of record NZ_JAPZPY010000007.1, on the reverse strand, counting down.
GTGCGCGCCGGGCTGGTGCGGCACTGGGCCGCCCGCCACGGCCTGTGGCAACTCGACCCGGACATCGCCTACCTGTCGGGTGACTCGGTGCCCGATGGTGTGCGCGGATTCGAGGTGCTCGACGAGGTCGGTTTCAGCGAGCGGCGGCTGCGCGATGCGCTGGCGGCCCACGATGCCGGGGCGGTCGAGATCCTGGTCCGCGGCCTCGATGTGGACCCCGATGCGCTGCGGCGGCGGCTGCGGCTGCGCGGTTCGGCGCACGCCGCGGTGGTGCTGACCCGGCTCGGGTCCGGGACCGCAAGCCGGGCAACGGCGTTCATCTGCCGGCCGGACCGCTGAGCGGACACGTACGCTGACAGGGACGCGCCGGTGACTCGAACCGGTGTCCGACATCATCTGCGAGGACGACTGACGATGGGTATTGCCAAGATGGCCGCCGTACTGGCGGCCGGTGTCCTGGTCGGCTGGCCGGGCATGGCCGTCGCGGGCGCGCAGTCGGCGTGCGCCGATCTGGGCGGCGCGCTCGACGGCGAGCAGACATGTCGCGTGCACGCCGCCACCTCGACATACACGCTGGACTACAGCTTCCCTGCCGGATATCCCGACGAGCAGGCGGTCGCGGCCTACCTCACCCAGACCCGGGACGGATTCGTCAACGTGTCGCAGACGCCCGGCAACCGCGACCTGCCCTACGTGCTGGACGCCAAGGGCACCACCTACCACTCGGGAATGGCGCCGAAGGGGACGCAGAGCCTGGTCTTCGAGGTCTACCAGAACGTCGGCGGCGCTCACCCGAGCACCTGGTTCAAGGCGTTCAACTACAACCTCGACGGTCAGCGTCCGGTCACGTTCGACAACCTGTTCAAGCCCGGCACCCTGCCGCTGGACACGATCTACCCGATCGTCCAGCGCGAGGTGCAGCGCCAGCTCGGCCCCGACGTGGCGATCGCCCCTGAGGACGGAATGAACGCCGACAACTACCAGAATTTCGCGATCTCCGACGACGCGGTGGTGTTCTTCTTCGCGCAGGGCGAGCTGATGGCCGGCGCCGCGGGGGCGAACCAGGTGTCCGTCCCGCGGGCCGCCATCGCTCCGATGCTGGCGGTCTAGTCGCCGCTGGTCTGACCCGCGGCCGTCGTCTGCGGTCTGCGCTCGTAGGTCTCCCAGAACGTCGCGCCCGTGATGTTGAGCGCCATCGGATCGAACACCGGGTCCAAGCCTTGCTTCTTCTGTTTCTCGTAGTCCCAGAGGGCGAGGTAGGCCGGCTTCTGCAAGATGATGATGCCGACGATGTTGAGCCAGGCCATCAGGCCGACGCCGATGTCACCGAGCACCCACGCCTCGGTCGCCGTGGACACCGCGCCGATCACCACCGACACCAGAATCAGTGCCTGCAGCAGCATCGTCAGACCCGTTCCGAGCGTGCCGCCGACCCCCGGGATCTGCACCTTCGCGTGCCTGCCCAGCATGAACCGCAGGTTGGTCTCGGCCATGTAGTAGTAGGCGACCAGGGTGGTGAAGCAGAAGAACGCCAGGGAGATGGCGACGAACGACGCGCCTGCCCCACTCCACAGAGTGTCGAATCCGACCTGTGCGAACCCCGGTCCAACCTCGGTGTCCGCGGGCAGTGCACCGCCTTCGGCGATGACCGCACCGGACTCGCTCTCGCCTTCGAACACCCGGTAGGCGCCGGTGGACAGGATCAGGAAGCCGGTGGCCGAGCAGACGAACAGCGTGTCGACGTACACCGCGAAGGCCTGCACGAGCCCCTGCTTGGCCGGATGCGAGACCTCGGCGGCCGCCGCGGCGTGCGGCCCGGTGCCCTGGCCGGCTTCGTTGGAATAGATTCCGCGCTTGACGCCCCACATCACCGCGGCGCCGATGATGGCGCCGAACGCGGAGTCGAAGCCCAGCGCCGAGGAGAAGATCAGGCTGATGATCTCGGGCACCTGATCGGCGTTGAGCAACACGATGATCATCGCCAGCACGATGTACACCACCGCCATGAACGGCACCACGACCGACGCGAACGCCGCGATCCGCTTGACACCGCCGATGATGACGAACGCCAGCACGATCACCGTGCCGACCGCGACCCACCACTTCGAGAAGCCCCATGCCGAGCTCATCGCGGTCGCCATGGAGTTCGACTGCACACTCGGCAGCAGCAGGCCGCAGGCGAGCACGGTGACCGCCGCGAAGATGTATCCGTACACCTTGAACGCGCCCGCCGCACGGGTGTGCGCCATGGCACGGCTGAGGTAGTAGGCCGGGCCGCCGCGGTATTCACCGGTCAGCTGGTCGCGGGTCTTGTAGATCTGACCGAGGGTGCATTCGACGAAGGACGTCGAGGCGCCGAGGAAGGCGACCGTCCACATCCAGAACAGCGCGCCGGGCCCGCCGAAAGCGATCGCCGTCGCCACACCCGCGATGTTGCCGGTGCCGACGCGGCCGGCCAGCGACATGGTCAGTGCCTGGAACGAGGACACGCCCGATGGTGACTTCTCGCCCCGCACCAAGAGCCGGAGCATCTCCGGCACCTGGCGCACCTGAACGAACTTGGACCGGATGGAGAAGTACACCCCTGCCGCCAGGCACAGGTAGACCAGCGCATTGCTCCAGACGTAACTGTTGACGAGATCGAGGAATTCGGACAAGAGATCGCCCTTCGCATCGCGGTTGTCGAGGTGCTTCGGATGTGACGCTCGAGCATGATCGCACCCGGAGGGCGGCGGCCTGTTACGAATCGGTCACCCGGCGGTAAATCGGCTAGGCCGGCGCGAACCCGTACACCTGACCGTCGCTGGTGGCGGTGACGATGCGGCCGTCGTGCGCGATCGACACCCCGACCGGCCATCCGGTGGCCTCCGGCAGCGGATAGCTGTTCACCGTGCGGCCGTCGCCTGCGTCGAGGACCAGCAGCGCCTGCCCGCGCTCACCGTCGGGGACCACCGTGTAGGCGAGCGCACCGGCGCGGCTGGCCGTGGTCAGCGGCGCGACGTCGTCGCGGGTCCAGGCGACTTCGCCGCGATCACCCTCGTCGCGGACGGCGAGCAGGCGAGAGCGGGGTCCGCCGCCGGTGAGGATCAACCCGTCCGGCGACACCGACGGCGGGGTCTGCGCGACGTACTCCAGCGGCACCGACCACTTCGGCGTGCCGTCGGCGCTGTTCAGCGCCCACAGCCGCGAGTCGCGGCCGTTGACGTAGACGGTGGCGCCGTCGGCGGACAGCACCGGGCTGGCCAGCGGCCCGCGGCCCACCGCCTCACTGGTCCACTCGTGGGTCAGCAGTGGACGCTGACCGGCGCGGTAGCGCAGTCCGACGAGCACGGGCGCGTCGGCGCCGGGCTCCCACAGCGTCAGCGCCACGGTGCCGGTCTGCGCCGAGAACGCCGGCGCCGCCGCCACCGGGCAGCCGCGCCGGGCGGTCCGGCAGTCGGCGAGGCCGCGCACGGAGTCGGTGGGATCGACACCCGCGACCAGGTCGAGCGGCGCGCCCTCCACCGTTCCGCGGTGCCCGTCGAACGTCAGCACCTGGCCGAGGTGCGTCACCACCAGCAACAGCCCGTCGGTGAGCAGGCGCGGGGTGGTGGGCATGCCGATGACCGGCTGGCGCCAGCGGATCCACTGCGTCGGCGGGAAGGACACGATGGCGCCGGGCTGGCCGACGTAGAGGTTGTCGAATCCGTCGAAGAGGGGACTGGCGCCGCCGCCGCCCTGCACCAGCCGCGTGCACCAGCGCTGTCGCGCGAGGTTGTCGAACTCCCACACCATCAGTGAGCAACCCGCCGGGGTCTGCGCATTGGCGGCCAGATAGTTGCCGGAACCCAGCGCGACGGCGGCGCCGAGGTCGCCCTTGACCGACCGGGTCCACTCCAGCGTGAGGGCTCCAGGCCCGGCGTCGGCGGTGTAGCTACTGTTCGCGGCGTCGCCGTACTGGGCGGACCACCCCGAGGCGGCCTTCGACTCGACCCAGCCGTCGGTGTCCCCGCAACCGGCGAGCACGCCCGCGAGCAGCGCCGTCATCACCAGCACGGTCAGTCGCCGGTACACAGTGCTCCGTCAGTCCTCTCGTCCGGGCGTGATGCGCGGCCCACGTGAGGGTAACCCGGTGGGGCGGCGCCCCGGCCACCCGGCAAGCGTGACGCGGCGACCCGGGAAACCAGACCTGGTGCTCGCGTAGGCTTTGCGGCCATGACGACGATGTGGGGTGCGCCGTTGCACAAGCGCTGGCGCGGCTCGCGGCTGGGCGATCCGCGTCAGGCGAATTTCCTCACCGTGGCCTCGCTGAAGTGGGTGTTGGCCAACAAGGCGTACACGCCGTGGTACCTGGTCCGCTACTGGCGGCTGCTGAAGTTCAAGCTGCGCAACCCGCACATCATCACCCGCGGCATGGTGTTCCTGGGCAAGGGCGTGGAGATCGAGGCGACCCCGGAGCTGTCGACGATGGAGATCGGCCGCTGGGTGCACATCGGCGACAAGAACACGATCCGCTGCCACGAAGGGTCGCTGCGTATCGGCGACAAGGTGGTGCTGGGCCGCGACAACGTGATCAACACCTACCTCGACATCGAGCTGGGCGATTCGGTGCTGATGGCCGACTGGTGCTACATCTGCGACTTCGACCACCGGATGGAAAACATCGACCTGCCGATCAAGGACCAGGGCATCGTCAAGGGCCCGGTGCGCATCGGGCCCGACACCTGGGTCGGCGTCAAGGTCACCGTGCTGCGCAACACCACGGTCGGGCGCGGCTGTGTGCTGGGCTCGCACGCGGTGGTCAGGGGCGACGTCCCCGACTTCTCGATCGCCGTCGGCGCTCCGGCGAAGGTGGTCAAGAACCGCAAGCTGGCCTGGGAGACCTCGGCCGCCCAGCGCGCCGAACTCGCCGCGGCGCTGGCCGACATCGAACGCAAGAAGGCCGCCCGCTGACCCCTCTTCCGAACTGAGGAACTCGACGCGTCGCTCGTCTCACCAAACCATACGGTCCAGTATGATGTGCCCTCATGTCGAGGCGCTCGTGAACAGGAACAACACACGGGAGAAGTGGCTGGATGCCGGCCTCCGGGTATTGGCCGCCGACGGCGCGAGCGGATTGCGGATCGACCGCATCGCGGCCAGGCTGAAGTTGTCCAAGGGCTCGTTCCACCACCACTTCAGCGGTGCCGACGGCTACAAGCGGGAACTGCTCGCGCATTTCGAGGCGATGGCCGTCGATGCCATGGAGCGTGAGATCGACGCCGCCCGGGCGCCCGGTGATGCCCGCGCCGTGCTGACCCGGCTCACCGGTCTCGTTTCCGCTGGCGGAGAGGGCCTTTACCGTCCCCAGCTCGAAGTGGCGGTCCGTGCGTGGGCGACCTGGGACGACGAGGTCAACCGGGTCCAGGGTCGCATCGACAGGGCCAGGCTGACGGCTCTCCAGCGGATCTGGCGCCCCCATGTCGCGACCGACGCCGATGCGCGGGTGGCCGCACTGCTGCCGTATCTCGTCGCCCTCGGCGCTGCGGTGTCGGTTCCGCCCGTCGAGCCCGAGGAACTGGGGCGCGTCTACGAGACGCTGCTGCCGCTCGTCCCCGGGCCGCACGCTTGAGCCAAATCATACGGTACGGTATGGTTTGATTCGTGACGTCGTTGCCCGACCCGCAGTGGCCCGTCGTGGTGCTGGCGGTCATTCAGCTCGTGGACGCGGCTCTGTGCATCAAGCCGGCCGCATTCATCGCAGACTGCTTCCGGGGGGTGGACTGGCCGCAACGTCTCTGGTGGCTGATGCCGCCGCTCAAACTGGCCGCCGCGGCCGGGCTGGTGGCCGGGCTCTGGATCCCTCACCTGGCGGCGTTGACCTGCGCGGCGCTCGTGGCCTACTTCCTGTGTGCTGTCGCCGTCCATGTCCGCGCCCGCGATTACGGCCGGAATCTGTTCCTCAACGCGACGGGCATGCTCGTCATCTGCATCGCCGTCGGTGTCTTCTGCTTCCTCGTCTGAACCCGAGAAAGGACTGGATATGAGCGAGTCCGACGGAGCGGCAACGCTGTTCGAGAGGTGGGTGCTCGAGGTGTGGTCCGGCGGGCCGGTACCCACCGACCTGGTCGCCGACGACTTCATCGGCCACTGGCCCGGCCGGGACATTCGCGGCACGGCGGAACTGGCGGCGATCATCGACGAGACCCGCTCCGCTTTCGAGGAGCTCACCTTCCAGATCGTGCTCGGCCCGTTCACCGACGGGGAGCTGATGGCCGGACGGTGGATCGGGCACGGTCGGCACAGTTCGGGAGAGGCGCGATTCTCCGGCAATGACATCCTGCGCATCGCCGACGGGCGCATCGCCGAGTACTGGACGGGGACGTCGGGCGGCTGATGTACCGGCTACCGGCCGGGCAGGGCGTGTTCGACCGTGGGCCGACGCGGATGTGGTTCACGCTCACCGCGTTTGGCCGCCAGATAGACCTGTGCGGTGTCGGCCGCGACGGTGTGCCAGTCGAAGTCGGAGGTGAGCCGGTCGCGGGCGGCGATGGCATGGCGCTGCGCCGCTTGCGGATCGTCGAGCACCGCGACGACGGCGGCCGCGAGCCCCGCGACATCGCGCGGAGCGCATGACATCCCGGTCTCCCCGTCGATGACGGCCTCGCCGAGTCCGCCCACATTCGTGGTCACCAGGGGGGTGCCGGTGGCGGCGGCCTCGAGCGCGACGATGCCGAACGGCTCGTAGTGGCTCGGCAGCACGGCCGCGTCGGCGGTGTGCAGCATCGCGACCAGGTCATCATGTCCGAGCCGCCCGACGAATCGTGTCGCCTTGCGCACCTTGTGCTTTCGTGCCTGCTCGACGAGCCACTGCTCCTGGGTGCCGTCGCCGGCGATCGTCAGTGTGGTGCCAGGGTGCGCGCGCCGGATCCGTGGAAGCGCGGCGATGGCGTCGTGGATGCCCTTCTCGTACTCCAGTCGGCCGACGAACAGCAGGTGTGGCGCGCCCTGCCGGGCACGCCGGGTGGCGAACGGCCAGAGGCCGGCATCGATGCCGTTGCGGATCACCCGGACCTCGGCGAGGCCGGGGCCGAACAGTTCGGTGATCTCGTCGCTCATGGAGGCCGAACACGTGATGAGCGAATCGGATTCGTGCACCAGCCAGGATTCGACCGCGTGCACCTGGCGACTGATCTTGCCGGACACCCAGCCCGAGTGCCTGCCCGCCTCGGTGGCGTGAATGGTGGAGACGAGTGGCACGTCGAAGAACTCGGCGAGCGCGATGGCCGGATGCGCCACCAGCCAGTCGTGTGCGTGCACGACGTCGGGCCGCCAGGGTGTGCCGTCGGCGGTGTGGCGCAGCGTGAGGCCCGACCGGACCATGGAGTGCCCCATCGCGAGGACCCAGGCCATCATGTCGGTGCCGAAGTCGAAGTCGTGCGGATCCTGCGCCGCGGCGACGACGCGCACGCCCTCGCTGTACCCGTCGGTCGACGGGTGGGTGCTGGGATCGGTGCCGGTGGGACGGCGGCTGAGCACGACGACCTCGTGACCGGACTCTGCCAGTGCAGTCGCGAGGTGGTGGACGTGGCGGCCGAGGCCGCCGATGACCACCGGCGGGTACTCCCACGACACCATCAACACCTTCATGGGCGTGACCGGGGCCGGCTCATCGCGGGAGCCGCCGGGCGTCGAGCGCGCCGAACAGTCCGTCGGCGCGGTTCCAGCCGTCGGCGAGCCGCTGCGCGGTGTCGCGGCGGCCAGAGGCCAGCGCCCCGGCGATCTCACGGGTGGCGTGGGCGTGCAGGTGGGCGCGGTAGCGCGCGTAGTCGGCGGCCGAGTCCTTGCTGACCATGAACGGCCAGTCGCTCGACACGGTCAGCAGTGTCTCGCGCAGGATCTGGTCGGCGACGTGGTCGCGCGCCGACGACGATCCGACGGCCGAGGTCTGGGCGAGCGCCTTGTCGACGGTGCTGAGTGCCGTCTCGGTGACCTCGCTGTTGAGCTGCACCAGGTCGGCGACCTGCTCGCCCGCCCAGACCTGCCAGTCCTTGCCCGATCCCCATGAGCTGGGCGGCAGTTCGACCGGTGCGCCGACGAATCCGCCGGCGACGGCGTCGGAGAGGGTGCCGACCCGGACGCCGGCTTCGGGGAGTGCCCGCAGCACCCGCGCCAGCCACTCCGGGCCCTCGTACCACCAGTGCCCGAACAGCTCGGTGTCGAAGGCGGCCACGACGTGCGCGGGCCTGCCGATCCGCTCGCTCTCGGCGATCAGCCGCTGCCGCACGGTCTCGACGAAGTCGGCGACGTGTCCGTCGACGGCCGCGCTCGCGCGCTGCGGGTCGTACGGCGCCTTGTCCTCGGACGCCACGTTGCGCCCGGTGACCCGGGCCGGTTTGAGGCCGGTGACGTGGTCGTGGGTGTGGAAGTCGCGGTAGGCGCCGTGGCCCGGATAGCCGGACTTCGGTGACCACACCCGGTAGCTGACCTGCAGGTCACGGCCGAACGCGACGACATCCGACGCGCCCACCGGGCGGCCCAGCGCGGTGTCCCCGTGCAGCGACGGCCCGTCGACCATGAAGTGCCCGACGCCCGCGGCGGCGTACTCGGTCTCCATGCCGGGCGCGTAGGCACACTCCGGCGCCCAGATGCCGGTGGGCACATGGGCGAACCGCTGGCCTGCGTCGGCCAAACCCTCGCGCAGCGCGAACTCCCGCAGCCGCGGGTTGAGCAGTGGCTGGAACGGGTGCGAGAGCGGCCCGCCCAGCAGTTCGATGGCGCCGGCGTCGATCAGCTCACGCAACAGCGGGCTGCCGCCGTGGCGCCACAGCGTGGTGAAGTCCTCGAGCGCCTCGTTCGCCACCCGGTGTTCGTGCGCACCGAACGCGCGCAACGCCTCCGGGGCGGAGGCCGCGCCGGTGGCGGTCGACGTGCGCAGTGTCGCGGCCTCGAGTGCCCGCAGCTCCCAATTGGCCAACCAGTGGTGCATGCCGGTCAGGCAGTACGGGTCGTCGAGCTGCGCGGTCACCACCGGCGTCATCCCGAGGGTGAGCAGGTGCCCGCGGCCTTCGGCGGCCAGCGTGCGCAGCACGCGCATCAGGGGGAGATACGCCGCCGACCACGACTGGTAGAGCCACTCCTCGCCGACCGGCCAGCGGCCGTGATGGGCCAGCCACGGCAGGTGCGTGTGCAGCACCAGGGTGAAGAGCCCGGGTACCGGCGCCGCCGGGCTCGGCGGGCAGGAGCGTAGCGACCCGGGGTTCGGATCCGTCACGGCCGCACCGCGATCGCCACCAGATCGAGGCTGTCGTCGATCGGGCGCTCGGCCGCGGGCGTCAGGTCGAAGTCGTCGACGGTGACCGCGGCGACGTCGGCCAGCAGGTCCGCCGGCCACGGGGCGTCGGCCATCGCGCGGGCGATCTGGGCGTCGATGATCGAGCCGCCGTGCCGGGCGTCGAGTGCGGTCAGGCGGGGGCCGTGGAATACGCCGTGGATCCCCTCCAGGGCGAAGCCGGCACCGGTCAGCAGTTCGGTCAGCTCGTCGGCATTGAGTTCGCGGGTGTGGAACGGGTTGACCGGGGTGTCGCTACCGGGGGTGAACGTGATCCTGTTCGGTGTCGACATCAGCAGGACGCCGGAGGGCCGCAGCACCCGCAGGCATTCGGCGACGAACTGCGGCTGGTCCCAGAGGTGTTCGATCACCTGGAAATTCACCACGACGTCGACGGAGGCGTCGGGCAGCGGGAGCGCGGCCAGGTTGCCGTGGTGCATCTCGATGCGCGGGTAGCGGGCGCGCACGTGGGCGACGGTCGCCTCGTCGTAGTCCAGGCCGATCACCCGGCGCGCCACGTCGGCGATCAGGTCGGCGCCGTAGCCCTCGCCGCACCCGGCCTCGAGCACGTCGCGATCGGCGCAGCGGGCCGCCAGCCGCCGGTAGACGACCTCGTGCCTGCGGAACCAGTAGTTCTCCTCGGCCAGGCCGGGGATGGTCCGCTCGCCGGTCAGCGGCAGGGCAGGGGGTGTCCGGCCAGGGCCGTCCCCGACCGCCCCCGTCAGGAATGCGCTCATCGGAAGGCAGGCTAACCCAGGCGAAGCGCCGATGGCCGATTCGCGAACAGTTCCTCCACGCCGCCCCTGCTTAGGGGAGGTCAGCGCGCAAACTTCGACCAGCTATGGTGTCAGTACGGCCACCACAAGTTACCGACGGGTAACATGGTGGCAGTTGCTTGAAACGTGGTAATGCAGGCCGGCCCATCGGCCTCACCGAGGAGGACGAACCAGAGTCATGACGAACATCGTGGTCCTGATCAAACAGGTCCCTGACACGTGGTCCGAGCGGAAGCTGTCCGACGGGGACTACACGCTCGACCGGGAAGCCGCCGACGCCGTGCTCGACGAGATCAACGAGCGCGCGGTCGAAGAAGCGCTGCTGATCAAGGAGCGCCAGGGCGACGACAGCACCGTCACCGTGCTGACCGCCGGTCCGGAGCGCGCGACCGAGGCCATCCGCAAGGCGCTGTCGATGGGCGCCGACAAGGCGGTCCACCTCGTCGACGAGCAGCTGCACGGCTCCGACATGGTCCAGACCGGGTGGGCGCTGGCCCGCGCGCTGGGGACCATCGAGGGCGCCGAGCTGGTCATCGCCGGCAACGAGGCCACCGACGGCACCGGCGGCGCCGTGCCGGCGATCATCGCCGAGTACCTGGGCCTGCCGCAGCTGACGCACGTGCGGAAGCTGAGCGTCGAGAACGGCAAGGTCACCGGCGAGCGGGAGACCGACGACGGCGTGTTCACCCTCGAGGCCTCGCTGCCCGCCGTGGTGAGCGTGAACGAGAAGATCAACGAGCCGCGCTTCCCGTCCTTCAAGGGCATCATGGCCGCGAAGAAGAAGGAAGTGGTCAAACTCACGCTGGCCGAGATCGGTGTCGAGGCCGATGAGGTCGGCGTCGCCAATGCCGGTTCCAAGGTGCTGTCGTCGACCCCCAAGCCGCCGAAGACGGCAGGCGAGAAGGTCACCGACGAGGGCGAGGGCGGCGCGAAGGTCGCCGAGTACCTCGTGGCCCAGAAGATCATCTAGCCGCGACCCGACCAGACATTCCTAGAAGAGGCGAAAGACAAACCCATGGCTGAAGTACTCGTGTTCGTCGAACACGCCGAAGGTGCCCTGAAGAAGGTCACCTCCGAACTGATCACCGCCGCCCGCGTGCTCGGTGAGCCCTCCGCCGTCGTGGTGGGCAAGCCCGGCACCGCCGAGCCGCTCGTCGACGGCCTCAAGGCCGCAGGCGCCGCGAAGATCTACGTCGCCGAGTCCGACGACGCGGAGAACTACCTGATCACCCCGCAGGTCGACGTGCTGGCATCGCTGGTGGAGTCGGCGTCGCCGGCCGCCGTGCTGCTGTCGTCGAACGCCGACGGCAAGGAGATCGCGGGCCGGCTCGCCGCCCGCATCGGGTCCGGTGTGCTGACCGACGTCGTCGAGGTCAAGGAGGGTGGCGTGGCCATTCACTCGATCTTCGGTGGCGCCTTCACCGTCGAGGCGGAGTCCACCGGCGAGCTGCCGGTGATCACGCTGCGCGCCGGTTCACTCGACGCCGAGCCGTCCGACGGCGCCGGCGAGGTCGTCAACGTCGAGGTGCCGGAGCAGGCGGAGAACGCCACCAGGATCACCGCGCGTGAGCCCGCGGTGGCCGGTGACCGTCCCGAGCTCGCCGAGGCCACGGTCGTGGTGTCCGGTGGCCGCGGTGTCGGCAGCGCCGAGAACTTCAACGTGGTGGAGGAGCTGGCCGACGCGCTCGGCGGCGCCGTCGGTGCGTCGCGTGCCGCGGTCGACTCCGGCTACTACCCGGGCCAGTTCCAGGTCGGCCAGACCGGTAAGACGGTGTCGCCGCAGCTGTACATCGCGCTCGGCATCTCCGGGGCGATCCAGCACCGCGCCGGCATGCAGACGTCGAAGACGATCATCGCGGTGAACAAGGACGAGGAGGCGCCGATCTTCGAGATCGCCGACCTCGGCATCGTCGGCGACCTGTTCAAGGTCACCCCGCAGCTGACCGAGAAGGTGAAGGCCCGCAAGGGCTGACCCCTCGGTCGACGCACACGCTCAACCGGAACCCCGGCGCCCTGCGGCGCCGGGGTTCCTTCTTGTCAGGGGGGCGGGCAAGACCACGGATTCTCCAGGGGGCGACCACGGCCACGGGGCGCCGATGCTGAGGGCAGGTCAACCGAGGAGGGTTCTGAAATGACGAACAGCATGCGGGTCACGGTCATGGGCGCCACGGGACAGGTGGGCGTGAGGGTGGTCGAACTGCTCGAGAACGCGCGCCATGAGGTGGTCGCGGCGTCCCGCTCGACGGGCGCCGACGTGCTCACCGGTGCGGGCCTCGCCGACGCGCTGTCCGGCGCCGACGTCCTGGTCGACGTCACGAATTCGCCCTCGTTCGACGACGATCCGGTGCTGGACTTCTTCACGAGGTCGACGGCGAACCTGACCGCGGCGGCCGCAGACGCCGGCGTCGGGCACTACGTCGCGCTGTCCATCGTCGGCGCCGACGGGCTGCCCGAAAGCGGCTACATGCGCGCGAAGGTGGTGCAGGAGCGCGCGATCATCGACTCCGGGCTGCCATACACGATCGTGCGGGCCACGCAGTTCCACGAATTCGCGGAGATGATCACCGGATCGCTGATCGTCGGCGACGAGGTGCACGCCCCCGATGCGTTGATCCAGCCGATCGCCGTCTCCGACGTCGCCGAGCAGGTGGCCCGCGTGGCGCAGGCACCTCCGCGGGGCGGCGTCGTGAACATCGGCGGCCCGGAGAAGATGTCGTTCGCCGACCTGGCCCGTGCGGTGGTGCAGCGGCAGGGCGGCGGGCAGCGCGTCGTGGTCGATCCACACGCCACCTACTTCGGCACGCCGGTGCAGCGCACCAGCCTGGTCACCGGCGACGACGGCATCCTGGCCGGCATCCGGTTCGGCGACTGCCAGGCGGGTCGCTGACATGGAACTCACCGGTCAGTCCGCGCTGGTCACCGGCGGCACCGCGGGCATCGGCCTGGAAGTCGCCAGACTGCTCGCCCGTGAGGGTGCGGCGGTGACCGTCACCGGTCGCAACGCCGTCCGCGGCGAGCAGGCGGCTGCCACACTCGGCGTGCGGTTCATCGAGGCCGACGTCGCCGACCTCGCGTCGGTCGAATCGCTGGTCCGCCGTTGCGGCGACGTGGACATCCTGATCAACAACGCGGCCAGTTTCCCCGGCGCGCTGACCGTCGACCAGGACGTGGCCTCGTTCGAGACGACGTTCGACACCAATGTGCGTGGCGCGTACTTCCTGGTCGCCGCGCTGGTGCCGGGCATGATCGCCCGCGGCGGCGGCAGCATCGTCAACGTCACCTCCATGGTGGCGTTCAAGGGCGTGCCGGGAGCGTCCACCTACAGCGCCTCGAAAGCTGCGCAGGAGTCACTGACCCGCACCTGGGCCGCCGAGTTCGGGCCCATGGGCGTCCGGGTGAACAGCGTCGCACCGGGCCCGACCGCCACCGAGGGTGTCTACGCCGAATGGGGCGACACCAACGACGAACTCGGCCGGACGCTGCCGCTGGGACGGACCGCCCGCCCGGCGGAGATCGCCGAGGCGGTGCTGTTCCTCGCTTCGCCGAGAGCGAGCTTCATCACGGGATCGACGCTGCACGCCGACGGCGGGGGCGCTGCGGCCTGAAGGGAGATGTGATGACCGACCTCGACGAGGTGGTGCGGGCGCGTCGCTCCAACCGGATGTTCCTGCCGGACAGAGCCGTTCCGCGCGAACTGCTCGACGAAGCGCTCGAGCTGGCGATGCGCGCGCCGTCCAACTCGAACACCCAGCCGTGGCAGCTGTACCTCGCCACCGGGGAGCGCCGGGCGCGGCTGGCCGAGGCTCTGCTGGCTGCCGTCGACGCGACGCCGCCCGCGCTGGCGGCAGCCGGCCTGCCGCCGAAGTTCGCGTATCGGCGGATGCAGAGTGGCGCCCTGGTGTACGGCGCGATGGGCATCGAGCGGGACGACCGGGAAGGCCGGTGGAAAGCCCAGCGGCGCAACTGGGAATTCTTCGGCGCACCGGTGGCCGGGGTGGTGTGCATGCACCGCGACTTCGGCCCGGTGGACGCGCTCGGGGTGGGGATGTTCCTGCAGACGCTGCTGCTGGCGCTCACCGAGCGCGGTCTCGGCAGTTGTGTGCAGGTGTCGATCGCGCTGTATCCCGACGTGCTCCGCGAACAACTGGACATCCCCGACGACCTGACGGTGCTGTGCGGCCTGTCAATCGGATATGCCGATCCGGCGTTCCCCGCCAATCACCTCGTCATGCCACGGAACCCGGTGGGCGAGAACGTGGTGATCCTCGACTCCTGAGAGCGCCGACGACCACATTTCGTCATCCAGCGCTCATGGACACGTCATGCACACGACGCCGTCCCGAGACCCGGCTAGGCGAGCGTGCTGACCATGAGCACTGCTGCTGTACTCATCGCCGCTGAACAGACCACCTCTGCGCACACCCCTCGGTACTCGCTGCTGCTGTCCACCGACTCCGACCTGATCGAGGCCGCCCAGCGGCTGCGCCACGACGTGTTCACCTCCGAGCCGGGTTTCGCCCTGGCCGGCGCGACCGACGGCCGCGACGCCGACCGCTTCGACGAGTACTGCGATCACCTGCTGGTCCGCGAGGAGGGGTCCGGTGAGCTGGTCGGCTGCTACCGGATGCTGCCACCTCCGGGCGCCATCGCCGCCGGCGGCCTCTACACCGCAACGGAATTCGACGTCACCGCGCTCGACTCGCTGCGGCCGTCACTGGTGGAGATGGGGCGTGCGGTGGTGCGCGAGGACCACCGCAACGGCGGAGTGGTGCTGCTGATGTGGGCGGGCATCCTGGCCTACCTGGACCGCTGCGGCTACGACTACGTCACAGGCTGCGTCTCCGTGCCCACGCATACGGACGGCGCCGACGATGCGCCGGGCAGCCAGATCCGCGGGGTCCGCGACTTCGTCCGGCGCAGGCACGCCGCCCCCGAGCAGTTCACCGTGCACCCGTACCGCCCGGTGGTGCTCGACGGGCGTGGACTCGACGACATCGAACCGCCGGCCCGCGTCGCCGTTCCCGGACTGATGCGCGGCTACCTGCGTCTCGGCGCCCGGATCTGCGGCGATCCCGCCCACGATCCGGACTTCGGCGTCGGCGACTTCCCCGCGCTGCTGGACAAGCGTCAGGCCGACACCCGCTACCTGAAACGCCTCCGGTCGGTCTCGGCGGCGTCGACGATGGCCGAAGGGGTGACCCGATGACCGGCCTGGCGCCCGGTTCGGGATCCGCCGCAGTGCCGGCTCCCGTAGTTGCCGACCACCCCTGGCTGCCCCGGGCCTCCTGCGACTCCAGCTGTGTCAGCGCCGGCGTCGGCCGGCCGAGCCGGCCGGTCCTGGTGCGGCTGCGCACGGTGCTCCGGCTGACCATGGCCCTGCTGCTGGCGCCGGCGCTGCCGCTGCTCGCGGTGCCGCTGCCCGGACGCGCGCACGTCCAGCGCGCCTACTGCAGGCTGATGCTGCGCTGCCTCGGCGTGCGCATCACCGTGTCCGGCGGCCCGATCCGCAATCTGCGGGGCGTGCTCGTGGTGAGCGGGCACGTGTCGTGGCTGGACATCTTCGCGATCGGCGCCGTGCTGCCGGGGTCGTTCGTCGCGCGGGCGGACCTGATCGAGTGGCCCGCCATCGGCCGCCTGGCGCGGATGGTGAAGGTCATCCCGATCGACCGGGCCAGCCTGCGCCGCCTGCCCGCTGTCGTGTCGGCGGTCGCCGACCGGTTGCGGGCCGGCCACACCGTCGTGGCGTTCCCCGAGGGCACCACCTGGTGCGGGCTGGGGTACGGCCGGTTCCGCCCCGCGATGTTCCAGGCCGCGGTCGACGCCGGCCGGCCGGTGCAGCCGCTGCGGCTGAACTACCACCACCGTGACGGCAGGCCGTCGACGGTGCCCGCCTTCGTCGGTGACGACACGCTGGTGGCGTCCCTGCGCCGGGTCACCGGCGCCCGCCTGACGGTCTGTCACATCGAGGTCGCATCGCTGCAGCTGCCCGGCGCCGACCGGCGCGACCTCGCCGCACGCTGCGAGGCACTGGTCCGCGGCCAGGACCGGCAGGCGCTGTCCACCACACCGGCGTCGGCGCACGCCCTGGCGGCCTGACCAGGCGAAGCGAGCGGCCCAGGGGTGGCCGGTATCCTTGAACGGTTATGTCCGAGCCGGTCTATCTCGACCACGCCGCCACCACCCCGATGCATCCCGCCGCCATCGAGGCGATGACCGCTGTACTGGCGACAGTCGGTAACGCGTCGTCGCTGCACGGCACCGGCCGGCTGGCCCGCAGGCGGATGGAGGAGGCGCGAGAGGCGCTGGCCCACCTGCTGGGCGCCCGCCCGTCCGAGGTGATCTTCACCGCTGGCGGCACCGAGAGCGACAACCTCGGCGTCAAGGGCATCTACTGGGCCCGCCGCGACGCCGATCCGCGGCGCCGCCGCATCATCACCACCCCGGTCGAGCACCACGCCGTGCTCGACGCGGTGGAGTGGCTCGCCGAGCACGAAGGCGCCGAGGTGACCTGGTTGCCGGTAGAGCCGGACGGTTCGGTGACGCCCGCCGCGCTGCGGACGGCGCTGCAGGACGGCGGCGACGTCGCGCTGGTTTCGGTGATGTGGGCCAACAACGAGGTCGGCACCATCCTGCCGGTGCCCGAACTGGCCGCGGTGGCCGCCGAATTCGACGTCCCGATGCACAGCGACGCGATCCAGGCCGTCGGGCAGATCCCGGTCGACTTCGCCGCCAGCGGCCTGTCGGCGATGAGTGTGGCGGCCCACAAGTTCGGCGGCCCCACCGGTGTCGGCGCACTGCTGCTGCGCCGCGACACCGCCTGCGTCCCGCTGCTGCACGGCGGTGGCCAGGAGCGCGACGTGCGTTCGGGCACACCGGATGTCGCGGGTGCGGTGGCGATGGCGGCCGCGGCCCGGATCGCGATCGAGGGGATGGCCGTCACCAGTATGCGCGTGCAGCAGCTGCGCGACCGGCTGATCGACGGCGTGCTCTCCGGCATCGACGACGTCTACCTCAACGGCGCCCGCGACGGCGGCCGGCTGCCCGGCAACACGCACTTCACCTTCCGTGGATGTGAAGGCGACTCGCTGCTGATGTTGTTGGACGCCAAGGAAATCGAGTGCTCGACCGGCTCGGCCTGCACCGCCGGGGTGGCCCAGCCCTCGCATGTGCTTGTCGCGATGGGTGTCGACCCGGTGAATGCCCGCGGATCGCTGCGGCTCTCGCTGGGACACACCAGCACCGACGCCGATGTCGACGCCGCGCTTGCGGTCCTGCCCGCGGCGGTGGAACGCGCGCGCCAGGCGGCGCTGGCCAGTTCAGGGGTGCTGGAGTAGATGCGAGTCCTGGTCGCGATGAGCGGCGGTGTCGACTCCTCGGTCGCCGCCGCCCGGATGGTCGACGCCGGCCACGACGTCGTGGGTGTGCACCTGGCGCTGTCGGCCGCGCCCGGCACGCTGCGCACCGGATCGCGCGGATGCTGCTCGAAAGAGGATGCCGGCGATGCCCGGCGGGTCGCCGACGTCCTCGACATCCCCTTCTACGTCTGGGATTTCGCGGACCGCTTCAAAGAGGACGTGATCGACGACTTCGTGGCGTCCTACGCCCGCGGCGAGACACCGAACCCGTGCGTGCGGTGCAACGAGAAGATCAAGTTCTCCGCGCTGGCGGCCCGCGCCCTTGCGCTGGGCTTCGATGCCGTCGCGACCGGGCACTATGCGCGGCTGTCGGAGGGCAGGCTGCGGCGCGCCGTCGACCACGAGAAGGATCAGTCCTACGTCCTCGGTGTGCTCACTGCCGGTCAATTGCGCCACGCGCTGTTCCCGATCGGTGACACCCCGAAGGGGCAGATCCGCGAGGAGGCCGCCCGCCGCGGCCTGGCCGTCGCCGACAAGCCCGACAGTCACGACATCTGCTTCATCCCGTCCGGCGACACCCGGGCGTTCCTGGGCGCCCGAATCGGCGTACGGCGCGGAGCGGTCGTCGACTCCGGTGGCGCCGTGCTGGCCGAACACGAAGGTGTGCACGGCTTCACCGTCGGACAGCGCAAGGGCCTCGGCATCGCCGGACCCGGCCCGGACGGGCGGCCGCGCTACGTGACGGAGATCGACGCCGCCAGCGGGACGGTCCGCGTCGGCGACAGGGCCGATCTGGACGTGTGGCGGCTGACCGGCGAGCGGCCGGTGTTCACCAGCGGATCGGCGCCGGACGGCCCGGTGGAGTGCGCGGTGCAGGTGCGGGCGCACGGCGGCGTCGCCGACGGGGTCGCGGCGCTGGTGGACGGACTGCTCACGGTCGAGCTGCGTGCCCCGCTGCGCGGTGTCGCGCCGGGACAGACGATGGTGCTCTACCGCCCCGATCCCGACGGCGACGAGGTGCTCGGCAGCGCCACGCTGCGCGGCTAGGAGATCAGCAGCAGCGCCGACGTCGCCACCATGACGGCGGCGGTGACACCGTGGACTCCCCAGGCGATCGACTTCGGACCGCCATTGGCGAGCACGATGGCCGTGTCGGCGATCGGGATGATCGTGGCGGCCAACAGCACCCAGCCGAGCAGGTGCGTGGCACCCGCGGCGATGAGGATTGCGACGAACAGTCCCGAGGCGATGTCACGAACGCCCTTGACGCTCAGATAGGCGCCGGCGTGACGCTGATCCAGATCTGGTTCCACCCCGTAGCCGGCGGCGGCGGCACGCGGCGCGACGAGGAACCGCGCGCCGATGACGATGATGGCCGCGGCGATGAGTCCGGCGAGCACATAGGCGACGGTGACGGTCATGATGGAGACTCCTGGTGCTGAGAGCGAATGCGGAGAACGACATCGAGGGGTGTCATGTCATCAGCGCGATGCACAGGGCGGCCAATGCCATACCTTGCAGCGCGGCGCGGGCGCCGATGATCCGGTCCCACCGTGCCTGCAGCATTCGCCCGTCCGGTAGCGGCCGCCCGGCATCGGCGGCCGCCGTCAGTCGCCGGTTGATAGGTGCGCTCACCCGGAGGTACAGCACGAGCCAGACCGACAGCAGGATCAGCGCGACGGCCGCCGCGATCGCCTGTGCCCAGTGTGCGGCCACTGCGGCCAGCACCATGGTGGCCGCGGCGCCGAGGATCCCGAGCACTCCAGGCACCGGCATCCGCCGGTCGCCGTAGCGGTGCACGTGTCCGGTCACCGCGACGAGGGCGCCGTCGTCGACCGCGGCCAGGGCAGGCCGAAGCACGATCGCGCAGAACACGTCGGTGCCGTAGACCACCGCGGTGCCGAGCACCGCGATGAGTGCGGCGGCACTGGTGATGAGGTCCAAGGACATATCGGGGACTCCCCGCTCCGGTAGGTGTTAGCAACGCTAACCCTGCTCAACTCGGCGAGTCAATAGCGGCGCTAGAAGATCTAGCGGTGATAGCATGCGGTATGCCGATCGAAGATCGCCGCGAGCGCGAGCGGGCCGCCCGTCGACAGCTGATCGTCTCCACGGCCCGCAGGCTGGCCGAGGCCGAGGGCTGGGACGCCGTCACCACACGTCGCCTGTCCGCCGAGATCGAGTACAGCCAGCCGGTGCTGTACAAGCACTTCAGCGGCATGGAACAGATCGCCGAGGCCGTCGCCCTCGACGGGTTCGGCGAGTTGGTCGAGGTGCTCCGCGCCGCCCGCACCGGCCCCGGCGCGGCCGGTGACGTCCTTTCCCGGATCTCCTACGCCTACGCCGGCTTCGCCCGCGACAACCCGGCCCTCTACGACGTGATGTTCACCCGTGCGACCACCCTGCAATTCGCCGCCCAGGACACCCCGCCGCAGCTGACGGCGGCCTTCACCGAGCTTCAGCAGGCGCTCGCCGTGGTTACCGGTGGGCAGGACGCGGACGCGCTCACCGAGGCGTTCTGGGCCGGGCTGCACGGACTGGTCACCCTGACCCGCGCCGGCCGGCTACGCCCCGGCCACGATGCGGAGCGCCTCGACGTGCTCGTCACGTCGTTCGCGGGAAGCGACTGACAGCCCGGCGGAGCTACTCGCGGATCCTGGCCAGGATGTTGGTCATCACGATGTCGGGCACCGAGTCCGGGAAACTGCAGAACGTCACCTCGACCAGCACCACCGACTTGAGGCGGTAGTCGCGGCCGCACCCGCCGGGCCGGGTCTGTGCCGCATCATCGGACGCCGTCCAGTCGCCGACGATCGACGGCCCGGCGCCGGTGCCGTCGCAGCGGTCGATGTGCGCGACGAGGCCGTCGAAGGCGCGGCGGGCCGTCACCGGATCGCGGTAGCCGGCGGCGCCCTGCGAGATGAGCCCACCCTCGGGCGGATTCTGGAACGTCGTCTTGTGGAACTCCTCGACGTCGGGTCCGAACGTCTGCGTCTCGGCGTAGACCCATCCGCACTGCGGCGGGACCGTCGGCAGCAGCGCCTCGATGTCGACCGGGAACTTGCCGTCCATCGACGGGATGATCGTCAGGTCCTCGCCGGCGCCCGTGATGGCGCGCATCTGCGACTGTTCGAGCAGCACCGTGTCCACGTCGACGGATGAGCGTGAATCGTCGTCGATGCCGGGCACCGGCCGCACCGCCGTCCCGCCGACGGTGTGGGCGCACCCCGCCATGAGCACGGCCGCGCCGCACAGCACGAGCGACCGGGCCAGAGCGCTCTTCGCGCGAGCGCTCATCGCGACCCCTTCCGTCGCCATGAGGTTAACCCCGTCGCATATCGTCAAACGGGTGAGCGTTTTCGCCGGTGCGACCGGTATCGGATCCTGGCCCGGCGCCGACGCGCGTCAGGCCGCCGAGGTGGTGGTGGGGGAGCTGCACACGCTGCCGCACCTCGTCGAGCTGCCGTCGCGCGGGGTCGGCGCCGACATGATCGGCCGGGCGGGGGCGCTGCTGGTCGACATCGGCATCGACATCGTGCCGCGCGGATACCGCATCGCCCATGGCCGCAGCACGGCGCGACGCCGTGCAGTCAGCCTGCTCGCCGAGGACGTCGACGCACTCGAGGAGGCCTGGGAGAAAGCCGGATTGGCCGGCTCCGG
Organism: Mycobacterium hippophais; assembly: GCF_027529605.1. Taxonomy (NCBI): domain Bacteria; kingdom Bacillati; phylum Actinomycetota; class Actinomycetes; order Mycobacteriales; family Mycobacteriaceae; genus Mycobacterium; species Mycobacterium hippophais. The sequence goes on along the minus strand of NZ_JAPZPY010000007.1, from coordinate 94,093 downwards.
TCGCACGGTGAAGGTGCAGGCGCCCGGGCCGATCACCCTGTCGGCGGAACTGGAGCTGCCCGGCGGACATCGCGCGATCACCGACCCGGGTGCGGTACGCGATCTGACCTCCTCACTCGCCGAAGGGGTGGCGGGCCATCGCGCAGAACTGCAGCGGCGCCTCGGCACCCCGGTGGTGGTGCAGTTCGACGAACCCCTGCTGCCCGCCGCGCTGGCGGGCCGCCTCACCGGCGTCACCAGTTTCAGCCCGGTGCACCCGGTCGACGAGCCGGTGGCCACCGCCCTGCTCGACGAGTGCGTGGCCACGGTCGGCGGCGACGTCGCGCTGCACAGCTGTGCCCCCGACCTGCCATGGAAACTGTTCCTGCGCAGCGCTCTTCACGCCATCTCTGTCGACAGAACGACACTCACCGTCGGCGACCTCGACGGTGTCGGTGAATTCGTCGACAGCGGCCGCGCCGTGCTGCTGGGCGTCGTGCCGTCGGCGTCCCCGAGCGCGCCGACAACGGCCGAGGACATCGCGAAGGCCGCGGTGACACTGACCGACCGGCTCGGGTTCGCACGGTCCGTGATCGCCGAGCGGATCGGCATCACCCCCGCATGCGGTCTGGCCGGGTCGACGCCGGAGTGGGCGCGCACGGCCGTGGGACTGGCGCAGAAGGCCGCCGACGTCCTGGCGGTCGACGCCGCAGCTGTCTGACACCTCGAAGGCGCAACCAGATGGTTGCCTTTCCCGGCGATGATTGCTAGCGTGAGAAGCAACCAGGAGGTTGCATATGAATACCGATCGTATCGAGAAGGAAGTACTGCTGCGCGCCCCGCTGGAGCGGGTCTGGCGCGCGATCAGCGACGCCGACGAGTTCGGCCGCTGGTTCGGGGTGCGCTTCGACGGGCCGTTCGTCGAGGGTGCGGCCGTCACCGGCGTCATGACGCCGACGGCCGTGGACGACCGGGTGGCCACCATGCAGGAGCCGTACGCCGGGCAGGCCGACAGCTGGCAGGTGGTCGCGGTCGAACCCAAGCGCCGGTTGGCATTCCGGTGGCATCCCTATGCCGTCGAGCCGGGCGCCGACTACTCCGCCGAACCGACGACCCTGGTGGAGTTCACCCTCACCGAGGCTGACGGCGGTGTGCTGCTGCGTATCGTCGAGTCCGGCTTCGACGCCGTTCCGGCCGCGCGCCGCGCCTCGGCCTTCGAGGCCAACAGCGAGGGCTGGGGACTGCAGGCCGAGCTGATCGGCAAGTACCTGGCGCTGGACGAAAAGGTGTGAGTACCACCGTCGAGGCGACCGCACCGCTGTTCGACGCGCTCGGCGACGCGAACCGGCTGCGGATCGTCATCCGGCTCTGCGACGGCGGCCCGTGCTCGACATCCGAGGTGACGCAGGTGATCCCGGTGACCAGGCAGGCCGCCACCAAGCATCTGCTGCAGCTGGAGGCGGTGGGTCTGGTGAGCAGTCACCGGCAGGGCCGCGAGCGGATCTGGCGCATGCGGCCCGAGCCGCTCGCCGAGGCCAGCGACTACCTGACGGCGCTGTCGAGCCGGTGGGACCGCGCGATCGAGCGGTTGCGCGCCCACGTCGAGGACGACTAGCGGCGCAGGTCCTTCCGCAGGATCTTGCCCGACGCGGATTTCGGTATCGCGTCGATGAACTCGACCATCCGCACCTTCTTGTACGGCGCCACCTGACCGGCGACGAACTCCATCACGTCGTCCTCGGTCAGCTCGGCGTCCGACTGCGCGACGACGAACGCCTTGGGCACCTCTTCGCCCTCGGCGTCGTTGACGCCGATCACCGCCGCGTCCGCGATCGACGGATGGCTCAGCAGCACCGCCTCGAGTTCGGCGGGCGGCACCTGGTAGCCCTTGTACTTGATCAGCTCCTTGAGCCGGTCGACGATGTACACGCAGCCGTTCGAGTCCACCTGCGCCAGGTCGCCGGTGTGCAGGAAGCCGTCGTCGTCGATGGTCTCGGCGGTGGCCTTCTCGTTGTTCAGGTAGCCCGCCATCACGTTGGGCCCACGGAACCACAGCTCGCCGGTGGCGCTCAGACCTTCTGCGGGAGGGCCGATCTCATTCCCGGTCTCGCCGTCGACGATCCTGCTCTCGGAATTGGGCACGGTCCAGCCGCTCGAACTCAGCGGCGCGACCGCGCCCACCAGTTCGGTGCCGCCGTCGAACGGGGTGACGTGGCTGACCGGGCTGAGCTCACTCATGCCGTAGCCCTGCACCACCGCGCAGTCCAGTCGCTCGGCGACCGCGCGGCCGAGGTCGGCGTCCAGCGGTGCGGCGCCGGACATGATCCCGCGCAGGCTCGACAGGTCGTAATCGTCGATCATCGGGTGCTTGGCCAGCGCGACGGCCACCGGCGGCGCGATGAACGCGAACGTGCAGCGGTGTTCGGCGATGTTGCGCAGGAAGTCGCCGAGGTCGAACTTCGGCATGATCACCAGCCGCGCCCTGGCGTGCAGCGCCGCGTCGAGCAGCACCGTCATGCCGTAGATGTGGAAGAACGGCAGCACGGCCAGGATCCGGTCGTCGGCCGTCATGCCCTGCACCGGACGGATCTGCGCGACGTTGGCGGCAAGGTTGCGGTGAGTCAGCATGACGCCCTTGGGGTTTCCCGTGGTGCCGGAGCTGTAGGGCAGTACCGCGAGGTGGGTGGCGGGGTCGAAGCTGACGTCCGGAGCGGGGTGGCCGGGGCCGAGCAGGTCGTCGGCGTTGGGGTGGCCGTCGGCGGCCAGGCCGGGGCCGTCGAGCACCACCAGCCGGTCGGCGGGCAGGCCGACCGCCTCGGCGGCCTCGGCCGCCTGGGGCAGCAGCAGGCCGACGGTGACCAGCAGCCGCGCGCCCGAATCGGTCAGCTGCTTGGCGACGTCCTTGGCGGTGAACAGCGCGTTGACGGTGGTGGCCGTCGCGCCGGCCCGCAGGATGCCGTGGAACGCTATCGCGAAGGCCGAGCTGTTCGGGGCGAGCAGCGCGACCACGTCGCCGACGCCGATGCCGCGATCGGCCAGTGCGCCCGCGAACGCGTCGATGCGGCTGAGCATCTCGCCGTAGCTGATCTCGGTGCCGGGTGCGGCGTCGACGAGCGCGACCCGCTGCGCATCGGCCTCGGACAGGTCGGCGAACAGGTAGTCGTACAGGCTCGTGGTGGGGATGTGGACGTCGGGGTAAGGGCTCGCGAAACTCATGGTGCCTGCCATCGAACCACGCCCGGCGGCGCGGCCGGTCAGAGTCCGTCGAGGAGCTTGAGCTGCTTCCTGCCCGCCACCAATCGGTACGACGCGTCGACGAGTTCGCGCACCTCGTCCCAGTCGACGTCGGCCCTGCTGAAATCCAGTCCGAGCCAGCCCGACGGGCCCATGTAGGCCGGGAAGAAGAACCGGTCGTCCTGCAGCAGCGCCTCGTGGTCGGATTCGTCGACCTTGACCATCACGCAGTGCGCAACGGTCTCCATCGAGCCGCTCTCCTTGGTGCTGCCGCCGTACATCGCGAACATCTTCGACACGAAGAAGCCGGGACGGCCGTGAGACACCTTCTCGTAGGCCTCCGGGTAACCCAGCGCGATCTCACGCACTTCCGCCAGTCCGGGATCGCCCTCGCGGAACATGATCGGGTGCGGCATGCCCGTCAGGCTAAGCGCTCCGGAGCCTCTGTCACAGCGCTTCGATAACCTGCGTAGGTGAGCTCGAAAGACGCCGAGTCGGCGCTGGCCGAACAGGCCGAGGAGGCGCCGGACGCCGACGTGCGACGGGCGTGGCAGGAACTCGCCGACGAGGTGCGCGCGCATCAGTTCCGCTACTACGTCAAAGACGCGCCGATCATCACCGACGCGGAGTTCGACACGCTGCTGCGCCGGCTGCAGGCACTCGAGGACACCCATCCCGAACTGAGAACCCCCGACTCGCCGACGCAGCTGGTCGGCGGGGCCGGCTTCGCCACCGACTTCACCTCGGCCGAGCACCTCGAGCGCATGCTGAGCCTGGACAACGTGTTCACCCCTGACGAGCTCGGGGCCTGGGCGGCGCGCCTCAAGGGCGAGATCGGCGAGGACGCGCACTTCCTGTGCGAGCTCAAGATCGACGGTGTGGCACTGGCCCTGGTCTACCGCGACGGCAAGCTCGAACGCGCCGCCACCCGCGGCGACGGCCGCACCGGCGAGGACGTCACACTCAATGCCCGCACCATCGACGACGTGCCCGAGCGGCTCACCGCCACCGAGGAATTCCCGCTGCCCACGGTGCTCGAGGTGCGCGGCGAGGTGTTCTTCCGGCTGGCCGACTTCGAGGACCTCAACGCCGGCCTGGTAGCCGAGGGCAAGCCGCCGTTCGCCAACCCCCGCAACAGCGCGGCGGGCTCACTGCGGCAGAAGAATCCGGCCGTGACGGCGCGGCGCCGGCTGCGGATGATCTGCCACGGCCTCGGTCGGGTCGAGGGCTTCACACCCACGACGCTGCACGACGCCTACCGGGCGCTGCAGGCGTGGGGGCTGCCAGTGTCCGACCACACCACCCGGGTGCAGGGTGTCGACGCGGTGACCGAGCGTGTCGCGTACTGGGGCGAGCACCGCCACGACGTCGAGCACGAGATCGACGGCCTGGTGGTCAAGGTCGACGAGGTGTCGCTGCAGCGCCGGCTCGGGGCGACGTCACGGGCGCCGCGCTGGGCGATCGCCTACAAGTACCCGCCCGAGGAGGCGCAGACCAAGCTGCTCGACATCCGCGTCAACGTCGGCCGCACCGGCCGCGTCACGCCGTTCGCCTACATGGAGCCGGTGAAGGTGGCGGGTTCCACGGTCGGGCTCGCCACGCTGCACAACGCGTCGGAGGTGAAGCGAAAGGGAGTGCTGATCGGCGACACCGTCGTCATCCGCAAGGCCGGTGACGTCATCCCCGAGGTGCTCGGCCCGGTGGTCGACCTGCGCGACGGCTCGGAGCGCGAGTTCGTGATGCCCACGCACTGCCCGGAATGCGGCACCGAACTGGCGCCGGCCAAGGAAGGCGACGCCGACATCCGCTGCCCGAACGCGCGGACCTGCCCGGCACAGCTGCGTGAGCGGGTGTTCCACGTCGCGGGCCGCGGCGCGTTCGACATCGAGGGCCTCGGGTACGAGGCGGGCATCGCGCTGCTGCAATCAGAGGTCATCACCGACGAGGGTGACCTCTTCACGCTCACCGCCGACGACCTGCTGCGCACCGAGCTGTTCACCACCAAGGCCGGCGAGGTGTCGGCCAACGGCCGCCGGCTGCTGGCCAATTTGGACAGAGCCAAGAGTCAACCGCTGTGGCGGGTGCTGGTCGCGCTGTCGATCCGGCACGTCGGCCCCACCGCCGCCCGGGCGCTGGCCACCGAGTTCGGCAGCCTGGACGCCGTCATCGAGGCCTCGGAGGAGGAGCTGGCCGCCACCGAGGGGGTCGGGCCGACCATCGCCGCCGCGGTCAAGGAGTGGTTCACCGTCGACTGGCACTGCGCCATCGTCGAGAAGTGGCGCGATGCCGGGGTCCGGATGGCCGACGAGCGCGACGCCCGCATCGCCCGCACGCTGGAGGGGTTGTCGATCGTCGTCACCGGATCGCTCACCCGGTACTCCCGCGACGAGGCCAAGGAGGCGATCATCGCCCGCGGCGGGAAGGCCGCCGGTTCGGTGTCGAAGAAGACGGCCTACGTCGTCGCCGGCGACGCGCCCGGTTCGAAATTCGACAAGGCCGTCGAACTCGGGGTGCCGGTGCTCGACGAGGACGGCTTCAGCCGGCTGCTCGAGGGCGGCCCCGACGCCGTCTGAGCAGGGCCGCCGCACCGATCGCCGTTTGCTGCCGCTGCGTGGCGATGTTTGGGGAACCGGCGGACGGCTACTCTGACCCCGATGACCACGAGCAGCCCGTCCGACGTCGAGCAGCTGGACCGGACCCGCCGCGTGGTGGCCGGCATCGCCGAGGCGTTCTCGGCCAAGGTCGTCGGCCAGGAGAATCTCCGCGAGACCCTGCTGATCGGCCTGCTCACCGGCGGCCACATCCTGCTCGAAGGCGTTCCCGGACTGGCCAAGACCACCGCGGCCCGCGTCGTCGCCGAGTCCATCTCCGGAGGATTCCAGCGGATCCAGTGCACACCGGACCTGCTGCCCAGCGACATCATCGGCACCCAGATCTACGACTCGGCCACCAGTTCCTTTGTGACACAGCTGGGTCCGGTGCACACCAACATCGTGGTGCTCGACGAGATCAACCGGTCGAGCGCCAAGACGCAGAGCGCGATGCTCGAGGCGATGGAGGAGCGGCAAACCACCATCGCCGGACAGCTCTACCCGATTCCGGAGCCGTTCCTGGTGATCGCCACCCAGAACCCCGTCGACCAGGAGGGCACCTACCCGCTCTCGGAGGCCCAGACCGACCGGTTCATGCTGAAAGAGGTGCTGCGCTACCCGACGCCCCAGGAGGAGGCGGAGGTGATGTTCCGGATCGACGCCGGGGTCTACGACCGCGCGCACACCACCCCGCCGGTCATCACACTCGACGAGATGCGGATGATCCAGCAGGTCGCCGCCCGGGTGCATCTCGACCCGAAGCTCGTCCACTACGTGAGCCGGCTGGTGTACGCCACCCGCAACCCCGACGAGTTCCTCACCCCGCAGCTCGCCCGGCTCGTCGAGTACGGCGCGAGTCCCCGCGCGACGATCGCGTTCTGCCGGTCGGCGCGGGCACTGGCGTTGCTGGCCGGCCGTAACCATGTACTGCCCGACGACATCCGCGACCTCGCGCATCGCGTGCTGCGCCACCGGCTCGTCCTCGGCTTCGAGGCCGTCAGCGCCGGTGTCACCACCGAGACCGTCGTCGACGCCGTGATGCAGTCCGTCCGGGTGCCCTGAGTCCGTCATGGGCAGGCACCTCAATCGGGCCAAACAATACTTCGGCTCCGACACCCGGGGAATGCTCGAGGGCGGTCACTACGCCCTGTTGCACACGCGGACAATGGAATTCGACGACCTGCGACCGTACGTCCCCGGTGACGAGATCCGCGACATCGACTGGCGGGCGACCGCGAGGGCGGGCTCGGTGCTGGTCAAGCGATTCGTCACCGAGAAGCACCACAAGATCCTGCTGGTGGCCGACGCGGGCCGCAACATGTCGGCGCTCGCCCCCGGCGGTGAGCTCAAACGCGACGTCGCGGCGGTGGCGATGGGTGCGATCGGCCTGATCGCGTTGCGCCGCTCCGACGAGGTGGGCCTGGTCTACGGCGACGCCCGCGGCTCGCAGCACATGCGCAGCGGCCGCGGCGAACCGCACATCGAGGGCCTGATCGAGCAGTTCTACCTGCACAGCCGCGGCGACGTCGGCATCAGCGACATCACCTGCCAACTGGAGTACGTCGCCCGCCACCTCCGGCGACCGGTGCTGCTCGTGGTGATCTCCGACGAGCCGGAGGTCAGCCCCCGCCTCGACGAGTTGGTTCGCCGACTCGCTGGCCGCCATGACGTGCTGTGGCTGATGATCTCGGACATGCCCGCTGTGGGTGGCCCCGCCGACGGCGGGCACGAGGGCGTCGACGTGGCGACCGGACGGGTGGTACTCGACGGCCACAGCCTGGGCCCGCGGGTGCTTGCCGCCTACCGCAAGGCCGAGCGCCGCCGCCTCGGCGCACTGGTCGAGACGATGACCACGCGCGGTGTGCCGTTCGCCCGGATCACGGGCAGCGCCGACGTGCGCGCGAAGCTCACCGCGGTGACCGAGGCGTACCGCCGTGCCGGGTGAGGACCTGCTGCGGTTCGTCGGCGGCCCACTGCCGTACTCGACGGGCTGGCTGCTGCTGGCGGCCGTCCTCGCCGTCACCGTGCTGCTCTGGTGGACGGCTGTGGTGCTGTGGACGCTCCCGCCGGACCGGCTGCGGCGCATCCCGGTCGTGCGGGATCTGCATCGGCGCCTGACCCAACGCCGGTTCGTGCGGTCGGCCCGCGCGATCACCGATCGGCACCGCCGTGGCGAGCTGTCGGCGGCTGAGGCCGGCGCCGAACTCGCCCGGGTGGTGCGGAGTTTCCTGTTCGTGCGGACCGGCATCGCGGCGCAGTTCGTGCACACCGGTGATATCGCGCGTGGTGAACTCGCCCATGCGGCACCGCTTCTCGAGCGGATCGACGACGTCCGGTTCAACGCCGACTCGGGGGTGGATGTGGCGGAGCTGGGCGCCGACACCGAACAGTTGATGACGAGCTGGGACTGACGCCCGCTCAGCGCAGGATGGTCGCCACGATGCCGGCCAGATAACCCAGCCGGGCCACCTCCGACGGCCGGAACAGCGGCCCGCCGGGGCGGCCGAGCACGACCGCGCAGTGCGGTTCGCTCAGCGGCGCCGCGGCCAGCGTGGTGTCCATGTCGCGCCACACCTGCGGCACCCAGTCGGCCGCGCCGTCCAGCGCGGCGGCGCGCTCGAGCGGCAGCCACGGCGCGGACCCCGCCTGCGTCTCCGGGGCCGAGGCGCTGCCGACGATCCGCTCGATCCCGGCGGCGGTCGAGCGCACCACGGTGCACCACCCGACGCGCAGCACCTTGGGTGCCTCGTCGGCCAGTACCTGCAGCTTGCCGTCGCGGCTCGGTGCGGCGGCGATGTGGTCGATCAGCTCCAGTTCGCGATGCGCCTCCAGCAGGCCGGTGTGCGGGCGGATGCTGTCGACGTAGACGCCGTTGAGGTTCTCCGCGGCCGTGATCAACATGTCCGGCATCGCCCCTGCGGGCAGGTCGACCACCAGGTCGTCGATCGCGTATCCGGAGGCGCGCTCGACGACGTCGAGGGACAGGATGTCGGCGCCCACCGAGCCCAGTGCGACCGCCAGCGAGCCGAGACTGCCCGGCCGGTCGGCCAACTGGACCCGCAGGAGATACGAAGGCACGGCTGACACTGTGACACAGCGGGCGCGGTCCCGCCTGCCGCGTGCCTGCCCCCCGGACCGGCCCGACCCGCCGTGACTAGGCTGTTCAGTCGTGTCGCAGATCTCCCGAGACGAGGTTGCCCACCTGGCCCGTTTGGCCCGGTTGGCGCTCACCGATGACGAACTCGACGGTTTCGCCGGCCAGCTGGACGCGATCCTCGGCCACGTCGGCAAGATCCAGGCGGTGGACGTCACCGGTGTCGAGCCCACCGGCAATCCGCTGACCGACGTCAACGTCATGCGCCCCGACACCGTCGAGCCGTGCCTGACGCAGGACGAGGCGCTCTCCGCGGCCCCGCACGCCGTCGACGGCCGCTTCGCCGTCCCGCGGATCCTGGGGGAGCCGGAGTGAGCAGCGAGCTGACCCGCCTCGACGCCGCCACCCTGGCCGGGCGTATCGCCGCCGGGGAGGTGTCCTCCACCGAGGTCACCAGGGCGTGCCTGGATCAGATCGCCGCGACCGACGAGCGCTATCACGCGTTCCTGCACGTGGCGCAGGACGCGGCGCTGGCGGCCGCCGCCCGGGTCGACGAGGCCGTCGCGGCCGGGGAGAAGCTGCCGTCGGCGCTGGCCGGGGTGCCGCTGGCGCTCAAGGACGTGTTCACCACCACCGACATGCCCACCACCTGCGGCTCGCGCATCCTCGAGGGCTGGCGTTCGCCCTACGACGCGACGGTCACCACACGGTTGCGGGCGGCGGGCATCCCGATCGTCGGCAAGACCAACATGGACGAGTTCGCGATGGGCAGCTCGACGGAGAACTCCGCGTACGGTCCGACCCGCAACCCGTGGGACGTCGACCGCGTTCCCGGTGGTTCGGGCGGGGGCAGCGCCGCCGCGCTCGCGGCGTTCCAGGCGCCGCTGGCCATCGGCACCGACACCGGCGGTTCCATCCGTCAGCCCGCCGCGCTGACCGCGACCGTCGGGGTGAAGCCGACCTACGGAACGGTGTCGCGGTACGGCTTGATCGCCTGCGCGTCATCGCTGGACCAGGGCGGGCCGTGTGCCCGAACGGTGCTCGACACCGCTCTGCTGCACGAGGTGATCGCCGGGCACGACCCGAAGGACTCGACGTCGGTGACGGCCGACGTGCCGGACGTGGTCGCCGCGGCGCGGGCCGGCGCGGACGGCGACCTGTCCGGTGTGCGCGTGGGAGTGGTGCGCCAGTTGCGCGGCGACGGCTACCAGCCGGGCGTGCTGGCGTCGTTCAACGCGGCGGTGGAGCAGCTGACCGCGCTGGGCGCCGAGGTGACCGAGGTCGACTGCCCGCACTTCGACCACTCGCTGGCGGCCTACTACCTGATCCTGCCTTCGGAGGTGTCGTCGAACCTGGCCCGCTTCGACGCGATGCGTTACGGATTGCGGGTGGGCGACGACGGGACGCACAGTGCCGAGGAGGTGATGGCGCTGACCCGGGCCGCGGGATTCGGACCGGAAGTCAAGCGCCGCATCATGATCGGCACCTACGCGCTGTCGGCGGGCTACTACGACGCCTACTACAACCAGGCGCAGAAGGTCCGCACGCTGATCGCCCGCGACCTCGACGAGGCGTACCGCAATGTCGACGTGCTGGTGTCGCCGGCGACGCCGACAACGGCGTTCCCGCTGGGGGAGAAGGTCGACGACCCACTCGCGATGTATCTGTTCGACCTGTGCACGCTGCCGCTGAATCTGGCCGGGCACTGCGGCATGTCGGTGCCGTCGGGGTTGTCTCCCGACGACGGTCTGCCGGTGGGCCTGCAGATCATGGCGCCTGCGCTGGCCGACGACCGGCTCTACCGGGTGGGTGCGGCGTACGAGGCGGCCCGCGGAGCGCTGCCGACCGCGCTGTAGCGGCTGGCTCCGGCGAGCCAGTCGGGAATCACCCCGCAGGGGGATGGCCGGGGCCGCAAAGCGCCCTAGCATTCGGACCGTGAACAGGCCAAGCGGTTCGACGGGGTGGATGCGGCGCGGACACTGGACGGACTGGCTGGTGATCGCCGCCGCCGGGGTGCTGTTCGCGGTGGCGTGGCCGACGCTGTTCGTCACCCACCAGGTGCCTGCGGCGCTGGCGCCCATCGTCGCCGCGCTCGCTGCCCTGCCGATCTTGTTTCTGTCGGTCAATCCGCTTCTCGGATGGTCGATCTCGGCGGTGTCGGCGGTGTTGATCCCGCTGTTCTTCGACAGGCAACCGGGCTGGACCTACCCGTGGCAGGTGGTGCATCTCATCGAGCTGCTGGTGTTGACCGTCGCCGTGGTCTGGACCCGGCCGCTGCCGGTCGTCGTCAGGGTGTGGCTGGCGACCGCGCTGCTGTTCCTCGTCGCGATGCCGAATCACGTGGACGGCGGCTGGACTTTCGGCGTCACCGCCATCGTGTTCGCCGTGGTGCTGGTGCGCTGGCTGGTGCTGTCACGACGGCAGGTCGCCGAACTGGAGGAGGTGGGCGATCTGGAGCGGGCCAGGCGAACGGTGCTGCAGGAGCGCACGAGGATCGCGCGCGACCTGCACGACGTCGTCGCCCACCACATGTCGATGGTGGTGGTGTCGGCTCAGACCGCGCCGTATCGCCACGCCGACGTGCCACCGAGCCTGCAGGCCGAGTTCGAGACGATCGCGGCGACCGGCCGTGAAGCGCTCAACGAGATCCGCGGTCTGCTGGGTGTGCTCCGCAGCGGCGTGGAGCCCGCGGAGCTCGCGCCCGCGCCGACGATCGCCGACCTGCCCGCGCTGTTCACCTCGACCCAGCGTGCGGGTGTGCACCTGACGTGGCGGATCGACGGGCCGACGGACCTGGTCGGAGACCTGGTCGGGTCGGCCGCGTACCGGATCGTGCAGGAGTGTCTGGCGAATGCCGCGCGGCACGCGCCGGGGGCGACGGTGACCGCGGAGGTGAGCATCACCATCGGCGGCGTCGGCGTTGAGATCCGCAACCCGCTGATGACCGAATCGTGGGAGCCTCCGGTGCCCGGTCTGGGCATCGCGGGCATGCGGGAGCGGGCCGCGGCGGTCGGCGGCATGGTGGCCGTCCACGACACCGAGGGCGAGTTCGTCGTGTGGTCCTATCTGCCGTGCGTCCCGGCTACCGTGTCGGGGTGCCCGGTCTGACGCTCCGCAGGCGCCCGGGTCGCCGATGATCACCACCTTCATCGCCGACGACCAGGCGATGGTGCGGCAGGGCTTCGGCGCGCTGCTGGCGGCCCAGCCCGACATCAGCGTGGTGGGCGACGCGGCCAACGGGCGCGACGCCGTGGCCGGTGTGCTCACCTCGGCCCCCGACGTCGTGTTGATGGACGTGCGGATGCCGGAGATGAACGGGTTGGACGCGGCCACGGAGATCCTGGCCCAGACCACGTCGAAGGTCCTCATGCTGACCACCTTCGACGTCGACGACTACGTCTACGCGGCCTTGCGTGCCGGAGCCAGCGGCTTCCTGCTCAAGGACGCGCCCGCCGACGAGCTGATCCGTGCGGTGCGCGTCGTCGCGGCGGGCGACGCGCTGCTGGCGCCGTCGGTCACCCGGCGCGTGATCGCGGACCTGATGAGCCGGCATGCCGCGCCGCGCCGCGGCACCGACGAGCTGGCGCGTCTGACACCGCGGGAGACCGAGGTCCTGGAGCTGCTGGCCCGCGGGATGTCGAACGCCGAGATCGCGGCGGGTCTGGTGGTCTCGGAGGAGACGGTGAAAACGCATGTCGGCAAGATCTTCTCGAAGCTCGGGCTGCGTGACCGCGCGCAGGCCGTGGTGATCGCCTACGAATCGGGGCTGGTGTCCCCGTTCGCCCGTTCCGCCGCTGACGAGCCGCGAACCGACGATGCTGGCAGGATCGGGGTCCATGGGCACGCGAGGAACGGTATAGATCATGCGGATCGGAGTTCTCACCGGTGGCGGTGACTGTCCTGGCCTGAACGCGGTGATCCGCGCGGTGGTCCGCACCTGCGACGTCCGGTACGGCTCGTCGGTCGTCGGCTTCCTCGACGGGTGGCGGGGGCTGCTGGAGGATCGCCGCATCCAGCTCAAGAACGACGACCGCAACGACCGCCTGCTGGCCAAGGGCGGCACCATCCTCGGCACGGCGCGCACCAATCCGGACAAGCTGCGCGCCGGGCTGGAGCAGATCAAGCAGACCCTCGACGACAACGGCATCGACGTGCTGATCCCGATCGGCGGCGAGGGCACGCTGACCGCCGCGCACTGGCTGTCCGAGGAGAACGTCCCGGTGGTCGGCGTGCCCAAGACCATCGACAACGACATCGACTTCACCGACGTGACTTTCGGTCACGACACCGCGCTGAACGTGGCGACGGAGGCGATCGACCGTCTGCACAGCACGGCCGAATCCCATCAGCGGGTGATGCTCGTCGAGGTGATGGGCCGCCATGCGGGCTGGATCGCGTTGGGGGCCGGCATGGCTTCCGGCGCCCACATGACGCTGATCCCCGAGCAGCCGTTCGACATCGAGGAGGTGTGCCGGCTGGTCAAGGCGCGCTTCGTGCGGGGTGACTCGCACTTCATCTGCGTGGTGGCCGAGGGCGCCAAGCCGGCCGAGGGCTCGATGCAGTTGCGCCAGGGCGGAATCGACGAGTTCGGGCACGAGCGGTTCACGGGCGTCGCGCAGCAGCTGGCGATGGAGGTCGAGAAACGGATCAACAAGGAGGTCCGGGTGACGGTCCTCGGCCACGTTCAGCGCGGCGGTACGCCCACGCCGTTCGACCGCGTGCTGGCCACCCGCTTCGGCGTGAACGCCGCGGACGCCGCCCATGCCGGCGAGTTCGGGATGATGGTGTCTCTGCGCGGTCAGGAGATCGGCCGGGTGCCGCTCGCCGATGCGGTGCGCCAACTGAAGTTGGTGCCGCAGAGCCGTTACGACGACGCCGCCGAGTTCTTCGGCTGACCTCTCCCCGCGAGCAGACACATATTGTCGAGTTTTGCGGCGTGTCGCGGGCATTTTGCGTCTGCTCGCCGGGAAAAGGTGACCCATTAGGATCGCTGGTATGACTGCCGCTACCGCCGAGTTGCTCGACTACGACGAGGTCATCGCGCGCTACGAACCCGTGATGGGCATGGAGGTGCACGTCGAGCTGTCGACGGCGACCAAGATGTTCTGCGGGTGCGCCAACGCCTTCGGCGCCGAGCCCAACACGCAGGTGTGCCCGGTGTGCCTGGGGCTGCCGGGGTCGCTGCCGGTGATCAACCAGTCGGCGGTGGAGTCGGCGATCCGGATCGGGCTGGCGCTCAACTGCGAGATCGTCCCGTGGTGCCGGTTCGCCCGGAAGAACTACTTCTACCCGGACCAGCCGAAGAACTACCAGATCTCGCAGTACGACGAGCCGATCGCCGTCAACGGGCACCTCGATGTGCCGTTGGACGACGGCAGCACCTGGCGGGTGGAGATCGAGCGCGCGCACATGGAGGAGGACACCGGCAAGCTGACCCACCTGGGCAGTGACACCGGCCGGATCGCCGGGGCGACGCATTCGCTGGCCGACTTCAACCGTGCCGGGGTGCCGCTGATCGAGATCGTCAGCAGGCCGATCGAGGGCGCGGGCGCCCGCGCCCCCGAGATCGCCAGGGCGTACGTCACGGCGCTGCGGGACCTGTTGCGCGCCTTGGGCGTCTCCGACGTCCGGATGGACCAGGGCTCCATGCGGTGCGACTCGAACCTGTCGCTGAAACCGATCGGCCAGGCCGAGTTCGGCACCCGCACCGAGACCAAGAACGTCAACTCGCTCAAGAGCGTCGAGGTCGCGGTGCGCTACGAGATGCGCAGGCAGGCCGCCGTGCTCGAGTCCGGTGGCCGGATCGTGCAGGAGACCCGCCACTTCCACGAGGACGGCTACACCTCGCCGGGCCGGAGCAAGGAGACCGCACAGGACTACCGGTATTTCCCCGAGCCCGATCTCGAGGCGGTGGCGCCCAGCGCGGAGCTCATCGAGCGGCTTCGCGGCACCATCCCGGAGCTGCCGTGGTTGTCGCGCAAGCGGATTCAACAGGACTGGGACATCTCCGACGAGGTGATGCGCGACCTGGTCAACATCGGTGCGCTCGACCTGATCACCGCGACGGTCGCGCACGGCGCATCCGGCGACCAGGCCCGCGCCTGGTGGGGGAACTACCTGGTGCAGAAGGCCAACGAGGCCGGCGTCGAGCTCGACGCGCTGTCCATCACGCCCGCACAGGTGGCCGCTGTGATCAAGCTCGTCGACGATGGCAAGCTGTCGAACAAGCTGGCCCGCCAGGTGATCGAGGGAGTGCTCGCCGGCGAAGGCGACCCCGAGCAGGTGATGGCCGACCGCGGTCTGGCGGTGGTGCGCGACGACTCCGTGATCCAGGCGGCGGTCGACGAGGCGCTGGCCGCCAACCCCGACATCGTGGAGAAGATCCGCGGCGGGAAGGTCCAGGCCGCAGGCGCGATCGTCGGCGCCGTGATGAAGGCCACCAGGGGTCAGGCCGATGCCGCCCGCGTCCGCGAACTGGTCCTCGCCGCCTGCGGCTGATCGGCGGTGCTGGAGATACGGGCCGCGGCCGCCGGCGACGTCCGGCAGATCGCCGCGATCTTCCGTCCGGTGGTCGCCGACGGCGAGAGCTACGCCTACCCCGAAGGGCTGACCGACGACGAGATCGCGCGACTCTGGCTCGAGCCGCCGCCGGCGCACGCCATCGTGGCCTTGACGGACGGCAGGGTGGTCGGCACCGCGAAGATGGGCCCCAACCGCCCCGGCCGTGGTGACCACGTCGGCACCGCCAGTTTCATGGTCGATCCCGGGCTGCAGGTGCGCGGGACGGGGCGGGCGATGGCCGAATGGGTGATCGACTGGCACCGGCGCAACGGCTACCGGGCGATCCAGTTCAACGCGGTGGTCGAGACCAACACCCGCGCGGTGCGGTTGTGGCAGTCGCTGGGATTCGAGATCGTTGGCACCGTCCCGGGCGCCTTCCGTTCGCGCACGCGCGGTCTGGTGGGCCTGCACGTGATGCATCTCGCACTGCAGGCCTAGGCCGCCGCGATTATCGGTTTCGCCGCCACGGCCAATACCATTGACGGTGCAATGACCGATACCGCCTCCGGTGTGTCGACGGCCGCCACGGGGCCCAAGGCAGACCGCATCTCCGCCGAAGCGCGACGTCGCAGAACGTTCGCGGTGATCAGCCATCCCGACGCCGGTAAGTCCACGCTGACCGAGGCGCTGGTGCTGCACGCCAAGGCGATCACCGAGGCGGGCGCGATCCACGGCAAGGCCGGCCGTCGCGCCACCGTCTCGGACTGGATGGAGATGGAGAAGGCCCGCGGGATCTCGATCACCTCGACGGCGCTGCAGTTCCCGTACCGGACGCAGCACGGGGACACCTGCGTCATCAATCTCCTCGACACTCCCGGCCACGCCGACTTCTCCGAGGACACCTACCGCGTGCTGACGGCCGTGGACTGCGCGGTGATGCTCATCGACGCCGCCAAGGGCCTGGAACCCCAGACGCTCAAGCTGTTTCAGGTCTGCCGCCATCGGGGCATTCCGATCATCACGGTGGTCAACAAATGGGACCGGCCGGGTCGCCACGCGCTGGAGTTGATGGACGAGATCCACGAGCGCATTCAGCTGCAGACCACGCCCCTGACGTGGCCGGTCGGTATCGCCGGCGACTTCAAGGGCGTCCTCGACCGCCGTACCGGCGAATACATCAAGTACACCCGCACAGCCGGCGGTGCCACCGCCGCGCCCGAAGAACACATCGACGCCGCCCGCGCCCACGAGATCGCGGGCATCGACTGGGACAACGCGATCGAGGAGTCGGAGCTGCTGTCCGCTGACGGCGCCGACTTCGACCGGGACTCGTTCCTGCGGTGTACGTCGACACCGGTCCTCTTCACCTCCGCCATCCTCAACTTCGGGGTGAACCAGCTGCTCGACGTCCTCGCGCAGCTGGCGCCGTCGCCGCACGGTCAGCTCGACGTCGACGGCAAATTGCGCGACGCCTCGTCGCCGTTCAGCGCGTTCGTGTTCAAGGTCCAGGCGGGCATGGATTCCGCGCACCGTGACCGGATCGCGTACGCCCGGGTGGTCTCGGGAACGTTCGAACGCGGTGAGGTGCTCACCCACGCCGCCACCGGCAAGCCGTTCGTCACCAAGTACGCGCAATCGGTCTTCGGTCAGAACCGTTCCACCCTGGACACCGCCTGGCCGGGCGATGTCATCGGGCTCGCCAACGCCGCGTCGCTGCGTCCGGGCGACACGCTCTACCGGGACATCGCCGTGCAGTACCCCCCGATACCGAGCTTCTCGCCCGAGCATTTCGCGGTCGCGCGGGGCACCGATCCCAGCAAGCATAAGCAGTTCCGGAAGGGCATCGAGCAACTCGAGCAGGAAGGCGTCGTGCAGGTGCTGCGCTCGGACCGGCGCGGTGACCAGGCGCCGGTCTTCGCCGCGGTGGGGCCGATGCAGTTCGAGGTGGCCACCCACCGGATGGCCGCCGAGTTCGCCGCGCCGATCGCGCTCGAGCCGCTGCCGTACACCGTTGCGCGCGCCGCCGACCCCGCCGACGTCGAGCTGCTGCAGAAGCAGGCGTCCGTCGAGGTCTTCACCCGGACCGACGGCGTCATCCTCGCGGTGTTCTCCACCCCGTGGCGCCTGCAGAGCGTCGAACGGGACAACCCCGGCCTGCGACTGCGCTCACTGGTGGCGGCAGGGGATTAGTCCCCCCGCGCGGGGACCAGTGCCTCCCACGCGGCAGGTAGCCGAATCAGGTGTTGTCGGCGTTGCTGCGCGGGAAACCGCCGCCCTGCGGGAACAGCGGGAAGACCACGTCGTCGAGCTTCTCGGCGTCACCCGCGGTCTTGTTGACCGTGGCGCCCCACACGTTGCCGTCGGGGGAGAGCTGCAGCGCCCAGGCGTGGCCGTGGGTGTCCTGGCGCAGCACCTCCGGCTCGCCGGTGACCGCTCCGGTGTCAGGCGCGAGTCGCACCGCCACCGTCTGCTTGGTGTTCACCAGGTTCACCAGCACGGTGCCGTCCAGCGCCGCGCACCCGGCCGCGCCCGGCCGGTCCGGCCACGTCCACACGGTCGAGACCGCCGAGTCCTTGGTGACCCGCTGCAGCCGGTCCGCGGTGGGCGTGCGGTCGGTGACGTAGAGGGCTCCGTCGGACGGGTCGATGCACATGGAGCCACCCGCCCCGAGCCCGCTCAGCGCGGTCGTCGTCGGCGCCTGGTTGACCGTGGTCGGCTGCTCGATGCGCAGCACCTTGCCGGCCAGTGAGCCGGGATCGGCGGCCTGCGCGGGGTTGCCTGCGTCGCCGGTCTGCACCAGCAGCGTCGTCGGGCTGGTGAAGATCAGCGATCCCGAGTTGCCGGTGGCGCCCTTGGGGATGCCGGTCAGGATGGGCTTGGGGATGTCGCCGTCGGCGATGCGCACGACGCGGTTGTCCGACGGAGTGCTGACGTAGGCGTACATCAGCCGGTCCTGTGCGTAGGTCGGCGACATGACGATGTCCATCAGGCCACCGTCGCCGGACCCGTCGACCGGGATGGTGGTCTTCACCTTGGGCTCGGCGCGGACCGCGACCTCCTTGACCGCGCCGGTGGTGCGCTCGGCGACCAGCGCGGACTGGCCGTCGGGCAGCATGATCAGGCCGCTGGTGCTCTCCAGGCAGCCCTGCATGACCCCGGGCGCCGGGCACTGCTTCGGAAACGGATTGGGCGGCAGCGGCGGTGGCGGTGGCGGCGCCGAACTCGGCGGCGGCTTCATCTCCGGCTCGGTGGTGAACGGCTGCGACTGCGCCTCGTCGAAGCGGGCGCAACCCGACCCGACCACGACGGCGCACAACAGCACGAACACACCCATGACCGGCCGGCGCGTCCTCATGCGAGCCAGATTACGGATCGCCGGGCGGTGCCCGCCACGCCGGTGTTCGCCCACCTGCCGAAACGCGGTCAAAGCGCCGTGGTAAATCCCCGGTTCGGGGGTGACTTGCACTTACCCTGGGCTGCGTGACCAGTCACTCTCAGGACCCGCGCGCCTGGCAACGGCCCGACGGCTCGGCCCGTCCGGCGACGGCGAGCCTGGTCGACCCGGAAGACGATCTGCCGACCTCGACGTACGGCGGGGACTTCGAGACCACCGCGATCCCGCGCTACGACTCCACCAAGGGCACCACCGGCGAGCCCGGGCTCGGTCTGCTCGCCGACCCCGAACCGCTGCCGTACGTCCAGCCCAGCGGGCGCCATGCGATGGCGCCGTACTCCGCCGAGCCGGCCGAGATCGACGTCGACCCCATCGCCGAGGACCGGGTCCGGGCCGCGGGCCGGCGCGGCACCCAGGACCTCGGCCTGCTCGTGCTCCGGGTGGCGGTCGGCGCGCTGCTGATCTCCCACGGCCTGCAGAAGGCGTTCGGGTGGTGGGGCGGTCCCGGCCTCGGCGGGTTCGAGACGACGCTGACCGAACTGGGCTTCCAGCACGCCGGCGTGCTGACCTATGTGGCCACCATCGGCCAGATCGCCGCCGGGGTACTGCTGGTGCTCGGCCTGTTCACCCCGGTGGCCGCCGCGGGCGCGCTGGCGTACCTGATCAACGGGGTGCTCGCCGAGGCGGTCGTCGCCCACGAGGAAGCCAGGCTGTCCGCGTTCCTCACCGACGGCCACGAGTACCGGGTGTTCGTGCTCGCCGCGGTCGTCGCGATCATCCTGGCCGGTCCGGGGCGGTACGGGTTCGACGCCGGTCGCGCCTGGGCACGCAGGCCGTTCGTCGGGTCGTTCGTCGCGCTGCTGCTGGGCGCCGGCGCGGGTATCGGCCTGTGGGTGCTGCTCAACGGCGCCAACCCGCTGGCCTGACGGCTACGCGTACGGGTTGGGCACCCGGCCCGCGCTGATCTCCGTCAGCTGGGGCAGCGTCGCGAATGTCACGGCCGGCAGCCGCAATTCGGAACCGTCGGTCAGGCGCGCCGACGCCCAGGCGCCCTTGCCGAACTGCAGGCCCTCGATGTCCGACCAGGCGACGGTGGTGCTGCCGAATGCCCGGCGCGCGGTGACGCTGTCCTGGTCGGCGACGGTGCGGTAGCGAATGATCAACGCCGACAATGCGATCGGGAGTACGAACAGAACGGCGGATACCGGCGGGGTGCTCATCACGATCGCGAGCAGCGCGAACGCGAAGAAGCCGACCGCAAGGTGCGCCATCGGCGAGATCCGGATGACGACCGGAGCCGGCGGCGTGTTTGCGGATGGCGTGGTCACGTTCCCATTCTGGCACTGCGCCGAAGGGGCCGCGGCGGGCCGGACCGGGGGCGCCGGAATTTGACCTGTGACCTGTGCGGAGGCTACCGTCATGTGTTATGCGAAAGGGCTTGCTCGTAGTAATTGGTTGGCGCGTTGATGCCGCGCTGGCCCTCACTTGGGCATAGCCACCAGCATCGACGCGCCAACCCTCGTACAGCAGCCCTGCTGACGGGGGTTTTTTGTTGCTTCAAGGGCGCCGAAGTGAAACCGACAACAACGAGATTCAAGAGGACGAAGTGAGCGCACCGACCACGCGACCACCGGAACGGGCCGCCACCGCGCCGCCCAGCGGCGATGCCGTGTCCGCTGTCAAGTCCACCAGCCCGAAGACCGTGCAGCCCAAGCGAATTGCGCCGCACGAAGTCACCGGTGCCCAGGCGGTGATCCGGTCGCTCGAGGAACTCGACGTCGACGTGATCTTCGGCATCCCGGGCGGTGCGGTGCTGCCCGTCTACGACCCGCTATTCGACTCGCAGAAGCTTCGGCATGTGCTGGTGCGCCATGAGCAGGGCGCCGGCCACGCCGCCAGCGGCTACGCCCACGCCACCGGACGGGTCGGCGTGTGCATGGCCACGTCGGGCCCCGGAGCCACCAACCTGGTGACGCCGCTGGCCGACGCGCAGATGGACTCCATCCCGGTGGTGGCGATCACCGGTCAGGTCGGCCGTGCGCTGATCGGCACCGACGCCTTCCAGGAGGCCGACATCTCCGGCATCACGATGCCGATCACCAAGCACAACTTCCTGGTCCGCAACGGTGACGACATCCCGCGGGTGATCGCCGAGGCGTTCCACATCGCGTCCTCCGGACGGCCGGGCGCCGTGCTGGTCGACATCCCCAAGGACATCCTGCAGGGCAAGTGCACCTTCTCCTGGCCGCCGCAGATGGACCTGCCCGGATACAAGCCGAACACCAAACCGCACAGCCGTCAGGTGCGGGAGGCGGCGAAGCTGATCGCGGCCGCGCGCAAGCCGGTGCTGTACGTCGGCGGCGGCGTGATCCGCGGCAACGCCAGCCAGGAACTGCTGGACCTGGCCGAGCTGACCGGCATCCCGGTGGTCACCACGCTGATGGCCCGTGGCGCGTTCCCCGACAGCCACCCGCAGAACCTCGGCATGCCGGGCATGCACGGCACCGTCTCCGCGGTGGCCGCGCTGCAGCGCAGCGACCTGCTGATCGCGCTGGGCACCCGCTTCGACGACCGGGTGACCGGGCAGCTGGACTCCTTCGCACCCGAGGCGAAGGTCATCCACGCCGACATCGATCCGGCGGAGATCGGCAAGAATCGGCACGCCGACGTCCCGATCGTGGGCGACGTCAAGGCCGTGATCGCGGATCTGCTTGAGGTGCTGCGAAGGGACACCGGCGGGCAGGAGCGGCAGACCGACACCTGGTGGGAGTACCTGCGCGGCGTCCAGTCGACGTATCCACTGAGCTACGGCCCGCAGAGCGACGGCAGCCTGTCGCCGGAGTACGTGATCGAGTCGCTGGGCAAGCTGGCCGGCCCCGATGCGATCTATGTGGCCGGCGTCGGGCAGCACCAGATGTGGGCCGCGCAGTTCATCTCCTACGAGAACCCGCGGACGTGGCTCAACTCGGGCGGCCTGGGCACCATGGGCTTCGCCGTCCCGGCGGCGATGGGCGCCAAGATGGGCCGGCCCGAGGCC
The DNA here is from genome assembly GCF_027529605.1 of Mycobacterium hippophais. Lineage (NCBI taxonomy): Bacteria > Bacillati > Actinomycetota > Actinomycetes > Mycobacteriales > Mycobacteriaceae > Mycobacterium > Mycobacterium hippophais. Next base: position 72,263 of record NZ_JAPZPY010000007.1, on the reverse strand, counting down.
GAGGTGTGGGCCATCGACGGCGACGGCTGCTTCCAGATGACCAACCAGGAGCTGGCGACCTGTGCGGTCGAGGGCATCCCGATCAAGGTCGCGGTGATCAACAACGGCAACCTCGGCATGGTGCGCCAGTGGCAGACGCTGTTCTACGAGGAGCGGTACAGCCAGACGGATCTGGGCACCCACTCGCGCCGGATCCCGGACTTCGTGAAGCTGGCCGATGCGCTCGGCTGCGTCGGGTTGCGGTGTGAGCGTGCCGAAGACGTCGAGGACGTCATCAACCAGGCGCGCGCGATCAACGACCGGCCGGTGGTCATCGACTTCACCGTCGGCGCCGACGCGCAGGTGTGGCCGATGGTGGCCGCAGGCACCAGCAATGACCAGATCATGGCCGCCCACAACATCCGTCCGCTGTTCGACGACAACGAAGAGGGGCACGCCTGATGACCACCACGCACACGCTGTCGGTGCTCGTCGAGGACAAGCCCGGCGTGCTCGCCCGTGTCGCGGCGCTGTTCTCGCGGCGCGGCTACAACATCGAGTCCCTGGCCGTCGGCGCGACGGAGCAGAAGGACATGTCCCGGATGACGATCGTGGTCAGCGTCGAGGAGCTGCTCCCGCTCGAGCAGATCACCAAACAGCTCAACAAGCTGATCAACGTGATCAAGATCGTCGAGCAGGACGCCGACAATTCGGTCTCGCGGGAACTGGCGCTGATCAAGGTGCGCGCCGACGCCACCACCCGCGGTCAGGTCATCGAGGCGGTGAACCTGTTCCGCGCCAAGGTCGTCGACGTCTCCAACGAGTCGCTGACCGTCGAGGCCACCGGCACGCCGGGCAAGCTCGAGGCACTGCTGCGGGTGCTCGAGCCGTACGGTATCCGCGAGATCGTCCAGTCCGGTGTGGTGTCGTTGTCCCGCGGTCCCCGCGGCATCGGCACCGCCAAGTAACCCCTGAAACAAGCGAAAACGCTCGGAAGACAAGGAAATATCACCAGTGGCAGTTGAGATGTTCTACGACGGCGATGCGGATCTGTCCGTCATCCAGGGACGCAAGGTCGGCGTCATCGGCTACGGCAGCCAGGGCCATGCCCACTCGCTGAGCCTTCGCGACTCCGGCGTGCAGGTGAAGGTCGGCCTCAAGGAGGGCTCGAAGTCCCGCGACAAGGTGACCGAGCAGGGGCTCGAGGTCGACACCCCCGCCGAGGTCGCCAAGTGGGCTGACGTGATCATGCTGCTGGCGCCCGACACAGCGCAGGCCGACATCTTCACCAACGACATCGAGCCGAACCTCGAGGACGGCAATGCGCTGTTCTTCGGGCACGGCCTGAACATCCACTTCGACCTGATCAAGCCGCCCGCCAACGTGACGATCGGCATGGTGGCGCCCAAGGGGCCCGGCCACCTGGTGCGCCGTCAGTTCGTCGACGGCAAGGGTGTTCCGTGCCTGGTCGCCGTGGAGCAGGATCCCAAGGGCGAGGGCGAGGCGCTCGTGCTGTCCTACGCCAAGGGCATCGGCGGCACCCGGGCCGGCGTCATCAAGACCACGTTCAAGGACGAGACCGAGACCGACCTGTTCGGTGAGCAGGCCGTGCTGTGCGGCGGCACCGAGGAACTCATCAAGACCGGCTTCGAGGTGATGGTCGAGGCGGGGTACGCGCCGGAACTGGCCTACTTCGAGGTGCTGCACGAGCTGAAGCTGATCGTCGACCTGATCTACGAGGGCGGCATCGCGCGGATGAACTACTCGGTGTCCGACACCGCCGAGTTCGGCGGCTACCTGTCCGGACCGCGGGTCATCGACGCCGACACCAAGAAGCGGATGGAGCAGATCCTCTCGGAGATCCAGGACGGCACCTTCGTCAAGAAGCTCGTCGCCAACGTCGAGGGCGGCAACAAGGAGCTCGAGGGCCTGCGCAAGCAGAACGCCGAGCACCCGATCGAGGTGACCGGCAAGAAGCTGCGTGACCTGATGAGCTGGGTCGACCGCCCGATCACCGAAACCGCCTGACGAACCACGCTTTCGGCGCGTCCACCTCACCGGAGGTGGGCGCGCCGAAGTCGTCTCAGCGCACGGCGTGTCCGAGCGGCGCGCGACCCTAGGGCCGGTCGTGACCCCCCGATGTCACCAATCCCTCGGGGGCGAGGCTCGGCAACTCACGGATGCCGAACTCGCGGCGCAGCACGGAGCGTGCCGCGTAGTACCCCGCCATCCCGTGAACGCCTGCGCCCGGCGGCGTGGCCGACGAGCACAGGTACACCTTGTCGATGGGTGTCGCCCACGGATCGAGCCTCGGTGTCGGCCCCAGCACCGCCTTGAACACGTCGGCGCCACCGACGGTGATGTCGCCGCCCACGTAATTCGCGTTGTGACGCGGCATCTCGGCGGCGGGGACGCTGCGCGCGGCGACGACGATGTCCCGGAAACCGGGCGCGAACCGTTCGATCGAGGCGGTGACGGCCTCGGTCTGGTCCACCGTCGACCCGGCGGGAACGTGTGCGTAGGTCCACATCGGCCGCCACCCGGCGTCGTCCATGCGGGCGGGGTCGACGAGGTGGGGGAGCGCGGCGAGGATCATCGGTCGCGCGGCGTGCCGTCCCTCGGCGGCCTCGATCTCGGCCCGGGCCATCTCGCCGCGGCTGCCACCCAGGTGCAGTGTCGGCGCATCGGCAAGACGCTCGTCGGACCACGGCACGTCACCGGACAGGACGAAGTCCACTTTCGCCGCGCCGGGCCCGAAGCGGTAGCGCATGAGCTGCCTGGCATACCGGGACGGAACGCGTTCGCGGTAGATCGGCATCAGCGCGGTCGGGGCGGTGTCGTACAGCACGACTCCCGACGGCGGAGTGGTCACCGCACTGTCGGAGTGGATCTCGCCACCGTGGGCGCGCAGGTCGGCGATCAGGGCGTCGGTGATCGCCTGCGTGCCGCCGATCGGGATGGGCCAGCCCTCGGTGTGGGCCAGCATGCTGAGCATCATCCCGGCACCGGACGACGCCAGCGAGGGTGGTCGCGAGATGGCGTGCGCGGCAACCCCCGTGAGCAATGCCTGAGCATCGTCGCCGTGCAGCAGCAGGTTCCACGCCCGCGTGCCCTGCTCGAGGATCCGCAGGCCGAGCCTCGTCACGTTGAGCAGATCCCGGGGCAGGGAGCGCTTGTCGCCCAACATGAACCCGAGCACCGTGTCCTCGTGCTCCACCAGCGGACCGAGCAACCGCCGCCACGACGCACCGTCGGACAACTCGTCGCACGTGCGATCGAGATCGCGGTAGGCGATCGCCGCGGGCCGCCCCGCCAACGGGTTGGCGTAGGAGATCTCGGGCACGCCGAACCGGACGCCGCGCGCCCGCAGGTCGAACTCGGCGAAGAACGGCGACCCGAGCGCCAGCGGGTGCACCGCCGAGCACACGTCGTGCAGGATGCCGTCGAACTCGGGGTCGGCGGCGCTCCGCGCCCCACCGCCGAACGTCGGCTGCGCCTCCAGTACCTGCACGGACAGCCCCGCGCGGGCGCAGACCACGGCCGCGGCGAGCCCGTTGGGTCCGCTGCCGACCACCGTGATGTTCATTCGCCCATTACAGCCCACTACGCTGTCCGCGTGAGCCTGCCCGTTGTATTGATCGCCGACAAACTCGCCGAGTCGACCGTCGCCGCCCTCGGTGACCAGGTGGAAGTCCGCTGGGTGGACGGCCCGGACCGCCCGAAACTGCTGGCCGCGGTGCCGGACGCCGACGCGCTGCTGGTGCGTTCGGCGACGACCGTCGACGCCGAGGTGCTGGCCGCCGCGCCCAAGCTCAAGATCGTCGCCCGGGCCGGTGTCGGCCTGGACAACGTCGACGTCGACGCCGCCACCGCGCGCGGTGTGCTGGTGGTCAACGCGCCCACGTCCAACATCCACAGCGCCGCCGAACACGCACTGGCGCTGCTCCTCGCCACGGCTCGGCAGATCCCCGCCGCCGACGCCACGCTGCGCCAGCACGCGTGGAAGCGCTCGTCGTTCTCGGGCACCGAGGTCTTCGGCAAAACCGTCGGTGTCGTCGGACTCGGCCGCATCGGGCAGCTGGTGGCCCAGCGGCTCGCGGCGTTCGGCGCACACATCACCGCCTATGACCCGTACGTGTCGTCGGCGCGGGCCGCGCAGCTGGGCATCGAGCTGCTCTCCCTCGACGAACTGCTCGGCCGGGCCGACTTCATCTCGGTGCACCTGCCGAAGACGAAGGAGACCGCGGGCCTGTTCGGCAAGGACGCGCTGGCCAAGATCAAGCCGGGCGCCATCATCGTCAACGCCGCGCGCGGCGGGCTGATCGACGAGCAGGCGCTCGCCGACGCGATCACCAGCGGGCACATCCGCGGCGCCGGTCTGGACGTGTTCGCGACCGAACCGTGCACCGACAGCCCGCTGTTCGAGCTGCCGCAGGTCGTCGTCACACCGCACCTCGGCGCGTCGACCGCCGAGGCACAGGACCGGGCAGGCACCGACGTCGCGGCCAGTGTGCGGCTCGCGCTGGCCGGCGAGTTCGTGCCGGACGCCGTGAACGTCGGGGGCGGCACCGTCGGCGAAGAGGTGGCGCCGTGGCTCGACCTGGTCCGCAAGCTGGGCGTGCTGGTCGGGGCGCTGTCCGCGGAACTGCCGACCAACCTGTGCGTCCAGGTGCGCGGTGAGCTGGCATCCGAGGACGTCGGGGTGCTGCGGCTGTCCGCGCTGCGCGGCCTGTTCTCCGCGGTGATCGAGGATCAGGTGACGTTCGTCAACGCCCCCGCCCTGGCTGCCGAGCGCGGCGTCGAGGCGAGCATCGACGCCGAGAGCGAGAGCCCCAACCACCGCAGCGTGGTCGACGTGCGCGCCGTGGCCGCCGACGGTTCGACCGTCAACGTCTCGGGCACGCTGTCCGGGCCGCAGCTGGTCGAGAAGATCGTGCAGGTCAACGGCCGCAACCTGGATCTGCGCGCCGAGGGCGTGAACCTGATCATCAACTACGACGACCAGCCGGGCGCGCTGGGCAAGATCGGCACCCTGCTGGGCGGTGCCGCGGTGAACATCCTGGCCGCGCAGCTGTCCCAGGATGCCGACGGCGACGGCGCGACCATCATGTTGCGGCTCGACCGGCAGGTTCCCGACGACGTGCTGGCCGGCATCGGCCGCGACGTGAACGCATCGACGCTGGAACTGGTCGACCTGTCGTGAAGCTCGCCGTCATCGCCGGCGACGGCATCGGACCCGAGGTCATCGCCGAGGCACTCAAGGTGCTCGACGTCGTGCTGCCGGGCGTCGAGCGCACCGAGTACGACCTCGGCGCGCGGCGCTATCACGCGACGGGGGAGACGTTGCCCGACGGTGTGGTCGACGAGTTGCGCGGCCACGACGCGATCCTGCTCGGTGCGATCGGTGATCCGTCGGTGCCCAGCGGGGTGCTCGAGCGCGGGCTGTTGCTGACGCTGCGCTTCCAGCTCGACCACCACGTGAACCTGCGGCCGTCCCGGCTGCTGCCCGGCGTCACCAGCCCGCTGGGCGGCGACCCGGCGATCGACTTCGTGGTGGTGCGCGAAGGAACCGAGGGGCCGTACACCGGCACCGGCGGCGCGATCCGCGTCGGGACCCCGCACGAGGTCGCCACCGAGGTCAGCCTGAACACCGCGTTCGGTGTCGAACGGGTGGTGCGCGACGCGTTCGCGCGAGCGGCCAAGCGGCGCAAGCACCTGACGCTGGTGCACAAGACGAACGTCCTGACGTATGCGGGCACGCTGTGGGCGCGCACGGTCGCCGAGGTCGGTCGCGAGTTCCCCGATGTCGAGACCGCCTATCAGCACATCGACGCCGCCACCATCCACATGGTGACCGATCCGGGCCGGTTCGACGTGATCGTCACCGACAACCTGTTCGGCGACATCATCACCGACCTCGCGGCCGCCGTCTCCGGTGGGATCGGCCTGGCCGCGAGCGGCAACATCGACGCCACGCGCACCAATCCGTCGATGTTCGAACCGGTGCACGGCAGCGCGCCGGACATCGCGGGCCAGGGCATCGCCGACCCGACGGCGGCCGTCATGTCGGTGGCGCTGCTGCTGGCCCACATCGGCGAGGACGCCGCCGCGGCACGCGTCGACCGTGCCGTCGAGCAACACCTCGCCACCCGTGGTGACGAGAAGCTGTCCACCGCCCAGATCGGCGACCGGATCGCGGCGAACCTCTAGCGCCGCTGCCGCGCCGGAACCAGTTTCTGCGCAACGGATTCGACGCCGGTGCTGTCGATCAGGTGTCCGGCGGGGTCTCGATGTCGACGGGAACCAGGGGCAGGGCGATGAGCGGCAGCACGGCGCACACCGCGAACGCCGCCGGATAGCCGGCGATTCCGATCAGCCCGCCGAACAGCGGCGCAGCGGCCGCGGACGCCAGGTGCTGGCTGGTGTTCTGCGCGCCGAGGGCACGCCCGCTCCAGAAGGGGCCCGCGATCTCGGCGATCGCGGTGAAGGCCAGCCCGTTGTCGGACACGGTGATCACCGACGCCGCGACCATCAGCGCGACGCTGACCGGTGATCCGAGCGCATCGGTCAGCGCGAGCAGCGCCATCGTGGCGGCGGCGGCCAGTGCGATCGACCGGATCGGCCGGAGCCGGTGACGCACCCTGTCGGACCAGTAGCCGGCGGCGACACGTCCACCCGCACCGAGGAGTTGGGCGACGGTCACGAGTGTCCCGGCCGACACCGCCGACCATCCGCGATCGGTCATCAGCCACACCAGGGTGAACGTCCACACCACCGCCTGCGGCACCACCAGCAGCACCGAGACGGCGTGGATCCGCCACAGCACGGCCGCGCCCCGGTACGGGTTGGCCAGATCCGCGGCCGGCGCCTCCGCACGCGGCGGCCGCGGCGGATCCACCACGCCCGCCACGCAGATCACCGCCGCGACCGCGCACACCACCGCAGGGAACAGCAGCGCGGTCCCCACACCGTGCGACTCGGCAAGCCGTGGGATGACCAGTGCGCCGAGCCCGACGCCCAGTGGCGTGGCGGTCTGCCGGATGCCCATCACCATCCCGCGCTGCTGCGGGGGGAACCAGCCCACCACCAGCCGGCCGCTGGCCGAATTGCTGCTCGCAGCGGCCATGCCGCCGAGAAACAGCAGTGCACCCACCAGGATCAGGGAGTCGGCGGCTGCCGCGGCGAAGGCGGCGGCTGCGGTCAGCGCCGAACCGACGGTCAGCACGAACCGCTCGCCGACCCGGTCGACCACGTAGCCCCAGGCGATCAGCGTGACCACCATCCCGAAGCTCGGCATGGACGACAGCAGGCCGGCCACCGCCAGGTCGAGTCCACGGTCGGAGTGCAGGGTGGGGATGAGGAACGCCGCCCCGTTGATGAACACGTTCGCGCACAACGTGGCGGTGAGCGCGATGACCAGCATCGACCAGCGTCGCAGGGTGCCGATCGCCGCCGTGGCCATGCGGACATGGTGGCACACGTGTCTCACGCTGCAGAACTTCTGTCTCATGATATGGGACGTCGGAGGCGGGGAGTCCGCCGTCGGTCGCCGCTCGGCGGCCACTAGGCTGTGTTGATGCGCCTCGGTCGAATCGCCAGCCCAGACGGTGTCGCCTTCGTCAGTGTCGAAGGCCCTCCCGACGATCCGACGGCCGTCGCCAAGGAGATCGCCGAACATCCGTTCGGCACTCCGACGTTCACCGGGCGGTCCTGGCCGCTGGCCGACGTCCGCCTGCTGGCACCGATCCTGGCCAGCAAGGTGGTGTGCATGGGCAAGAACTACGCCGCCCACATCGAGGAGATGGGCGGCGGCGACTTCCCGGATCCGATCATCTTCCTCAAGCCCAACACGTCGATCATCGGTCCGCGCGTCCCGATCCAGCTCCCGGCCGGCGCCAATCCGGTTCACCACGAAGGGGAACTGGCGGTGGTGATCGGCCGACCGTGCAAGGACGTCCCCGCCGCCCGCGCCGCCGAGAACATCCTCGGCTACACGATCGCCAACGACGTGTCAGCCCGGGATCAGCAGAAGCAGGACGGCCAGTGGACGCGCGCCAAGGGCCATGACACCTTCTGCCCGCTCGGGCCGTGGATCGTCACCGACCTCGACCCCACCGACCTGGATCTGCGCACCGAGGTCAACGGGCAATTGCGCCAGCACAGCCGGACGTCGCTGATGATCCACGACATCGGGGCCATCATCGAGTGGGTGTCGGCGGTGATGACCCTGCTGCCGGGTGACGTCATCCTCACCGGCACGCCGGAGGGGGTCGGCCCGCTGGAGGACGGCGACACCGTCAGCATCACGGTGGATGGCATCGGCACGCTCACCAATCCCGTTGTGCGGAAAGGCAAGTGATGACGGTCCGGGTCCGGTTCTGCCCCTCGCCGACGGGAACGCCGCACGTCGGCCTCATCCGCACCGCCCTGTTCAACTGGGCCTACGCCCGCCACACCGGGGGCGCATTCGTCTTCCGTCTCGAGGACACCGACGCCGAACGCGACAGCGAGGAGAGCTATCTGGCCCTGCTGGACGCGCTGTCCTGGCTGGGGCTCGACTACGACGAGGGTCCCGACATCGGCGGGCCGTACGCGCCCTACCGGCAGTCGCAGCGCCGCGACATCCACCGCGACGTGGTGGACCGCCTGCTCGCGGCCGGCGAGGCCTACGAGGCGTTCTCGACTCCCGAGGAGGTCGAGGCCCGGCACGTGGCCGCCGGGCGCAATCCGAAACTGGGCTACGACAACTTCGATCGCGAGCTCACCGACGAGCAGCGGGCGGCCTACCTCGCCGACGGGCGCAGGCCGGTGATCCGGCTCAAGATGCCCGACCACGACCTCACGTGGCGCGATCTCGTGCGCGGCGAGACGACCTTCCCGGCGGGCTCCGTCCCGGATTTCGCGCTCACCCGCGCCAGCGGCGATCCGTTGTACACCTTGGTCAATCCGGTCGACGACGCGTTGATGAAGATCACCCATGTGCTGCGCGGCGAGGACATCATGTCCTCGACGCCGCGCCAGATCGCCTTGTACGAGGCGCTGATCCGGATCGGAGTGGCCGAGCGGGTGCCCGGATTCGGGCATCTGCCGAGCGTTCTCGGTGACGGCAACAAGAAGCTGTCCAAGCGGGATCCGCAGTCGAACCTGTTCCTGCACCGGGAGCGGGGCTTCATCCCGGAGGGCCTGCTCAACTACCTGGCGCTACTGGGGTGGGGGATCGCCGACGACCACGACGTGTTCAGCCTCGACGAGATGGTGGCCGCGTTCGACGTCGCCGACGTCAACTCCAATCCGGCACGCTTCGACCAGAAGAAGGCCGACGCCCTCAACGCCGAGCACCTCCGGTTGCTCAGCGAGGACGAGTTCACCGTCCGGCTGCGCGACTTCTTCTCCACCCACGGTCACGACACCGGCCTCGACGAGCGGCAGTTCGCCGAGGCCGCTCGGCTGGTGCAGACGCGCATCGTCGTGCTCGGCGACGCATGGGAGCTGTTGAAGTTCCTCGACGACTCCGCGTTCGCGCTCGACGAGAAATCCGCGGCCAAGGAACTGCGCTCGGAGGCGGTGGCCGTGCTCGACGCCGCGGCGACCGCCCTGGAGGGTCTCGCGGAGTGGACGACCCCGGCGATCGAGGAGGCGCTGAAGGCAGCGCTGATCGACGGCCTCGAGCTCAAGCCGCGTAAGGCGTTCGGCCCGATCCGGGTGGCGATCACCGGTGCGACCATCAGCCCCCCGCTGTTCGAGTCGCTGGAACTGCTCGGCCGCGACCGCAGCCTGCGGCGGTTGCGCGCCGGTCGGCAGCGCGCGGCGGCCGAGACACCCCAGGCGTGAAAAGTCGTCGCGAAATCTTTGGTAGTCTGCCTGTCGGCCCACAAACACGGGCGGCGGCGACGAGCCGCTGCTGGTAGGGCCGAAAGCGCTCGTGACCTGCGGTGACGAGTAGCCCATGGGGTATGGTGTAATTGGCAACACAGCGGTTTCTGGTACCGCCATTCTAGGTTCGAGTCCTGGTACCCCAGCTGCACCCGGAGATTAGGTCAGGCATGTCGCCTGAGCTATGCTGGCTCTCCGGAATTTGTTCTAGCCCCCGTCGTCTAGCGGCCTAGGACGCCGCCCTCTCACGGCGGTAGCGTGGGTTCGAATCCCATCGGGGGTACCAGAAAATCGATCGCCCGCCTCGCTCGAGGCGGGCGTTTCTCGTTCGCCAGGGCGCGACTGCGACCCTCGTCACAGCCGGCGGGTGAGCGCCTCCGCCGCCGCCACCAGGTCGGCAGCCCAGCGGGCACCGGGGCGGCGGCCCATCCGGTCGATCGGTCCCGACACCGACACCGCGGCCACCACCGCGCCGCGGCCGTCGCGCACCGGGGCGGACACGCTCGCCACCCCGGGTTCGCGCTCGGCCGCACTCTGCGCCCAACCCCGCCTGCGCACCTCGGCGAGGGCGCGGTCGGTGAACTTCGCCTCCGGCAGCACGGCGTGCTGGGTGGCCGGATCGGCATAGGCCAGCAGCACCTTGGCGCCCGAGCCCGCGGTCATCGACAGCCGGGTGCCCACCGGAACCGTGTCACGCAGGCCCGCCGGCGGCTCCAGCGCCGCCACACAGATCCGTGCGGTGCCTTCCCGCCGGTACAACTGCACACTCTCACCGGTGATCTCGCGCAGCCGCGGCAACACCACCGCACCAGCGGCCAACAGCGGGTCGTTGACGTGCCCGGCCAGTTCGGTGAGCGCGGGCCCGAGTCGCCAGCGGCCGTCGGGGTCGCGGGCGAGCAGCCGGTGCACCTCGAGGCCGGCCGCGAGGCGGTGCGCCGTCGCGCGCGGCAGCCCGGTGCGGTCGCACAGTTCCGCGAGCCCGCATGGTGACTCGGCCACCGAATGGAGTACGCCCACGGCTTTGTCCAGCACGCCGATGCCGCTATCCTGTCTCACAGAGAGATACTAGCGTCCCGCATGTTGAGAAACCAGCCCACGGTGTCATGATCAGGGTGCGGGCGCCACGACGCGAATCGAGATGTGATGGCCAACTCGCAGAAGCCCAGGACCATGGCAGAGAAGGTCTGGGCCGACCACGTCGTCGCCCGCGGCGACGGGGAACCCGACCTGATCTACATCGACCTCCACCTGGTCCACGAGGTCACCAGCCCGCAGGCGTTCGACGGCCTCCGGCTGGCCGGACGCCCGGTGCGCCGGCCCGATCTCACCATCGCCACCGAGGACCACAACGTCCCGACGATCGACATCGACAAGCCGATCGCCGATCCGGTGTCGCGCACCCAGGTGGAGACATTGCGGCGCAACTGCGCGGAATTCGGCATCCGGCTGCACCCGATGGGGGATGCCGAGCAGGGCATCGTGCACATCATCGGCCCGCAGCTCGGCCTGACGCAGCCGGGTATGACGGTGGTCTGCGGCGACAGCCACACCTCGACGCACGGCGCATTCGGCGCGCTCGCCATGGGAATAGGCACATCCGAGGTCGAGCACGTGATGGCCACCCAGACGCTGCCCCTGCGCCCGTTCAAGACGATGGCGGTGAACGTCGACGGCGAACTGCCGCCGGGAGTGAGCGCCAAGGACGTCATCCTCGCGGTGATCGCGAAGATCGGCACCGGCGGCGGACAGGGTCACGTCATCGAATACCGGGGCAGCGCCATCGAGGCGTTGTCGATGGAGGGCCGGATGACCATCTGCAACATGAGCATCGAGGCCGGCGCCCGGGCCGGCATGGTGGGCCCGGACGAGACCACCTTCGAGTTCCTGCGTGGGCGGCCGCACGCCCCGCAGGGCGCCGACTGGGATGCCGCGGTCGAGGCGTGGAGTCAGTTGCGCACCGATCCCGGCGCCGAATTCGACACCGAGGTGCACATCGACGCGGCGGCCCTGAGCCCGTTCGTGACGTGGGGCACCAACCCCGGGCAGGGCATCCCGCTGGCCGATGCGGTGCCCGATCCTGAGCTGATCGTCGACGAGGGCGAGCGCCAGGCCGCGGAGAAGGCGTTGACCTACATGGACCTTCGCCCGGGCACCGCGATGCGCGACGTCGCGGTCGACACCGTGTTCGTCGGCTCGTGCACCAACGGCCGCATCGAGGATCTGCGGGTGGTCGCCGACGTGCTGAGCCGCCGCTCGGTCGCCGACGGGGTGCGGATGCTGATCGTGCCCGGGTCGATGCGGGTGAAGGCGCAGGCCGAATCCGAGGGCCTGGACGCGATCTTCACCGCCGCCGGTGCGGAGTGGCGGCAGGCCGGGTGCTCGATGTGTCTTGGCATGAACCCCGATCAACTCTCACCGGGGCAGCGTTGCGCGTCGACCTCGAACCGCAATTTCGAGGGCAGGCAGGGCAAGGGCGGCCGGACCCACCTCGTCTCACCCGCCGTCGCCGCGGCCACCGCCGTGCGCGGCACGCTGTCCTCTCCCGCCGATCTGACCGACCGAGGAGCCCACTGATGGAAGCCTTCACCGCCCATACCGGGATCGGCGTACCGCTGCGCCGGTCCAACGTCGACACCGACCAGATCATCCCGGCGGTGTATTTGAAGCGGGTCACCCGAACGGGATTCGAGGACGGATTGTTCGCCGCCTGGCGCAACGACCCCTCGTTCGTTCTCAATCTGGCACCGTTCGATCGGGGTTCCGTATTGGTGGCGGGACCGGATTTCGGCACCGGGTCATCGCGCGAGCACGCGGTCTGGGCGCTCATGGACTACGGGTTCCGGGTGGTTATCTCGTCTAGGTTCGCCGATATCTTCCGCGGAAATGCGGGCAAGGCGGGACTGCTGGCCGCCGAAGTCGCGCAAGACGATGTGGAACTGCTGTGGAAGCTGATCGAGCAGAATCCCGGGCTGGAAATCGGTGTGGACCTTCAAGATCGAACGGTGACCGCCGGAACGGTTGTGGTGCCGTTCAGAATTGACGACTACACCGCTTGGCGACTGCTTTCCGGACTCGACGATATAGGCCTTACGCTGCAGAAACTCGACGAGATCGAGTCCTATGAACAGCGCAGGCCGGCCTGGAAACCGAAGACCCTGCCGGCCTGATCTCGGCCCCGCGGCGGGCCGAATTCGCCGCCCTGGAAGGGGTTCTCCGAGCCTCCGGCAGGAGCCTGTGCGCGGCAACCGGATTGCCGAATTATTTGCCAGCGACGATTGAAATTGCGCGTGGCTCTTGGAAATCAGTGGTCAAAGGGTTTACCGTGTCCACTAGTCGGTCCAAGGAGGACCACTGGTCTCGGAGGATTTGAATGAACAAAGCGGAGCTCATCGACGTACTGACGAACAAAATGGGCACCGACCGTAGGCAGGCCACCGCCGCGGTCGAGAACGTCGTCGACACCATCGTGCGCGCAGTGCACAAGGGCGACAGCGTGACCATCACCGGCTTCGGCGTGTTCGAACAGCGCCGCCGCGCCGCCCGTGTCGCGCGCAACCCGCGCACCGGCGAGACGGTGAAGGTGAAGCCCACCTCGGTGCCGGCATTCCGCCCGGGTGCTCAGTTCAAGGCGGTTGTGTCTGGCGCGCAGCGTCTCCCGGCGGACGGCCCAGCCGTCAAGCGCGGCGTGACGGCGGCGCCCGCCAAACGCGGGGCCGCCAAGAAGGCGCCGGCCCGCAAGGCCGCCACCAAGACCGCAGCCAAGAAGGCGCCCGCGAAGTCCACCGCGGCGAAGAAGACCACCGCCACCAAGGCGCCGGCGAAGTCGACGGCGGCGAAGAAGACCACCGCTGCCAAGAAGGCACCGGCGAAGTCGACGGCCGCGAAGAAGACCACCCCGGCCAAGAAGGCGCCCGCCGCCAAGAAGGCCGCCACCAAGGCGCCGGCCAAGAAGGCACCGGCCGCCAAGAAGGCCGCCACCAAGGCGCCCGCCAAGAAGTCGGCTGCCAAGAAGGCGCCGGCCAAGAAGGGCCGCAAGTAGATTCCAGCCGGAAACGACACGGAGGCGCCGCGGGTCGAACCGACCCGCGGCGTTTCCTGCTGTGGACCGCCGTGCGGGCGTTCTCAGCCGCTGACGGCCAGAGGGCTGCCGATGTGGTCCGCCGACACGAGCCGGCCACCGGACAGCGACAACACCCACGTGCTGCCCTTGCGGTTGCGTGACTTGTCCGGCCGCACCCCGTCTTGCTCGCACCACCAGTCGACGAGGTGGGGGATGACCTTGCCCTGCGAGCAGATCACCGGAGTGGCACCGCTCTCCCCGGCCTTCGCGACGATGTCGAGGAGCCGGCGGCGGGCCGCCTTCTTGTCATCGGAGTACGCCTCTTCGGTGAGCTCCGGTTCACTGGTCACCGTGGTGCCCAGTTCCTGGGCCAGCGGCTCCAACGTCTGCAGGCACCGGGTGCGGGCCGCGGCGAACAGTTCGTCCGCACCGAATGCGAGCAACTGGCCGACGAGCGACTCGGCCTGTGCGCGCCCGCGTTTGTCCAGCGGACGCTTGTCGTCGTCGCCCCGGTAGCGCTTCTTGTCGCCTGCCGAGCCGTGACGGACGACCAGCACGGTCTGGGTGTCGGCAGGCAGTTTCGCGAACCGGCGCAGGACCTTCCGGTCGTGCGGATAGCCCACCCGCTTCATCGCGTCGCTCACCGGCAGCCAGATCAGCTGGTCGACTTCGTCGTTGGGGGCGAATTCGCCGTCGACGCGGCGGGCGGCCCAGTACCTGACCTTCTTGACGCCGTGGTCCACCGGGTAGCTCACCGTGGTCAGCCGGCGGCCGAGGTGCGCGCCGCAGCCCGTCTCCTCCAGAACCTCCCGCACCGCGGTGACCGGTTCGGTCTCACCCGGGTCGACCTTGCCCTTCGGCAGTGACCAGTCGTCGTAGCGCGGGCGATGGATGACGGCGACCAGTGGCTGCGGGTCGTCGCCGTCGGTGCGCCACAACACCGCACCGGCGGCCAGCACCGCCTTGCCTTTGGGGCTCTTGGTACTCACCTCAACTCCTGCAGTCGGTTCGGGGAGGTACGGCCGAGAGGTGGGCGAGGATCACGGGTGCCGGTGGCGTTCCATCAGCGACACCTGATGGTCGCGCACCGTGCGGCCTTCCTGCGGCGAGGCCGTCCAGCGCCCGTCGGTGCCCAACTCCCAGCACCGGGTCGAGGGATCCATCGCCGACTCGAACGTGTCGTTGAGCTGTGCGGCCAGTCGAGGATCTTTCACCTGCGCCATCACCTCCACCCGGCGGTCGAGGTTGCGGTGCATCATGTCGGCGCTGCCGATCCAGAATTCGTCGATGGCCTTGAAGTGGATGATCCGGGAGTGCTCGAGGAACCGGCCGAGAATCGAACGCACCACGATGTTGTCGGAAAATCCCGCCGCACCGGGCCGCAGCGCGCAGATGCCGCGCACCACCACCTCCACCCGCACACCGGCCTGCGATGCCCGGTACAGCGCGTCGATGACCTGTTCGTCGACCAGGGCGTTGGCCTTCATCCGGATTCGCGCGTCGGCGCCCTTACGGGCCGCGGCCACTTCCCGCTCGATGCGCTCGATGATGCCGCGGCGCACGCCGTTGGGCGCCACCAACAGGTTGCGGTAGGACACCTTGCGGGAGTAGCCGGTCAGCGAGTTGAACAGGTCGGTGAGGTCGGCACCGATGTCGGGAGCCGCCGTGAGCAGGCCGACGTCCTCGTACAGGCGAGAGGTCTTCGGGTTGTAGTTGCCGGTCCCGATGTGGCAGTAGCGCCGGATCGTCGACCCCTCGCGGCGCACGACCAGACACGTTTTGCAGTGCGTCTTGAGCCCGATCAACCCGTAGACGACGTGCACGCCTGCCTGTTCCAGTGCGCGAGCCCACTTGATGTTGGCCTGCTCGTCGAAGCGCGCCTTGATCTCGACGAGCGCGACGACCTGCTTACCGGCCTCTGCGGCGTCGATGAGCGCGCTGACGATCGGCGAGTCGCCCGAGGTCCGATACAGGGTCTGCTTGATCGCCAACACATTCGGGTCGGCGGCGGCCTGCTCGATGAAGCGCTGCACCGTGGTCGAGAACGAGTCGTACGGGTGGTGCACCAGGACGTCGCCGTCGCGCAGCGTGGAGAAGATGCTCTTAGGAGTCTCGCGTTCGCCGAACGCCGGCGGAGTGGCGGGGACGAACGGGGGATCCTTCAGCTCGGGTCGGTCGACGCCGTACACCTGCCACAGCGCGGACAGGTCGAGCAGACCCGGCACTTCGATGACGTCACCGGGATGAACGTCGAGTTCGCGCAGCAACAACTCGAGCATGTTCTCGGTCATGTCGCCGGCTATCTCGAGACGCACGGGCGACCCGAACCGGCGGCGGGCCAACTCGCGTTCGAGGGCCTGCAGCAGATCCTCGTCGCGGTCCTCCTCGACCTCGAAGTCGGCGTTGCGCGTGATCCGGAAGGCGTGGTGCTCCACGATCTCCAGGCCGGGGAACAGGACGTCGAGGAACGCCGAGATCAGTTCCTCCATCGGAAGGAATCGGACACCGCCGCCGTCATCGTCGCGCGCCCGCAGTTCCACGAAGCGGTCTACGTTGTCGGGCACCTTGATTCGCGCGAAGTGCTGGGTCCCGTCGTCGGGAAGCTTGACGGTGATCGCCAGGTTCAGGCTCAGCCCACTCACGAAGGGGAACGGGTGTGCCGGGTCGACCGCGAGCGGCGTGAGGACCGGGAACACCTGCTCGTGGAAGTAGGTCGACAGCCTGTCGCGTTCGTAGTCGTCGAGTTCGCTCCATGTCACGATGACGATGCCCCGCTCGGCGAGAGCGGGGCGCACCTCGTCCATGAAGACCTTCGAATGCCTGCTGGCGATCTGCTGCGTGCGCTCGCCGATGCGCCGCAACTGCTCACGCGGGGAGAGGCCGTCCGCCGACCGAACCGACAGGCCCATCTCATCGCGACGCTTGAGGCCGGCGACGCGCACCATGTAGAACTCGTCGAGGTTCGAGGCGAAGATCGCCAGGAACTTGGCTCGCTCCAGGAGCGGCAGCGACGGGTCCGCGGCCAACGCGAGCACCCTGGCGTTGAAGTCGAGCCAGCTCAGCTCACGGTTGAGATAGCGGTCCTCGGGCAGGGCGGCAGGCTGGGCAGGGTCGGCGACAGGCGACGTCGCCGCAGGCGGCGCATCCGGCGCCGCGGCTGATGCCTGGCCCTCGGGGGCGGTGTCGACCGGCACCCGCTCGGCGTCTTCCGTTCGTGTCTGGGCCTCGGCTTCGGTCATCTGGCCAATCATTCCTCATCCGCGGTTCGTGCGGCCACCGCGGACCTACATTGCTCGCCGGCTGTTCACCTGGTCGGTGGCAGCACGCGGGTGGTCGCCGGGCCGACGCCGAGCAACCGTGCGGCCGCCAGATCGTCGGGGGTGTCGATGTCGCACCGCAGGCCCGGCCACCCGCCTGTCAGCTCCACCGCGCCGGAATCGCGGTGGCGCCGAGCGGAATCGGCTCCCAGTCGCGGATCGAGGGGGGCACCGAACCCGAAGAGGGCGGCGGTGCCCGTGCCGTGACGGTCACCCACGAAGCTGCGGGGGTGGGCACGCGCCGCGGTGATCGCCTCGGCCAGCTCCTCCGATCGCAGTGCCGGCAGATCACCCTGCAGCACAACGATGTTCGAATTACCGGCGCGCAGCTCCGCTTCGGCGACGGCGATCGCGTTGTTGAGCGGGTCGGGGTGCCCGTCGGGCGTCGGATCGTCGATCACGTTCGCGCCGAGCGACCGCACAGCATCGGCGGCGGCGGTGTCAGGGGTGACCACGGTGACCGCTGCCACCCGGAGCGCGGCCGCGATGGTGTCCGTCAACATCGCCAGCACCACGCTCTCCCGGCCGGCCGGCGGGAACGCCGAGGCCAGCCGGGTCTTCGCCGCCGCAAGCCGCTTCACGGCGATCACCACCGCGATGTCGGCATCCGCCGCGGTTCGTGTGCCGCTCATGATCGCCATCCTGCCAGGCGTGTTCGCAGATGCCCGGCCACGCCGAAAGCGGGTACGCCCACCGGCCCGCGCTAGGGTGAAGCGGTGGTGAAGGCGGCGGTGATGGGTGCCGGTGCGTGGGGAACAGCCCTGGCGAGAGTCCTGGCGGACGCGGGCAACGACGTCGCGCTGTGGGCCCGCAGGCCCGAACTCGCCGCCGAGATCAACGCCACCCACCGCAACACCTCCTATCTCGGCGAGACCGAGTTGCCGGCTACGATCCGGGCGACCGCCGACCCGGCGGAGGCGCTCGCCGGCGCCTGCACCGTGCTGCTGGCGGTGCCCTCACAGCGGCTGCGGGAGAACCTGCAGCAGTGGAAGGGGCTGATCGGCGACGACGCGACGCTGGTCAGCCTGGCCAAGGGCATCGAACTCGACACCCTGATGCGGATGAGCCAGGTGATCATCGCCGTCACCGGAGCCGACGCCGGGCGGGTGGCGGTGGTCACCGGGCCGAACCTGGCCAGCGAGATCGCCGCCGAGCAGCCCGCCGCCACCGTCGTCGCCTGCAACGACTCCGGCCGGGCGGTGACGCTGCAGCGCGCGCTGGCCACCGGCTACTTCCGTCCGTACACCAACAGCGACGTGATCGGCGCCGAAGTCGGCGGGGCCTGCAAGAACGTCATCGCGCTGGCCACCGGGATGGCCGCCGGTGTGGGGCTCGGCGAGAACACCGTGGCCGCGATCATCACCCGAGGCCTGGCCGAGATCATGCGGCTGGGCATCGCGCTGGGCGCCCAGCCCGCCACGCTGGCGGGGCTCGCCGGCGTCGGCGACCTCGTCGCCACCTGCACCTCACCGCATTCGCGCAACCGCACGTTCGGCGAGCGGCTGGGCCGGGGCGGCACCATGGAGTCCGCGCTGGAGGCGGCGGGCGGACACGTCGCCGAGGGCGTCACCTCGTGTGAGTCGGTGCTCTCGCTGGCCTCGAGCTACGACGTCGAGATGCCGCTCACCGACGCCGTGCACCGGGTGTGTCACCGGGGGCTCAGCGTGGACGAAGCGGTGGCGCTGCTGCTCGGCCGCAGCACCAAGCCGGAGTGACGGCGATGGACGGCGGCTACGGTGACTCCACCCGCAGCGTGAAAGCCGCGGGCGCCGAACCGGTTCCGGGCGCACCCGTGGCGCCGCCGCCGATTCCCGCTGCGGCCTACCACATCCCGGCTGATGAAGACGACACGCTGGACAGCTACGGCCGGCGGTCGAATCCGACGTGGCGCCTCGTGGAGTCGGCGCTCGCCACACTCGAAGGCGCCACCCGCGCGCTGGCATTCTCATCGGGAATGGCGGCGATCACCACCGCGCTCCGGGTGCTCGCCACGCCCGGCAGCACGCTGGTGGTACCCGCCGACGGCTACTACCAGGTGCGCCGGTATGCCACCGAACATCTTGCGCTGCGCGGGATCTCGGTGATCGAGGCGACCTGCGCGCAGATGTGTGAGGCGGCTGCGGGCGCCGACATCGTGCTGGCCGAGACACCGGCCAACCCGACGCTCGACGTCGCCGATCTGCACCGGCTGGCGACGCTGTGCCGCCGCCGCGGGACCACCCTCGTCGTCGACAACACCACCGCCACCCCGCTCGGCCAGCAACCGCTCTCGCTGGGCGCCGACCTGGTGGTGGCGAGCGCCACCAAGGCGCTGTCGGGCCACCACGACCTGCTCGCGGGATATGTCGCAGGCAGCCACCCGGAGCTGATGGCTGCGATCGAACGCGACCGCCTGCTCGCGGGCGCGGTGCTCGGCGCGTTCGAGGCGTGGCTGCTGCTGCGCAGCCTCGGCACAGTCGGGCTGCGCTTCGAGCGGCAGTGCCAGAACGCCCAGGCGCTGGCCATGCTGCTGCGCACCCATCCGGCGGTGCGCATGGTGCGCTACCCGGGGCTGCCCGAGGATCCCTCGCACGAGGTCGCGTCGCGCCAGATGCGTCGCTTCGGTGGGGTGGTGTCGGCGGAACTGGCCGACGCCGCCGCCGTCCACCGCCTCGTGCAGCGCAGCGACCTGTTGGTGGGCGCGACCAGTTTCGGCGGCATCCACTCCTCGGTGGACCGGCGGGCCCGCTGGGGAGACCCCGTCGCCGACGGGTTCGCCCGGATCTCGCTCGGCATCGAGGACACCGACGACCTCATCGCGGACATCGACCGCGCGCTGCGGTGAAAGCCCTGGTCAGGTAATCGGATCGTGCGGTGAGCGGGCGGGACGGTAGCCTCTGCAGGTTGTGACTGCTCGCAACCAGCCCGGCTCCGCCGGCCGCACACGCGTCGCCGTCGTCTACGGCGGCCGCAGTTCCGAGCACGCCATCTCCTGCGTTTCCGCGGGCAGCATCCTGCGCAACCTCGACCCGGAGCGGTTCGAGGTCGTCGCCGTCGGCATCACCCCGGCGGGCTCGTGGGTCCTCACCGACGGCCGCCCCGAGACGCTGGCGATCACCGACGGCCGGCTGCCCGAGGTGAGCGGCGCGTCGGGCATCGAGCTGGCGCTGCCCGCCGCACCGGAGCGCAGTGGTCAGCTCGTGTCGCTGAGCCAGGGCGCCGCGGGCGAGATCCTGGCCTCGGTCGATGTGGTGTTCCCCGTCCTGCACGGGCCCTACGGCGAGGACGGCACCATCCAGGGCCTGCTCGAACTCGCGGGGGTGCCCTACGTCGGGGCCGGCGTGCTGGCCAGTGCGGCGGGAATGGACAAGGAGTTCACCAAGAAGCTGCTGATCGCCGACGGCCTGCCGGTCGGCGACCACGTCGTGCTGCGGGCACGCCGGTCGACGCTCGAACTCGAGGAGCGCGAGCGGCTCGGGCTGCCGGTGTTCGTCAAACCCGCCCGCGGTGGATCGTCGATCGGCGTCAGCCGGGTCGCGGCGTGGGACGACCTGCCGGCGGCGATCGAACTCGCCCGCCGCCATGACCCGAAGGTGATCGTCGAGGCCGCGGTGCCCGGCCGCGAACTGGAGTGCGGTGTGCTCGAACTGCCCGACGGGCGGGTCGAGGCCAGCACGGTCGGTGAGATCCGGGTCGCCGGGGTGCGTGGCCGCGAGGACGGGTTCTACGACTTCGCCACCAAGTACCTCGAGGACGGCGCCGAACTCGACGTGCCGGCCAAGGTCGACGACGAGATCGCCGATGAGATCCGCCAGCTGGCGATCCGCGCCTTCACCGCCGTGGACTGCCAGGGACTGGCCCGCGTCGACTTCTTCCTCACCGACGACGGCCCGGTGGTCAACGAGATCAACACGATGCCGGGGTTCACCACCATCTCGATGTACCCGCGGATGTGGGCGGCCAGCGGGGTCGACTATCCGACGCTGCTGGCGGCGATGGTGGACACCGCGCTCGCCAGGGGTACCGGCCTGCGCTAACCGACCGGCGCGGGATCGGCAGGGCGCGCGGGGAGGGTCTCGGTGATCGTCGCCGACATCAGCTGGATCGGCGTCGGCCCCGAACCGGCGGGCAGGGTCAGCGCGACATAGACCGGTCGGTCGACGGCATACCAGGTGCTGCGCGCGCCGTCGCCCGGCTGTCCGCCGCCGGCGTCTGCCTCACCCACCCGGAACCATGCCACGGCGTCGACCATCTGCAGTGGCGCCCCGACGACGAACTCGGCGGGGCGGTCCAGTCCGCACCGCAGCACCACCGGCTCGGCGCCGGGCTCGGCCCGCCACGCGGCGGCGCCTGCGGGCGTGGGTTCGGCCGTCGGCGCCCGCCGGTAGGTGCCCAGCTCATCGGGCAGGGCGTCGAGCAACCTGCGACAGTCCGGGCCGTCGGCCGCAGGCGCGGGCACCGCCGAGATCGCCACCGGCTCAGCCGGTGTGTCGGCCTGCCGGATCGCCGCCACCGCGAGCAGCACCACGACCGCCGCGACAGCCACCGCGATCGCCGCGATCATCAGCGCGCGCGGCGGCCCGTCCCCGGTCGGTGCAGTCACGCGGTCAACCCTAGAGCTGAGCTCCGTCGGCGATCGGGCAGGTCAGCGTGCGGGTGATGCCGGTGCTCTGCTGCACCGAGGGCACCACGGTGCCGGTCAGGTCGGCCATCGTGTCGGCGGCCACCCGCACCACCACGTCGTAGGGCCCGGTGACGTATTCCGAGGACACCACACCGGGCAGTCCCGCGAGTTGCTTGGCGACGACCTCGGCGCGGCCCACCTCGGTCTGGATCAGCATGAAAGCCTCGACCACCTGCCGTCTCCTCTGTCTCGCTGCATAGACTCCACGCCGCAGGGACCAAACGTACCGCAGGTCGAGCCGGTGTTCATTTTCGCGAACGGCCCGGTAGGAGGCGACATGGCGAGCTTCGAACCGGCCGAAACACTGGCCACGGCCGGGGAGTTCGCGGTGATCGACCGGCTGGTCAATGGTCGTGAGCAACCGGCCGCGGTGGAACTGGGACCCGGTGACGACGCCGCGGTGGTGCGGGCCGGCGACGGGCGCACGGTGGTGTCGACCGACATGCTGGTCGCCGGGCGGCACTTCCGGCTGGACTGGTCAACGCCTCACGACGTGGGACGGAAGGCCATCGCCCAGAACGCTGCCGACATCGAGGCGATGGGCGCGCGCGCGACGGCCTTCGTCGTGGCCTTCGGCGCTCCGGCCGACACACCCGTCGCCCAGGCGGTCGAACTCGCCGACGGGTTGTGGGACGAGGCCCGCCGGCTCGGCGCGGGCATCGTCGGCGGCGACCTGGTCCGGTCACCGCAGTGGGTGATCTCGGTGACGGTGCTGGGCGACCTGGCCGGCGGACATCCGGTGCGCCGCGACGGCGCCCGCGCGGGCGACGTGCTGGCCGTGGCGGGCGAGCTCGGGCGGTCGGCGGCGGGATTCGCGCTGTGGGACAACATCATCGACGAATCGTTCGAAGGCTGCGCCGAACTGCGGCGGCGGCACCTGGTGCCCGAACCGCCCTACGGCGAGGGTCGCCGGGCGGCCGCGGCGGGTGCCACGTCGATGACCGACGTCTCCGACGGCCTGCTCGCCGACGTCGGGCACCTCGCGACGGCCGCAGGACAGCTCGTCGACATCGCCGCCGACGCGCTGCGGGCCGACCACGACGCCGTGTCCGCGGCCGCGGTGGCGACCGGAGCCGACGCCTGGGACTGGGTGCTCGGCGGCGGTGAGGACCACGCCCTGGTCGCGACCTTTCCCGGCCCGCCGCCCGAGGGCTGGCGGGTGATCGGACGGGTCCTCGACGGTCCGCCCGAGGTCCTGGTGGACGGTCGGCCGTGGCAGGGCAACCGGGGATGGCAGTCGTTCTGACCGACCGCGCACGCTAGGTTGGCCACTCGTGACCGCACGCCCACTCGAAGAAATAGTCGAGCCCGGCTGGGCTTGCGCGCTGGCGCCCGTCGGAGACCAGGTGACCCAGATGGGGGAGTTCCTTCGCGCCGAGCTGGCCGCCGGGCACCGCTATCTGCCTGCGGGCCCGAACGTGTTGCGCGCCTTCACCTACCCCTTCGACGAGGTGCGGGTCCTGATCGTCGGCCAGGATCCCTACCCGACGCCGGGCCACGCCGTCGGCCTGAGTTTCTCCGTCGGCGCCGACGTGCGGCCGATCCCGCGCAGCCTGTCGAACATCTTCACCGAGTACACCGCCGACCTCGGCCTTCCGCAGCCCAGCACCGGTGACCTGACGCCGTGGGCGCAGCGCGGCGTGCTGCTGCTCAACCGGGTGCTCACCGTGCGACCCGGCACGCCCGCGTCCCACCGCGGCAAGGGCTGGGAGGCCGTCACCGAGCGCGCCATCCAGGCACTGACCGACCGGAAGAAACCCCTGGTCGCGGTGCTGTGGGGGCGCGACGCGGCCACCCTCAAGCCGATGCTGGCCGGCGGGGACTGTGTGGCGATCGAGTCGCCCCACCCCTCACCGCTGTCGGCGTCGCGCGGATTCTTCGGATCGCGGCCGTTCAGCCGCGCGAACGAGCTGCTGACGCAGATGGGCGCCGAGCCCGTCGACTGGCAGCTGCCCTAGCTACCCGGGATCGCCGGGATCGGCGGCGGTGCAGGAATCGCCGGTGGTGCGGGGATCGCGGGAGGCGACGGGATCGCCGGCGGCGACGGCACCGCAGGCGGGGGCGGGACCTCGACGGTCCCGTCACCGCCGGTGGTGCCGGGCAACTCGGGCGACGGCGTCGTCGAACCGGGCACCTGGGTCTGGGTCTGGGTCTCGGTCTCGGTCTCCACGGTGGTCGTCACCGACGTGGTCTCGGTGGTGGAGGTCTCGCCCTCCCCGCCGGAATCGTCGCCGCACGCCGTGAAGAGTGCACCGGCCGCCACGCCGGCGGCCAGGGTGAGGAGAACAGACTGGGACGTGCTGCGAAGCGCCATGAAGACAGGGCTTCCCCCTGCATCCCGGGGGCTAAACCCCCAGAGGAGACGGCCGGAGCCGGGCTGGGTCAGCCGCGCGCGACCTTGCCGGCCTTGATGCAGGAAGTGCAGACGTTGATGCGCTGCTTGTTGCCGCCCGGGCGGGAGGCGGCGCGCACCGACTGGATGTTGGGATTCCAGCGGCGGCTGGTACGCCGGTGCGAATGCGACACCGACTTGCCGAAGCCGGGGGCCTTCCCGCAGACATCGCACACGGCAGCCATAGTCAGTACTCCTCGGATCAGTACGTGCTCGGATCTCGGGGCCAACGACCGCAAGCGGGTGACCCGACAACCTGATCAGGATACCGGCCGCCGCGGCATTCCCCAAAACGGCGCCCGTGCGGCTGTGGATCGGCTGTCCACAGGGCGTGACCAGCCCGGCTGATGTGGTCGGCGGTGTCGTCGCCACTCGTTAGGCTGACGCGACGGCGGACTACACGGGTCTGGAGGTGGGATGGCGGGTCGGCGGCTGGACGCCTGCGCGCTGCGCCGGTGGGCCCATGCGTCGGTGGGCGACCTGATCACCCACACCGACGAGATCAACCGCCTCAACGTCTTCCCCGTCGCCGACGCCGACACCGGCACCAACATGCTGTTCACCATGCGCGCGGCCTGGGAGCAGATCGACGCACAGGGACCCGGCGACGTCGCCGCAGTGAGCGCGGCGCTGGCCGAGGGCGCCCTGCACGGCGCCCGTGGCAACTCCGGGGTGATCCTGTCCCAGATCGTGCGCGGGCTGGCCGTCGTCACCGCCGAGGCCGCCGCCGAGCGTGGCGGTGAACTCCCCGAGGTGGACGGCGAGCTGTACGCCGCCACGCTGCGACAGGCCGCGGCGTTCGCGGCGACGTCGATGGGGGAGTCGGTGCCGGGCACGATCGTCACCGTGCTGCAGGCCGCCGCCGATGCGGCCACCGGAGTCGCCGCCGACGGTGCCGATGCGGCCCACGTGGCCGCCGTGGCCGCCGACGCCGCGGCCGACGCTCTCGACCGCACGCCGCAACAACTCGCGGTCCTGGCCTCCGCGGGGGTGGTCGACGCCGGTGGACGGGGCCTGCTCGTCCTGCTGGACGCGATGACCTCGACGCTCACCGGCGAGGTCACCCGGCGCACGGAGTACGTGCCGTCCCCGTCCTCTTCACCGTCCTCCGGCGCCCACTCGGGCGGCGAACGGAACGCCACCGCAGCGCCGCCCCAGTTCGAGGTGATGTACCTGCTCAGCGACTGCGGCGCCGACGACGTCGAGCGGTTGCGCGGCCGGCTCGACCACCTCGGTGAATCCGTGGCCATCGCGGCCTCCGGCGGTGGGCAGTACTCGGTGCACGTGCACGCCGACGACGCGGGCGCCGCCGTCGAGGCTGGCCTCGCGGTGGGCACACCGAGCCGCATCCAGATCACGGCGCTGACCGGCGGCGCCGCCGCCCGGCCCGCGGCGGGGTGGAGCCGTGACCGGGCGGTGCTGGCCATCGTCGACGGCGCGGGCGCCGAGGAGTTGTTCAGTGGCGAGGGAGCGCAGGTGCTGCGGCCCGCCCCCGACGGGCCGGTGAGCGCAAGCCAGTTGCTGCGCGCCCTCGTCGACGCAGGCGCCGCGCAGATCATGGTGCTGCCCAACGGCTATGTCGCTGCCGAGGAGCTGGTCGCCGGATGCACCGCGGCGATCGGCTGGGGCATCGACGTGGTGCCGGTGCCCGCGGGGTCGATGGTGCAGGGGCTGGCAGCCCTCGCCGTGCACGATCCCGCACGCCAGGCCGTCGACGACGGGTACACGATGGCCCGCGCCGCCGCGGCTGCCCGGCACGGGACGGTGCGCACCGCCACCGAGGAGGCGCTGACGTGGGCGGGCACCTGCAGGCCCGGCGACGGACTCGGCATCGCCGGTGACGAGGTGCTGATCGTGGGCCCCGACCTCACCGCCGCCGCGGCCGGACTGATCGACCTGCTGCTGGTGGCGGGCGGCGAACTGGTCACGGTGCTCACCGGCGACGGCGTCGACGCGTCGGTGGGCGCGGCGCTGCGCGAACACGTGCACCGCGAGCACCTCGGCACCGAACTCGTCACTTATCACACCGGCCACGGCGGTGACGCGCTGCTGATCGGCGTCGAATAGCCATGGCGACCCTCTCCGACCGCCTCGACAAGGTCATCGGTGCGAAATCGGCACGCAAGCTCGAGGAGCACCTCGGGCTCCGCACGGTGAACGACCTCCTGCGCCACTACCCGCGCAAGTACAGCGACGGCATGACCGTGCGCGGTGAGGGCGAGGCGCTCGACCTCGAGGAAGGCGAGCACGTCACCTTCGTCGACGAGATCACCGAGGCCGACCCGGGATTCATGAAGGCACAGCCGGGCAAGCGCAGGCGCCAGTACCTGCGCCTGACCATCGGCAAACGCACGCCGAAGGTGACGGCGACGTTCTTCAACGCGGACTGGATGATCGACAAGCTGCCGGTCGGCACCCGGCTGATGTTGTCCGGTGAGGTGAAGTGGTTCCGCAACACGCTTCAGTTGAGTCACCCGGACTTCCTCGTCCTCGAATCCCCGTTGGGAAAGAAGATCGGCACCAAGTCGCTCAAGACCATCGCGGCCGCGTCCGGCGAGACCGGCGACGACCTGCTGGCGGCGTTCGAGCGGGACTTCTTCCCGATCTACCCGGCCAGCGCCAAGGTGCAGAGCTGGGACATCTACGCGTGCGTGCGGCAGACGCTGGACCTGCTCGATCCCGTTCCCGATCCGTTGCCCGACAACGTTCTTCGCCAACGCGGTCTGGTCTCGGAGGACGCCGCGCTGCGGGCGATCCACCTGGCCGAGAGCGAAGCCGAACGCGACCGGGCCCGGGACCGGCTGACCGTCGACGAGGCCGTCGGATTGCAGTGGGGTCTGGTGAGCCGGCGCCACGGCGAGCTCGGGGAGTCCGGCCCTGCGGCACCGCTGCGCGACGACGGTCTGGTCGCCGGACTGCGCGAGAGGCTGCCGTTCGAGCTGACGAACGGTCAGCGCGAGGTACTCGTCGAGTTGTCGTCCGAACTCGCGGCCAATCGGCCGATGAACCGCATGCTGCAGGGCGAGGTCGGCTCCGGCAAGACGATCGTCTCGGTGCTCGCGATGCTGCAGATGGTGGACGCCGGCTATCAGTGCGCGCTGCTGGCGCCCACGGAAGTGCTTGCCGCGCAACATGAGCGATCGGTCCGCGATGTGCTCGGTCCGCTGGCGATGGCGGGGCAGCTCGAAGGCGCCGACCGGGCGACCGCGGTGACCCTGCTGACCGGGTCGATGTCGCCGCAGCAGAAGCGTCAGGTACGCGCGGCCGTGTCCTCCGGGGAGGCGGGCATCGTGATCGGCACCCATGCGCTGCTGCAGGACGCGGTGGAGTTCCACAACCTGGGCATGGTGGTGGTCGACGAGCAGCACCGCTTCGGTGTCGAACAACGGGACCGGTTGCGCGCCAAGGCCCCTGCCGGCCTCACTCCGCACCTGCTGGTGATGACGGCCACGCCCATCCCGCGCACGGTGGCGCTGACGGTCTTCGGTGACCTCGAGACCTCGACGCTGCGCGAGCTGCCGCGCGGGCGGCAACCGATCACCACCAACACCATCTTCGTCTCCGCCAAACCGGCGTGGCTCGAGCGGGCGTGGGCGCGGCTGGCCGAAGAGGTGCGCGCCGGGCGGCAGGCATACGTGGTGGCGTCACGGATCGACGAGTCCGACGACGAACCGGGCGCCGGCGGTGGACCGCCGCCCACCACCGTGGTGGAGCTGTTCGAGCGGCTCAAGGGTGGTCCGCTGTCCGGGCTGCGGCTGGCCCTCATGCACGGCAGGCTGCCCGCCGACGAGAAGGACGCGGTGATGTCCGCGTTCCGGGCCGGCGAGATCGACGTCCTGGTGTGCACGACCGTGATCGAGGTCGGTGTCGACGTCCCCAACGCGACGGTGATGGTGGTGATGGACGCCGACCGGTTCGGCATCAGCCAGCTCCACCAGCTGCGCGGCCGCATCGGCCGGGGCAGCCATCCCAGCCTGTGCCTGCTGGCCACCCGGCTCGCGGAGGGCTCGAAGGCCGGTGCGCGGCTGAAGGCGGTGGCGAGCACGCTGGACGGATTCGAGCTCGCCGACCTGGACCTCGAACAGCGCCGCGAGGGGGACGTGTTGGGCCTCAACCAGTCCGGGCGCCGGCTCAAGCTGCACTTCCTGTCACTGGTCGACCATCTGGAGATCATCCAGGACGCCCGTGCGCTGTGCGAGTCGCACTACGCGCAGGCGCCGCAGGACCCGGGGATGGCGCTGCTCGCCGCCCAGTTCACCGACACCGACGTGGACTACCTGGACAAGACGTGACCAGGCGACGGACGTGGTGGGTGGCGGTGGCCGCGGTGCTCGCGGTGCTGGTGGCCGTGCAGGTCAACACCGGGCAGTCGCCTGGGCGGTTCGTCGCCCAGGCCGAGATCCCCACCGTCACACCGGGAACCGACATACTCGCCGGGGTGCACGAGGTGCCGGGCAGGCTCCGCGGCAACGACTACCGGCGGGCCGCCTTCGGCGAGTCGTGGACCGACGACACCGACGCGCCCGGCGGCCGCAACGGCTGCGACACCCGCAACGACATCCTCGAACGCGACCTGGTGGACAAGACCTATGTGTCGATCAGCCGCTGCCCGACCGCGGTGGCCACCGGCACGCTGCACGACCCGTACACCAACGCCACGGTGGCCTTCGTGCGCGGCAACCAGATCGGGGCGTCGGTGCAGATCGACCACCTCGTCCCGCTGGCACTGGCCTGGGACCTCGGCGCCCGGCACTGGACCGATCATCTGCGCGCCAGATTCGCCAACGACCCGGCGAACCTGATCGCCGTATCAGGTGCGGCCAATCAGGACAAGGGCGACGACACGCCTGCCGAGTGGATGCCACCGAACCGGGCGTTCTGGTGTCAGTACGCCGTCCAGTTCTCGGCGGTGCTGCGCGGGTACGGGCTGCCGGTGGACACCCGCTCGGCGGTCACGCTGCGGGACGCCGCAGCCACCTGCCCGACGGGCTGAGCTCAGGTGCCGGTGTAGGTGTCCGGGTCCGGACGGAAACGGGTGCCCTCGTCGAGCCCGTCGAGCGTCGCCATCTCGTCGCCGGTGAGCTCGAAGTCGAAGACGTCGAGGTTCGCGGCGATGCGCTCCGGGTTCGAGGAGCGGGGGATCACCACGTTGCCCAACTGGATGCTCCAGCGGATCAGCACCTGTGCGGCCGCCTTCCCGTGGGCCTGCGCGACCGCGGTGACCGCCGGGTTCTCCAGCAGCCTGCCAACGCCCAGCGGGCCGTAGGCCTCGGTGACGATCTCGTAGCCGGCGTTGACCGCCCGCAGTTCGGCCTGGTTGAGCAGCGGATGCAGCTCGATCTGGTTGATCGCGGGGGTGAAGAACGACAGGTCGATGATGTTGGAGAGATGCTCGGCGTGGAAGTTGGAGACACCGATCGAGCGGGTCACCCCATCTTCCTTGAGCTTCATCAGCCCGCCCCAGCTGTCGACGTACTTGCCGTGGTCACCGGCGGGCCAGTGGATCAGGTACAGGTCGACGTAGTCCAGTCCGAGCCGCTCCAGGCTCGCGCGGCCCGCGTCCTGAGAGGACTTGAAGCCCAGGTCGCCGGTGGCCAGCTTGGTGGTGACGAACACCTCGTCGCGCGGGATGCCCGACGACGTCACCGCCCGGCCCACCGCGGCCTCGTTGCCGTACGCCGCCGCCGTGTCGATCAACCGGTACCCGGCCTCCAGCGCCGCCGACACCGCGCGCTCGGTCTCGGCATCGGAGAGCTCTCCCACCCCCAGTCCGAGGACGGGAATCGCGTGTCCGTCGTTGAGCGTGACGGTGGGAACCGCTGGCGCCGTTGTCATGTCACCTACCCTGTGGTTTGAAGGTCCGGAGATCGGTTCACCGACTTGCGGATGACGATATTACGAGTTCGGAACGCGGCCTAATCAGCACCCGGGCCGGGGGTGGGTGTTCCGGCGGCAGCGGGTACATGACACTGACAGCGAACGAGGGATACCCATGACATCAAGTGACGCACTGCACGCACCGCGGGTCGGGCCCGAGGAGTCCGGGCCGGGCCCGGCGCCGCGGGGGCGCAGCACCGTGCGCGACGCGGTGGTCAACGCGGTCACGGCCGCCTCGTTCCGGGTCATCCCGCGGCTGCCCGATGTGGTCAAGCGGGTGGTGCTCGGTGGCCGATCGGTCACTGTCGACGGCAACACCCTCGACACCACGCTGCAGCTGATGCTGACAGGGGAGCGGGTCGCCGGGATCGGCGGCCTGGTGGCCAGTGAGGACGTGGCCGTCGCCCGCACCCAGCTGCGGACGGTGGCCGCGATGTTCCCGTGCGGCATCGCCGCCGACGTCAGCGACATCGAGATCCCCGGGCCTGCGGGGCCGATCCCCGCCCGCCATTACCGGCCGGTGCAGGCCGTCTCCGGTCCGGCGCCGCTGCTGGTCTTCTTCCACGGCGGCGGGTTCGTCATCGGCGACCTGGAGACTCACGACGACCTCTGCCGACGGATCAGCCGCGACGGGGGCATGCACGTGCTGTCGGTCGACTACCGGCTCGCGCCCGAGCACAAGGCGCCCGCGGCCGTCGATGACGCCGACGCCGCCTATCGCTGGGCCGCTGACCACGCCGCAGAGCTGGGAGCCGACCCGCAGCGCGTCGCCGTCGGCGGCGACAGTGCGGGGGGCAACCTCGCCGCGGTGGTCTGCCAGCACGCCCGCCGCGACGGCGTCCGCCCACCGGCGTTGCAGCTGCTCATCTACCCAGTCACCGATCTGAGCAGCGACACCAGGTCCAAGACGTTGTTCGCCGACGGCTACTTCCTCACCGCCCGCGACATGAACTGGTTCGCCGCGAACTACGTCGACGGCTCGTCGGTGGCGGTCGACGATCCGGTGGTGTCGCCACTGCTTGCCGACGACCTGCGCGGGCTGCCCCCGGCGCTGGTTCTGACCGGCGGTTTCGACCCGCTGCGCGACGAGGGCAACCGCTACGCCGAGGCGCTGCGCACCGCCGGGAACGCGGTCGAGCTGCGCGAGGAGAGCACGCTGGTGCACGGCTTCGTCAACTTCTTCCCTCTGGGCGGCGGCAGCGAGCGGGCCACCGCGGACATGATCTCGGCGCTGCGGGCGCATCTGCAGCATCCGTAGCAGCCGGTGCACGCTGGGGCCCGCCGACCACCCGCCGGTACGCTGGCCCCGTGGCCACCAAACCCAAGAAGACGCCCCGCTACGACCTGAAGGCGGCCGATCGCAAGCGCAACCTGTTCATCCAGATCGGCCTGACCGGGATCGTGGTGGTGTTCGCCGTCGCGCTCGTGCTCTACATCGTGTCGTCGGCCGAGGACCGTCCCGGCTCCGGCGAGGCCAAGGCCGTCCGCTTGGCGTCGGACAGCCTGATCGTCAAGGAGGGCACCACCGAGCCGAAGGTGGTGCTGTCGCTCTACGAAGACTTCATGTGCCCGGCCTGCGGCGCGTTCGAGCAGGAGTTCGGGCCGACGGTCGGCAAGCTCATCGACAGCGGCGCGGTGGCCGCGGACTACTACACGGTGGCGATCCTCGACCGCGCCGGTGACGGCTACTCCTCGCGCGCCGGCAGCGCCGCGTACTGCGTGGCCGACGAGAACAAAGAGGCGTTCCAGCGTTTCCACGCGGCGCTGTTCACCCCCGGCATCCAGCCGCAGGAGAACAGCGGCGTCTACCCCGACGACAAGCAGCTGATCGAGTACGCCCGGCAAGCCGGCGTCACCGGCGGCGTGTCCGACTGCATCAACAAGGGCCGCTACGTCGAGATGGTCAAGGGCATGGCGGACGCGACGGACGTCAACGGCACGCCGACCATCCGCATCAACGGCGAAGACTTCCAGCTGACCAACCAGACCACGCCCGACGACCTGATCGCCAAGGTCAAGGAGATCGTCGGCGACATCCCCGCCCTCGACGGCCCCGCCCCCGGCCCCGTTCCCCCGCCGTCGTCATGACCGTCGCCGCGCCCAACGCCGTCGAACCGACCGAACCGGCCGCGGACACGCGGTCCGGGAGTCGCGTCCGGACGCCGAGCGCGGTGTGGGTGCTGATCGCCGGTGTCCTTGGCCTGGCCGCGGCGGTCACCCTGACGGTGGAAAAGGTCGAACTCCTCATCGACCCCAGCTACGTGCCGTCGTGCAGCCTGAACCCGGTGCTCTCGTGCGGTTCGGTGATGACCACGCCGCAGGCGTCGGCGTTCGGCTTCCCGAACTCGCTGATGGGCATCGTGGCGTTCACCGTGGTCCTGATGACCGGTGTGCTCGCCGTCGCCAAGGTGTCGCTGCCCCGCTGGTACTGGATGGGTCTTGCGGCCGGGACGCTGGCGGGCACGGTCTTTGTGCACTGGCTCATCTTCCAGAGCCTGTACCGCATCGGCGCGCTGTGCCCCTACTGCATGGTGGTGTGGGCGGTGACGATTCCGCTGCTGGTGGTGGTGTCGTCGATCGCGCTGCAGCCCGCGCAGGGCAACGCGGTCGCACGCGCTGTGCACCAGTGGCGATGGTCGCTCGTCGCACTGTGGTTCACCGGGTTGATCCTGCTCATCCTCGAGCGGTTCTGGGACTACTGGTCCACCCTTCTCTGACCACCCCGGGACGTTCGGCCCGCGCGGCGCGTTAAAGTAGCGCGTGATCTCGAAGGTGCTGGTCGCCAACCGTGGGGAAATAGCGATCCGGGCGTTTCGCGCGGCCTATGAGATGGGCATCGCGACGGTGGCGGTATACCCGTACGAGGACCGCAATTCGCTGCACCGGCTGAAAGCCGACGAGTCCTACCAGATCGGCGAGGTCGGCCATCCGGTGCGCGCCTACCTGTCGGTCGACGAGATCATCCGGGTCGCCCGGCACGCCGGCGCCGACGCGGTCTATCCCGGCTACGGCTTCCTCTCGGAGAATCCCCAACTGGCCGCGGCGTGCGCCGAGGCCGGCATCACCTTCGTCGGGCCCGGCGCCGACATCCTGGAACTGACCGGCAACAAGTCGCGGGCGATCGAGGCGGCCCGGGCCGCCGGACTGCCGGTGCTCTCGTCGTCGGCGCCGTCCGAGTCGGTCGAGGAGCTGCTGGCCGCCGCGGAGTCGATGGAGTTCCCGCTGTTCGTCAAGGCGGTCTCGGGCGGCGGCGGCCGCGGGATGCGGCGGGTCAGCGAACCGGGAGAGCTCCAGGAGGCCATCGAGGCGGCCAGCCGCGAGGCGGAGTCGGCGTTCGGTGACGCATCGGTGTACCTGGAGCAGGCGGTGCTCAACCCGCGCCACATCGAGGTGCAGATCCTGGCCGACCGCCACGGCGAGGTGATGCACCTGTTCGAGCGGGACTGCAGCGTGCAGCGCCGCCACCAGAAGGTGATCGAGCTGGCCCCGGCCCCGAACCTGCCCGCCGAGCTGCGGGAGAAGATCTGCGCCGACGCGGTGGCGTTCGCCCGTGAGATCGGATACGCCTACGCGGGCACCGTGGAGTTCCTGCTCGACGAGCGCGGCAACCACGTGTTCATCGAGATGAATCCGCGCATCCAGGTGGAGCACACCGTCACCGAGGAGATCACCGATGTGGACCTGGTGGCCTCCCAGTTGCGCATCGCCGACGGCGAATCGCTGGCCGATCTCGGATTGAGTCAGGATGAACTGAGGACGCGCGGATTCGCCATGCAGTGCCGGATCACCACCGAGGACCCGGCCAACGGCTTCCGGCCCGACACCGGCCGCATCACCGGTTACCGGTCCCCGGGCGGGGCGGGGATCCGCCTCGACGGCGGCACCGTGCTCGGCGCCGAGATCAGTGCCCACTTCGACTCGATGCTGGTCAAGCTGACCTGCCGCGGCCGGGATTTCTCCACCGCGGTGGCCCGTGCGCGACGTGCGCTGGCGGAGTTCAGGATCCGCGGTGTCTCGACCAACATCCCGTTCCTGCAGGCCGTGGTCAACGACGTGGACTTCCGCGCGGGCAGGGTCACCACGTCGTTCATCGACGAACGTCCCTACCTGCTGACCGCCCGCACCCCGGCCGACCGCGGCACCAAGATCCTCAACTACCTGGCCGACGTGACGGTCAACCAGCCGCACGGCCCGCGGCCGTCGGCGGTGTACCCCCAGGACAAGCTGCCCACGCTGGACCTCACGACGCCGGCGCCCGCGGGTAGCAAGCAGCGCCTCATGGAGCTGGGCCCGGAGGGCTTCGCGGCGTGGCTGCGTGACGAGCCCGCGGTCGGGGTCACCGACACCACGTTCCGCGACGCCCACCAGTCGCTGCTGGCCACCCGGGTGCGCAGCACCGGACTGCTGACGGTCGCGCCGTACGTGGCGCGGATGATGCCGCAGCTGCTGTCCATCGAGTGCTGGGGTGGCGCGACTTACGATGTGGCACTGCGGTTCCTGAAGGAGGACCCGTGGGAACGGCTGGCGGCGCTGCGTGAGGCGGTGCCCAACATCTGTCTGCAGATGCTGCTGCGCGGCCGCAACACCGTGGGGTACACGCCCTATCCGGAGTCGGTGACGGCGGCGTTCGTCGAGGAGGCCACCGCGACCGGCATCGACATCTACCGCATCTTCGACGCGCTGAACAACGTCGACTCGATGCGCCCCGCCATCGACGCCGTGCGCGCCAGCGGCAGCGCGGTCGCCGAGGTGGCGATGTCCTACACCGGCGACTGCGCCGATCCCAGTGAGGATCTCTACACGCTGGACTACTACCTGCGGCTGGCCGAGCAGATCGTCGAGGCGGGTGCACACGTACTCGCCATCAAGGACATGGCCGGGCTGCTGCGGCCGCACGCGGCCACCCTGCTCGTCGGCGCGTTGCGGTCCCGTTTCGACCTGCCGGTGCACGTGCACACCCACGACACCCCCGGCGGCCAGCTCGCCACCTATACCGCCGCCTGGGCC
Source organism: Mycobacterium hippophais (assembly GCF_027529605.1). Classification (NCBI taxonomy): domain Bacteria; kingdom Bacillati; phylum Actinomycetota; class Actinomycetes; order Mycobacteriales; family Mycobacteriaceae; genus Mycobacterium; species Mycobacterium hippophais. The sequence continues at coordinate 37,095 of NZ_JAPZPY010000007.1, read as the reverse complement.
GCAGGCGCCTCGGCGGTCGACGGGGCCGCCGCGCCGCTGGCCGGCACCACCAGCCAGCCCGCACTCTCCTCGATCGTGGCCGCCGCCGCGCACACCGATCGCGACACCGGACTGGACCTTGGCGCGGTCTGCGACCTGGAGCCGTACTGGGAGGCGCTGCGAAAGGTGTACGCGCCGTTCGAGTCCGGCCTTCCCGCTCCGACCGGGCGGGTCTACCACCACGAGATCCCCGGCGGACAGCTCTCCAATCTGCGCCAGCAGGCCATCGCGCTGGGGCTCGGCGACCGGTTCGAGGACATCGAGAACGCCTACGCGGGCGCCGACCGCATCCTCGGCCGCCTGGTCAAGGTCACGCCGTCGTCCAAGGTGGTCGGCGACCTGGCGCTGTCGCTGGTCGGCGCCGGTGCGGACGCCGACGAATTCGCCGCCGACCCGGCCCGGTTCGACATCCCCGACAGCGTGATCGGGTTCCTGCGCGGCGAGTTGGGTGATCCGCCCGGCGGATGGCCCGAACCGCTGCGGTCCACGGCACTGGCCGGGCGCGCCCCCGCGAAGCCCGTCACCGAACTGAGTCCGGAGGACGAGGCGGTGCTGGCCCAGCCCGGCCCGAAACGCCAGGCCGCACTGAACCGCCTGCTGTTCCCCGGCCCCACCAAGGAATTCGAGGCGCACCGCGAGGTCTACGGCGACACCTCCCGGCTGAGCGCCAACCAGTTCCTCTACGGTCTGCGCCAGGGTGAGGAACACCGGGTCTACCTCGAGCGGGGTGTCGAACTGCTCATCGGCCTGGAGGCCGTCTCCGACGCCGACGAACGCGGCATGCGGACCGTGATGTGCATCCTCAACGGCCAGTTGCGCCCGGTCCTGGTGCGCGACAACAGCATCGCCAGCGAGGTGCCCACCGCCGAGAAGGCCGACCGCACCGACCCCGACCACGTCGCCGCCCCGTTCGCCGGCGTCGTGAACGTCACCGTCGCCGTCGGCGACGAGGTCAGCGCCGGCCAGACCATCGCCACCATCGAGGCGATGAAGATGGAGGCCGCCATCACCGCACCCAAGGACGGCAAGGTGGCCCGCATCGCGGTCGCCGACACCGCACAGGTCGAAGGCGGCGACCTCCTGGTCGTGGTCAGCTGACCCGCCTCATCGCCGGCGCGCTCGGCGGGCGCCGGATCACCGTTCCGCGCAGCGGCACCCGGCCCACCACCGACCGGGTCAGGGAGTCGTTGTTCAACGTGCTCACGGCCCGGCTCGACCTGGCCGGGCTCTCGGTGCTCGACCTCTACGCCGGATCCGGAGCCCTTGGGCTGGAAGCGATCTCGCGCGGTGCGTCGACCGTGACGTTCGTCGAGGCGGATCGGCGCGCGGCCGGTGTCATCGAGGGCAACCTCGCCGACCTCGGCGTGCGGAACGCGCACGTGCGCAAGACCGGTGTGGCCGCTGCGCTCGGCGGCGCCGCATCACCGGTGGACCTGGTGCTGGCCGACCCGCCCTACGACATCGCCGAGGCGGAGATCGACGAGATGATCGCGCTGCTCGACGCCGGCTGGACACGTGCCGGGACGGTCGTGGTGATCGAGCGCCGCGCATCGGCCGCGCCGACACGGTGGCCGGAGCACTGGACCCCGTGGCCGCAGCGGCGTTACGGCGACACCCGGCTGGACATCGCCGAGTCCGGCTGAGCCGATCAAAGCCGCAGCCGCCCTGCTAGCGTCGTCACCCATGAGCGGCGCCGTATGCCCCGGATCGTTCGACCCGGTCACGCTTGGTCACATCGACGTCTTCGAGCGGGCCGCCGCGCAGTTCGACGAGGTCGTCGTCGCCGTGCTCGGGAATCCGAACAAGAAGGGGCTGTTCAGCCCCGACGAGCGGATCGCGATGATCGAGGAGTCCACGACGCACCTGCCGAACCTGCGGGTGGAGTCCGGCTCCGGGCTGGTCGTCGACTTCGTCAAGGCGCGCGGGCTGACCGCGATCGTCAAGGGCCTGCGCACCGGCACCGACTTCGAGTACGAGCTGCAGATGGCCCAGATGAACAAGCATGTCGCCGGTGTGGACACCTTCTTCGTCGCGACCACGCCGCGCTACTCGTTCGTGTCGTCGTCGCTGGCCAAGGAGGTGGCGATGCTCGGCGGTGACGTCACCGAGCTGCTGCCCGAGGCGGTCAACCGCCGGCTGGCCGAAAGGCGCAGCGCGGCAGGATGACTCGCCGCTAGTCGGGCGTCACCGTGGTGAGGCAGAACGGGTGGCCGACGGGGTCGAGCATGACGCGCCACAGTGAGGGGGCCTGCTGGTGGGACGCCTCGCGGGCTCCGAGGGCGACCGCCTGCGCGACGGCGTCGGTGATGTCGTCGACGGAGACGTCGAGATGCATCTGCTGGAGCTGCCCGGGCTCGGGCCAGGTCGGCGCGACGTAGTCGGCGACGCGCATGAACGCCAGCACCCCGGTGCCGTCGGTGATCGCGACGACACTGCCGTCGGGGGCCTCGACGAGACGGTGCATGCCGAGCAGTGCGCCGTAGAAATCGGCGAGGGCGGCCGGGTCGGGGCAGTCGATGGAGGTGGCGCCAAGGCGTCCCACCGGCGGACCAGGCGTCGTCATGGCGCACATCCTGCCACGGCCGCGGCGACGCAGATCACCGGCTCACGGCGGCTCCCGCACGGTTGACCTGGCGCGATGCAGGGTAGCCACGGTGTGGCGCACAGCCCATTGCGCCGACCGAACCAGCCAGCAATACGGAGGTCACAGTCGTGGCTCAGACATTCGTGCAATCGACCGACGACGTCGTCGCGTTCCTCAAGGACCAGCACAACCTCATCAAGGACATGTTCGACGACGTGCTGTACGCGTCGGAGACCAAGGCCAGGGAGAAGGCGTTCACCGAACTGCGCCAACTGCTCGCGGTGCACGAGACCGCCGAGGAGATGGTGGTGCACCCGAGGGTCCGTCGCGAGGTGGACAGCGGGGACCTCATCGTCGACGCCCGCCTGCGCGAGGAACACGTCGCCAAGGAGCACCTCTCCGCCCTGGAGGCGATGGACATCGGCTCCCAGGAGTTCCTCGACGAACTCGTGCTCTTCCGTGCGTCGGTGCTCGACCACGCCGAACGCGAGGAGACCGAGGAGTTCAACAAGCTGCAGCGCGAACTGGACCCCGCCGATCTCAAGCGCATGGCCGCCGGCGTCCTGGCCGCGCAGGCGATCGCCCCCACCCGGCCCCATCCCGGCGTCGAGTCGGCGAAGCTGAACTTCGCGGTCGGCCCGTTCGCCTCGATGCTGGACCGGGCGCGCGACGCGATCGCCGCGGCGATGCGCTGAGCGCACGCACCGGCGTCCGGCCTGCGGATTCGGCCGGCCGTGCGCTGGTGCATGCTGCACTGCATCCTGAAAATGTGCCGGGTGCGACACACCGACCGTGCTGCAGAGTCACAGCGGTAACACCAGGCACACTAGTAACAACTTACTTCGCCTGGAGGGTGTTGCCGTGTACCGAGTTTTTGAGGCGCTCGACGAACTGGGCGCGATCGTGGAAGAAGCGCGCGGCGTGCCGATGACCGCGGGGTGCGTGGTGCCGCGCGGAGACGTCCTCGAGCTGATCGACGACATCAAGGACGCCATCCCCGGTGAGCTCGACGACGCGCAGGACGTGCTCGACGCCCGCGACTCACTGCTGCGCGACGCCAAGGAGCACTCCGAGGGCATGGTGGCGTCGTCGCGCGCCGAGGCGGACTCGATGCTCAACCATGCGCGCGGCGAGGCCGACCGCCTGCTCGCCGACGCCAAGGCCCAGGCGGACCGGATGGTCGCCGAGGCACGCCAGCACAGCGAGCGGATGGTCGGCGAGGCGCGCGAAGAGGCGGCGCGGGTCAGCGCCACCGCCAAGCGCGAGTACGACGCCGCCACCGGCCGCGCCAAGGCGGAGGCCGACCGCCTGATCGAGAACGGCAACATCTCCTACGAGAAGGCCGTCCAGGAAGGCATCAAGGAGCAGCAGCGGCTGGTGTCGCAGACCGAGATCGTCGCCACCGCGAACGCCGAGGCCACCCGCCTGGTCGACACCGCGCACGCCGAGGCGGACCGGCTCCGCGGAGAGTGCGACATCTACGTCGACAGCAAGCTCGCCGAGTTCGAGGAGTTCCTCAACGGCACGCTGCGCTCCGTCGGTCGCGGCCGCCACCAGCTGCGCACTGCGGCCGGGACGCACGACTACGTCACCAGGTAGCCCCGGGGCCGCACCCGTCCGGCAGCCGCGATCCCGCGGCGGCCGCCTTGAGCAGCGCCGTAACATCGCACACATGGCTACGCAGCGAAGAGCGCGACACCGTGCAACACCTTCGCCGCTCGTGCTCGACCTGTCCACGCTGGGCCGGCGACCGGGCTCGATGCTCACGATCCGCGAGACGATCCCCAGTCCGTTGCGGATCGGCCTGGACCTGGTCGCGGTCGAGAAGGACGCCCCGCTCGAGCTCGACCTGCGGATCGAGTCCGTGTCGGAGGGTGTGCTGGTCACCGGCACCGTCTCGGCGCCGACGGCCGGCGAGTGCGGACGCTGCCTGACCCCGATCACCGGCCACGTCGACATCGACCTGACCGAGCTGTTCGCCTATCCCGACAGCGCCACCGACGAGACCACGGACGCCGATGAGATCGGCCGGGTGGGCTCGAGCGGTCAGGCCGACACCGTCGACCTCGAGCAGCCGGTCATCGACGCCATCGGTCTCGCACTGCCGTTCGCCCCGCTGTGCGGGCCGGACTGCGAAGGGCTGTGCGCCGAATGCGGCGTCCGGTTGGCCGAAGCCGAGCCGGACCATCACCACGAACAGCTCGACCCGCGCTGGGCGAAACTGGCGGCGCTGCTGCCCGACGAGGCGCCCCGCGAACCGGGGGACGATTCGTGACCGACCGCGCGCCGCTGCTCGAGGCGCTGGGGGTGGACCTGCCCCCTGAACTGCTCACCATCGCCCTGACCCACCGCAGCTATTCCTACGAGAACGGCGGTCTGCCGACCAACGAGCGCCTGGAGTTCCTCGGCGACGCCGTGCTCGGCCTGACCGTCACCGAGGAGCTCTACCACCGCCACCCCGACCGCTCCGAAGGCGACCTCGCCAAGTTGCGCGCCAGCATCGTCAACACCCACGCGCTCGCCGACGTCGGCCGCAATCTCAGCGCCGACGGGCTGGGCGCGTACCTGCTGCTCGGCAAGGGCGAGGAGCACTCCGGTGGCGCCGACAAGTCGAGCATCCTGGCCGACGGCGTCGAATCACTGCTCGGCGCCATCTATGTCGAGCACGGGCTGGTGACCGCGCGGGAGGTGATCCTGCGGCTGTTCGCCGAATTGATCACCACCGCACCGACGTTGGGCGCCGGGCTGGACTGGAAGAGCAGCCTGCAGGAGCTCACTGTGGCCCGGAGCATGGGCGCGCCGTCCTATGTCGTCACCTCGACGGGCCCGGACCACGACAAGGAGTTCACCGCCACCGTCGTCGTCGCTGACATCGAGTACGGCAGGGGAGTGGGACGCACCAAGAAGGAGGCCGAGCTCAGGGCCGCCGCAGCGGCTTGGAATGCGTTGTCGGCCACGGGTGTCGATGCCTGAACTACCCGAGGTCGAGGTCGTCCGGCGTGGTCTGGACGCCCATGTCACGGGCCGGACCATCACCGCGGTGCGGGTCAACCACCCGCGCGCGGTCCGGCGTCACGGCGCAGGACCCGCCGACCTGACCGGCCGACTGCTCGACGCGCACGTCGCCGGAACCGGCAGGCGGGGGAAATACCTGTGGCTCACGCTCGACGACGGTGACACGGCACTGGTCGTCCACCTCGGCATGAGCGGTCAGATGCTCCTCGGACCCGTGGCCAACGAGAACCACCTGCGCATCGCCGCACTGCTCGACGACGGCACCGCGCTGAGTTTCGTCGACCAGCGCACCTTCGGCGGCTGGCAGCTGGCCGACATGGTGACCGTGGACGGCACCGGCGTCCCGGTGCCGGTGGCGCATCTGGCACGCGATCCGCTCGATCCGCGGTTCGACCGCGACGGGGTGGTGACGGTGTTGCGCCGCAAGCACTCCGAGATCAAGCGCCAGCTGCTCGATCAGACGGTGGTGTCGGGGATCGGCAACATCTACGCCGACGAGGCGCTGTGGCGGGCGAAGATCAACGGCACCCGCCTGGCGTCGGCGCTGACCCGTCGGCAGCTGACCGAACTGCTCGACGCCGCCGCCGAGGTGATGACCGACGCACTCGGCCAGGGCGGCACGTCATTCGACTCGCTGTACGTCAACGTCAACGGCGAATCGGGGTACTTCGACCGGTCGCTTGACGCCTACGGCCGCGAGGGCGAGCCGTGCCGGCGCTGCGGTGCGGTGATGCGGCGGGAGAAGTTCATGAACCGCTCGTCGTTCTACTGTCCGCGATGCCAGGCCCGGCCCCGCGTGCGGCGGTCCTGACCTACCTGGGCATCTCCGGGAAGCCCGGCGCCGCGGTCATGCAGACCTTCCAGTCGTCGCCTTCCTTGGCGAAGTGCACTTCCTCTTTCTGGGTGCCGGTCTCCACCTGTGCGGTCGCCGCGTCACCGTCGACCTGGATGTCGGAGATCTCCGCGGTCTCCGTCGACGAGCCGGGATCGCCCGGGACGTCGAGGTCGCCCAGGTCGCCGAGGTCGCCGAGATCGCCGAAGGACTCGAACAGTTCTCGGTCACCGGCGCAGAAATAGCTCTGCAGTGCGGCTTCGAAGTCACTGCTGGCGTTGATGTCGTCGAACAGCTGACGGATCGCGGCTTCGTCATCGGATTCGGCCGACGTGCCCCCACCGCTCGCCGAGGAATTGCCACTGTCGCCGGAGCCGGCCACCAGCGCGATGACGACGACCAGTGCGATGACCAGTGCGACGCCGATTCCGCCGAACAGCAACCACTTTCCCCGTCCGGAGCCGGGCGGCTGCGGGACCGGCCCCCAGCCGGGCGGCGGGTAGCCACCCTGGTAGCCGGCGGGCGGATACGGCGCGCCCTCGTAGCCGTACGCCGGTGCCCCGTACTGCTGCGGCTGGCCGTATTGCTGGGGCTGGCCGTACTGCGGCGAGCCGTACTGCTGCGGCTGTCCGTACTGCTGCGGCGGGCCGTACTGCGGTGCCGGCGAGCCGTACTCGGGTCCCGGACCGTACGGTCCCTGCGGCGCGCCGTACTGCGGTGGTCCGTAGGGGCCCTGCGGGGACCACTGACCCTGATTCGGATCGGGCGGCGTGGGTGGCACGTGGGTCATGGGTTGCTCCTGAGGCAGTCGCGACGACCGTAACACCGGGACGCCCTGTGGGCAGGCACTCACCGCGGTGCCGGGCGCCTGCGAGGGCGGGGAATTCCGGCGGCCGCCACGTTGTAGAAAGAAACCATGACGGAACTGTGGGTGCAGCGTACGGGCGTGCGTCGGTACACCGGGCGGAGCTCACGCGGCGCGGAGGTGCTCGTCGGCAGCGACGACGTCGACGGCGTGTTCACACCGGGCGAGCTCATGAAGATCGCCCTCGCGGCCTGCAGCGGAATGTCGAGCGACCAGCCGCTGCGCCGGCGCCTCGGCGACGACTACGCCGCGACCATCCGGGTGTCGGGGGTGGCCGACCGCGAGCAGGAGCGCTACCCGCTGCTCGAGGAGAAGCTCGAGGTGGACCTGTCCGGGCTGTCCGAGCAGGATCGCGCCCGGCTGCTCACCGTCGTCGAGCGGGCGATCGATCAGGTGTGCACTGTGGGCCGGACGCTCAAGTCGGGCACCACGGTGACCTTCGAGGTCGACGCTGGGGCGGGCGATGCCGCACGACGCTGACGTCCGGCTGACCGCGTGGGTGCACGGCCGCGTGCAGGGCGTCGGCTTCCGTTGGTGGACGCGGTCGCGGGCACTGGAACTCGGGCTCAGCGGGTTCGCCGCCAACAAGTCCGACGGGAGGGTGCAGGTGGTGGCCCAAGGCTCCCGGGACGCCTGCGAGCGGCTGCTCGACCTGCTGCAGGGGGACACCACCCCCGGCTCGGTCACCACCGTCGTCGCCGACTGGTCCGACGCCGGCGAGCCGATCACGGGGTTTCGCGAGCGATAGCCCCGGTACTCTGGCACGTCATGCATCTCAAGAGTCTGACGCTGAAGGGCTTCAAGTCCTTCGCATCGCCGACGACTCTGCGCTTCGAACCGGGCATCACCTGCGTCGTCGGGCCCAATGGGTCGGGCAAGTCCAACGTGGTGGACGCGCTGACCTGGGTGATGGGCGAGCAGGGCGCCAAGACGTTGCGCGGCGGCAAGATGGAGGACGTCATCTTCGCCGGCACGTCGTCGCGCGCGCCGCTGGGCCGCGCCGAGGTGACGCTGACCATCGACAACTCCGACAACGCGCTGCCCATCGAGTACTCCGAGGTGTCGATCACCCGCCGGATGTTCCGCGACGGCGCCGGTGAGTACGAGATCAACGGCAGCAGTTGCCGATTGATGGATGTCCAGGAGCTGCTCTCCGACTCGGGCATCGGCCGGGAGATGCACGTCATCGTCGGGCAGGGCAAGCTCTCGGAGATCCTGGAGTCCCGGCCCGAGGAACGCCGGGCGTTCATCGAGGAAGCCGCGGGCGTGCTCAAGCACCGCAAGCGCAAGGAGAAGGCGGTCCGCAAGCTCGACTCCATGTCGGCCAACCTGGCGCGGCTCAGCGACCTCACCACCGAACTGCGCCGCCAGCTCAAACCGCTGGGGCGGCAGGCCGAGATGGCCCGTCGCGCGCAGACCATCCAGGCCGACCTGCGTGACGCCCGGCTGCGGCTGGCGGCCGACGACCTGGTGACCCGCAAGACGGAGTTCGACAACACCGATCAGGCCGAGACGACGCTGCGCCGCGAGCACGACGAGATCACCACCCGGCTGGAGGCCGCGACCGCCGAGCTCGACGGCCACGAGGCGGCGGTGGCGTCGCTGTCGGAACGCGCCGAGGGCGCCCAGCAGACGTGGTTCCGGCTGTCGGCGCTCGCCGAGCGGGTCGGCGCGACCGTCCGCATCGCCAGCGAGCGGGCCCAGCTGCTCGAGTCCGAGCCCGAGCCGTCGACCGGCCGGGATCCCGAGGAGCTGGAGGCCGAGGCCGACGAGATGGCCGCGCGGGAGGCGCAGCTGCTCGGCGAGCTGGAGGAGTCACGGCGGCGCCTCGAGGAGGCCCGCGCCGAACAGTCCGAGAAGGACCGGATCGCCGCCGAGGCCGAGCGCGCGCACCTCGCCGCCGCCCGCGCCGAGGCTGACCGCCGCGAAGGGCTGGCGCGGCTGGCCGGGCAGGTCGACACGATGCGCACCCGGGTCGAGTCGATCGACGAGACCGTGGCCCGGCTGTCGGTGGGCATCGAGGAGTCCGCCGCGAAGGCACAGCAGGCCAGGGCCGAGTTCGAGACGGTACAGAGCCGCGTCGGTGAGCTCGACGCCGGCGAGGTCGGTCTCGACGAGCACCACGACCGCAGCGTCACCGCGCTGCGGCTGGCCGACGAACGCGTCGCCGAACTGCAGGCCGCCGAGCGCGGCGCCGAACGTCAGGTGGCTTCCCTGCGGGCGCGCATCGACGCGCTCGCGGTCGGGATGGATCGCCGCGACGGCGCGGCGTGGCTGCAGAAGAACCATGGTGGCACAGGGCTTTTCGGTACCGTCGCCAAGCTGCTCAAGGTTCGCGCCGGATATGAGGTGGCCATCGCGACGGTGCTCGGCCCGGCCGCCGACGCGCTGGCCGCGGAGGACTTCGGCGCCGCCCGGTCGGCGGTGGCCGCACTCAAGGAGTCCGACGGCGGGCGCGCCGCGATCGTGCTGGGGGACTGGCCCGCGGCTGCCGCGCCACCGGCGGAGACGCTGCCCGCAGGCGCGGTGTGGGCGACCGATGTGGTGGAGGCGCCCGACCGACTGCGCGGGGCCGTCACGGCGATGCTCGCCCAGGTCGCCGTGGTCGATGACCTGGCGGCGGCGCAGCAGCTGGTGACCGCCCGGCCCGGCCTGCGCGCGGTGACCGCCGACGGCGACCTGTTCGGGGCGGGCTGGGTCAGCGGCGGATCGGACCGCAAGCCGAGCACGCTGGAGATCGCCTCGGAGATCGACAAGGCCCGCACGGACCTGGTGGCCGCGGAGAAACTGGTCGGCGAGCTGACCGCCGCGCTGGCAGGCGCACTCGACGAACAACGCGGCCGCCAGGACTCCGCCGAGGAGGCGCTGGCCGCCCTCAACGAGTCCGACGCGGCGATCTCGGCCATCTACGAGCAGCTCGGCCGGCTCGGGCAGGACGCCCGCGCCGCCGACGACGAATGGCAGCGGCTGATCACCCAGCGCGACGAACTGGAGACCGGCCGCGCGCGCACCGTCGAGGAGCTCGCCGAGATCGAGCAGCGCCTGCACAACGCCGAGCAGGTGCCGACCATGGAGGCCGAACCGGTCGACCGGCAGGCGTCGATGGCCGCCGCCGAGGCGGCCCGCTCCGTCGAGGTGGAGGCGCGGCTGACCGTGCGCACCGCCGAGGAACGCGCGAATGCCGTTCGCGGGCGGGCCGATTCGTTGCGCCGGGCGGCGGCCGCCGAACGGGAGGCCCGGCTGCGGGCCCAGCGCGCCCGGCAGGCCCGCGAGCACGCGGCGACGGTGGGCGCCGCCGTCGCGGAGTCCGGCCGCCTCGTCGCGCAGCGGTTGACCGCGGTGGTCGGAGTGGCCTCGCGCAACCGCGACCAGCTGGCCGCCCAGCGCCAGATCCGGGCCGCGGGGCTGGCGCAGGCGCGCGAGGAGGTCACCCGGCTGAGCGCGAGGATCAGCTCGCTCACCGACGCCCTGCACCGCGACGAGGTCGCCAAAGCCCAAGCGGCACTGCGCATCGAGCAGCTGGAGTCACAGGTGCTCGAGCAGTTCGGGATGTCGCCTGCGGACCTGGTCGCCGAGTACGGACCGCAGGTGCCGCTGCCGCCGACGGAGCTGGAGATGGCGGAGTTCGAGCAGGCCCGGGAGCGCGGGGAACAGGTGACCGCGCCCGCCCCGATGCCCTACGACCGGCCCACCCAGGAGCGGCGCGCCAAACGGGCCGAACGCGAACTCGCCGAACTCGGCCGGGTGAACCCGCTGGCGCTCGAGGAGTTCGCCGCGCTGGAGGAGCGCTACAACTTCCTGTCCACCCAGCTCGAGGACGTCAAGGCGGCCCGCAAGGACCTCCTGGACGTCATCGCCGACGTCGACGACCGCATCCTGCGGGTGTTCGCCGAGGCCTACTACGACGTGGAGCGCGAGTTCACGCAGGTCTTCGCGTCGCTGTTCCCCGGCGGCGAGGGCAGGCTGCTGCTGACCAACCCCGAGGACATGCTCACCACCGGCATCGAGGTGGAGGCGCGACCGCCGGGCAAGAAGGTCAAGCGGCTGTCGCTACTGTCCGGCGGGGAGAAGTCGCTGACCGCGGTGGCGATGCTGGTGGCGATCTTCCGGGCGCGTCCGTCGCCGTTCTACATCATGGACGAGGTCGAGGCCGCGCTCGACGACGTCAATCTGCGCCGCCTGCTCGGGCTGTTCGAGCAGCTGCGGGAGCGGTCGCAGCTGATCGTCATCACCCACCAGAAGCCGACCATGGAGATCGCCGACGCGCTCTACGGCGTCACCATGCAGGGCGACGGCATCACCCAGGTGATCAGCCAGCGCATGCGCGGCCAGGAAGTGACGGCCGGCGCCTCGACCTGAGCGCGGTTGCGGCTAGACCTCTTCGACGCCCCGGCGGCGCAGCGAGGTCAGGGTGGCCGCGCCGCAGCCGTGCAGGCAGATCCGCAGCTCGTCGATGAACCTGCGCAGCCAGTCCGTCGCGGCATCCGCGGACTCGATGGCCGGTTTCAGCAGCGGGCGCGCGACGGCCACCACGTCGGCGCCCATCGCCAGCGCCTTGGCCGCGTCCATCCCGGTGCGGATGCCACCGGAGGCGACGACCGGCACGTCGGGCAGCGTGCGGCGCACCTCGAGCAGCGCCCGGGCGGTCGGGATGCCCCAGTCGCCGAGGGCGGGGTGGCGGATCTCGCCGTAGCGCACCAGCTGCTCGACGCGCGCCCACGAGGTGCCGCCGGCGCCCGCCACGTCCACCGCGGCGAGCCGGCAGTCCACCAGCTCGGCCGCGGCGGCCGCGCCGATGCCGTGGCCCACCTCCTTGAGTAGCACCGGGTAGCCCAGGCTGCCGGTGACCTCGCGCAGCCGGGCGAGCGAACCGGAGAAATCGGTGTCGCCCTCGTGCTGCATCGCCTCCTGCAGCGGGTTGGTGTGCACGGCCAGTGCGTCGGCGCCCACCCGGTCCAGCACCCGGTGCAGGGCGGGGACCACGTCGCCGGTCAGCTGCGCCAGGCCGACGTTGCCGATCAGCAGTGCGTCCGGGGCGACATCGCGCACCGCGAAGCTGTCGGCGGCCGCGTCGTTGTCGAACATGATCCGCTGCGAGCCCAGCATCATGCCGACACCGAGGCGGTGCGCGGCGGTGGCGAGATTGCGGTTGATGGTGCCCGACAGTTCGGCGCCGCCCGTCATCGCCCCGATCAGCACCGGGGCGGCCAGCGTCTTGCCGAGGAATTCGCAGGACAGGTCGATCCGGCCGAGGCTGGTCTGGGTCAGCGCGTTGTAGGGCAGCCGGTAGCGCTCGAACCCGGTGGTGACGCCGTGATACTCGACGTCGCCGTCAAGACAGACGTCGATGTGGCGGCGCTTGCGGGTCTCCATGCCCCCGGGGTCGGAATTCAACGGCCGGTCCCCCTGACACAATGGCGGGGTGACCCAAGGTGTGCCACTCGGAGTGTGGATCGCAATCGCGGTCATCGCCGTTCTGCTCGTCACTGCGCTCGTCGTCGGCCTGGTCCGATACCGGCGGAGACGGATCAGCCTGGCCGCACCCGACACTGCCACACCGTTGGACCGGTCCGGCGGATACACCGCGTCATCGGGCATCACGTTCACACAATCGTCAGCGTCGCCCGCACCGCCCGCCCCGCCGAAGGCGCCGCCCGGGCGGATCGACACCAGCGGACTGCCCGCCGTCGGCGACGACGCGACAGTGCCGCGTGACGCCCCGAAGCGCCCCATCGCCGATGTGCGGCTGCCGGAGCCCGACACCGTCACCGCGCCCGAGACCGTCATCGAGCCCGCCGAGGCGCCCGCGACCGAACCGGAACCGGCCGCCGAACCCGAACCGGTGCTCGACGTCATCGCACCCGCCGACGGCAGGCTCGACCGGCTGCGGGGGCGGCTTGCGAAGTCGCAGAACGCCCTCGGCCGCAGCATGCTCGGCCTGCTGGGCGGCGGAGATCTCGACGAGGACTCCTGGGAGGCCGTCGAGGACACGCTGCTGATCGCGGACCTCGGCCCGGTCGTCACCGAGTCGGTGGTCGCCGCGCTGCGCACCCGGATGGCCGCCGCCAACGTCCGCTCCGAGGCCGACGCCCGCGCGGTGCTGCGCGACGTCCTGATCACCGAACTGCAGCCCGGCCTCGACCGGTCGATCCGGGCGCTGCCGCATGCGGACAAGCCGTCGGTGCTGCTCGTCGTCGGCGTCAACGGCACCGGCAAGACCACCACGGTCGGCAAGCTGGCCCGCGTGCTGGTGGCCGACGGACGCCGGGTGGTGCTCGGCGCCGCGGACACGTTCCGGGCCGCCGCGGCCGACCAGCTGCAGACCTGGGCGTCGCGGGTGGGCGCCGACGTGGTGCGCGGGCCGGAGAACGCCGATCCGGCGTCGGTGGCGTTCGACGCCGTCGACAAGGGCATCGCGACGGGCGCCGACGTCGTGGTGATCGACACCGCGGGCCGGCTGCACACCAAGACCGGTCTGATGGACGAGCTCGGCAAGGTCAAGCGGGTGGTCGAGAAGCGGGCGTCGGTCGACGAGGTGCTGCTCGTGCTCGACGCCACCATCGGGCAGAACAGCCTGCCGCAGGCGCGGGTGTTCGCCGAGGTGGTCAACATCACCGGCGTGGTGCTGACCAAACTCGACGGCACCGCCAAGGGCGGGATCGTGTTCCGCGTGCAGCAGGAACTCGGCGTGCCGGTCAAGCTCGTCGGCCTCGGCGAGGGACCCGACGACCTGGCGCCGTTCGAGCCCGGCGCCTTCGTCGACGCGCTGCTCGGCTGACGCGGTAAGCGCGAAAGTCCACGAAGTAACACCGCCGAAACGTCGACCGCCCATCCGTTCACACGAGCGAAACACCCCTGCGTCTTCGCCGAAACAACCACTGCGCAAAGTCTTGGACCAGGTCAACGGTTGTGAATCCTTGCGGCCGTGGCATGTCGAAGGAGGAAACTGCGAGTGGACCAATTCCCGACGATGGGTATACCGGACACCGGTGATACGGCGTGGATGTTGATAAGCGCTGCCATGGTGCTCCTGATGACCCCCGGTCTGGCGTTCTTCTACGGCGGCATGGTTCGCGCCAAGAGCGTCCTCAACATGATCATGATGAGCGTCAGCGCGATGGGCGTCGTGACCGTGCTCTGGGTGCTCTACGGCTACTCGCTCGCCTTCGGCAACGACGTGGGCAACCTGTTCGGCGACCCGACGCAGTTCTTCGGACTCAAGGGCCTCATCGGCGGCAATGCCGCCGAAGCCGTGGTCGAGGACCCGGGTGCGGGCATCGAGGCCGCCGAGGTGGTCAACATCCCGCTGGTGTTCACCTTCCCGGCGACGGTGTTCGTGGCCTTCCAGCTGATGTTCGCGATCATCACCGTGGCGCTGATCTCCGGCGCGGTGGCCGACCGCATCAAGTTCAGCGGCTGGCTGCTGTTCGTCGCGCTGTGGGTGACGGTGGTGTACTTCCCCGTCGCGCACTGGGTGTTCTCCTTCGACGGTGGCACCGCCGAGACCGGCGGCTGGATCGCCAACAAGCTGGCCGCCATCGACTTCGCCGGTGGCACAGCCGTTCACATCAACGCCGGTATCGCCGGCCTGGTGCTGGCGGTCATCCTCGGCAAGCGCAGGGGATGGCCGGGCACGCCGATGCGGCCGCACAACCTGCCGTTCGTGATGCTGGGCGCCGGGCTGCTGTGGTTCGGCTGGTACGGCTTCAACGCCGGTTCGGCGACCGCGGCAGGCGGCCTGGCCGGCTCCACCTTCGTCACCACCACGGTGGCCACCGCGATGGCCATGCTGGCCTGGCTGCTCACCGAGCGGTTCCGCGACGGCAAGGCCACCTCGCTGGGTGCGGCGTCGGGCATCGTCGCCGGCCTGGTGGCGATCACGCCGTCCTGCTCGTCGGTCAACGTGCTCGGCGCGCTGGTCATCGGAGCGGTCGCGGGCGTGCTGTGCGCCCTGGCGGTGGGCCTGAAATACAAACTGGGCTACGACGACTCGCTCGACGTGGTCGGTGTCCACCTGGTCGGTGGTCTGGTCGGCACGCTGCTGATCGGGCTGGTCGCCGCCCCGGAGACCGGTGCCGGTGTCGCAGGCCTGTTCTACGGCGGAGGCGTCGACCAGTTGTGGCGCCAGGCGGTCGGTGCAGGGGCGGTTCTGGTCTACAGCGGAATCGCTACCGCTATCTTGGCTCTGATAGTCAAGTTCACCGTGGGCCTGCGGCTCAGCGAGGAAGATGAATCGACTGGACCGGACGAGGCCGAGCATGCCGAGACCGGCTACGACTTCGCGACAGTCGGAGCGGGCTCGACTCTGGGTCGCCACCCCGGCGTGGAGGGATAGGGAAACATGAAGCTGATTACTGCGATCGTCAAGCCGTTCACGCTGGAAGACGTCAAGACCGGCCTGGAGCAGACGGGCATCCTCGGGATGACCGTCAGCGAGGTGCAGGGGTACGGGCGTCAGAAGGGTCACACCGAGGTCTACCGCGGTGCCGAGTACTCCGTCGACTTCGTGCCGAAGGTACGTGTCGAGGTCGTGGTCGACGACTCCGCGGTCGACAAGGTCGTCGACGTCATCGTGCAGGCAGCGCGTACCGGCAAGATCGGTGACGGCAAGGTGTGGGTGAGTCCCGTGGACACCGTGGTGCGGGTGCGCACCGGTGAGCGGGGCGCCGACGCCCTCTAGAGACCGATCGAGTCGTCGTCTCCCGGCCGAGCACCGTGAGCATTGAACTAGCTGGGCCGGGAGGACACTCGAAATGACCGATCAGACATCAGATTCCGCCGCCGGAGCCCCTCGTTGGGTGGCTCCGGCGGCGGGCTCGTCCCGACCGGCGACGGACCTTGTCAGCGCGTCGGCGCAGCTGATCGCCGGCGGCACACGCCCGTTGGACACCGTCGCACTGCGCGACGCGCTGCTCGACCTGCACGAATTCTGGCTCAGCACCAAGGCCACCGAGATCGGGATCACCGCCACCAGCGGTTTCGCCATCGTGGCGACGGGCGGGCTGGGACGCGGCGAACTGCTGCCGTACTCCGACCTCGACCTGATGCTGCTGCACGACAACATGCCCGCCGACGTGGTCGGCCAGGTCGCCGAGCTGCTGTGGTACCCGTTGTGGGACGCCAACATCCGGATCGACCACAGCGTGCGGACGGTGCCCGAGGCGCTGAAGGTGGCCGGCGAGGACATCTCTGCGGGCCTGGCCATGCTCGACGCCCGGCACATCGCCGGCGATGCCGACCTGTCGTCGCTGCTCATCGGCGGTGCGCGCAGGCAGTGGCGCACCGGTATCGCGCCCCGGTTCGGCGAACTCGTCGAGCACACCAGGGCACGGTGGCAGCGCAGCGGACAGATCGCGCACCGCGCCGAGCCCGACCTCAAGTCCGGCCGCGGCGGCCTGCGGGACGTCCAGCTCCTCAACGCGCTGGCGATCGCGCAGCTGGCCGACGTCTACCCGAGCCGGTCGCTGGCCTCGCCCACCGGCTCGCTGGGTGAGGCGCACATGGCGCTGCTCAACGTGCGCACCGAACTGCACCGGGTCTCCGGGCGCGGTCGCGAGACGCTGCTCGCCCAGCACGCCGACGAGATCGGCGCGGCCCTGCGGATCGGCGACCGGTTCGACCTGGCCCGCATGCTGTCCGACGCGGCGCGCACCGTCAGCTACTACGTCGACGCCGGCGTGCGCACCGCCGCCAACGCACTGCCGAAGCGGGGTTTCGCGGCGCTGCGCCGGCCCGTGCGACGGCCGCTCGACGAGGGCGTCATCGAGTACGCCGGCGAGGTGATCCTGGCCCGCGACGCGCGCCCGGAACGCGACCCCGGACTGATCCTGCGGGTCGCCGCGGCGTCGGCCACCACGGGGCTGCCGATGGCGGTGTCGACCTTGAGCCGGCTCGCGCTGAACGCGCCGGAGCTGCGCACGCCGTGGCCCGGCCAGGCGCTCAAGGATCTGCTGGTGATGCTCGCGGCCGGCCCGAGCGCGGTCGCGACCATCGAGGCGCTCGACCGGACGGGGCTGTGGGGGCGGCTGTTCCCCGAATGGGGCGCGGTGCGCGACCTCCCGCCGCGCGACGTCGTGCACATCTGGACGGTCGACCGTCACCTCGTGGAGACGGTGTCGCGCGCGAGCGCCTTCACCACCCGGGTGTCGCGCCCGGACCTGCTGCTGCTCGGTGCGCTGTGCCATGACATCGGCAAGGGCCGCGGCGGTGACCACAGTGTGATCGGCGCCGAACTGGCCAATCAGATCGGCACGCGTCTCGGGTTGTGGCCCAGCGACATCGACGTGCTGTCCACGATGGTGCGCTACCACCTGCTGCTGCCCGACACCGCGACCCGCCGCGACCTGCAGGACCCGAAGACCATCGACGCCGTGGTGGACAAGCTGGGCGGCGACCTGGTGGTGCTCGAACTGCTGCACGTGCTGGCGGAGGCGGACTCGCTGGCCACCGGTCCCGGCGTGTGGGGTGACTGGAAGGCGTCGCTGATCGGCGACCTGGTCCGGCGATGCCGGCTGGTGATGGCCGGCGAGCCACTGCCCAAGCCGGATCCCGTTGACCCGCACCACCTTCAGCTCGCCAGCGAGGTCGGCGTGCATGTCGAGATGGCAGCGGGGAACAGCCCGCACATCTACCACGTCACCATGATCGCGCCGGACCGCCGCGGCCTGCTGTCCAAGGCGGCCGGCGTGCTGGCACTGAACTCGCTGCGGGTGCACTCGGCGTCGGTCAACAGTCACGAGGGCTCGGCCATCAACACCTTCGTCGTGTCACCGCACTTCGGGACGCCGCCGGCGGCCGAACTCCTGCGCCAGCAGTTCATCCTGGCCCTGGACGGCGATCTGGACGTGCTGGCGTCGCTGGACAAGCGGGACCGCGAGGCGGCGCAGCACGGCACCGCCCGGGCGGGTGAGGTGGTGGCCGCGGTGCCGGGCAACCAGGTGCCCGCCCCGCCGCGGGTGCTGTGGTCCGACGGAGCCACCGCGGGCGAGCTGATCGTGCAGATCCGCAGCACCGACCGTGCCGGCCTGCTGGCGCGGCTGACCGCGGTGTTCGAGCGCGACGGCGTCGACATCGCGTGGGCGAAGGTCAACACGCTCGGCTCGTCGGTGGTCGACGCGTTCTGCATCGTCGTACCCGCCGTGGCCGTCGACGAGGGGGCAGGGGCGCAGCGGGTGCGCGAGGAACTCGAACACGACCTCTACGGGGTGCTGCCCACGCCGCCGCCCGCCAAGAAGGTGTCCGAGGCCAGTTAGGCGCACAACCGGGCTGGGCGCAACCGCTCTGCTGAGACCCTCACGACCCGGTTAGGCTGGACATCGTGTTTGAATCCCTGTCCGACCGGTTGACCGGCGCCCTGCAGAGCCTGCGCGGCAAAGGGCGGCTCACCGACGCCGACATCGACGCCACCACCCGGGAGATCCGGCTGGCCCTGCTGGAGGCCGACGTCTCGCTGCCCGTGGTGCGGGCCTTCGTGGCGCGCATCAAGGAGCGGGCCAAGGGCGCGGAGGTCTCGGCCGCCCTGAACCCGGCCCAGCAGGTCGTCAAGATCGTCAACGAGGAGCTGATCGGCATCCTCGGCGGCGAGACCCGCCAGCTGAGATTCGCCAAGACCCCGCCGACCGTGATCATGCTCGCCGGCCTTCAGGGTTCCGGTAAGACGACACTCGCCGGCAAGCTCGCGAAATGGCTTCGCGGACAGGGGCATACGCCGCTTCTGGTGGCCTGCGACCTGCAGCGGCCTGGCGCGGTCAACCAGCTCCAGATCGTCGGCGAACGCGCCGGTGTGCAGGTGTTCGCACCGCACCCCGGCACCGCCCCCGGCGCGCCCGAGGTCAAGGGCACCGCCGACCCGGTGGCCGTCGCGGCGGCCGGCCTGGCCGAGGCCAGGGCCAAGCACTACGACGTGGTCGTCGTCGACACCGCCGGCCGGCTGGGCATCGACGACGAGCTGATGGGGCAGGCGGCGGCGATTCGCGGCGCGGTCGACCCGGACGAGGTGCTGTTCGTCCTGGACGCCATGATCGGCCAGGACGCGGTCGCCACCGCCGAGGCGTTCCGCGAGGGCGTCGGATTCACCGGCGTGGTGCTCACCAAGCTCGACGGCGACGCCCGCGGTGGCGCCGCGCTGTCGGTGCGCGAGGTGACCGGCGTGCCGATCCTCTTCGCGTCAAGCGGCGAGAAGCTCGAGGACTTCGACGTCTTCCACCCCGACCGGATGGCCAGCCGCATCCTCGGCATGGGCGACGTGCTCAGCCTGATCGAGGCCGCCGAGCAGCACTTCGACGCCGAGCAGGCCGAGGCGGCCGCCGCCAAGATCGGCAGCGGTGAGCTCACGCTGGAGGACTTCCTCGAGCAGATGCTGGCGATCCGGAAGATGGGGCCGATCGGCAACCTGCTGGGCATGCTGCCGGGCGCGGGTCAGATGAAGGACGCGCTGGCCGCGGTCGACGACAGCCAACTGGACCGCGTGCAGGCGATCATTCGCGGCATGACACCGGCCGAACGGGCCGATCCGAAGATCATCAACGGCTCCCGCCGGCTGCGCATCGCCAACGGGTCCGGGGTGTCCGTCGGCGAGGTCAACCAGCTCGTCGACCGGTTCTTCGACGCCCGCAAGATGATGTCGCAGATGGCCGGCCAGATGGGCATGCCGTTCGCGCGAAAGGCCAACAACCGCAAGGCCAGCAAGAACAGCAAGAAGAAGGGCAAGAAGGGCGGCCGCGGGCCCACCCAGCCCAAGGCGCGCAATCCGCTGGGCGCCGGCTTGCCCGGCATGCCCGCCGGATTCCCCGACCTGTCGAACATGCCGAAGGGATTGGACGAGCTGCCGCCCGGCCTCGCCGACATCGACCTGTCCAAGCTGAAGTTCCCGAAGAATTGACCGCGGAATCCACGCGCCTGCACGTCAGGGGCCGCGGACTCCCGGACGGGCAGCCGGTCGAGTGGTGGATCGTCGACGGTGTGCTGAGCGCCGACCCCGTCCCGGGCGCGGAGACGGTGTTCGGCGCCGACGGTGCGCAGGGCTGGATTTTGCCCGGGCTGGTCGACGCGCACTGCCATGTGGGGCTGGGTCCCGGCGGCGCCGTCGACGCCGACGAGACGATCGCCCAGGCCGAGACCGAGCGTGACACCGGCGCACTGCTGCTGCGCGACTGCGGTTCACCGGTGGACACCCGCAGCCTCGACGACCGCGCTGACCTGCCCCGCATCATCCGTGCGGGACGGCACCTGGCGAAGCCGAAGCGCTACATCCCGGGCCTGCCGATCGACATCGAGGACGAGTCGCAGCTGCCCGACGCGGTGGCGGCGCAGGCCCGCTTCGGCGACGGCTGGGTGAAGCTGGTCGGCGACTGGATCGACCGGTCCGTCGGCGACCTGGCGCCGCTGTGGTCCGACGAGGTGCTGGTCGCGGCCATCGGCGCGGCGCACGCCGAGGGCGCCCGCGTCACCGCGCACGTGTTCGGTGAGGACGCCCTGCCGGGGCTGATCAAGGCCGGCATCGACTGCATCGAGCACGGCACAGGGGTCACCGACGACATCATCGAGTTGATGGTGGAGCACGACACCGCGCTGGTGCCGACGCTGATCAACATCGAGAACTTCCCCGGCATCGCCGACGCCGCGGGCAAGTACCCGACCTACGCCGCGCACATGCGGGATCTGCACGCCAAGTGCGACCAGCGGGTGGGCGCGGCCCGTGAGGCGGGCGTGCGGATCTATGCGGGCACCGACGCCGGCGGGATGATCGCCCACGGCCGCATCGCCGACGAGGTGGACGCGCTCAAGCGGATCGGCATGAGCCCCACCGACGCGCTCGGCGCGGCGAGCTGGGCGGCCCGTGAATGGCTGGGCAGGCCCGGACTGGTCGCGGGTGAGTCGGCCGACCTGGTGTGCTACTCCACCGATCCGCGCTTCGGCGCCGCGGTGCTGAACAGCCCCGACCTGGTCATCCTGCGCGGCCGCGCCTTCTGATCCCTGCCTCAGAAGGGTGGGGGTGTGTTGCGTTCGGCGACGTGGTCGTCGTTGAGTTTGCGTTCGGCGGCGATGCGTTGGGCGCGGTTCTGGGCGCGGGTGCGTCGGCGGGTGGGCATCTTGACGCCGCGGAATGTGTTGTCCGGCAATGTGCCTGGTGGTGGTGGGGGTAGGTTGCCGGTGGGTCGGCACAGGGTGGGGAAGATCAGGGCGCTGCCGGGGCGGGTGGTGTAGGTGTGGCCGGTGGGTGCGGTCCACACGATGGTGCCGTCGGGGTATTGCACGTCGGTCCACCCCGATGGCCCGCACCAGAACGTTTTCAGGAGGTGGTGGCAGCGACTGGCTGAAATACACTCATGCCTATGACCGATGCGGGGCCGACTCGGCGGCCGCCCGGCCTCAAGGAAAAGACGGTTCACTGCCCTACGGGATGTCAAAATGTCTCATGGCACGGGAGGCAACGACATGAAGTCCAAAGCAATGCTTACTCTGGCAGCGGTGTTGGCGGGGTCAGCGGTCTTCGCACCACCGGCCGCCGCCAACCCTTATTCCGGGATGGACGACGCGCACGTTCAGTTCTTCAGGTCGCCGTCAGGCAACATCGCATGCCAGATCCAGTTCCAACGTGGCGCGCCCGCAGCCGCAGGCGGGGGATTTCTTCCCGACAGCGCGTACTGCATGTCGAACAAACCGTTGCAGAATGTCCAACTCCGGCCTGATGGGTCACTGGCAAGCGTTTGCACGGGCCCGACTTGCGGCAGTAACGGCCCGACAGATCAGGGCGTCCTTGCTTATGGTCAGAGCGCGGTGCTCGGGCCATTCACCTGCTTGTCGGAGGAATCAGGGATGACCTGCACCGCTAACGGCCGGGGCTTCAATATCTCGACTGCCGGCGTCGTGCCGGTCTAGTGGACGCAAATGCAGGGGTTCTGGCCGATGTATGCGCTGCTCTTCGTGTCGGGGACGCTGGTTCTGCCAGAGAGACCCTTCGGTCGCGCTATCCATTCGTGCCGGTGGAGAAGATCGTCCGCAGCTTCTCGGTACAGCAGTCGATGGACCTGTTCACACGTGATGGCTTCATCGATCGCTACACGGGCAATCGACTTATTAACCCCGGTGTTCTCCGCCTCCTTCATGTTGTGCTGGGGAACGACTTCCCGACGCATCCGCACGGGAAGTACTCGGAGACGCACATCGCTTTTTGGGAGTTGTTTCCGACGGTCGATCATCTTGTGCCTGTCAGCCGAAGTGGGAAAGACGAAAAATTCAATTGGGTCACAGCGTCGATGCTGAGCAATCAGGCCAAGGCCCAGTGGACGGTGGAAGAACTCGATTGGAAGCTGCATCCGCGTGGCTCTATGGCGGAGTGGGACGGGTTGTCGCGGTGGTTGGTCGACTATCTCGCGGTAAACCCAACCGTGTTGGAGGAGAAGGCAGCTGAGCCCCACCGTGGCTACATCCGACGATGGCTTACCGCCACCAAGGTGGCGCTAGAAGCGGATGACTAACCGGTCGAATCGCGATCTGCGCCGGGCAAGCGTCGACCGTGAACAGGTAACGGCGGGCGCGTCGCGTGTCTTGATCAGGTGATGCAGGCGACTGGTCCAAGTACCGTTAGAACGTGCTGATCTACAAACTGCTGACAGGCGAGTTTGCCGAGTTGCCTGCCGATGGGCAACCACAGGGACAGCGGTAGCGGTTCGGCCGGACCCGCCCAGGGGTCGTCCCCGGGAATCTGGCACCTGGTGACGGAATTGCCGCCAGCACGGGACAGGGAGTGCTTAGAGTGGCCCCCATGGGGGTGTGTAGCAGGCTGTCTGGCGTGTCACGAGGCGCCGCCGTGGGGCCTATCGCGATCGTCCTGGCCTCGGGGTTTTTAGCCGGGTGTTCGTCGTCCTCAACCACCGACGAGCAGTCCAGCAGCAGCGAGCGGCCGGTCCCACCGCCGCCTTCCGCCGCCGCTCCACCTGTCGGCACCGTCGTACCCACCACGGAGGGCACTACCGCCTACGCCGAGCAAGTCCAAACCATGGTGCTCGACGGCTTGTCCGATAACGACCTCAAGCGGCCCGCGACCTTCCGCGATATGTGCGCGACCATTGTGGTGTGGGCGTGCGCAATCGCCAAGATCGAGTCCGATAGTCCCGGCACCATTGAGATAACCCTTGCGCCTGAGGACCTGTGGATTGCCAAGTGGGATGGATCAACCGACTGGTACGACTTCGGCGAGCACGTCGCGCGCGGGGTGTACAACTTTGCGGGTGGGGTTCAGCCGCCGATCAGCCAGATCGACGTGATGACGCCAACTGGCGACATCGCCTACTTGGGAAATTACTGACGCACCAACACAATCAGGAGGACAACCTTGGCGCTTCTGCGGGCCATAGCTTTGGGCGGCATCGTCATTCCGCTCGCCATCGCGTGCGGTGATTCGACCGCTACGCGCGATCAGGGGACGGGTGGCGACGGTTCGTCGCCGGTAGCGCCAGCCGCGTCGGCGGTAATCGAGCAATCGGGTTTCGGGGGTGATGAGAACTACCTGTGGGTGACGTCGACCGTGCGGGATGTGCCGGTCGGTCAGTTCGCGACCGTGTCGTTCAATCTATACGGCGCGGACGGAACGCTGCTGGCTTCCGAGTCGCAGACCGAGCAGGGCGTAAATCCCGGCGCGCGAATTACGGTCGGCACTCAGGTCGCGGCACCGGCGGGTCAAGCTGTAACGAGGATCGAGCCGACGTTGAAAATCAGTGAACACGACCCGGTGCAACGACCCAAGTTCAGCGACGTGGTACTGCAGGTTGGCCCGACAACACTAGGGCAAAATTCGTTCGGCAGTCCAACCGCCGACGCGATACTGACCAATCCGTCCGATCAACAAATCCCAAGCGCGCGAGTGGGTGCCATCTGCTTCAACCCCCAGGGAACGATCATTGGCGGTGGATACGCTTTTCCCGACGTTATACCCGCTAACGGCGAGGTCAAGGTGTCATCCGAACTGAAGACGTCCGAGCCGCCCGCCCGCTGTGAGTTGACCGCTCAGCCATCTGATTTCTGACTCGGACTACTAGGTGGTCTACGACCGTCGCGGCGATATTGCAGCGCGGGCCACCCACGGGGTCACGCCTCACCCTAAGACCCGTCTGTGAGGCGTCGCCTCGGACCGCTCGCGCAACAACGGCTGCATCGACCCATGCGACTCACGACCTACTGCCTCAAGTGAGGGTCGCGCAATCGGCGGCGCGGTAGTGGAACGGGAACGACCGTCGCTGCGCCCAACGGCTAAACCGGCGACATCGGGTCGAAGACCCGGCAGATGTAGTCGCGCAGGCTCGCGCACGCGTGCTTCTGACCTGCATTGGCCTCTTGACGGGATATTGTCGACGCCGGGCGGAGGCGGGCCAGGGTATCTACGGAGGGGAGCACGTGGCGTTTTTCCGGCAGAAGAAGGAAGAAGCAGACCGGCAGAAGCAGGAAGAAGCAGAACAGAGAGTTGAACGGCAAGCCACGACTCATCTGAGGATTGCTTGGCCAATCGTCGTGATCATTCTCGGCATACTTACGATTACGGCGCTCGGCACCCTTGTCACGATCGTCACCATTCATGATGTCGACATTCTGTCGACGGTGGCACTCGCCTTAGCCGTCGTGTCGTTCGCCGCTCAATTAATCGTCACTTTGGCGCAGGCGCAGCAATCCGCCAGATTGACCGGCGAGACTATGGCTGCACTTAGTGAGATGCGCGCGACCACAGCCTCCCTGTTATCCAACCAGAGTGGACAGTTCGATAGGCTGCTCGACGTTGTTGCCGCTCGTGCGGCCACAGCCGCTGCCGAAGACGTAGTCGGGGACCAGGGCGGCGGTGAGGAGGGCCGCGAAGAACAGGTGTCGATCATCGAGGACGCCTTGCAGTCGGCCCTGAACGAGGCGATTTCCCAGATAAGACAGGAAGCAGCGAAACGATCGCAGCCACCGCCGCCGCCGCCAGAGAGCTCAGCAGCGAGATTACGTCGAGTGCGCGAGATGCGCGCCCGTAACGCCACCGAGTGGGACTTGCTGATGGACAGCTTCCCGACGCGCGAAAATGGCGAAGAGGCGGCCGCAGAGTTGCGCAAGCTGCCCCCTCGGACGGTTCGAGCTCTTATTGAACTTGGTCGGTCTCTTCGTGACAAGCCGACTGACAAGCTATCGGGGCAACGAAGAAGGATTTATCAGATACAAGACGGCCCCTTTAATGGCCCGCCGGCCTGGGCTTCGCAACTCGAGCGCGCCGGCTTCGTCAAGATCGATCCGTTGGAGTCCAACCCCGACTTGAGCCCAACGCGCAGGAATGCCGTCATGCTAAGTACGACCCCGAAAGGTATAAATGCTCTGCGGATCTTGAACGCAGTCGGCGACCCGCCCGAATGGGCGGCTGGTATTCAGTAGGCTGTCGCACACTGCGTGCAAACCTGCCCGTACTGGCAGCCTCCTTTGCTGGCATCCAGCTTACAAATGACACAAACCGGTCGTCATCACTCGCCCGGAATGACTGACCATGCCGGTACTCGAACGCGTCGCCCCCGCGATGATGTTCGTGGAAGACGCCACCGCCTTCGTTTGAGCGGAACCGGCCCAGTCTCTACTTGCGTCTAATCCAGTATGGATGACATCGAACGCGCGGCAATCGCCGCCGAGGGCTACGACCCCGATGACCCAGCCGTGGTTGCCGCCCTCAATCGGGTCAGCCGAGTGCTGGCCAATCTTGGATGGCACTACCGCCTAGGGTTTCCGGCGTCGCCGGACTGAGAGCACGCCTGCGGTCATCACTGCCTGGGCGACGATCACACCGACATCAGATCGGAGTTGCGAGTCGCTCGCGGGCTAGCCAGCGCCCATGTTAAGGCTGGGCGCGAAGCCTTCATGAATGACCGCACCTGCCTCAAGTTGTCCAGCATGCTGCGAGCATTATTGAAGAATCGTCATGCCGCATGGGAGGGGGGCCATGGATTACGAATGGATGCGCGAGCGCCTGACGGACTTCGACGACACCGTGAAAACCTGGGCGGGGGAACACGTCGACGACGAACTCGCCGCTAGGTGCTGGCGCAAGATGCTGCGCGCCGAGCCGACGATTAAGAGGATCCTCGCGACACTCGATCCGCAACTGGCCGACCAGTTTGACCTGAACAGCCGGCACGGGCCGATGATGTCGATCAACTTGGTGCAGCGGGCCTACGGCATCCTTGACGACATCAACGAGTGGTCGGTGCGCCTGCGGCCCCAAGCCCCCGCGCTGGCGGCTGACCAATTCCACCCATGGGTATGGCGTGCCGCGCAGACCTACTGGGACAGCCAGCACTACCGCGCTGCGGTTAATGCCGCCGCGACGGCGATTAACGCGCATACTCAGACCAAGGTTGGTCGCCGGGATGTCTCCGACGACGACCTGATGAACCAGGTGTTCACCGAGAAAGCGAAAGAAGGTCAGCCCTACCTGCGGCTGCCCGGAGACCCTGAGGCCGACCGAACGCTACGCAGTCGCAACAACGCCCTTCGCCCGTTCGCGGCAGGATGCTTTGCCGGCATCCGGAACCCGTCCGTGCACGAACATGAAGGCGATTGGCCTCAACAGAAGGCGCTGGAGTATCTGGCATCCCTCAGTGTTCTCGCCCGATGGATCGACGAGTGCGCTGTCCATTACGGTGAATAAGCCCGCATATTTGTCGGATCGACATTGAATTTGCAGGTAGGGGGTAACAGAAGCATGGATCGTGGAGATTCGGTGGCTCGATTCACCCACGACATTCCTTCGCTAGATTCTTACTGGCGTGCGATTGTGCTGTTTGGTCAAAATGTCGCGTCTTATAAGTTCGCATTGGCGGGGGCGCTCCTCGAGCTCGGTGCCAACGCGGAGGTCGTCCCCCTCGACGTTCTGGCGCTACCGTTCGCCACGCGAGTCGCCGAACACCTGCGAGCTCACGACAAACAGGGCACTTTTCAGAAGAGCCAGTTTCTCGATGCGTGCCGCGCCTATAACAGCGGCGATCTGGATGCCGACGGCCTGCGCTCCAATACCGTGAAGCTAGGTTTCCAGAACGTGATCGACGCCTTCCACGTCGTTGACAAGACCGAGGTCCCTCAACGGTTTTTCGTCGATGAGCGGAAGACCTCGAAAGGTATCCGCATCACCGATAACCTCCGTGGATTGCTTGACGACGGGCACGGACCCAACCTGGGCGAGGAGGCCGAGGCGCGTTGGCGACTAGTCGAGACAGCCTGGGCACTCAACCTTCCCAGGCATCTCCTCACTGTCGAGTTCGAACCCAGCACTGAGACACTCCTCGTGCCACGGCGACGCACCTGTATCACGGGGGCTCGCGCGGCGCTGAACGGTTACCAGAAGGGCCACTGCTTTTACTGCTACACCGCAATTGATATTGCGAGCTCATCGGCGACCACCTGCCACGTCGATCATGTGTTTCCCTGGTCGGCGGGGGTGTACGTCGGGCGCGCACCAGTCGACGGGATTTGGAACCTTGTTTTGGCATGCGCCCGGTGCAACGACTGGCATGAAAAGGGCGCCCGTCCACCGCACCAGCGCTACGTGGAGCGGCTCAACATTCGTAACGAGTACCTGATCAGCAGCCATCACCCGCTGCGGCCCACATTGATGCAACAGACTGGTCAAAGTTCCGCCGAGAGGTCAGCGACGCTCAAGCGCGCTTTCGACCAGGTTTCGGTGAAGGGAGCTCGCGCCCAGTGGGTCGCGCCGGAGGAACTGGACCGGGGCTTCTGATGCATGATGCAGTAACGGCTCTCGAAGCTGGCCCCCGTCACAGATTCTCGGACTGGTCGAATACTGCCGTGCCGAGGGTGGCTGCAGGTGTCTACACGATTTGGAACGGGGAAAATTTCATCTACGTCGGAATGTCAGGGCGTGCAATGACATCCGAAGATATCGACTCCGTCGACGAACCGAGGAAGGCGAAGGGTCTGTGGACACGCCTCAACTCACACGCGTCCGGCCGTAGGAGTGGCGACCAGTTCTGCGTGTACATCTGCGACCGGTTTGTCGTCCCGCGATTGACTGTCGAACAACAGGCACAAATCGGCGATGGTGTCCTATCGCTGGACGCTCTAACTCGCAGGTACATTCACGAATACCTGGAGTACCGGTACGTCACGCTCCAAAGTGGCCGGGATGCATACGATCTGGAACGGGCGGTACAACGTGGAGCGCTGGGAATGGGCAAGCCGTTGCTGAATCCGCTGTGACCCAGTGATAGGTGAAATATCGCCTTCGTCGAGTGTGAGGTATGGGTATCTGGAACAGGCCGGGTTAGCGCGACACACGGGCGCATTTGTGTAGCCGAGCGACACTCCACGCCTAGGGTTTCACAGGTGAGCAACCTCGAACGCCCCCGTGAGTCCACGGTAAGGCGTCTATATGCGTTGTCGATGAATCAGTGCGCGTTCCCCGACTGCCCGACCGAACTGGTGACACCAGAGACCGGCACGATTATCGGGGAGGTGTGTCATATACACGCCCACAACGAGGGCGGACCGCGCTACCTGGACAAGCAGACCGAAGAGGAACGGCATGGATTCGACAACCTCGTTCTGATGTGTCGTAATCACCATAAGGAGATCGACACCGCCACAAACTTAGGGGTTTATACGGTCGAGTGGTTAATCGAGGCGAAGCGCAACCACGAAACTCGCGCCCGTGAAGTCGGTGAAATCGGTGCACCGCCCGATGTTGTCGCTGCCCTGGTTTGGACCGTCACCGTCTACGAGGCCGGCGCTACCCACATGGACTTCCGCAACGCGGTCTTTAAGGTCGGCGGGGAAGGTGGCGGCCCCGCTGGCGGCGGCGGGAGCGGTGGCGTCCTCACAATCGTGGGCATCGCAAGCCTCCCGGCCGATGTCGAACGCGAGATGAAGATCGACCTGGCGGGTGAAGCCGGCCAGTATCCGGGGGCAGGCGGCGGAGGCGGCGGCGTGCTGGTGTTCCAAGGACGACCTGCGACCGACCAGGACGTGGTCGACGGATTATCTGTTCCACTATTTTTTCCCGCAGACAGCATCTCGCTTTCGGCTGGCCGCTTGCTTGATGTACTCGGCGCCGGGTGGGAGTACTGCGGGGTGCAAGACTTTCCATGGGAGGGCCGATTCCACGTCGCTTTTGCGGTGGACTTCGGCTTTATAGATCCGAACGTCTTGCTTGGCTTCGAGGTAGTCCTGCTGAACGAGTCAGGCGTTGAGTGCGGATCGGGAACCGCTGACGTAAGCGTGCCCGAACGGTTAGGACGCCTGAACCGCAAGTGTGGATTCGCGTCAGTGACGTCGAAAGTTGTTGAAGCTGCCATCTACGAGCTTCAAATACGTTCTGGCGGGTTTGTTTTCGCGCGGTACCGCTTCGAGATCAAAATCGATCGGTAGATTGGGAGACTTCCGGACTTCCATGCAGAGAGTTCAGCCGAGGCGAGCGGACACAGAGAGAGGCAGTCTCACCGCTCAAAAAAATGGCGGCCTTCAGAGTCCGTTCTCCTCCAGCCATCGGCTGCCGACGTCGGGGTAGTACTCGACGCGCCCGGAGACCGTAACGATGGCGCGTTGCCACCAGTGCAGCGGCTGCCCTCCATGTGCCCACGCGGGTAGGTCGCCCACCGACACGTCGAGCGGTTGGCCGTTTGCGAAGGCGGTCAGACGTTTTTCGGCTGAGGGGCGATGCACCTGAGCGCTGGCTTCGGCTTCGGCTGCCTGGCGCAGGTAGTCGTACAGTTCGCTGTGTTCAGGAGTGCTGGCGGGGCGGCGCGTCATGCGTGCCTTGGCGTGCGGTCCCAGCGGGCGCGTACGGCGCGCACATGACGATCGGACTTCGGCGTGCTGTCAAGGTTGGCGGCGACTGTGCGGGCCATTTCCAGGGCTGCGCGGTCAAGCTGGCGGGCTTCGGCGGACAGCCGAGCCAACGCGCTGCTGCGGCTTTGGCCGGCGGCCTCTGCATCGAAGAGCCGGCGCAGAACCTCCGCGCGATCGGCGGCGATTACGGCACCCTCGATTGTGAGTTGTTCGAGCTCGTCGAACTCGATCGGTCCGTGCTGCGCGACGGCGTGAGCTAGGGCGGCGTCGAGTTCAGCGCGTAAACGCTGACCTGCGGTTACTGTCACGGGACGCCTTCCTGGTGAATCTGGCGTAATACGCAAATCGGCACACGCTAAGGGGTACGGCGGCGTAAGTGGTGCGAATGGGGCCTCCCCCCTGGGGTGGTCGCATCAGGTCATCGGCCAATGGTGCGGCCCCATGCCGGGTGCGTGGACCTCCGCCAGCTCGCGCAGCCTCGCCTCGTTCGCCGTCGAAAGTTCCTTTGGATTGCGAATTCTGAACACAACGCTATCTGCGAGACTGTTGTGTCGGCCGATGTGGCTGCCTACTAGTTCCCTCAGCGCGCTGGCTTTGCCCGTGAGGGTTGCATACCGTTCACAGACCTCAGTCCATCCCTTATTGAAGGCGGCCTCCGCAACCGCGCTCGCCAAGGAGTCGTCGGAGTGGAGGTTTGCGCGGTTCAGCATCGCCATTGCCTCGTCTGATGTAGTGAGCTGGTCGGCGCGGTCTTGGGCATCGCGGTGCGCGATGAGATCTGATCCGTCCAGCAGATACGAGTCATTGAAGAGATAGCGCAACAGGTCTTCTCGCCGCTGCTCGCGTTCGGAGGCAAAGTCGGACCGCATCTGCTGGACACGTTCACGGGCGGCCAGGACGGATTTGGCCAGCTCGGTCTTGCGGCCGGCGTCACTGAAAGATCGTTGGCTGCGGATAGCGTCTACTTGCCGGTCGAGTTCGCGCTGTATCGCGGCGACCGCAATGGCGGGCTCCTCGTATTCAGTATTTTGCATTTTATTTCTCCTGCGCATTTAGTCGAGCGTCTGGGCGATCCGAACGTGGTGGTGATTGACCAGCCACCGACCGCCACATGACATAGCGGGAAGTCGCCCACGAGCGATGCGTTTGCGGACTGCGCGGTCGCTGATGCCCAGGCGTTCTGCGGCTTCGGCGGTTGTCAACCACGGCTTCGATTCTCGTAGACTCTGTTGCGCCTCAACTTGTTTGGTACCGGGGCCGGAACCGTGCGCCAGCGCAGCGATCCGAAGTGCTGCCAACACCTCGTAGGCGAGCGGGTCGGTCGTTCGGATGAGGATGCGCCTGCGCCTCGACATGCCCGCCTGGGCCTCAAGCCAGGCCGCGATGCGCGGCGGCACCACGACCGCGCCTTCGGGCGTTAGGTGGCGACCGATCCGGACCGCCCAGCTGGCATGTTGCGGAGAGCCGGCATGTTGCGGAGAGGTAGTCACCGGTCCTCCACTCGATGTACGAATCGGAAGCCAAGCCCATCGCTGCGCTCGTACGTGGCGAGCCACGGGCACGTCGTGTCGTGGGCCACTTCGCCTTGGAACAGTTGGGGAGCGACCTCGATGATAGTCACGTCGGCTTTGCAATCGGGGCAGGCGGCTAGGGCGTGCAGGTCGACCACGAGGCGGGCGCGGCGGTGGTTCCCACGATCGCGGCGCTGGCGGCGGTTCATCGCGGTGTCGCTTTCCAGCAGTGTGCGCACACGCCGCGCGCGATGGAATCTGGGTACAGCAAGGGTTGCTGGCCGCACGCGCCGCAGATCGACGTTCGATCGCTCACAGTGCCCCTTGGGCTGCCAACGAGGGGCATGGGTGCGGTGCTCTGTCGGTTCTTACGTGGATTCGCTTGAGGCAAGGGAGCGGCTTGGCTACCCCGTATCTCTCCATTCACCCTCTTGCGCTCTTTCGAGGTAGACGTACTCCCTTGTCTTTCGTCCAGGGGGTCAAGGGGGCAAGGAGGCAAGGAGGCGGATAACGGGATCGGGGTGCTCCCTTGATCTTGCGGGTAGTGCCACAACCACCGGCCGGTGTCACCGATTTTCGTCGATTCGGCGTGGAGTTTCCGCTTTGCTCGTTTCAACCGGTCGACGCTGTGTCCGGCCGCCTCGCCAGCGTCGTACACCTCAGCGGCCCAGCGAGGTCCGGTCCCGAGCACGCGTGCCAGCCAGGCGACGGCATCCCCATTGTTGTCGGGCGCTCGGTCGGTCGCGTGGGCCAGGGCGATGTGCTCGCGGGCGGTCAGGTCGGACGCCCCTGCGTAGGACAGCAGCGGTACGGTGCCGTCATGGTCGTCGGTGGCCGGGAAGTGCTGGACGGGCGTAATCGCGAACATCGCCGCCGAGACCGGCGCGGCGGTATTCAGCTTCTCCGGTCCGACCACCAGATTGCCTTCGTCGTCCCGTTGGGCGAACAAGGTTAGGCGCGCGACCTTTCGCAGTTCCCCGGTCGCACCGTACCGGTCACGGGGGTTATCCGATGAGACCCGATTGGTGTGACACAGCAGGAGCACCGCGCAGCCCGTCTGGCTGGCCAGTTCCTTGAAGGGACGCAACGCCTGTCGGGCCTGCTGGGGGTCGCGGACACTGAGGCTTGCAGGAACGGTGTCGAGCCACGCGTCCACGACGAGCAGCGCGAAATCAAGTTGCTCCAACAGGTGCAGGTCTCGGGGGAAGACGGGCGACCCGCTACCGTCGAGCTCAGTGCAGATCACATCGACCATGTCGAGGTTGACGTCGGCAACCGCGAGGCGAGGCAGAACCGTTGTCTGCCAATCGTCTTCGGTCACCACGATGACGATCCGCTGAGGTTCGCGGGCGGGGATGCCCAGTTCGGGCAGCGCCTTGCCCGTGGTGACGTGGGCGGCGATCAACACCCACAGCAGGGACTTGCCGATCCCCTCGTCACCGATCAGCAGCGCCACAGCCGCCTGTGGCAGCCAGTTAGCCGCCAGCCACTGCGCTTGGCTCGCGGGGGCAAGGTCGGTGGCCCGGTAGAGGCGGGGCAGCTCCTGGTGCTGGTGCACGGGTGCTGCTGATATCGCGTCCGCTGCGCCGGGACCGTCGTTGCACCGCAGTGCCTGCTGTTGATCAGTCAGCTTGAACCAGACGCGCGTCAGGTCGTCGCCGCCTACCTCATTGAGTTTGTCGACCAGATCGGCGCGCGACCGTACGACGCTGCTCATCTCGTCGAACGTCAAACCAGCTCTGAGACACTCGCCGGCAATCCGGTAGATGTCGGCCGACCGATCATGGGTGCCGATGCCCAGCACCTGGCGCACTGCGCGAGGTAGGCTCGCAGGCGCCGGTGCGGTGGCCTGTTCGGCCCGTGAGGGCACGGCAGCGGGCTGGGCGGGGTATGACGGCGTGTCAGTGTTGCGGGGCAGCCTGACGCCCATCTGGCGGGCGAAATCCTCGGCGGTCCTATCGAACGATTCGGACGGATGCACCAGACACACCACCGGGCCGGCCCCAGGCTTGTGGTTGACCGTACCGGGTGGGCGCAGCATGTCGTTGTCGGACACCTTCGCGTCCGCCGCGCCGAGGTACGCGCCCAGGGCTCGGCACAACACCTCGTGCTGGTCCGGGGTCACCGACACGGGCAGTGTGACGTAGACGTGCCCGTGTCCGTGTGACCCGGATGCGACCGCGAAACCCCCTATTGCGCGGACCTTTTCGGGGTCGAGCAGGTCACCGTCGAAATCGGCGTGGAAGAGATTACGGGCGCGAGCCGCTCCCTTTGCCCGTTTGGGACCGGTGGTCAAGTAGGGGCACATATACACATCGACTGTTTCTGCTGCGCTCAGCATTTCGCTTTGCATCCGGCCGGCGTCTTCGGGCCAGGCGTAGTGCCGGGGCTCCCACCGGGAGAACGTGTACCGACCGCTGTTCATATGCCCGCCGTGGCCGAAGGCGATGTGGGCGAAACCCTCACCGTTGCCGAAACAGGCCGCCAGATACTCGGTGAGCATGTCGGCCCGGCTGTCGTGCCGAGTGTTGGCGGCGTGAGCTGTGCTGGTCACGCGGCATCACCGCCTGGGCAGCCGTCCAGTGTGATTTGCACCGGACGCAGGAGCTCGATCAACGCGGCCCGTTGGCGGGCGGACAGCGGCGGGGCCTGGGCCGTCATGCGACTGATGTAGTCGGCGATGACCGGGTCCTGCAGGAACTGGCGCAGGTCGTTGCTGGTCATCGGTCACCGGCCAGCAGCTCGCGCACGGCTCGGGGAGTGATCCGCCACACCTGGCCGACTTTGGCGGCGGGCAACTGTCCCCCACGGATCAATCTGCGCACCGTATACGGCGAAACATTCAGATAATAGGCGGACTCCCGGATATCGAGGTAGCGGTCGTCAGGTAGTGGCGGAGGAGGGTAAATGTGTTGAAGCGAAGCAATATTGGACACCAAGTGTTCCTTTGGGGCGAAGTCAACGAGGCATGAGGAAGCTTCTGCTTTTTCTTTTGCTTCTGCTTATGCACGTGTTTTCGCTGCCCTGGGATGGGGTGCCCGGCGAGGGTGACAGACCCGGCTCGATGATGGTCCGAGCTGGCACGAGAGTAGCGCGGTTGGCTGCTGTTGGTCTACCTGGACTTGTAGATGTCGGCGTGTCGCGGCGTGTCGCGACTACGGGGTGGCGATGTAGTTCGGCACCAAGCGGTCTGGAATCGGCACCTTGCTGCCCTTACCGACCGGCAACACCGTCGGGATCATCACAACCGCGACAACGGCCCGAAAACGATCTGGGGCGGTACGTCTGAGTTCGTCCACCTTCTCGGTAGCCTGTGGGGTACCGAGGGGAATACCCTCCAGCACGCGCAGGCGTTCCTGGTCCTGTTCTCGCCGTTCAAGTTCGGTGATCTTGGCCTGAATGATCTCCGTGGCAATTTTGGCCTGTTGCCCGGTGAGCAACCCCTCGCCGCGCTCCCTGCCGATGGTGTCGAGTTCCCCGTATAGGCCGCTGATTTCGTCGCGGATTTTCTCCGCCTGCTTTTCGTCGTTCGCTTTGGCTTTGAGCAGGTCCACGGCATCTGGCTTCGCCAACCGATCCCCGACGAGACCACACAACAGCTTCTCGGCGAAGTCGGCGCGGATGGACACACCGCGACATGTTTTGCACGTGTAGGTGATCACGTGGGACACCTGCCCGTCGCGCGGCTCTGGCCGGTGACCTGCCTTCGGGCGTCCCGGCTTGCCGCCGGTCTTCTGCATAACCCACCGGCCCGCAAGGTATCCGTCGCAGCCTTCCTTGCCGCACCGCAGAACGCCGGTCAGCAGATGCTTTCGCACACTTTTTCGTCCAGGTGCCCGACCTGGCGCATTTAACACGGCTTGCGTTGCGCGCCAGACGCTCTCGGAGACTAGACCCGGCCACGTTGCCTTGCCGACGATTTCGCCGCGATGGGCCCGTAGGCCGGCGTTTCGCGGTGCGCGCAGGAACAGCGATACCGTCGACTCGGTCCACGGCTTGCCGTTGAGACCGTACGCGCCGGCCTCGTTAAACAGTCGGGCAACCTCGCTGAGCGACGCGCCGGCCAGCATGGCCGCGTAGGCCTGTCTCACCAGTGGGGCCGTGGCGGGATCGGGATCGCGCACGTGCCCACCGGCGTCACGATAGCCAAAGGCTCTGCGCCACTGAGGCATTCCACGCTCTGCCTTCTGCTGGGCGGCTCGGCGCTGACGGACCCCCTTCTGTTCCATTTCCATCCGGGCGAAAACACCCTTCATCCGGGCGTTGCCCCGCCCGGTCGGTGTGGACAGATCGAAGTCACCGCCCACCGTCGCCAGTGACAACTTGTGTTGGTCGGCCAGGTCGATGAAGTCCTCCAGCTCGCGGGGCACGCGATGCAACCGGTCGGCGTCCCAGGCGACCACCGCACTGATCTTGCCGTCGCGGATGTCGGCCAGCATCTCCTGATAGGCGGGACGGGGTTTTTTTGACGTCGCCGAAACGCTGTTGTCGACGTACTCGACGACGTCGGCCCAGCCGCGCTGCTGACAGAGTTTTTGGCAGTCCTCTCGCTGACGAGTAATCGCCAACCGGTTCTGGTCGCGATCGAGGGATTGACGCAGGTAAATCGCTGTTTTCCGGGGGCTCATAATTAGAGGGTACTTCACCTAGTCGTTACTGGAACCTGCACAGGCACTTGAGGTTCGAGGCGTGGGTGGGTCCGGCGGGGTAGGGGATGGTGTGGTCGATGTCGGCGCGGTCGGCGGGTTTGTCGCAGCCGGGGAAGCGGCAGGTCAGGTCGCGGCAGCGGATGTAGTCGGCGAGCGCGCGTGAGGGGGTGTAGCGGGGTTCGGGTGCGGCGTCGCCGGGATGGCGGACGGTGCGGCGGCGGGCTGTGCCGGTGGTCTCGGCCAGCAGCGCGGTGGGCAGTATCCCGGCGCCCAGCACGAACGCCATCGGCCGCCGGCACTGCGACTTGCGGGCCGGCGCCGGCGCGGGTTCGGGCGCCGGATCGACGGCGGCGACGTCGGCGGTGGGTGACGAGGCCGGGGCTGCTTCCGGGGCGGACGCTGGATCGGCGGGGACGGTGTCAGCGGCGGTGTTCTCAGATGGCGTTCCGGGGTCGGGGGTTTCGCCGCGAGGTGGCCGGCACTCGGCATAGGTAGCGCCGCGGGGTTCGCCCGCGGCTTCGTCGGCCTCGTCCGTGTTCTCGCCCGCCTTGCCCGCCTCAGTGTCTGCCGCCTCGTCAGCGTCGTCCCCCGCTTCGCCGTCGCTCTCGTCTGCGTTGGTGATGATGTAGACGATGGTGTTGCGGGCGGGGGTGGGGGTGTCGTTGGTGGCGGGGCAGTCGGTCTCGCCGCAGGCGCAGGCCAGGACTGTTGCGCCGGCGCCGAGGGCGCCGAGGGCGTCGGCGCGTCGTTCGCTCAGGGTGCGGGGGTCGTCGTCGCAGACGGCGCGG
>NZ_JAPZPY010000006.1:0-307607 GCF_027529605.1 Mycobacterium hippophais | reverse complement strand
CGCCGCACCGGCCGCCGCCACCGCCGCCGCGACCCGCCCCACGGGCGGCTCCCCCGGCACCCCGGCCCGCCCCACCTGCTCCACCGCCAGCGCACCGGGGGGCACCGCCGGCCACCGGCGCCATGTCCGCACCGCCTGTGGTGCCGCAGCCCGCCCAGGACGAGGATCTGCTCGGCAAGGTGACCGGCGCGGTGAAGCGGGTGGTGCGGCCGTCGGCCACACCCGCACCGGCAGGCGCACTGTCCGTCGGCCGGTCGGCGAGCAACACGATCGTCGTCGACGACGCCCTCGCATCCCGCGTGCACGCCTACCTCGTCGCCGTACCCGGCGGCATGGAACTGCGCGACAACCGTTCCAGCAACGGCACATTCGTCAACGGCGAACGCATCACCAGCACAGTCCTGCGACCGGGTGACACCGTCGCCATCGGCAACACCGACCTCACCTTCACCGGCGCGACGCTGACGCCGAAGGCGGGCACCCCGCAGGTCGGCGGTCTGCAGGCCTACCAGCTGGGCCTGATCGTCGATGACGACAAGTCGCTGTTGTCCAACGTCAGCTTCAGCGCCGCGCCCGGCACCCTGACCGCGGTCATAGGTCCCTCCGGCGCGGGCAAGTCGACCCTGATCAAACTGCTTGGCGGCGCCACCCAGCCCACCACCGGCGTGGTGAGCTTCGACGGGCACAACGTGCAGGCCGAGTACGCCTCACTGCGGTCCCGCATCGGGATGGTGCCCCAGGACGACGTCGTGCACCGCCAGCTCACCGTCACCAAGGCACTGAACTACGCTGCGCAGCTTCGTCTTCCGCCCGACACCAGCAGTACCGACCGCAAGGCCGTCGTGGCTCGCGTGCTCGCCGAACTGGAACTCACCGAACACGCCGACAAGCGGGTCGACAAGCTGTCCGGCGGCCAGCGCAAACGCGTCTCCGTCGCCATGGAGCTGCTGACCGGCCCGTCGCTGCTCATCCTGGACGAGCCGACCTCCGGGCTCGACCCCGCGCTTGACCGCCAGGTCATGTCGATGCTGCGCCGCCTGGCCGACGCCGGTCGCGTCGTGGTCGTCGTCACCCACTCACTGACCTACCTGAGCATGTGCGACCAGGTGCTGCTGCTCGCGCCGGGTGGCAAGACCGCGTTCGCCGGCCCGCCGGCGCAGATCGCCGCCGCCATGGGCACCAGCGACTGGGCCGACATCTTCGCCTGGGTGTCCACCAATCCCGATGCCGCCCACCGCGCCTTCCTCGGCCGCAACCCAGTGGCGGCGCAGCCGCCGAAGCCCTCCCCCGCCGCCGGGCCACTGGGTCAACCAGCGCGGACCAGCTCGGTCAAACAGATGCTGACGGTCCTGCGCAGGCAGGGCCGGCTGCTGGTCGCCGACCGCGGCTACTTCCTCTTCCTGGCGGTGCTGCCCTTCATCCTCGGGGCGCTGTCGCTGGTGGTGCCCGGTGACGTCGGGCTCGGGGAGGCCGATCCGCGCGGCTCGTCGCCCAACGAGCCGACGCAGGTGCTGATCCTGCTGAACATCTCGGCGGTGTTCATGGGAACCGCACTGACGCTGCGCGACCTCGTCGGCGAGCGCCCCATCTTCCGCCGCGAACAGGCCGTCGGGCTGTCGGCCGGGGCGTACCTGGTGGCCAAGGTCGTCGTCTACAGCGTTGCGGCGGCCGCACAGGTCGCGATCCTGACCGCCATCGTGGTCGCGGGTAAGGGCGGACCCACCCAGGGCGCGTTGGTGCTGGGCGATGCCACCGCGGAACTGTATGTCGCACTGGCGATCACGGCCATCGTGTCGGCGCTGCTGGGATTGTTGCTGTCGTCGATCGCCAAGTCCAGCGAGCAGATCCTGCCGATGCTGGTCGCCGCGATCATGCTGTCCATCGTCTTCTCCGGCGGGCTGATACCGGTGACCGCGCGGGTCGGCCTGGACCAGGTGTCGTGGTTCCTGCCCGCCCGCTGGGGATTCGCCGCCTCCGCGGCGACGGTGGACCTGCTGAAGATCGCTCCGCTGGTCACCGTCGACGATCCGCTGTGGCGCCACGAGGCGACGTGGTGGCTGTTCGACATCGCGATGCTGGTCCTGCTGGGGATCGCGTTCACCCTCGCGGTGCGTTGGCGGCTTCGGCTCCGGAGTCTCGGTGCGTCCGCGGCGGACGCCGATTCCCGCAACGGTGTGCCCGGCTGGGTGGTGGCGGTCATCGCGCTGCTGGCCGCCGCTGCGCTGGTCGCGGCGCTGTCGGTGGTCACCCGAGGTGGCGGCACCCGCGACCCGCAGGCGGCGCCCGACATTCCCGAGCAGGGGCCCGCGCCCACCCAGGACGCGATCACCCCCGCGCAGCTGCAGGGTCTGCTGCTCGACCCGAACGCCGTGGGCTCGGTGATGGCGGCACTGGCCGGCGCAACGGCGCAACCGCTGTCCCAGTTCGGCACCGCCACGGTGACGCCGCCCGAATGCACCGGCGCCGCCGACGCCGGGAACACCGCCAGTTACGCCGCATCCGGATTCACCGGGGTCGCCGGCAGGCGACTCACCGACCCGGGCGACCCCCGCGTCGTCGTCGACCAGTACGTGTCGAGCTACCCCGACGCGGACGCGGCGGCGATCTACCAGGACGAGCAGATCAAC
This sequence comes from Mycobacterium hippophais, assembly GCF_027529605.1. Classification (NCBI taxonomy): domain Bacteria; kingdom Bacillati; phylum Actinomycetota; class Actinomycetes; order Mycobacteriales; family Mycobacteriaceae; genus Mycobacterium; species Mycobacterium hippophais. Next base: position 304,980 of record NZ_JAPZPY010000006.1, on the reverse strand, counting down.
GGCTGGCAGGCGTGCACCGGCACCACGGTCGGCGTGGGCACCCCGCCGGCCGCCGTCCGCCAGTTCGTCGTCGGCCCGTCGAACAACGAGGACGGCCGGCTCACCGTCAGCCTCACCGAGGACCGAAACCGCTGCCAGCGGGCGCTGCTCACCGATTCCAACGTGGTGATCGACGTCCGGGCGTGCGGTCCGGATGTGGATCAGCAGGCCACCGACGTCGCCGTCCAGATCGCCGACAAGATCTCATGACCGGCTCACCCGAGTCCCGGAAGGAGGGCTGACCACGCCGACCGGGCGCTGCCCAGAGACCCGTGGGCCGCATACCGCAGGACAACCGATCGACCACCGCACCCCGGGTGCGGAGACCAGAAGGAGAAGTTCCATGAAATTCCGGTTCGCCATCGTGATCGCCGCGGCGATCGCTGCGATCCTCGCACTCGCGGGTTGCCAGAGCGGCTCCGATTCCGGCAGCGGCGAAGGCGGGAGCGGCCAGGACGCCGCCGGCCTGCTGCAGCAGTCGGCCGAGGCGATGCGCGGCCTGACCGGCGCACACGTCGTGCTCACCGCCGAAGGTCAGGTCCCCAACGTGAAAGTGACCACGCTGGAGGCCGACATCTCCAACAAGCCGGCGCCGGTCGGAACGGGCACCGTCACCCTCGACATGGGCGACGCCCCCGGCACCGCGCAGATCATCTACGTCGACGGCCACCTCTACTCCGACATCGCCGAGCCCGGCACCTTCGTCGACTACGGCGACGGCAACTCGATCTACAACATCTCGGTCCTGCTGGACGCCAACAACGGTCTGGCCAACGCACTGACCAAGATCAAGGATCCGAAATCCGAGGGCGGCGAGGACATCGACGGGACGAAGACCACGAAGGTCAGCGGCACCGTGTCCACCAACGACGCCTCCGCCCTGGTCGGTCTGCGCCGCGCACCCGAGAAGGAGAAGACACTGCCGATCACCGTGTGGATCGCCGACGGGGACCCGCACTACGTGGTCCGCGCCCAGATCGCGCCGACCGACGACGCCAAGCTCACGATGACGTTCTCGGAGTTCGGCAAGCAGGTCACCGCCACCAAGCCCGCCGTCTAGCGGCCGCATTCATTCTCAGAAAGGACTCCAGACCATGAAGAAGACCACGACCCTGCTCGTCGCCGCCGTGGCTGCGGCCTCGTTCAGCACTGTCACCGCGGCGCCCGCCGACGCCGCCCTGTACTACGGCGCGATCGCCTACTCCGGCAACGGATCATCGGGCACCGCGTACAACTACTCCAGCCGCAGCGAAGCCGAGATGCTGGCCGAACTGGTCTGCGGCTACACCGACTGCGACACCCTGACCAGCTTCACCGGATGCGGTGCGGTGGCACGAAACTCGACGCAGGCGTACGGCGGATCCGGCCCGACGCTGGCCGCCGCGCAGCGCAAGGCGCTGGCCAGCCTGCGCTCCAGCAGCGGCCCCGGCTACATCGACGCCTGGGCCTGCAACAGGGGCAGCTGATCCGAACCACCCCGCCGGCCCGCCGACGTTCCTCGGATTCGGCGGGTCGGTTGCCCGGTGGCGTGATCACACCGTCACCCGATCACCACTGACCCCCATCTCGACGTACCCCGATGTGGAAGGACGAGACGTGTCGTATCCCGAATCACCGCCCGCCGCACGGAAAACCCTATCGGTGGACCTCGCCCGATGCGGGTGACCCCGTGCAGATGACTCCGGCGGGCGACCGCGGCGACGGCCGCACACTGGTCGAGCATGCGGTGAGGCTGCTGCTCAGTGCTGGCCCGCCGGGATGGACGCAGCTGCACATCGAATGCTCGCCAACCGGTGAGGTGAGAGCGTTCGTCACTGTTCCCGGCGTGGCGCAGCCACACTCGCTGACGGTGCCGTCCGAAGCCGCACAAGGACTGAACACCTACCTGCACACCACAGCCAGCCCCGCTGCGGCGCCCCGACAACTCGTCGTCGACTGTTTCCCCGACGGCCGATTGTCGGCCCGAATGGAACCTGCTCCGGCGTTTCCCGCGGCGGCACCTGCCGTCGCACAGCGTCCTGGGCGTCAGCCATGGCGCAAGCGGCTGCTTGCGGCGCTGACGGCAATCGGCTTGGTCGCCGCTGCAGCGATCTTCGCGTTCGGATGGCGCTGGTCAGAACCCCGCGAAGCCGACATCAGCCTGCTGCCGCCGCCACCGCAGCGCCAGCAACAGGCGTTCGACGCGATCTCACAGTGGTTCGCCGCGTTGAACGCTCGCGACACCGCCGCGGCTCTGCAACTGGTCTGCCCGAATCCGTCCGGAGCCGTCCTGAACGACATCGAGGCGCTGCAGGGCAATTATCTCGGCAGCTTCGACTACCCGGAAGCGATCGTCGACTTCCACGACAACGGCGGAACGGCGAAGACGAAGGTACTGCTACGCGTCAAGCCGATCACCGAGCTCCAGAGGAAAGCCGTCGAGGAGAACCAACGCGACGGGTCCGGGCTCGCGCACCGCTGGATCGTTCTCGACGACGACGGCGGCGGGTGGAAGGTCTGTGGCAGTGAGTGACCGCAACCGGATTCCCCGTTGGCTGTGGGCCATAGCTGCCGCCGCACTCATCCTGCTGACGATCGCGATAGTCGGCCGAAGCGACGGCCCGACACTGCAGGCCATCGCTGCCGGCGAGGCGATGAGCGACGAACAGGCACGCAAGGCCGCCGAGAAGACGCTGCTGGCATGGACACGCGAGCGCAATGCCGGCCATTTCGAGAATCTGCGAGAGCTCACCTGCGCGGACCCGCCCGACACCTGGGTCAGCCGCCAACTCGATCACGCGCGGGCCGGCACGTCACTCGAACCGTGGAACATCGCCGCGCTGACCGGATTCACCCGTGAGGGAACCACCTGGACGATCAACGGAAACGGGGTCGACCACGGCGGGATGTTCACGTTACGTGTGGAGAGCGGACGATTGCGGGTTTGTGCCATGGGGCCCGTACCCGTCCCGACCAGCTAGGAGAACAGGCGTGACGAATCCAGGAGCCAATTGGCCGCAAGACGGCTTCCGATGGGTGCAAGCCCCGAACCCTGCGCCGCCGCAAGGCTTTCCCCCACCGCCAGCCAGACCTCGGCGGCGCCGGTGGCTCCTGATCCTTGCGATCGTGGTGGTCATCGCCGTGGTGGCAGCCGGGATCGTGGTGTGGCGATCCACGCGCGAAGCAGGCGCGCATGTTGATGCGACGATCGGCACTCCTCACGATCTGCTTGTCTCCTTCTCTCTACGTCAGAGGCCGGTGCCCGGTTGGCGCCTCAACGCCGCGGATATCGGCCTGCCGCCGGATGTTCCGGTCGGAACACTGTTCGCAAGCACCGCCGACAGCGCGTATTTCATCACCACCCACCGCGACGAGCAGGGACTGTCCCCGGTCGGTTGGCTTTACGGCGTCGAAACCAGTACTGGGAAGGTGCTGTTTCCCCCCATCGAGTTGGCGGGTTTTCGCGGCTACCCGCATGGCGAGTGCTACGGCAATGGACCTGGGGTCGCATTGTGCGTCACCGGTGGGGACGTCGACCGTGGTCTTCCAAAGCTCGCGTGGGTCGTCGACCTCGGGAGTGGGCAGGTGACGTACACCGGCCAGACTGACCTCAATGTTCAGGGCGACCGAGGCACCGCGAGGCAATCGTTGATGGCGGTAGGCAGTTACCGTGCCGAGACTCGACTAGTCGTGGCCCGCGAAGGGGTAGGGGTCTACGGCGTCGGACCCCACGCCGAACAAACGTGGTTCGTCCCTGGTGGAGGGAACATTTTTGACCCCGGTTACCGCCAGAGTTCCGATATCCCGGCGACCACCATCGCAATGCAGAACGCTGCGCGCGACGCACCACCTGAGTCGCCCTACCGGATGTTCTCGGTTATCGATGGCACCGATCTGACACCCACGCCGCCCGAAGGCACCAGAATTCGAAAGTCGCTGGTCTACAACGGTGGCTTCGCGTACAGCTTCCGCGAACCCGGAAAGCGCGACGGCTTGTTGTTCTACAACACCGCCGGCGAATTCGTCGCCCGATACCAGGACGAGAATCACGACCTCACGCCGATCGAGAACTCGGTGATGCCCATGGCGTTACTACGCGCCAATCCCGCCCAGTGGCTCGTTCTCTCGGCCGCCGGCGAACTCGTACAGTCGATCCCGACAACCGCCGCGGGGGTTTATTTCAGGATCATCGGCACCAAGTTCTATCTCAATCAGCCTGGAACAGATGACCGTTGGCAACAGTGGGACCTGAACACGGGAGCGTCAGGACCCGTCTGCCAACTGGGCCTGAGCTACGACTATGTCGGCTCTGACGGATCGATCGTGGTCGTCAACGGGGGGTTGCAGTCGAGCACGGTACGGGCCGTCGACCCATCCACATGCGCGACGGCGTGGGAGATCACAGAACAGGAGTCCGGGCGTCAGTTGCGATTGCAGCAAGTCGGTACGGAACTGATTCAGAGCACCCGCGACGAGCTGACTCAGTTGAGGCCTGCGCAGTGACATCGAGGGCGGCGGTAGCGGCCGCGACGAGCACCAGCTCGCGGCCATGTCATGCGGTCTGCTGATCAGGAATTGACCTGAGGTAGGGCTGGACTCCAGCGGGTCAGAACGTCGTTGATCGCGATGCGGTTGAACAGTCCGGTGTTGGTGGTTGTGGTGCCAGCAGGTTGGGTGACGCCGGCCACGACCTGGCCTTGATACTCGTAGAGGGCGAAGTTCTCGATGTCGGTCCCGAAGAGGCGGCTGAACTTGTCGGCGATCGCGGGATCGGGGGTACTGAACGTCAGACGTGCCGGTCCGTCGCCACTGCTGACCGAGACGTCGAGCTTTTCGGCGACGGGTGCGTCGGTCCCGACGAAGAAGGGGTCGCCCTTGCGGCTGAATCGCAGAGAAGCGGTACTGGTGCTATTGGGGTACACACCGTACCTGGTGCGGGCGTCGTCGAAACTTGTTGCCGGTGTGCTGCATTCGATGGTGACGACATCGTCGTCCTCACCACATGCATTCATTGTCTGGAGTCTGTAACCACCGCTCACCCGAATCCTGTCGATCGCATGAAACGGATCCACCTGGGTGATCGACTCGAAGTAGGCGCGCGCGCCGGGGCTGTAGGTCGCCGCGGTCGCGGACTGGGGGAGAGCGGCTCCCTCACTCCACCCGGCGTCGAACCCTTCCGCCAGCGGCCGTCCGGCGAGGTCGGTGAAGCTGTAGGTGGTGACGCTGGTGCCGTAGTCGGAGCTGGTTTCGACTGTCGGCCATCCCCGGCTGCCTTGGGGCCCGGCTGCCGCGTCCTGGGTGTTGTCGCTGGCGACCCAGTCTTGCTTGTCGTGAGCCCAGGCGAGCCGTTCGAAGGGCACGGGAGCCCAGGTGCCGTCCTTCGGGGCGAAGGTCTGAACGGAGAGACTGTCAGGTGTGGGCATCGTGGTCGCGCGGTATCCCGCAACCTGTACCGGGTCGGTTCCGGCGCGCCGAAGCGGTGCGTAGAGACCTGCACCTAGCGCCGCGAGCGGATCATTCTCGGCGGTCGCTCCTGGGCGAAGTTCGGGCTGTGGGACTGACGCGGCCGCCGAAGGTGTCGGCGCCGCCGGCCCCTGGCTGACCGGCTCACTTGCCCCGCCTGTACTGCAGCCCGTCGCGGCCAGGCCGATCACCACCGCCATCCCTGTCACCAGCTTACGCACGCTTCCCCCTGAACGTTGGCTCGGATGATTATGGCCGACCCTCATCGGCACGCCCGCGAAGGGCACGCCCGCACACGCACGACTGATCCCCTGCGGCCGATACATTGGGCTGTGATGGACACCGAACCGAGCAGCCCGGCGGAGCCGTTGCAAGGTCCGCAACTCCCTGTCGACTGCGGGCCTGCGCACCGACTGCGCCCCGACATCGCTGCGGCGCTGCTGTGGGGTCCCCGGCGCAGCGTAGCCGTCACCGCCGACCGGCTGATCGGCCACATCGCCGCCAACGAGCTCGTCCTCGCCGTCGACAACGCCTGGCTGCACCCGCACGGGTGGGGGCTGATGGCCGTCACCTCACAACGCGTCATGTTCCTGGCCAACAGCACCGCCCCCGATGGCGGTCCGTTCACCGTCCCGATCGAGGCGGTTCTGTGGCTGTCCAACAGTGACAAGACGAACGACTCCGGCGACCATCAGGGCAAACTGGTCGACCTCGAACACGACACCGCCATGTGGTTCACCAGCGCGGCGTCGATCAAGGCCTTGAGCACCGCCATCACCTGGGCCTTGAACGTGCACACCACCGTTCAGCCCGGATACGAGGCCGCCCACACGGACAACGTCATCGACGACTTCGCCCGGTACGCAGCACTTCGCCGGGCACACGAGACCGGTGCCCTCGACACCGAGTCCATGCGCGCAGCGGTCCAGCGGCTGTTCTGGCCCAGCCCGCCGACGCAGCCGTAGCAACAATGAACGACAGGACCGGAAGAGACATGGCTGACGAAACCCGCGCAGGCAGACTGTTCCCCTACCCCGAAAACTCCTGGGCCAACAAAGAGTTCACGTGGCGCTTCGAATCGGCGATCGAGGAGCGTGCCCAGAGCGCGCTCAACATCGGCGCACACCAGTGCTCCCGAATGAACCCGTGGCCCTGCGACACACTCGACGTCGACCAAGAACCTGACCGCACCCGCGACCTCCTCAAGGAATATTGGGGAGTCACCAACACCGTCGAGTCACGGCAGACGGTCGGCAGACTGCTCGACGGAATGCACAGCGCCACCTACGAAGTGGTTTTCCCCCTGGTGAGCGCAGCGATCAGTAAGACCGAGGGCCACACCTCCGAGGCCCACCGGGATTATCTGGCTCTGCGCGCCTACAGCCGCCAGCAGTCACCTGACCACTGGGTCGGCTGCTACGACGCACTCAACCAGCTCCGCACCACCGTCAAACCTTTTGCCGGATTGACTCATCCCGCATGGCCCGAACACATCCGGGCCTGGGATTTCGCGCGGCTACCCTACGTCGTCCGGGCAACCCGCAACGCGGGCTACCTCGATGACGACGAATGCTGGCCCATCCTCCACGCCAACCTCGAGGCAGCACGCGGCTACTACCCCAACTGGCGTCAATTCGCACACGGCGTCATCGTCGGCCGGATGTTCTGGCGCGCCCTCACCGACATCAACACCGCCACCGAATACGGGCAGACCGCGGCCGATGCCGTCAACGCACTTCTCGTCCGTCCCGACAGCCCCTGGCGACGGCTGCCGCTGCACCCGACAACCATCTGAGCAACGTCGGTCACCAACGAAGGCCTTCGCGGGTCGCAAGGGACACCGTGGTTCCGGCCGCCACGCGTCTTGCTGAGCCTGCCGCGCCGTCTCAGAGCACGCCGAAGCTCGACGTCACCCAGCGGACCGGGTCCGCGCACCGGAACGGGGCGATGCCGCGGGAGTGCAGCCGGTTGCCGCTCGGCGGCTGGCCCAGCGCAGACACCACGAAATAGCGATGCGCCAACATCATTCCGCTCGAAGGGTTCTCCACCGCGGCGACCATGCCGCCGCCGTGCAGCCGGGTCAGCATGCTGCGCACCTCCTGGTGCAGCAGCTGGCCGTCGGTCTCGTCGTAGTACTGGCCGTCGGAGGTGTCACGCAGATACGCCGCACCGGCGTTCGACATGATCAGGTTCCACTCGGAGCCCTCGACGTCACGCAGCACCCGCAGCGCGTCGAACTTCGACAAAATCACCGCCAGCTTCGGCTGCGCCGACCCGACCGCCTGCAGCATGTTGTAGAGCACACCGCGCGGGTCGCCGCCGCTGAACATCTGCACCGGCAGCAGGTCCTGCAGCTGATCGCGAATGGCCTTGACGCGCAACGGGTCGAACATGAAGAACACCGCGTCGGCGTTGGCGAAGAACCGGAACGGCGGCGCGTGCAGATCTCCCGACTCCATGTCCTCACCGGCGACGTCGCGCAACACCAGGAACCGGCGGACGCCGTGCCACACCCCGATGCTGAACATCAGCGGCTCCCGTTGATGCGACGCCTGGGTGTCCACGGTCGGCGTCGGCGGGACGAGTCCGCGCTGCACGTACAGCGGCGTCTCGTAGTTCAGCGAATACGCGGCCGCCGTGGCGCGGGTGACCGGCTCCATCGACACCCCGAGCCGCTCGCACAACAGCTCCAGCTGCTTGACCAGCACCGCGATGTAGAGGCTCTTCCCGGTGGCGCGCGCACCGGCCATCGCGATACAGATCGCGTGGCCGTTGCGCCAGCCGTCGGGCAGCGTGAAGTGGCAGACCGGGCAGATCTCGATCGCCTGACCCTGCAGGGCCCGGCTGGCCTCCTCGATCGGCGGCGGCGGGCCGTCGTATCCGGCCGGCCGCGCCCAGGTGTACAGCGGACCGCACTCGGCGGGCGCCCCGAGATAGGCCGTGGCGACCTCGTCGCGGTAACGGGTCCCGCCGGCCTGCGGTGACAGCGTCCACAGGTGTTCGGCCGGGCTGAGCGCGGTGAAACAGCGGGGGCACTTGGACATCAGCGACCCCACCGGGTGCGGACCGCCGGCGACGAGTGCGCCTCGGCGCCGCGGGCCAGCAGCCGCCCGGCGATCTTGCGGCCCCGCCGCAGCGCGCCGTCGGACATGTCTCCGGACAACTGCGCCATCGCGATCGCCACCGATCCGGCGTCGACGCCGTCGGCGCCCGCCCTCGTCATCAGCACGCGGTTGGCGAGCTGCCAGGACATGTCGACGAGGGGATCGCCGGTGGGGGCGATCTCCTCGTCGGGATTCCAGCGCAGGGCGGCCACGGCCAGCACCACGGCCGGGTTGAGAAGGTGTGCGTCCAGGAGTGCCGTGGCGTGCGCGAACGCGGTGCCCGCCGCGGCCGGGTCACTTGCCAGAGCGACGCACACCGACGGGTACGGCTGTCCGGACGCGGCGGCGATGAGCGCGAACGTCACCAGGCGCTGGGCGCCGTCCGGGTGAATCCCTTCGGGGCCAACCGATTCGGCCGCGATGTCCCACAGCGGTGTGTACGCCGCCTGATGGGTGGTCGCGTAACCCTGTTGCACCCACGCCTGGGGCTCGATGAGCCGGACGCCGGCGCAGGCGACCGCGACGTGGTCGTCGTTGGCGGCGAGCACCACGCTCGCGAGCCGCGCCAACTCCGGTGAGTCGGCCGCGCCCATCAGAGTGCGGATCGTGGCCGCGCCGGGCACCGCGTCCCCCGCCGCGGCGAGCAGGTCACCCGGTGGCCACAGCGTCTCGGCGGCCATCTGCTCGAATCGACTCGAGCCACAGGTGCGTAGCCACCACAGCGCCGCGGTCCGGTCGGCGGTGTCGGTCGCGCCGTGCCGCAGTGCATACGTCCCGCGCAGCGCTGCCCTGGTCCATGCCTCGTCGTGTGCCTGCAGCTGCGCGAGCTCCTGGGCCGACGGTGCAGTGACCCCGGCGGCCAGCCAGTCGAGCACGTCGTCGGGCAACGGCACCGATCCGTCGGTGCAGTCGGCGCCGGCCAAGAGCTCCCCGGCGAGCGCGAGCCGGGTGGGTGCGCCGACCTGTCCGTCCAGGCCCCCCACCAGCGACGGGCCCTGCTGCGCGTCCCGCAGCCGCGACACCACCTCGGCGTCGACGGCGGTACGCACCCGGGGGTCGTCGACACCGGAGCGGATGAGCAGGTCCGCCAGCCGGAGCACCCGGTGCGGGCCTGCGGCGCGGGCCGCCGCCACGGCGGGTTCGAGAACGGTGTCCAGCTCGTCCGGCACCGGCATCCCTCGAAAGCTCCGCTCGCTCACCGGAATCGGGCCGGGCTGCGCCAGCCACGCGTCGTCCGCGACGGCCCGGCGCAGGTAGGTCGCATCGGCGAGTTCACCCGCGGGGCCGGCCGATGCCCGTTCGACGGCCTGCCACGCATCGCGGGTGGTGTTGCCCAGCACCCAGTGCATGACCCCGGAGATGGTGCTCGCCACCGCGGGGTCGCGAGCCGCGCCCGGCGGTGAGTGCGCGGCGATGACGGCGCGGGCCTCGGCCTCCGCGTCGGCGAACTCGTCGTACCTGGTCACCGCCATCGCCATCGGCCACGCCGGATGCAGTCCCACATCGCCTGCCTGCGCGGCGAAGTGGTCGATGTCGTCGAGCACCAACCGCGCCGACTCGGCATCGAGAAGTACCACCTGTGCCATCGCCGACCACGCCGTCACGGCGATGGTCTGTCCGCCCGCGGTGCGGTGCGGCTGGCCGTCGAGTTCACCGAGCCACAGCGTGTCGGTCTCACTGATGACGAGTGCGTCGGGCGGCAACCGGTCGAGGTCGGCCAGCGGGACCGCGGTCAGGTGCTGCTTGCCCTGGACGGCGAGGCCGAGCTGTTCGGCCCGGTCGAACGTCGAGAAGTTCAGCGTCCCTGCGGTTCCCGCGGACATCAGGAAGCTGACCAGACCGATCCACTGGGCGGCCGACTCGGTCGACTCGACGCCGAGCACCACCGGCCTGCCGCCGGCCAGCGCCGCGGCGACGGCGTCGAGCAGGCCGAGCAGCGTGGCCAGCCGCCAGGTCGACGGGTCGAGCGCGAACGTCACGACGCTCTCCCTGGTGACCACGCCGCCCGGTTCCGGAGCGCCGTCCGGAAGCGCGGCGCCCGCCACCGCCGGCGGTCCGTACGGGCACAGCCACCGCGGTGACCGCCACCATTCGATGGGGCGCCGCGGATTGTGGTCGGGTGTGCGGTCGAGCACCGCGTGGGCGAACACGTTGCCGGGCCTGCCGGTGCTGTCCGGACCGGCAGGCACGGTGTGCCAGTAGCCGGCGGTGTCGCGGTCGACACGCCGGAACGCCAGCCGCCGCGGCCCGTCGGCGAGCTGCTGGGTGGTCGGGTAGGCCGGCAGCGGCCGCACCGGGTTGAACACGGTCCGCACGCCGGCGACCAGGGTCTGGATCTCCTCGGTGGTCAGCCCGCCCGCGGTCTGTTTGACCTGCCAGCCGCCGACGGTGCCCGCGGCGTCGAAAGACGTGTAGCTGAGCTGGCCGTACCGTGTCGTCACGGGGCCGCCGGGGTGAGTCGCAGGGTCTCGACCGGCGGGTCCAGCAGTGCGATCACCCGCAGCCGCAGCGGTGACGGGGTGTTGACGAACAGCCGGATCCAGCCCTGCCTGCCGCGCAGGTTCGCCGCCCACAACTCGGTGCCGCCGCTGGTGCTCAGCTGTGACCATCTCAGCTCCTTCGAGGGCTGCGCAGCCAGCTGGCCGTGCTCGTCGAGCGGCGCCACGTCGACGGGTTGCCCGTCGTAGATGGACAGCGGAATCCGCTGCGGGTTGTTGACCAGCACGAAGACCGGCGAGCCCGGCAGGTCGTACTCCGAGCGCATCGCGATGGTCGCGGTCGTGGGTTGCCCGTCGGGACCGCGCCCGATCCGCACCCCGTACTGCAGCCGCAGCAGGCCGTGGTAGTCGATGCTCGCGGTGGCGCCCATGATGCGACGGCCGCCGGAGAACGCCACCGGCGCCAGGTGCAGCGAGCACCCGCCCAGCGGGAGCTGGCCGGCGAACTGCATCCCGCCGTACCGCTCGTACTCCTCGAGCGTGATCTCGAACGACGTGCCGGACATCGCGGCCCGCGCGTCGTAACCCTTGGGGGCGACGTAGACCACCACCGCCGCGGCGCCGTCGGGCCAGTCGAAGGTGAGCACCTGCTTGTTGCAGTACTCGGCGAGGTCGATGTCGCGGATGAGGCCGGTGCGCACCGTCGAGAAGGTGGTGCCGAGCCGGGCCCGATCGCCGATCAGCGTGACCGGGGTGAAGTAGGCGCGGCTCCACTCGTTCGGCCACGAGACGCCGACCATCATCGACCGCACGTGGCCGTCGGCGTCGCGCTGCTCGGCGACCGGCTGCGTCAGCCGCATCTCGTCGGCCAGCCCGACCTGTTCCAATGCGCCGCCGGGCAGTTCGGTGGCGTCGGCGCCTGCGCTCGGGCCGTCCTCGGTCCGGTAGATCACCACCTTGCCCGCCGGTGGATTCGTCCAGGTCAGCTCGAGCATGGTGCCGTCTTCGCTGCCACCCGAGACGCCGAGGTCGGTCACCGGCAGCAGCACCGCCGAGACCTCGACCTCGAACGCGGTCGCCTCCGACAGCCGCAGCACGCCCTCGACGGGTGCGGCGCACCGCGCCCGATAAACGTAACGCCTGCCGCGGTCGACTCCGGTGTCGACGAAGCCGTTGAGGTTGTCGCCGTCGGGCAGGATGCGGTACTGCGGGCCGTCCTTGTCGGCGTCCTCCGCGGGCACCCGGTAGAGGTAGACCGCGCTGACCCCGGCGGGCACCGACCACTGCCCGATCACCCGGCCGGCGTCCTCACGCACCACGAAGTCAGCCAGGGGGCTGATCAACATGCCGGAGGCGTGCAGCACCGGCTGGGCGGCCAGCGCCTCGGCGTGGGTGGCGCCTGCGTTGGCCCACACCTGGAAGCTGCGCACCGCCGAGGAGGCCATCCGCTCGTCGGTGGCCGACAGCTCGGCGGTGACGGCCACCAGGTCGGCGCGGTCCGGGGAGTGGGGCGGCCCGTCGTCGCCGCTCACCAGGCGGTAGAGCACCACCGGGGTAGCCGCTGATTCGTATGCGGGCCAACGCAGTTCGAGCGCGCCGCGACCACCGTTGACGTCACGACGGCGGAACAGCGCGATCGGGTGCACCTCCGCTGCGGGGACGCCGCCGCCGAAGGGTGCGAAGTTGGCCGCAGCGGGTGGCGGTTCGTCGAACGGCACCGGGTCGGTGGCGGCGAAACCACCGGTGTCGGCGGCGGCGCCGGCGTCGGTGGTGTGATGCCTGCCGGTGGTCCCGGCGCCCACCGGAACGGTGGTGCCGGGGTCGGCCTCGAGTTCACGCAACACCCTGGCCATGTCCTCGGCGTGCTCGGCGGCCGACCCGGGGAGCATCGCACGCACCTGGTCGACCTCCGTGCGCCCGGAACGCAACACCAGCCGCAGGTGGGCTTCCTTGAAGCTGCGGGCGGACACCGCGCCGGAGTCGATGAGTTGCTGGCGCCAGTCGAGCAGCGTTTGGAGCCGGGGATCGTCGTCGACGGGGTGCGGATCGGTCATCGGCGGCACACCAGTGCGATGCTCATTCCGAGGGGGGTGACACGGGCAACGGGTGGCTCGAGCAGAGGGCCCCCGGGCTGCATCACAGCAGTGTATCGGAGTGTGCTGCAGCCCACCTGCGCCTATTTTCAGAGGTCGGCGGCCGGCCCGTATCAGGTCGTCAGGCGTCAGGTCGCCGCCGGACCGGCGAACACCGATTCGTGAAATGCGAGTCCTGTGGGTACCCCTCGCCCAGGATCGGACAATGGCTACCTGGTTCCCTGGGGCCACCGGCCCGAGGGATGGCACTGAAGATTCGTCCTCGCCGCTGAGAACGGCGCCGGCTGACGGGAGGACAACGCCATGGAGACGAACGGCCAGGAACTGCTCGGCGGACGCTACCGGGTCGGCGCGCTGCTGGGCTCCGGCGGGATGGCCGAGGTCCGCGACGGTTGGGACCTGCGCCTCGACCGCGCGGTGGCCATCAAGCTGATGCACCCCGCCCTCAAGGCGCAGGCCGACGTCCGCGGCCGCTTCGAACACGAGGCCAGGGCAGCGGCATCGCTGACGCACCCCAATATCGTTGCGGTACACGATTTCGGCGACCACGACGGAACGCCCTACATCGTGATGGAACGCCTCCCGGGGCGGACGCTGGCCGATCTCATCGCCGCGGGCCCGCTGCCGCCCCACCAGGTACACGCACTCCTCGACGAGGTCCTCGCCGCCCTCGCGACCGCGCACGATGCGGGGATGCTGCACCGCGACATCAAACCGGGCAACATCCTGCTGGCCACCGACGGCCGCAGCGTGAAGGTCGCCGACTTCGGGATCGCGAAGACCGCGGGCGCCGCGCTCACCGCGACCGGGCAGATCATCGGCACGATGGCCTACCTGAGTCCCGAGCGGGTGGGTGGGGCGCCGGCCTCGGTGGCCGACGATCTGTACGCGGTCGGTGTGATGGGCTACGAGGCGTTACTGGGCAGGGCCGCCTTTCCCCAGGACACGCCCATCGCCTTGGCGCGCGCCATCATGGACGATCCCCCGCCGCCGTTGAGCGTGCTGCGGCCGGACCTCCACCCGGTGCTCGCCGGTGTCATCGACCGGGCGATGACCCGCGAACCCACGCAGCGCTTCGCCTCCGCCGACCAGATGCGGGCGGCGCTGGCCGGCGACCGTACGGCGCTGTTCGCCGGCCTCGCACCCGCCGCGCCTCCCCCACGGCCGGCCACCATGGTGCTCGACCATCCGTTGCCCCCGACGGGATACCACCCGGCACCGTCCGCACGGCCTACACCGCGGCGCCGCCTGACCGGACGGACCCGCACGATCGCCGCCGCCGCGGCGGTGGTCACCGCGCTGGCCGTGGCGGCGCTGGCCCTGGCGATGGATCCGTTCTCGACCAACCCCACGCCCCAGCCGATCAGCACCAGCACCACCGTCCCGCCCCCGAAGCCCTCGCCGACGACGCCCACCGTGGCTCCGGTGATCCAGGCGCCCGAACCCGCGCCGGCGCCCGAGCCGAAGAAGCCGGGCAAGAAGGGCGAGGGCGACAAGAAGCCGGGGAACGGCAAGCGGGAGTAGGCCTCAGCGGCCGGCCGCGGTGCGCCACGCCCTGTTCGACAGCAGCCGCAGCCCGTTCAGCGCGACGAGGATCGTCGACCCCTCGTGACCCGCGACGCCAAGCGGCAGCGGGAGGTGGCCGACGAGGTCCCAGGTCACCAGCGTGACGATGACCGTGGCCGCGATGACGAGGTTCGCCACGACGACCCGCCGCGCCCGTTTGGCCAGGGCGACGACGGCGGGGATGGCGCTGAGGTCGTCGCGGACGGTGACGGCGTCGGCGGTCTCGATGCTGAGGTCGGCACCGCTGCGGCCCATGGCGATCGAGGTGTGCGCGGCGGCCATCGCCGGTGCGTCGTTGATCCCGTCGCCGACCAGCAGCACGCGCCGACCGTCGGCCTGCAGCGCGCGCACCGCGTCGACCTTGTCGGCGGGCAGCAGCCCGGCGCGCACGTCGGCGATGCCTGCCGCGTCGGCGAGGTGCTCCGCGGCGGCGCGGTGGTCACCGGTCAGCACGACGGGATCGCCGTCGGTCAGGTCCCGGATCGACGCGACCGCACGCGCGGCGTCGGAGCGCATCCGGTCGGTGAGGCCGAGCACGCCGACCGCCCGGTCGTCGACGGTGAGCACCACGACGGTCGCGCCGGTCCGTTCGAGCTCGACCACGTGCGCGATGTCGCTGAACTCCGCGCCCGCCAGCACGGCGATCCGGCGGCCGTCGACCTCGGCGCTCACCCCGCGGCCCGGCAGCGCCCGGAAGCCGTGTGAACGGGGAACGGTCAGACCGCGACGGCGGGCGTCGGCGAAGATCGCCCGGCCGATCGGATGCTCGCTGTACTGCTCTGCGGCCGCGGCACACCGCAGCAGGTCGTCGGCGCCGCGGCCGTCCAGCGCCGTCACCTCGGTGAGCGTCGGTGTCCCGTGCGTCAGCGTCCCGGTCTTGTCGAACGCCACCACGGTGGTGTCGGCGAGCCGCTCCATTGCGACCGCCGATTTGACCAGCACGCCGTGCCTGCCCGCGTTGGCGATCGCCGACAGCAGCGGCGGCATGGTGGCCAGCACGATCGCGCACGGCGACGCCACGATCATGAACGTCATCGCGCGCAGCAGGGTGGACTGCAGATCGGCGCCGGCCAGCAGCGGCACGATGAACAACGCGGTGGTCGCAACCACCACCGCCACCGAGTAGCGCTGTTCCACCTTCTCGATGAACAGCTGGGTGTGCGCCTTGGTGGCCGAGGCCTCGGCGACCATCGCCACGATGCGGGCCACCACGGTCTGCGACGGTTCCCTGCTGACCCGGATCCGCAGTGCGCCCGGCCCGTTGAGGGTGCCCGCGTACACCTCGTCGCCGGGAGCCCTGGTGACCGGCATCGGCTCACCGGTGATCGACGCCTGGTCGACGTCGGACGCGCCCTCGGTGACCGTGCCGTCGGCCGAGATCCGCTCCCCCGGCCGGACCACGACCTCGTCGCCGACGACGAGATCGGCCGCCGCCACCGTCGTCTCGGCGCCGCCGGGACCGACCCGCACCGCGCGTTCGGGTGCCAGGTTCAGCAGGCTGCGCACCGAGTCCCTGGTGCGCCCGGTCGCGACGTCCTCCAGCGCCCCGGACGTGGCGAAGATGACGATCAACAGGGCGCCGTCGAAGATCTGCCCGATGGCGGCCGCGCCGATCGCCGCGACGATCATCAGCAGGTCGACGTCGAGGCGCCGCTCCCGCAGCGCCTGGAGGCCCTCGAGCGCCGGGGCCCAGCCGCCGGTGACGTAGCAGGCGAGGTAGAGCGTCCACCAGACGGCGTCGGGCAGGCCGGCGAGCTGGGCGACCGCGCCGGCGGCGAACAGACCGAGCGCGACAGTCGCCCAGCGCACCGAGGCGACCGACCAGCAGGCGGCGCGCCAGCCGGCCGGTGGCTCGCTACGGGTGGGTGCGGCGGCTTCTGCAGTCGTCATCACGCCTAGATGTATACATGTACAGGTCTACATGTGTCATCTGTCCGGGTAGACCCGTGTTTCAATGAACGCATGGGTCATGGCGTGGAGGGCCGGTCGGCACCACCGGCCGCACTCGACGCGTCGTCGGCCGCCATGATCGCCGAGACCCTGCAGGCCCTGGCCTCGCCCAACCGGCTGCGCATCCTCACCCGGCTGCGCCAGTCGCCCTGCACGGTGACCGAGCTGTCCGCGGCGGTGGACATGGAGCAGCCGGCCGTGTCGCACCAGCTGCGGCTGCTGCGGGCGCTGGCACTGGTGGCCGGCGACCGCAACGGCCGCAACATCGTCTACCGGCTCTACGACAACCACGTCGCCCAGCTGCTCGACGAGGCGGTCTACCACATCGAGCACCTCCGGCTCGGCGCGCGCGACACCACCGCCTGATCAGCTGTAGGGCGGATACGGGTTGTCCCGCAACACCTCTGCGAGATGCAGCGCGTTGCGGGCCGCTGACGCGGTGGCGCTCTCCACGGCCTCCGGTGTCTCGTCGAGGTCCTTGTAGTCGGTGCCGCCCATCGCCTGGTCGTTCCAGTACGTGCAGCCCTGCGCCGGGATCGTGTAGCCGATGTCGTTGAGCGCCTGGAACAGGTCGGCCACGATCTTGTGCGCGCCGTCCTCGTTGCCGACCACCGTCGCCAGCGCGACCTTGCCCACCTGGCGCGGCCGGCCCGCATCGTCGGTCTCCGACAGCTCGGCGTCCAACCGCTCGAGCACCCGTTGGGCGACGCTGGACATGTGCCCCACCCAGGTGGGCGTCGAGACCACCAGGATGTCGGCGGCGACGATCTTGTCCAGGATCGTCGGCCACTGATCGCCGTCGCCCATGTCGGCGTCGGTACCCGGCGCCACCGCGTAGTCGACCACCCGCAGGCTCTCGCACTCGACGCCGCCGTCGCGCAGGTGCTTGAACACCTGCTCGGTAATCACCGAGCTGCTCGACTCGTCAGGGCTTCGCTTGAGCGTGCAGACCAGTCCGAGGGCACGCAGTGGCTTGTTCGCTGAAGAGGTCATGGCCCGGGCGTACCCGGCCGCCTCCGGCGTAACCGCCGTTGCACCGCGCGACGCGCGGAGAATACGATTCTCCTCGACCGCGAATCCGTCTTCCCTCGGAGTGCTCATCACCACAACGCTCGCCCTCGACGTGCCCCGCCCGGGTGTGGCGCTGCTCCGGTTGAACCGGCCCGCGCGGCTGAACGCCGTCAACGGCGTGATGCGCGACGAACTGCTGCAGACGCTCGCCGCGCTGGCCACCGACACGACCGTGCACGCCGTCGTGCTGACGGGCAGCGGCCGCGGCTTCTGCTCCGGTATCGACGTCCGCGACTTCGGACCGGGCACCGTCACCGCCGACGACCCGGCCATCGACCGGCTGCGCTTCCAGGAGTCGATGGCGGCGCTGCCGACCGCGGTGCGCGACCTCCCCCAGCCGGTGATCGCCGCGGTGAACGGGCCGTGCGTCGGCGCGGGCCTGGCGCTGTGCCTGGCGGCCGACATCCGGATCTGCTCCACCACAGCGACTTTCGGCAACGCCGCGATCCTGCTCGGGCTGTCCGGCGCCGAGATGGGGATGAGCTACCACCTGCCGCGCATCGTCGGCACCAGCGTCGCCGCCGACTGGATGCTGACCGGCCGCACCGTCACCGCCGAGGAAGCCGACCGCCGCGGCCTGGTCAGCCAGCTCGTCGAACCCGACGCACTGCTCGACCGTGCGCTCGACCTGGGCGCGGCCGTCGCCGGCCTGTCGCCGCTGGGCGTGCAGCTGACCAAACGCGCACTGCACGTCAACACCGATGCCGGTGATCTGCACGCGGCGCTCGAACTCGAGAACCGCAACCAGGTGCTCACCCACGCCACCGACGACGCGGCGGCACGCAGACAGAAGTGGTCGTAACCACAGTTCGACGGAAGGACATCGCGTGGCCTGGGATTTCTGTACGGACTCGGAGTGGGCTGCTGAGCTCGAATGGGTCGAGGACTTCGTGCGCTCGGAGTGCGAACCCATCGACTACGTCGTCAAGGAGTCGCACGACCTCAACGACCCGGTGCGCCAGGCCCTCATCCCGCCGCTGCAGCAGATCGTCAAGGACCGCGGGCTGTGGGCCACCCACCTCGGACCACACCTGGGCGGGCCGGGCCACGGCCAGGTCAAGCTCGCGCTGCTCAATGAGATCCTCGGCCGCTCGGAGTGCGCGCCCATCGTCTTCGGTTCGCAGGCACCCGATTCCGGCAACAGCGAGATCCTGGCACACTACGGCACACCGGAGCTCAAGGCGCGCTACCTCGAACCGCTGCTCGACAACCGCATCATCTCCTGCTTCTCGATGACCGAGCCGCAGGGCGGCGCCGACCCGAAGGTGTTCACCACCACCGCGATCCAGGACGGCGACCACTGGGTGATCAACGGCGAGAAGTGGTACTCGTCGTTCGCGTCGGTGGCGTCCTTCATCATCGTCATGGCGATGACCGACCCGGATGCACCGCCGTACCAACGCTATTCGATGTTCGTCGTGCCGGGTGACACACCGGGCATCAACGTGCTGCGCGATGTCGGCCTCGGGTACCAGCCGCTGGGCGGCGGCGGCCGGGAAGGCTACGTGCGTTACGAGAACGTCCGGGTGCCCGCCGATCACATGCTTGGCCCGCGGGGTGGGGCGTTCGTGGTCGCGCAGACCCGGCTCGGCGGCGGCCGCATCCATCACGCGATGCGCACCGTCGGGCTGGTGCGACGCATCTTCGACATGATCACCGAACGCGCGGTGTCGCGGCACACCCAGGGCGAGGTGCTGGCGAACAAGCAGATGGTGCAGGAGATGATCGCCGACTCGTGGATGGAGATCGAGGCCTACCGCCTGCTGACTCTGCAGACCGCCTGGAAGATCGACAAGTACAACGACTACAAGGCAGTGCGGGCCGACATCTCGGCGGTCAAGGCGATGATGCAGAAGGTGCTGCACGACGTGTCGGCACGGGCCCTGCAGATCCACGGGTCGCTGGGCACCTCGCACGAGATGCCGTTCGTGCAGTACATGACCGAGTCGTTCGTGCTGGGGCTGGCCGACGGGCCGACCGAGGTGCACAAGGTGACGCTGGCGCGGCAGCTGCTGCGCGACGTCGAGCCCTCGCCCGACCTGTTCCCCTCCGAGCACCTGCTCCGGCGGCGCGACGCCGCCGAGGCCAAGTTCGCCGACCGGCTGGCCGGCCTCCCGCGCGGCTGACCGTCACGCCAGCAGCGTCCGCGCCCGTGCCAGCAGTTCCGGCAGTACCGGTGCCATCGCCTCGAGCTCCGGTCGTGGCGTGGTGCGCCTGCGATTGTGCTTGACGATGAGGCCCCACGTTGCCGCCGACTTGAAGCAGGCGAGCGCCATGAACCACGCGACGTCGGCCACCGCGCCGTACCGCTCGAGCAGCTCGTCGCGCGACGGCACCGCGCCGACGTGAGGTGACGGGCGGGAGTAGGTGGCCGGGTCGGCGTTGACCAGGAACCAGCCCAGATCGATGCGCGGATCGCCGACCGACCAGATCTCCCAGTCGATCACCCCGGTCACCGACCCGTCGACGGCAAGCAGATTGCCCAGCCGGAAGTCGCCGTGCACGATGCCCGGACCCATCGGCGCGGGCACCCCGGTGCGCAGCGCCTCTGCCGTGTCCGGCCAGTCCGGCGCCAGTGACCGGTCCACCGTCTGCAGCGTCGCACACCAGCGGTCGATCTCCGCCGCGGCGCCGACCACCGGTTCAGCGTCGGCCCCGACATCCGCGGGCGCCAGCCGGTGCAGCGACGCCAGCACCCGGGACGCGTCCCGGAACCGCTGCGCGACAGCGTCGTCCGCCGTTCCACCGGGCGCGTCGAAGAGCGGTTCGAAGCTCTCACCGGCCAGGCGGCTCATCACGAACAGCGGCGGCACCCCGGGCGGATCGCCCGCGTCCTCCAGCAGCACCTCGGGCACCGGCACCGCGGTCGGACCGAGCGCCCTGATGATGCGGGCCTGCCGGAGCACGTCACGGTGGGCGGTCGGCGAAACACCCGGCGGCGCCACCTTGACCACCACCGGACGGCCGTCGAGGTCGCCGGCGAAGGTGAGGCTGGACGCACCGCCCGCCAGCGGTCGCAGACCGGAGACGCCGCGCGGGGCCAGCCGGTCGGCGAGCCCGTCGGGCACGGTCAGGACAGTGCCCCGATCTCCCGCAGGAACGACTGGGTGCGGGCGATCCGGCCGGTCAGCGTGGCGGGGTCACCGGTGCACAGCGCCAGTGCGGTCTCGGTGATCAGCGAGATGTCCTCGGTGTCGACCTTGGCCAGGTCCAGCGCCCCGGCGCCCTCGGTGGCGACGGGGTTGGTGGGGGCGGCGGCGTTGACGGCGATGCCGTCGGCGTGCAGTTCGGCGGCCAGGCTCATGGTCAGCCGGTTCAGCGCCGCCTTCGCGGTGCCGTAGATCCCGAACCCCGCGCTGCGGTCGAATTCCGAGAACGGCGGCCCGTCGGGCAGGTCACCGCCGACCGACGTCAGGTTGAGCACCCAGCCGCGGCCGCGCTCACGCATGGCGGGGATGGCCAGCTGGGTCAGGTGCAGCGGCGCGAAAACGTGCATCTCCATCATCAGCCGCACCCGCCGCTCGGGGAACGTGTCGAGCGGGCGGAGGAACGTCACCGCCGCGTTGTTCACCAGGATGTCCGGCGCGCCGACGCGATCGACGACCTCAGCGAACATCCGCTCGCGATCCTCGGGCTGGGAGAGGTCGGCGGCGACCGCGATCGCCGATCCGCCTGCGGCGGTGATCTTCTCGAGCGTCTCGACCAACGAGCCGGAGTACTTGGGATCGGGTTCGGCCGTGCGGGCGGTGAGTGCGACCACGGCGCCCTCGGCGGCCAGCCGCTGGGCGATCGCGCTGCCGAGGCCCCTGCTGCTGCCGGTCACCAACGCGACCATGCCGGCACAACGTCCCGCCACCGCGCCCACCTTCCGATCCGAGAACGCCTTATCCAATTACGAGAATGACGTTACCCTCGGGCGGTCGAGAAGGAGCGAACATGCCGGAATGGTGGCTGTACCTACCGCAGAGCAGGCAGGGCATCGACGACATCGTCATGCGGGCCCGGGTCGCCGAGGCGAGCGGCTTCACGGGTATCGCGATGCTCGACCACCTCGAGACCCCGATGGCGCCCGACAGCCCGATCTGGGAGGCGATGATCACCGCGACCTGGGTGTCGGCCCGCACCGAGCGCCTGCGGGTCGGGCACCTGGTGCTGTGCGACCCGTTCCGGCACGCGGCGACGCTGGCCAAGGAGGCCGTCACCCTCGCCGAGGCCTCCGGCGGCCGGTTCGAGCTCGGCCTGGGCTCCGGGTCGATGCCCGACGAGCTGGCGCGATTCGGGTTCGGCACCGCCACCGGACGCGAGCGGGTAGCCGCACTGGCGCAGACGCTGGCCGACCTGAAGCGGTACTGGGCCGGGGACCAGCAGCCGGTTCCGAGCGCCCCGATCCCGCTGCTGCTCGGCGGCGTCGGGCCGCGGATGCTCGGCCTGGTGCGTGAGCACGCGGACTGGTGGAACCTGCCCGCCGGCTACGTGCACCGGCTGCCGGAACTGCTGCCGCAGATCGGTGCTGCCCGGGCGTCGGTGCAGCAGATGGTCGGCTTCGTCGGCCGCGACGCCGACCGGGACGCCGTGATCGAGAAGAGCCGGCGGCGCTGGGGGCACCTGGGATCCGGGCTGGTGTGCGGCGACGCCGCCGAACTCACCGACCACTTCGGCACGCTGGCCGAGCAGGGCGCGCAGCGCTTCTACGTGTGGTTCGCCGACTTCGCCGCGCCGGACACCATCCGTGAATTCGGCGAGACGGTCCTGGCCGCGCAGCAGTACTAGGTGTTGTAGTAGTGGTGGCGGTAACGTTCGGCGGGTGAGCACACCGGTCTCCCGTGCGCGCTGGGTGCGCGGCGGGCTGGTCGGTGTCTGCTCGACCGTCGTCACCGCAGGCGCGCACGCCGCCGCGGGCGGCGGACTGCCACGGGGCTCCGCACTGGTCGTCGCCGCGCTGGTCTGCCTCACCGTCGGCGGCGCAATCGGTGGCGTGCACCTCACAGGCCGCCGCGCCCGCCCCGCAGCGGTGATCGCCGCGCTGGCCGTCGCCCAGCTGCTCGGCCACCTGGTGATGGCCGGCGGCCACCACCACGTCGGCGCCGCCGGCCTCACCCCGGCCATGCTCACGGCCCACCTGGCGGCCGCCGTGGTGCTCGGCATCGCGATCTCCGCGGTCGAATACGCCTACGTGGTCGCCACTTCGGTGCTGCGCTGGTTGCGCCTGTTCGCCACCGCCGCCACCGGACCCGTCCCGACGGTGCGCCGCTGGGCGACCAATGTCGTTGTGGTACAGCCGGTCCTACCGCATTCGGGGCTCGGCATGCGGGCGCCGCCCGCGGGTCTCCTGCCGGCCGCCTGACGGCCACCCTTCGCCTTCGTCGCCGCCGTCGCATTGACGCGGCGTCTTCCCGTACCTGCTGACCGCCGCACCAGCGGCATCACGTCGGCGGCGCCGCGTCCGCGTGCCACGCCGCCCCCAGCCAGAAGGCTCACACCTGTCATGACCACCACTCCCGAGGACGACGTCCACACTCCACCCGCCCCACCACCTACGCCGGCCGGGCAGCGGCTGCGTGGCCTGCGCCCGCTGCTGCTGCGCCTGCACTTCTACGCAGGCGTCTTCGTCGGCCCGTTCATCCTGATCGCCGCCGTCACCGGCCTGCTCTACGCGCTCATCCCCCAGATCGACACGATGGTGCACCGCCACGAGTTGACCGTCGCGCAGGTCGGCGACCAACGCCTGCCGCTGTCCGACCAGCTCGCCGCCGCTCGCGCCGCGCATCCGGAAGGCACCGTCGCGAGCATCCGGCCGCCGGCCGCCCCGGACGAGACCACGTGGGTGCGGCTCGCCGTCGACGACGTACCGCCCGACTATGCGCGCACCGTGTTCGTCGACCCCTACTCCGGCGAGGTGCGCGGTGCGCTGACCACCTATGGTCAATGGCTGCCGACGCGCGCGTGGTTCGACGAACTGCACCGCAACCTGCACCTCGACGCCGTCGGACGCAACTACAGCGAGCTCGCGGCGAGCTGGCTGTGGGTGATCTCGCTGGCCGGGCTGGCGCTGTGGGTCCTGCACCGCCGCGACACCCGCAAGCTGCGCCGCCTGGCCACGCCGGACCGCGACAAGAAGGACCGCCGCCGGACCATGTCCTGGCACGGCGCCGTCGGGGTGTGGGTGGTGGTCGCGCTGCTCGGCCTGTCGATCACCGGCATCACCTGGTCGCGCTATGGCGGCGAGTCGGTCGACCTCATCCAGGACAGGCTGAACTCCTCGGCGCCCGCCGTCGACACCGCACTGACCGCCGCACCTGGCCCGGACACCACCGCCGGGAACCACCACCACGGCGCGCACGGCGGCGCAACGGCCACCGACAGCAGCGGCGCCGACGTGGTGTTGCGTGCCGCCGAGCAGGCCGGGCTGCAGGGCCCGATGTGGCTTTCGCCGCCCGCCGAAGCCGGTGAGGCGTGGCAGGCCGCAGAGAACAAGCGGGACTGGCCGACGAGGGCCGACGCGATCGCCGTCGACCCGGGCAGCGGCGCCGTCGTCGACCGGGTGAACCAGGCCGACTGGCCGTTCCTGGCCAAGCTCAAGGACTGGGCCATCGACGCGCACATGGGCGTGCTGTTCGGTCTGGCCAACCAGATCGCGCTCGCCCTGGTGGCCATCGGACTGATCACCGTCGTCGTGCGGGGCTACCTCATGTGGTGGCAGCGCAGGCCCACCCGCGGTTCGGCGTGGGCGGCGGGCCGGCCGCCGTTACGCGGGACGCTGCGGAATCTGCCGCCCGCCACGACCACCGCGCTCGTCGTCGCGGCGGTCGCGGTCGGCTGGTTCCTGCCGCTGTTCGGGCTCAGCCTCGCCGCATTCCTCGTCGCCGATCTCGTGGTCGGGGCGGTCAAGCGACGCAAGGCAGCCGCCGATGCGTAGGGCACTGGCCTGCGCCGTGGCGGCGAGCCTGCTGCTGAGTGGGTGCACGTCGCAGGACGACCACCACGACGAGTCCATGGCGGCCGTGGTCACGTTCACCGAGCAGTGGGTGAGCGCGTCCGACACCGGGATGGTCGGGGTGTTCGGCAACCTCACCAACACCGGCCATCACGACGCCCGCATCGTCGGCGGCGAGTCGCCTGCCGCCGACCGGGTGGAGGTGCACGAGGTGGTGGCCGACGGCGGCGGGAAGTCGATGCGGCCCAAGGCCGGTGGCATCACCGTGCCCGCGGGCGGCAGCCACCAACTGGCCCCGGGCGGTGACCATCTGATGCTGATGGACCTCAGGGAGCCGATGCAGCCCGGCGTCGACGTCGCGCTGACCGTGCTCTTCGACGACGGCTCCGCGCTGCCGGTCACCGCGCAGGTGCGCGACTTCCCCGGCGCCGACGAGGAGTACCACCCGGCGGCATCGCCACACCACCATGGCTGAGCGGTTCTCGGTCAACCGGCGGCACCTCCTCACCGGGGGTGCCGCCGCGCTGGCCGCCGGTGCCGCGCTCACCCAGTGCAGCGCCGCTCAGTCCGCCACCCCGGCAACGGGATTCGGGAGCTCGGTCGAGCCGTTCTACGGTCCGCACCAGGCCGGTGTCAGCACCGCCCCGCAGGCGCACGCGCTGTTCCTTGCGCTCGACCTGCGCAACGACGGGTCGCGCAGCGCCCGCGACGCCCTGGCCGCCGTGCTGCGGCTGTGGACAGCCGACGCCGCCCGGCTCACCCAGGGCCGGCCCGCGCTGGCCGACACCGAACCCGAACTGGCGCAGCGCCCGGCCCGGCTCACCGTCACCGTCGGACTCGGGCCCACCGCGTTCGACCGCGCCGGCCTGGCCGGGCTGCGGCCACCGACGGCCGCCGAACCGCCGGCCTTCCGCACCGACCGGCTGGACCCCCGATTCTGCGGTGGCGATCTGCTGCTGCAGATCTGCGCCGACGACCCCGTCGCCGTCTCGCACGCCAGCCGGGTGCTGCTGAAGAACGTGCGGGCCATGACGACTCAGCGGTGGCGGCAGCGCGGGTTCCGCAACGCCCACGGCGCCGACCCGTCGGGCGGGACGATGCGCAACCTGATGGGCCAACTCGACGGCACCGCGAATTTTAACGACGACGCGGCGTTCGACCGGTTGGTCTGGGACGGTGGGGAGGCTCGACGCTGGTTCGCCGGCGGCACCGTCCTTGTGCTGCGCCGGGTGCGCGCCGAGATGGACACCTGGGACGAGTTGGACCGCGCCAGCAAGGAACTGGTGGTGGGCAGGCGGCTCGACACCGGCGCCCCCCTGACCGGTGAACACGAGACCGACGAGCCGGACCTCGCTGCGACGGCGGGCGGGATCCCGGTGATCCCGCCGAACAGCCACGTCGCGCTGGCCCGCCACCGCCACGACGGGGAACAGTTTTTGCGCCGGCCCTACAACTACGACGACCCGCCCGCGAACGGCCGCACCACCGACAGCGGACTGCTGTTCGCCGCCTACCAGCGCGATCCGGCGACCCAGTTCGTGCCGGTGCAGCGGCGTCTCGCCGAGGCGGACGCCCTCAACGAGTGGACCACCACCGTCGGATCGGCCACCTTCGCCGTGCTGCCGGGTGTCGCCGAGGGCGAATACCTGGGGCAGGAGTTGCTCGAGAGTCGGTGAGTCCCGACACGAGCGCGTCACCGCCCGCGATGGCGTACCTGAGCGGCCGCCACATATCCGCCGGCGGCGGCCAGCAGGGCGAACTTGATCGAGGCCGCCAGATGGGCACGCCGTGTGTACACGGCAATCCGGTTGCCGCTCAGCACGTTCAACAGCGACACGCCTTCGACCGCATCGCCGGCCACGGCGCCCATCACCATCAGCACCGGCACGGGCGGGTGGCCGAAGATGCGCCGCGCACGGTCGACGTGCAGGGAGACGAGAACGCCGTAGGTGGCCATATAGCCGAAGTCCAGCCACAGGGACGCCCGCGCCGCGCGCCGGCCGCGTGGACCCCAGCGGCTCATGATGCTCTCGGCGCGGGCAGGGGTGCGGGCCAGCTCGAACGGGATGATGCCCGGGCCGCCGGTCCGTCGCATCTCCCGCTCGAGGACCATCATCAGCGCGGTGTAGCCGACGAATCCGACCGCTGCGTAGCGGCCTCTCGCGTCACAACCTTCGGTGGGCGGCACCAGATGATGCGGCGTTTGACTCGAGGTGTCGGTCACGGCAGTCCCATGTTCGATGGTCACCCGAATGGTAGGCCGTGCCCCGAAGTCGTGATCGGTAGCCGGCTCGCGCCGAGAGGCTCTGTCATGCATCCCGGCCGGACCCGCCGGGACGGGACACCATGAGAGGAAGACATGAAAGCGACCCGCATCGGAATCGCCGTCACCACCGCCGTTCTTGCGATCTCCGCACTGAGCGGCTGCTCGAAGGCCACCGAGATCAGGGACGTGGCGGCCCACGCGGCCGAGCAGGTCGTCACCTCGGGCACCGAGAAGATCACCCAGGCCGCGGCGGGCGGCGACCTGTTCACCGCCGAAGGCATCGACGCCGCCTACGCGGCGGTCTCGAAGAAGGTCGGCGCCGATCCGATGCAAGTGGTGGAGGTGACGATCATCTCCGGCGTCCTCACCGTCCAGGCCGTCGACCCGAACGCCCCGACCGAGCTCAATCAGTGGAGCTACACCGCAGGCCTGGTCGGGCCGTCGCGCCCCGTCGACTACGGCGACGACGTCGAGGCTCTCGGCGAGAACCTGTTCTCCGTGAACGAGGTCGAGACCGGCGCCATCGCCGCGGCCGTCGACGGCGCGGTGACGATGAGCGCGATCCCGGGCGGCGAGGTGCAGAGCGTCATCATCAAGCGGAACATCCCGTTCGACCCGAGCGTGACCATGTTCATCAACGTCGAGGGCGAACGGAGCAGCAAGCAGGTGCGCGCCGACGTCTCAGGCACCATCACCGACGTCGTCTGAGCAGCGTCCCACCCGCCACACGACGAGCTGTTGGATCAGGCGGTCCGCGTCGATCGTTGCGTCGCGACGTTGACGCGAGGCAATCCGCCACCGCTTGCTACGCGAACGCGTTCACGTAGTCACCTTGCGCCGGGAGGCGCAGGCGGTGGCGAGCGTCCGCACCTCGTCCCCGATACGACGACGGCCCCCGGATTTTTCCGGGGGCCGTCGTCGGTAGTGCGTGGTGTTACTTGACGGTGATGGTGACCGTCGGGCTGAAGGTGGAGGTGTTCTTGTCGTTGGAGCGGATGGCGTTGGGCCGGGTGCTGGCGTTGGGGCTGACCGAGACGACGCGGGCTTCGTCGAGCGGGACGTCGTTGAGGCGGTTGACCTGAACGCGGTAGCCCTGCGAGCGCAGTTCTTCGATGGCTTGTTCGGCGTTGCCGGGGCCGGTGGGTGCGGCGGCGGCGGGGCCGGCGAGGCCGATGAAGGCGGCGGCGAAGGCGCTGGCGGCGATGGTGGCGAATCCGAACTTGTTCATGGCCTTGCTTCTTTCTTGGTGTTTCTCGTTGTCTTCTGACTGCTTAAACCCGCAGGTCAGGGGTTTAATTCCGCTGGCAGTAATTGGTTGACCGGTGGCAGGAAGTGATCGGCCGGGTGTTCGTTTCTGGTATCGCTGGGATCAATTCGGCAAGACGACGACGGCTTCGCGACGCACCGAGGTGACGTCACTCCTGACTCCTCGCGCCATGGCCGGCTGTGCGGCAGAAGCCTTGATGGATAAGTCCTCCGGGATGCCGAGGGCCGACTTCGACACAGAAAGATGATCTGGCCCTGTTTCCGTTCGACCGTGCCGCCGAAGAAGTCGTGGGCACGAGGACGCATGCTCGCAGAATTCACAGCACGCGGCCGACCTGGCGGCGGCTGACGTCGTCTACTCGGATGTCGTTGCGGCCGAGATGTTTGCGCGCGCCCATTCTTGGCGAAGATCTCCGCGATCAGTACACCGATGTCGTCAGCCATGGTGACGGGGACTTCGTTGATTGTTCCGGCGCAGCGCGAAAGTCGATCGGGTGGATGCGACCTCGATGCGGTCCATTTCCAACTCGAACCGGGTGCTGAAGCACAAATTCGCCACCGCAACGACACCGGAGACGGTTGGGGAGCGCCCCCAAGTCAATATTGCTCAGTGCCGGCCGGACGCACGGTGAGCCGGCGGCACCTCCTCACCGGTAGCTAGGCCGCTGTCGCCGCGAGCACGGTCTTGCCGGTTGCGTTGCTGTTCGATCCATATCGGCCGGCAGAAGTCGCACGGTCCGGTGGATCAGTGCGCGCCACGGACACTGTTGATGGCTTCAACCACTTCGTTTGGATTGTCAACGGTGATCACGAGGCGGTCGAAGCGTTCCGCAGAGTCCAGCGTGACCACGACCGCGCGGTCGTACCCTCTGATGTTCCAGAATTGCCTTGCCCCGTCAGCATGATAAGTGCCGGACAACATGCCCGGGAGTCCGAGACCGGGGCCGCGCCAACCCTTGGGTTCGTGTTTCATGCCTGGGTCGAAAGTCGCTCCGCGCACGTGTTTCAGCGGGAATTGGAGACGACGAGTGAACGACCACAGTTTGGTCAGGCCCAGTGGCTCGACAACCAGGAGGTCTTCGGTGACGGTGACTCGGTTGATCATGTTGGCTCCCTTTCGATGTGGAGTTCCGCTCGAGCCAGCAGGCGCTCGCCCAATTGCTCGACTGTGACGGCGTTCTGGCTGATGATGCCGCTCACTCGTTCTCGGACCCGCCCATCGACGCCGGCGAGTTCGAGCAACGCGACCAGCAAGACATCGAGCCGTCCAACGGGGTCGGCATCCGGTGCTGCAGCAGCGTCGAGCACGCGCAGGAACAGCCCGTGCTTGCTTCCGAAAACGTTGTAGAGGCTTCCTCGATGTACGCCTGTTGCCTCCACGAGGTGATCAATGGAGGTTGCGGCATACCCGACATGTCGAAACACCGTCGCAGCGGCATCGACAGCATCCGCTTCGTCAAACCGTCGCGGACGCCCCATGGTTTGAGAATAACCATTCAAGAACGTTCAGTCCAAAACCCTTCGGGCCTCACGCTTGACTTCCCCCGGTGGGCGCGATCCGGTCAAATGCTCCCGATGTCCGACGCCAGCCCGCGCGTAGCCGACCAACTCAGCTCGAATCTCTTGACGGAGCCTCCGCTCAAAGGCTCGTTCGAGGGGTCGCAATGCAACCCGGCAAGGCGCTGGCGCCGATCGCACCCGCCACACGACAAAGGTCACGAACCCGGAGGTTCGTGACCTTTGTCGATTGTGGGCGAAGGGGGACTTGAACCCCCACGTCCCGAAGGACACTGGCACCTGAAGCCAGCGCGTCTGCCATTCCGCCACTCGCCCTGAAGACCGAGGGAGCCTATCACCCGACCGCCTCGGCCCCCAAACCGTAGAGATCGGGCCCAACAGGGCCCCCAGCAACCCCCGCAGCTCCCAAGATCGCGCGTCTGACCTGCACCGACACGATTCTCAGAGTTCTGTTGGTCCCGCAGTTCAGTACTGGGCCGATACCATGCACTGCAGGAAAGTGCCCGAGCGACACGCGGTGGGAGGCCGAGGCGCGCAGGGCCGAGCGACGACACGAGTGAGGCGGGCGGTGACATGGGACTGGTCGACCGCATCGAACGCAAGCTCGAGTCCACCGTCGGCGACGCGTTCGCCCGTGTCTTCGGCGGATCGATCGTCCCGCAGGAGGTTGAAGCACTCCTGCGCAGGGAAGCCGAGGCCGGCACCCGCGAGGTCGGCCGCGGTCGCATTTTGGCCCCGAACGAGTACGTAATTACCCTCAGTGTTTCCGACCACCAGAAGGTGAGCGCCGACCCGGACCTGACCTCGACCACATTCGCCAGACATCTGGAGGGATACATCCATGATCAGGGGTGGCAAACGTATGGTGATGTGGTCGTCAGGTTCGAGCAGTCCCCGAATCTGCACACCGGCCAATTCCGCGCGCGGTGCGCGGTCAACCCCGACTCGACCACCGGCGAACCCGCCCCAGCAGACCGAGAGCATGCGTCCGACGCAGGATCAGGAGTACCACCGATGACCGACAATCCGACGTACCGCGGCGGCGGCCAGGGACAGGGGCGGCCCGGCGACGAGTACTACGACGAGCGGTACGGACGCCAGGGCGACGATCCGCGCGCTGCCTATCCGCCCGAGCAGGGCGGCTACCCGGCGCAGCAGGGTGGCGAGCCGAACTACCCGCCCCGCGGCGGCTACCCCGAGCAGGGTGGCTACCCCGACGGCGGCGGCTACCCCGAGGGCGGTGGCGGCTACCCGGACCAGGGTGGCTACCCGCCGCCGTCCTATGAGCAGCGCGGCCCGGCAGGTCCCGGCGGCTACGGCCCGCCGCCCGGCCCGCCGCCCGCAGGCGGCTACGAACAGGGCTACCGTCCGGGTCCCGCCGGCCCCGGCCCCGGTGGTCCCGGCGGCGGCTACGGCGGCGGTCAGCCCGGGTACGGGCAGCCCGGCGGCGACTACGACTACGGCCGTCCCCCGGCACCCGGCAGGCACGAGGACGGTGGCTACGGCGCCCCGGCCGGCCGGCCCGGCTACCCCGACCAGGGCGGCGGCTACCCGGATCAGGGCGGCTACCCCGACCAGGGCGGCTACGGCGGCGGCCAGTACGGACGCCAGGAGTACGGGCAGCAGGAGTACGGCGGCGGCCGCGGCTACGCCGAGCCGGCCGGCTACGGCGAGGCCGGTTACGCCGAGCCCGCGGGCCGCGACTACGAGTACGGCCAGCAGGCAGGCGGCGGCTACGGCGGCGCCTACGGGCAGGGCGACTACCCGGCCGGTGGCGCGACCGTCACGCTGCAGCTCGACGACGGCAGCGGTCGCACCTACCAGTTGCGCGAGGGCGCGAACGTGATCGGCCGCGGCCAGGACGCCCAGTTCCGGCTGCCCGACACCGGCGTCTCACGGCGGCACCTGGAGATCCGCTGGGACGGTCAGGTCGCGCTGCTGTCAGACCTCAACTCGACCAACGGCACCACCGTGAACAACGCACCGGTCCAGGAATGGCAGCTGGCTGACGGCGACGTCATCCGGCTCGGGCACTCCGAGATCATCGTCCGCGTTCACTGACTGATCGCGGCTGGGTCACGACCTGGGCACAGCCGCGGGCGAAGCTGAAGGCTTCACCTCCACGTCGAACAGCGTCCAAGTATCGTGACGTTGCCGACGACCGCCGGCTGGACCGGCGGGCAGGGCGCAGCGACCCGGGGATCCGTGTTGATGCGGCGAGGAGTACGGATCGGGGAACGAGAGGAACGTCAGATGCAGGGGTTGGTGCTGCAGCTGACGCGCGTCGGATTCCTGTTGCTGCTGTGGCTGTTCATCTGGTCGGTGCTGCGGATCCTGCGCACCGACATCTACGCGCCCACCGGCGCGGTGATGGTGCGCCGCGGCCTGGCGCTGCGCGGATCGCTGCTGCCGAACCGGCAGCGCAACGTGATCCGGCAGCTCGTGGTCACCGAGGGCGCGCTCGCCGGTACCCGGATCACCCTGGGCAGCCAGCCGGTGCTGATCGGCCGCGCCGATGACTCGACGCTGGTGCTCACCGACGACTACGCCTCCACCCGGCACGCCCGGCTGTCCCCACGAGGTTCGGAGTGGTACGTGGAGGACCTAGGATCGACCAACGGCACATACCTCGACAGGGCGAAGGTGACGACGGCGGTAAAGGTTCCGATTGGCACGCCGGTTCGAATCGGCAAGACGGTGATCGAGCTGCGCCCGTGACGCTGGTTCTCCGGTACGCCGCGCGCAGCGACCGCGGCCTGGTTCGTGCCAACAACGAAGACTCGGTCTACGCCGGCGCGCGCCTGCTGGCCCTCGCCGACGGCATGGGCGGGCACGCGGCGGGCGAGGTCGCCTCGCAGCTGGTGATCGCCGCACTGGCCCATCTCGACGACGACGAGCCAGGCGGCGACCTGCTCGGCAAACTCGATTCCGCCGTCGCCGAGGGCAACTCGGCCATCGCGGCGCACGTCGAGGCCGATCCCGAGCTCGAGGGCATGGGCACGACGCTCACCGCGATCCTGTTCGCGGGCAACCGCCTCGGCCTGGTGCACATCGGTGACTCGCGCGGCTACCTGATGCGCGACGGCGAGCTCACCCAGATCACCAAGGACGACACCTTCGTCCAGACCCTGGTCGACGAGGGCCGCATCACCGCCGAGGAGGCGCACAGCCACCCGCAGCGGTCGCTGATCATGCGGGCGCTCACCGGCCACGAGGTCGAGCCCACGCTGATCGTCCGCGAGGCCCGGGTGGGCGACCGCTACCTGCTGTGCTCGGACGGGCTGTCCGACCCCGTCAGCCACGAGACGATCGCCGAGGCGATGCAGATCCCGGACGTCGCCGAGAGCGCCGACCGGCTGATCGAGCTGGCGCTGCGCGGTGGCGGGCCGGACAACGTCACCGTGGTGGTCGCCGACGTCGTGGACTACGACTACGGACAGACTCAGCCGATCCTGGCCGGCGCCGTGTCCGGCGACGCCGACCAACCCCCGCCCAACACCGCGGCGGGCCGCGCGTCGGCGTTCAATCCGAAGCGCAACGAGCCGAAACGTGTTGTGCCGCAACCCGCGGAGGACGCCCGCAAGCCGCGCTCGAAGCGCCGGATGATCATCGCCGCGGTGTTGCTCATCCTGGTGGCCCTCGCCGGGCTGGCCATCGGCCGCGAGATCGTCCGCAACAACTACTACGTCAGCGACGACGACGGCACGGTGTCGATCATGCGCGGCGTGCCCGGGTCGATCCTGGGCTACCACCTCCAGGAGCCCTACCGCCAGGGCTGCCTCACCGCCCGCGACGGCCTCACCCTGATCAACCCCGGTCAGGCGCCGCGCGACTGTGAGCTGTTCCGCGTCGCCGACCTCAAGCAGTCCGAACAGCGCCAGGTGATCGCGGGGCTGCCGACCGGCTCCGAGGACGAGGCGATCGGCCAGATCAACCAGCTGGCACGCGATTCGCTGCTGCCGATCTGCCAGGCGCCCAAGCCGACGCCCGCCCCGAAGACACAACCGCATCTGCCCGGGTCGCCGCAGTCTCCGGGCGTGCCGAACGCTCCGGTGACCACCGGTGGCAACGCGCCGGCTCCCGAGACACCGCGGACCGTCGCTCCCACGCCCGGCGCCACGGCCGGCGGCCCGCAGGCACCGCCACCGGCGCCGCCCACCCCGTCCCCCTCCCCCACCGTGACGGCGCTGCCGCCACCGCCCCCGGAGCCTGGCACCAACTGCCGGGAGGCGGCGTGACGACGCAGCCCCAGTCACCGGTGACCGTGATGCCGCCGCTGCCGAACCGGCGCAACGCCGAGTTGGTGCTGCTGGGCTTCGCGGCACTCATCACGACCGTGGCGCTGCTGATCGTCGAGGTGAACCAGGAGCAGGGCCTCAGCTGGGACCTCGCGCAGTACGCGCTGGGATACCTCGCCCTCTTCGCCGCCGCGCACGTGGCCGTCCGCCGGTACGCGCCGTACGCCGACCCGCTGCTGCTTCCGGTGGTGGCGCTGCTGAACGGACTAGGCCTGGTGATGATCCACCGGCTCGACCTCGCCGCCGGCGAGCTGACGTCAGAAGGCTTGGGCGGCACCGCGAATCAGCAGATGCTGTGGGCGCTGATCGGCGTCGCGGGATTCACGCTTGTCGTGGTGTTCCTGAGCGACCACCGGATGCTGGCGCGGTACGGCTACGTGTGCGGCGTGACCGGCCTGATCCTGCTGGTGATTCCCGCGCTGCTGCCGTCCCGGTTCTCCGAGCAGGGCGGCGCGAAGATCTGGATCCGGTTGCCGGGCTTCTCGATTCAGCCTGCCGAGTTCTCGAAGATCCTGCTGCTGATCTTCTTCGCCGCCGTCCTGGTGGCCAAGCGCGACGTGTTCACCAGTGCGGGCAAGCACGTCCTCGGCATGGACCTGCCGCGGCCCCGCGACCTCGCGCCGCTGCTGGCGGCGTGGATCGCCTCGATCGGCGTGATGATCTTCGAGAAGGACCTCGGCACGTCGCTGCTGCTGTACGCGTCGTTCCTGGTGCTGCTCTACATCGCCACCGACCGGTTCAGCTGGGTGGTGATCGGGCTGGCCCTCTTCGCCGCGGGAAGCGTTGCGGCGTACCACATGTTCGGTCACGTCCGGGTTCGCGTGCAGACGTGGCTGGACCCGTTCGCCGACCCGGACGGCGCCGGCTACCAGATGGTGCAGTCGCTGTTCAGCTTCGCCACCGGCGGCATCTTCGGCACCGGACTGGGCAACGGTCAGCCCGGAACGGTGCCCGCCGCGTCCACCGACTTCATCATCGCTGCCGTCGGCGAGGAACTCGGCCTCGTCGGCCTGGCCGCCGTCCTGATGCTCTACACGATCGTGATCGTGCGCGGCCTGCGGACCGCCATCGCGGTGCGCGACAGCTTCGGCAAGCTGCTGGCCGCCGGATTGGCGTCCACGCTGGGCATCCAGCTGTTCATCGTCGTCGGCGGGGTGACCAAGCTGATCCCACTGACCGGCCTCACCACGCCGTGGATGTCCTACGGCGGGTCGTCGCTGCTGGCCAACTACCTGCTGCTGGGCATCCTGGTGCGGATCTCGCATTCCGCACGCCGGCCCATCGACACCAAAGTGACGCCGCAGACCTCGATCGCGGCGGCCAGCACCGAGGTGATCTCGAAGGTATGAACACCTCGCTCCGCCGCATCTCCGTCACGATCATGGCGCTCATCGTGCTGCTGCTGGCCAACGCCACCATCACGCAGGTGTTCACCGCCGACGGTCTGCGCACGGATCCACGCAACCAGCGGGTGCTGCTCGACGAGTACTCCCGCCAGCGCGGCCAGATCTCGGCGGGCGGTGACCTGCTGGCGTATTCGGTGTCGACCAACGGCCGGTTCCGGTTCCTGCGGGTCTATCCGGACCCGCAGGCCTACGCCCCGGTCACCGGCTTCTACTCGCTGAGCTACTCGAGCAGCGGCCTGGAGCGCGCCGAGGACACCATCCTCAACGGATCCGACGAGCGGCTGTTCGGCCGTCGGCTGGCCGACTTCTTCACCGGCCGCGACCCGCGCGGCGGGAACGTCGCCACCACGATCAATCCCCAGGTGCAGCAGGCGGCGTGGGACGCGATGTCAGAGGGGTGCAGCGGCCGGGCGTGCAAGGGTGCGGTGGTGGCGCTCGAACCGTCCACCGGCAAGATCCTGGCGATGGTGTCGGCGCCGTCCTACGACCCGAACCAGCTGGCCTCCCACAACATGGACGACCAGGCCACCGCGTGGGGACGGCTGCGGGACAACCCGGACAACCCGCTGCTCAACCGGGCGATCTCCGAGACCTACCCGCCGGGATCGACGTTCAAGGTCATCACCACCGCGGCCGCGCTGCAGGCCGGCGCCACACCCAACACCACGGTGACGGCCGCGCCGCGAATCGAATTGCCGGACAGCACCGCGTCACTGGAGAACTTCGGCGGCTCGTCGTGCGGCGGCGGGCCGACGGCCACGCTGCGGGAGGCGTTCGCGCGCTCCTGCAACACCGCCTTCGTCGAGCTCGGCATCGACACCGGCGCCGACGCGCTGCGCGACACCGCGCAGGCCTTCGGCCTCGACGACGCGCCCGCGCCGATCCCGCTGCAGGTCGCCGAATCCACCGTCGGCCCGATCGCCGACGCCGCCGCGCTTGGCATGTCGAGCATCGGCCAGAGGGACGTGGCGCTCACACCGCTGCAGAACGCGATGGTGGCCGCCACCATCGCGAACGAAGGGGTAACCATGCGGCCCTACCTGGTCGACAGCCTCAATGGACCAGACCTGGCCAACATCAGCACCACCAGTCCGGCAGAACAGCGACGGGCGGTCACGCCACAGGTCGCAAGTACACTTACGGATTTGATGGTCGGCGCCGAGCAGGTGACGCAGCAGAAGGGAGCCATCGCCGGCGTGCAGATCGCTTCGAAAACCGGCACCGCGGAGCACGGGTCCGACCCGCGCAACACTCCGCCGCACGCCTGGTACATCGCCTTCGCGCCTGCTCAGGCGCCCAAAGTCGCCGTCGCCGTTCTCGTGGAGGGCGGCGGTGACCGGCTGGGCGCAACGGGCGGCACCCTGGCCGCGCCGATCGGCCGGGCCACGATCGCCGCGGCGCTGAGGGAGGGCTCATGAGCCACCGAAGCCGAGCGAAGCGAGGCGAGCAATGAGCCCACGCGTCGGTGTCACGCTGTCCGGCCGGTACCGGCTGCAGCGGCTCATCGCCACCGGCGGCATGGGCCAGGTGTGGGAGTCGGTGGACTCGCGGCTGGGCCGCCGCGTCGCCGTCAAGGTGCTCAAGGCGGAGTTCTCGTCGGACCCGGAGTTCGTCGAGCGGTTCCGTGCGGAGGCCCGCACGGTCGCCATGCTCAACCATCCGGGCATCGCCAGCGTCTACGACTACGGCGAGACCGACATGGACGGCGAGGGCCGCACCGCCTACCTGGTGATGGAGCTCGTCAACGGCGAGCCGCTGAACTCCGTCCTCAAGCGCACCGGCCGGCTGTCGCTGCGGCACGCGCTGGACATGCTGGAGCAGACCGGCCGCGCGCTGCAGGTGGCGCACACCGCCGGCCTGGTGCACCGCGACGTCAAGCCCGGAAACATCCTGATCACGCCGACCGGGCAGGTGAAGCTGACCGACTTCGGCATCGCCAAGGCCGTCGACGCCGCCCCCGTCACCCAGACCGGCATGGTGATGGGCACCGCGCAGTACATCGCCCCCGAGCAGGCCCTCGGTCACGACGCCACCGCGGCCAGCGACGTCTACGCCCTCGGGGTTGTCGGCTACGAGTCCGTGTCGGGCAAGCGCCCGTTCACCGGCGACGGCGCGCTCACCGTCGCGATGAAGCACATCAAGGAGACGCCGCCGCCGCTGCCGGCCGACCTGCCGCCGAACGTGCGCGAACTGATCGAGATCACCCTGGTGAAGAACCCGGGCATGCGGTACCGCTCGGGTGGGCCGTTCGCCGACGCCGTGGCCGCCGTGCGCTCGGGCCGGCGTCCACCGCGCCCGAACCAGGCGCCGACGATCGGGCGGGCCGCGCCTGCCGCGGTGCCGTCGGCGGCGCAGAACCGTGCGGCCATGACCGGCGGGGCCCCGGTGACGGCGGCCCGTTCGCGTCCTGTCACCACGGGTCACCGGCCGCCCCCGCCGCGGCGGACGTTCTCGTCGGGCCAGCGGGCGCTGCTCTGGGCGGCCGGCGTGCTCGGTGCGCTGGCCATCGTGATCGCGGTGCTGATCGTGCTCAACGCCCAGGACCGCCGCGACCAGCAGTCGCCGGCGCCGACGATCACCAACACCATCACCGAGACCACGCCTCCCGGATCGCCCCCCGCGTCGCCGACGGCGATGCCTGGTCAAAGCCGATTCGGAACGGAAAGTCTTGTCGACGCGGGATTCGGGGTATCCCTACTCGGCGCGACCGAACGGCCGCCGGTGACTCCTGCGGTACACCAGACACGCGTCTCCGAACACATATGGCTCCCAGAACAGACATGACAACCCCACAGCATCTGTCCGACCGTTATGAGCTGGGCGAGATCCTCGGCTTCGGCGGCATGTCCGAGGTCCACCTCGCGCGCGACAACCGACTGCACCGTGACGTCGCCATCAAGGTGTTGCGCGCCGACCTCGCCCGCGACCCGAGTTTCTACCTCCGGTTCCGCCGTGAGGCGCAGAACGCCGCCGCGTTGAACCACCCGGCCATCGTCGCGGTGTACGACACCGGCGAGGCCGAGACGCCTGCCGGGCCGCTGCCCTACATCGTGATGGAGTACGTCGACGGCGTCACCCTGCGCGACATCGTCCACAACGACGGTCCGATGCCGCCCAAGCGGGCGCTCGAGGTGATCGCGGACGCCTGCCAGGCGCTGAACTTCAGCCACCAGCACGGCATCATCCACCGCGACGTCAAGCCCGCCAACATCATGATCAGCAAGGCCGGCGCGGTGAAGGTGATGGATTTCGGCATCGCGCGCGCCCTGGCCGACAGCGGCAACAGCGTCACCCAGACCGCCGCCGTGATCGGCACCGCCCAGTACCTGTCCCCCGAGCAGGCCAGCGGCAACACCGTCGACGCACGCTCCGATGTGTACTCGCTGGGCTGCGTCCTCTACGAAATGCTCACCGGTGAGCCGCCTTTCGTCGGCGACTCCCCCGTCGCGGTGGCCTACCAGCACGTCCGCGAGGATCCGATCCCGCCGTCGCGGCGCCACGAGGGCATCAGCCCCGAGCTGGACGCCGTGGTGCTCAAGGCGCTGACCAAGAACCCGGACAACCGCTACCAGACGGCCGCCGACCTGCGCACCGACCTGGTCCGGGTGCACAGCGGCGAGCAGCCCGACGCGCCGAAGGTGCTCACCGACGCCGACCGGACGTCGTTCATGACCGGCACACCGAGCCACGACCGCACCGAGCAGATCAACTACATGCCGCGGCCCGAACCCCGCGCCGCAGGCAGTGACCGCGGCGGATCAGTCGGACGCTGGCTGATCGCGGTGGCGGTGCTGGCCGTGCTGACGGTGGTCGTGACCGTGGCGATCAACATGTTCGGCGGCGAGACCCGCGACGTGGCGGTGCCCGATGTGCAGGGCCAGGTGTCGGCCGAGGCGATCGCCGAGTTGCAGAACGCCGGCTTCCGGGTGCGCACCCAGCAGGAACCCAACTCCGAGGTGCCGCCCGACCATGTCATCAGCACCTCGCCGCAGGCCAACTCCGAGGTGGGCGCCGGTGACGAGGTGACCCTCAACGTGTCCACCGGACCTGAGCAGCGCGAGGTCCCCGACGTCCGCGGCGGGACCTACGCCGAGGCGGTGCGCAAGCTCGCCGACGCCGGGTTCGACGAGGTCCAGCAGCAGCCCTCGGAGTCCACGCCGGAGCAGAGTGGCCGGGTGATGGCGACGCTGCCACCGGCGAACTCGACATCGGCGATCACCAACGTCATCACCATCGTGGTCGGCTCCGGCCCGGGATCACTTCCGGTGCCCGACTGCGAGGGCCAGACCGTGGACGTGGCGACCCGCAACCTGAACACCATCGGGTTCACCACG
This sequence comes from Mycobacterium hippophais, assembly GCF_027529605.1. Taxonomy (NCBI): domain Bacteria; kingdom Bacillati; phylum Actinomycetota; class Actinomycetes; order Mycobacteriales; family Mycobacteriaceae; genus Mycobacterium; species Mycobacterium hippophais. Next base: position 265,255 of record NZ_JAPZPY010000006.1, on the reverse strand, counting down.
GTGCTCACCGCTCCGGTGGACAGCCCGCGCCCGGCGGGCGAGGTGCTGGCGTGCGATCCGGGGCCCGGGACGTCGGCGCCGAAGAACACACCGGTCACGCTGCGGGTGTCGAAGGGCAACCAGTTCATCATGCCGAACCTGGTCGGGCAGTTCTGGTCGGATGCGTTCCCGCGCCTGCAGGCACTGGGCTGGGTGGGGCCGCTGGACCGGGCCGCCGACGTGCGGGACAGCGGTCAGCGGCTCAACGCGGTGGTGTCCCAGAGTCCGCCGCCGGGCACCGGCGTCAACTACGACGGATCGATCACGCTGGCGTTCGCTGCGTAGCGGCGGCCACCGCGTCGGCGACTTCGTCCTCCAGCCGGCGCACCAGCGTCTCGTCCGGGGCGCCGCCGCAGTAGCCGAGCCAGTTGGCCAGCATCCGGTGGCCGCCCTCGGTGAGGATCGACTCCGGGTGGAACTGGACGCCGTGGATGGGCAGCTCGGCGTGGCGCACACCCATGATGACGCCGCCGGCGGTGCGGGCGGTGACCTCGAGGTCGGCAGGCACCGTGTCGGGCAGGATGGTCAGCGAGTGGTACCGCGTCGCCGTGAACGGATCCGGAAGCCCTTGCAGCACACCGGTATCAGCGTGGTGGACGACGCTCGTCTTGCCGTGCAGCAGTTCCGGGGCGCGGTCCACGGTGGCGCCGAACGCGACGCCGATGGCCTGGTGACCCAGGCACACGCCGAGCAGCGGGGTGGCCGTCGCAGCGCACGCCCGCACCAGCGGAATGGACGCCCCGGCCCGCTCCGGGGTGCCGGGCCCCGGGCTGAGCAGCACGCCGTCGAACTGGTCGGCCACCTCGGCGATGTCGGCGTCGGAGTTCAGCCGCTGGTCGTCGTTGCGCCACACCTGCGCGTTCACCCCGAGCTGGCCCAGGTACTGGACGAGGTTGAACACGAAGCTGTCGTAGTTGTCGACGACCAGGATCTGCACGCAGCCAGGTTACCCGGGTGATTTCGCGGGCTCAGCGCCACAGGTGCGGGTGGTACTTCGGGCAGACGCAGTGCGGGTCTTCGAGCGGCGGGTCGAGGACGTCGGCGGCGAACGGCGCCAGGTGCGGCTCGATCCGCAACCCCGAATCGACCACCTCCCGCGTCACCTCTCCGCCGTCGTGGAGGGACACCTCGACGCGGGTGGCGCGCACCCACACGAACGCCCGCACGCCACCGATGTCGACGTGGCCGGGCTGCGCGAGGTGCGGCAGGTGATCGATCCGCCGCGGCAACCTGGCGTACGCGTCGCCGCGGTAGGCGACGCCGGGAACCGGGCGGGGTGCATCCTCGGCGACCGCCGTGGCGTCCAGACCGAGGCCGGCGAGGACCGTCCGCACCTCGGCTTCGGTCGTGGCGCGAATCGCGGCCCGCAGGGAGTCGCCGTCACCGGCGTGGCCGCCGAACGCCCGGCAGAAGCGGAAGTACCGCAGGCTGGGCGCCCAAAGCCGCAACTGCTCCGGCGGATGGGTCTCGTGGAGGTAGGCCAGCCAGCGGCCGTCATCGGCCATCAGTAGCCGATCGGGCCTGCCGGCTTCGCGTAGCGCATCCGGACGGGCTCGGTGTGGCCGACCAGTTCGACGTCGGCTCGCGTCTCCTCGGTGTAGCCGAGGCCGAACCGGACGACGTACTGCTTGTAGAGGGTCACCAGGGGCGCGGCGGACAGGGCGGCCTGCATGGCGGCCGCGTCGCCGACCGCGGTGACGACGTAGGGCGGGCTGTACGTGCGGCCGTTGAGCAGCAGGGTGTTGCCCACGCAGCGCGGCGCCGAGGTGGCGATGATGCGCTGGTCCTGCATCTGGATTCCTTCGGCGCCTGCGCTCCACAGCGCGTTCAGAACGGCCTGGATGTCCTGCTGGTGCACCACCAGGTCGTCGGGTGCCGCATCGCGCGGGAATCGGCCCTCTGCGTCCCGCTGCGCGTCGTTCAGCGTGACGACCAGCCCCGGCCCGCGCACCGGATCGAGCCCGGCCTCGCCGGCCAGGGTGTCGGATCGGGCGGTGATCGCGGCCAGCGCAGCATCGGTGCCGGGGGAGCCGCCGTGGTGGGCGTCGACCCGGCCCGACAGGGCGTCCCGCTCGGCCGTGAGCCGATCCACCGACTGCTGGGAGTCGCGTACGAGGTCCACCAGGCGGGGGGCGTCGCTGCGCCGGATCTCGTCGCCACCGGCCACCGTGTGCGTGGCAGCCAACAGCACGCCGGCCAGCAGGCAGACCACCGGGACGCCGAAGCGCCAGGCCGAGCGGCGCTGTCGCTGGTCCATCGGTTGGCCTTTCCGGTCGGTGGCTACGTTAGGCTCTTTGATGCAACTCCATCGTCGCACTGCGTGGTCGGTATCCGCACCGATGACGACGTGTGCGGCGCCGATCGTCCGCGAAGGTACCCATGCCCAAGTCCAAGGTCCGCAAGAAGAACGACTTCACCATCAGCCCGGTCAGCCGGACACCGGTGAAGGTCAAGGCCGGGCCGTCCAGCGTGTGGTTCGTCGTGCTCTTCATCAGCCTGATGCTGATCGGCCTGATCTGGCTGCTGGTGTTCCAGCTCGCCGCGACCAACCCGATCGACACCCCGGGCATGCTGCAGTGGATGGCCGATCTCGGGCCGTGGAACTACGCCATCGCGTTTGCCTTCATGATCACCGGCCTGTTGCTCACGATGCGCTGGCGCTGACCGGCCCGTCCGACGTTTTGAATTCAAATGACGTTCAGGACGTTACCGCTCCAGCAACGACCAGCCCGGCCAATCACATCCGTGTGATTCATCCCCATTGGGGATAGCACCTGTGGATAGATCCATTCGCAACGGTAAAAGCCCCTTAGGGAGCCATGCAGCAAACTGAGTGGAGCCCCTCCACCATGGGGATCGCCGCATGCGGCATATTCGGGCTTATGATGGCTGCGGCCGCTGTGACCCTCATCACAGACGCGCCCGGACGTGTCCTCACCGGCATTGCCGCGGTGGGATTGCTCACGTTTGCAAGCATGTCGTGGCGCGCGCGCCCGAAACTGGCAATCACCGGCGACGGGCTCGCGATTCGCGGGTGGATGCGCACCCAGATCCTGCAGCAGGCCGACGTCAAGCTCATCCGGATCACGGAGTTCCGCCGCATCGCACGCACCGTGCGGCTGCTGGAGATCGAGACGGCCGACGACCGGCTGCAGGTGTTCACCCGGTGGGATCTGGGGACGGATCCGCTGAGCGTGCTGGACGCACTCACCGAGGCCGGTTACGCCGGCGCCAGATAGAGCGCCTTCCACCGCGAGCAGACACAAATTCGCACTCCCACCGCAGCGGGAGTGCGAATCTACGTCTGCTCGGCTAGGAGACGGTGACTGACTCGATCACGACCGGCTCGGTGGGGCGGTCGCTGCGGTCGACCGCCGTGGTGGCGATGGCGTCGACGACCTTCTGCGACTCCGGGTCGACGACCTCGCCGAAGATGGTGTGCCTGCGGTTCAGGTGCGGCGTCTTGCCGACGGTGATGAAGAACTGCGAGCCGTTGGTGCCCGGGCCCGCGTTCGCCATGGCCAGCAGGTAGGGCTTGTCGAACTGCAGCTCGGGGTGGAACTCGTCGGCGAACTGGTAGCCGGGTCCGCCGCGGCCGGTGCCGGTGGGGTCGCCGCCCTGGATCATGAAGCCGTCGATGACGCGGTGGAAGATGACGCCGTCGTAGAAGGGTCCGGACGTGCTGCCGGACGCGTTCTCGCCGCTGTAGTCCTTGGTGCCCTGAGCCAGCCCGACGAAGTTGGCGACGGTCTTGGGTGCGTGGTTACCGAACAGTGCGATCTTGATGTCGCCGCGGTTGGTGTGCAGGGTCGCGGTCGCTGTCTGAATGGGGCTCGTCACGGGAAGTCAGTGTGCCATCCACCGATCGGGCGCACGCACGCCACCCACCGTCGCCGCAATGCCCGCCGTGGCACCGACGATGATGGCAGGGTGGAGCGCACCGTTGCACGGCCGCAGAGAGGGCAGAGATGAGTTCGAAGACCGATGCGCGTTTGGCCCCGCGTGAGCGCCTGGCCCGGGGCCTGAAGTACTCCGCGGTGGGGCCCGTCGACGTCACCCGGGGCGTGCTCGGCCTCGGCGTCGACTCGGCGCAGTCGACGACGGCGACCCTGCGCCGTCAGTACCGCAAGAGCCGGTTGCGCCAGGAGATCGCCGCCGCGCAGAGCGCGATCGCCGGAGAGCTCGCCGCCGCTCAGGAAGTGGTGGCCAATCTCCCGCAGGTGCTGCAGGACGTGCGCACACCGCCGCCGCGGCGCCGCCGGCCGCTGGTCATCGCCGCCATCGCCGCCGCAGTGCTGGCCGGTGGGGCGGTGGCCTTCTCGGTCGTGCGCCGGAACAACAAACCCCAGCCGTCGCCGCTTCCGCCCAGCGTCGAGGTGACGCCAAGGCCGTGACGGCTCAGAGCACGTTCCGGGCTCTCGTGAGGGCCGCTTCGGTCCCGAGCTCGCTGCGCACGTCCGCAGACTCGACGTAGGCCCGCAGGTAGCCGTAGAGGACTCGGGGATCGAGGTCGAACCGGCGGCAGTCCACCTCGATCATCGGTACCGGCGGGAGGCGATCGATTCGCCAGAGTCGTGTCGTGTACCGGCGATCCCAGTCGGCGTTGGTGTACCCGATGACGAGGATCGTCGGGTGGCCGTTGAAAGCTGGCGTGATGCCCGCGACGGCCGGCCACTCCAATCGTGACTCGAAGCTCCATCCGCGATGGGCGATACCGCGACCGGACAGCGTCACTCCACCACGCCGGATGCGGCCCAAGGCCACCGCCGCTCCGAACGAACCGAAGGAGAGCCCGCCCGCCGCCAGCAGAGCGGTCGCGGCGGCAGGTCCGCCATGGCGCTGGCGGACGAACACCTCGACGGCTGCCATGAGACAGAAGGCCGCGCAGCACGCCGTCAACGAGACCAGCAGCGCGAACTGGACTTCCGAACAACGGATCTCGGTCGCCGGGACGCCACCCCGCTCATCCACTGTCCGCAGCGCCGCGGGGAGCTCGACACTGCGGAATCCGATGGCCGCTCCGAGCGCCGCCACGAGAGCCATCGGGAGTGCGAAGAGCAGGCAGTATCGGGTCGCCACGGCGTTCCCGCCGAGCGCGGCCGCGACTGCGGTCGCGCAGGACACCGCCGCGATCGTGAGCGTTCCCGCGATCGCGAGGCGTTCCCTTATACCGCCTGTCGTGCCCGCCCACCCGTCGGGCAGGTCTGGACGCTCAGCGCCCGGGCGGCTCAAGCCGGCGACTTCTCATTTAGCGCGGCAGCCAGCTCGGGCTCACCGAGCGCGATGTAGGCACGGCCGTACTTGGCGCGCAGATCGCTCCGCGTGGGTTCGGGGAGCTGCGCCAGGCGGGCGGGGTCGGAGTTGTCGGCCAGGTCGGCCAGTTTCACGACGCGGGCCAGCGGGTGAGCGTCGATCGCCCGGTAGTAGTCGGCTTCCGGAACGTCGTCACGACGCGTCAGCAGGACCACGCAGTCGACGACCGACTGGGGGATGCCCTCGGCGAGGAGGTCGTCCGCGGTGACGGGGGAGTCCTCGATGACGTCGTGCAGCAGCGCCGCCGCCTTCGCCTCCGGAGTGCCGACACATCCGGCGACCCGCCGAGGGTGGGCGATGTAGGGCCGGCCGATCTTGTCGACCTGCCCGAGGTGGGCGCGACCGGCAATGTCGTCGGCTTTCGCGATCAGAGCGGCATCGGACAGCGCCGAGACAGCCATGCGCCGCACCTCTTCTTGATCACGGTCACACCAGGAGAGTGGAGCCTAGGAGATTCGAACTCCTGACATCTGCCTTGCAAAGGCAGCGCTCTACCAACTGAGCTAAGGCCCCTCGCGGGTTCAGGCCGGGTGGTCGACCGAGTGCCACACCTCGGGTCCGTGACGCGAACGCCACACCACGGTGGCGACGGCCGCGGCTGTCGCCATCGCGATGACCACCACCAGCTTCATCGGTGCCCCTTCCGTGGGCGCCCGCCGGCTGCGCCGGCCCCGTGGGCCTAGGAGGACTCGAACCTCCGACCTCTTCGTTATCAGCGAAGCGCTCTAACCACCTGAGCTATAGGCCCGTAATCGCATACGGCCGAGCGGGAAGATTACCGTAATCCAGCCGTCGGCCCCAAATTCAATCCCGGTCGGCGAGCGTGACCTCGACGCCACCGACGAGGTCGGTGGTCAGGTTGTAGATGAACGCGCCCGCCGTCGCCATCGCCGACAGGATCACGATGTTGACCAGGCCGATCAACGCCGCGCCACCGAAGATGGTGCTGCTGGACACCAATTCGTCGCCGGTGCTGCCACTTGCGCTGGTCAGCAGGTCGCCCACATTGCTGTTGAGCTTGCTCCACACGCCCATGCCGCCGAGCACCAGGTACAGGAACGCCACGGCGATCATCCACACGAAGAACAGCGCCACCGACAGCACCAATGACACCTTCAGCGCGCTCCACGGGTCCACCCGGCGGATCTGCATGGTGGCCCGCACCGGGCCCTTCGGCTTACTGCTGCCCACGTGGACGCGGCTCGTCGGGGCCGACGTCCGCGGCGCCGGTTCGGCGGGCCGGTCTGTGCCGGTGCGCCGCTGCGGGGGCCGCGGCACCGGGCCCGACAGGTCGGGCAGCTCGCTGGCGTAGGCCTCCGAACGCGACTCGGAGCGACCGGCGTCGGCACGCTCGGGCGCCCGCGCGGGCGGCGGGGTCACCGACTCCGTGCGGGTCGGCGCGTCGGTCCCGCGTGGCCCGTCGGTGCGGACCGGTCCTTCGGGACCGCGCGGCCCGTCGGTGCGGACCGGCGCCTCACCCTGCGGGCGTGGCGGCCGGGCACGGCTGCGCTGCCAGGGCGGCACCTCGCCGTGCTCGGCGGCGTGCCCGGCCGGTGACCCGGTACGCCCGGCCGCGGCGCCAAGGGCGCCGCCGTCGCGGCCCGCCGCGGAACCGTTGGAAACACTCGGGCCGTCGCCCGCGCGCGGGTATCCCGGCTCGTTCGGTGAACTCACCTACGGCTCCTTAAGTGGTCCGGCGCCGGCGTCAGCCGAGGTCGGTGTTGACCTCGTCGGTGCCGTCGCCCTCTTCGGCGTTGCGCGCGATGGCAATCAGTGTGTCGCCATCACCCAGGTTCATCAAGCGAACGCCCTTGGTCTGCCGTCCGGCCTTGCGGACCTGACGGGCCGCGGTCCGGATGACGCCGCCGTTGGAGGTGATGGCGTACAACTCGGTGTCGTCATCGACGATCAACGCTCCCACCAGGTTGCCACGCCTGCGGTCGAACTGGATCGTCAGGATGCCCTTTCCGCCGCGGCCCTGCGCGGTGTACTCGTCGATCGCGGTGCGCTTGGCGTACCCGCCGGCCGTCGCGACCAGCAGATACGTGTCCGGCCGGACCACGTTGAGGGAGAGCAGCTTGTCCTCTTCGTTGAACCGCATGCCCTGCACACCGGAGGTGGCACGGCCCATCGGCCGCAGCGCCTCGTCGGTTGCCGAGAAGCGGATCGACTGGCCCTTGGCCGACACCAGGAGCAGATCCTCCTCGGCCGAGCACAGCACCGCGCCGACCAGTTCGTCGCCGTCACGCAGGTTCACCGCCACGATGCCGCCGGAGCGGTTGGAGTCGAAGTCGGTGAGCTTCGACTTCTTCACCAGGCCGTTGCGGGTGGCCAGCACCAGATACGGCGCATCCTCGTAACCCTTGATTTGGATGACCTGGGCGATGCGCTCGTTCGGCTGAAAGGCCAGCAGGTTGGCGACGTGCTGACCACGCGCGGTGCGTGACGCCTCCGGCAGCTCGTAGGCCTTCGCCCGGTAGACCCGGCCCTGCGTGGTGAAGAACAGGATCCAGTCGTGGGTGGAGCAGACGAAGAAGTGGTTCACGATGTCGTCGGTCTTCAGCCCGGCGCCCTGGACACCCTTGCCGCCGCGCTTCTGGCTGCGGTACAGGTCGGTCTTGGTGCGCTTGGCGTAGCCGGTCTCGGTGATGGTGACGACGACGTCCTCGCGGGCGATCAGGTCCTCGTCGCTGACCTCGCCGTCGGCCGGCACGATGCGGGTGCGGCGGTCGTCGCCGTACTTGTCGGCGAGCTCCTTGAGCTCGTCGCGCACGATCGCGCGCTGGCGTTCCGGCTTGGCCAGGATGTCCTCGAGGTCGGCGATCTCGGTCTCGATCTTGGCGAGGTCGTCGACGATGCGCTGGCGTTCCAGGGCGGCCAGCCGGCGCAACTGCATGTCGAGGATGGCCTGGGCCTGGATCTCGTCGACGTCGAGCAGCTCCATCAGGCCCGTGCGGGCCACGTCGGCACTCTCCGACGCCCGGATCAGCGCGATGACCTCGTCGAGCGCGTCGAGCGCCTTGACCAGGCCGCGCAGGATGTGGGCCCGCTCGTTGGCCTTGCGCAACCGGTAGGTGGTGCGCCGGACGATGACCTCGAGCTGATGGTTGACGTAGTGCCGGATCAGCTGGTCGAGTCGCAGCGTGCGCGGAACGCCGTCGACGATCGACAGCATGTTGGCGCCGAAGCTGGTCTGCAGCTGGGTGTGCTTGTAGAGGTTGTTCAGCACCACCTTGGCCACGGCGTCGCGCTTGACCTCGACGACGATCCGCAGGCCGACGCGGTCGGAGCTCTGGTCCTCGATGTTGGAGATGCCGGCGAGCTTGCCGTCGCGCACCTGCTCGGCGATCCCGGTGATGAAGTTGTCGTGGTTGACCTGGTAGGGCAGCTCGGTGATGACGATCCCGGTGCGCCCGCGGCTGTCCTCCTCGATCTCGACGACGCCGCGCATCCGGATCGACCCGCGTCCGGTCTTGTAGGTGTCGTCGATGCCCTGCGACCCGACGATCAGGCCGTGGGTCGGGAAGTCGGGGCCCTTCACCCGCTCGCAGACGGCGGCCAGGGTGGCTTCCTCGTCGGCCTCGAAGTTCTCCAGGCACCAGTACACGGCCTCGGCGAGCTCGCGGAGGTTGTGCGGCGGCATGTTGGTGGCCATGCCGACGGCGATGCCGCCGGAGCCGTTGGCCAGCAGGTTCGGGAACCGGCTGGGCAGAACCGTCGGCTCCTGCACGCGCCCGTCGTAGTTCGGGACGAAATCGACTGTCTCCTCGTCGATCTCGCGCAGCATCTCCATGGCCAGCGGGGTGAGCCGGGCCTCGGTGTAACGCATGGCGGCCGGCGGGTCGTTGCCCGGAGAGCCGAAGTTGCCCTGCCCGTCGACCAGCGGGTAGCGCAGCGACCACGGCTGGGCCATCCGCACCAGGGTGTCGTAGATCGACGAGTCGCCGTGCGGGTGGTAGTTGCCCATCGTCTCGGCAACCGACCGTGCGGATTTCGCGTGTCCGCGGTCGGGGCGGAAGCCGGAGTCGAACATCGCGTAGAGCACGCGGCGGTGCACCGGCTTGAGGCCGTCGCGCACCTCCGGCAGCGCACGCCCGACGATCACGCTCATGGCGTAGTCGATGTAGCTGCGCTGCATCTCCTGCTGGATGTCGACCGGTTCGATGCGGTCGCCGGCTTCGTCGCCCGGTGGCAACGTGGTGTCAGTCATCAGATCCTCTGGTCGCTGTTCGTGGTCGCGAAGCGGTTAAACGTCAAGGAAACGAACGTCTTTGGCGTTGCGGGTGATGAAGCTGCGGCGGGCCTCGACGTCCTCGCCCATCAGGATCGAGAACAGTTCGTCGGCGGCCGCGGCGTCGTCCAGCGTGATCTGCCGCAGCACCCGCACCGACGGGTCCATGGTGGTCTCCCACAGTTCCTTGGCGTCCATCTCACCGAGGCCCTTGTACCGCTGGATGCCGTCTTCGGTGTTGATCCGCTTGCCCGCTGCGCGGCCCGCCTCGAGCAGACCGTCGCGCTCCCGGTCCGAGTAGGCGAACTCGGGTTCCGAACGCTGCCACTTCAGCTTGTACAGCGGCGGCTGGGCCAGGAAGACGTGGCCGTGCTCGATGAGCGGCTTCATGAACCGGAACAGCAGCGTGAGCAGCAGCGTCGAGATGTGCTGGCCGTCGACGTCGGCATCGGCCATCAGCACGATCTTGTGGTAGCGCAGCTTCGACAGGTCGAACTCGTCGTGGATGCCGGTGCCCAGCGCGGTGATGATCGCCTGGACCTCGGTGTTCTTCAGCACCCGGTCGATGCGTGCCTTCTCGACGTTGATGATCTTGCCGCGCAGCGGCAGGATCGCCTGGAACATCGAGTCGCGACCGCTCTTCGCCGAGCCGCCAGCCGAATCACCCTCCACCACATACAGTTCGGAGCGGCTGGGATCGGTGGAACGGCAGTCTGCGAGCTTGCCGGGCAGTCCACCGATGTCGGTGGCGCTCTTGCGCCGCACCAGCTCTCGGGCCTTGCGCGCGGCCATCCGGGCCTGGGCCGACGAGACCGCCTTGTTCAGAATCGTTTTCGCCTCGGCCGGGTTGGCCTCGAACCAGTGGGTGAGCTGTTCGTTGCAGACCCGCTGCACGAATGACTTGACCTCGGTGTTGCCCAGCTTGGTCTTGGTCTGACCCTCGAACTGCGGCTGGCCGACCTTCACCGAGATGACCGCGGCCAGGCCCTCGCGGATGTCGTCGCCGGTCAGGTTGGGGTCCTTCTCCTTGAGCAGCTTCTTGTCCTTGGCGTACTTGTTCACCACCGAGGTGAGCGCCGCGCGGAAGCCCTCCTCGTGCGTGCCGCCCTCGTGGGTGTTGATGGTGTTGGCGAAGGTGTGCACCGATTCGGAGTAGCCGGCGTTCCACTGCATCGCGATCTCGACCTCGTGGCCGGTGCCCTTGCCGCCGAAGTCGACGATGCTCTGGTGGATCGCGGTCTTCGTGCGGTTGATGTGCTTGATGTAGTCGACGAGACCGTTGGGGTAGTGGAAGGTGCGGTGCTTGACCTTGTGGGGCGCGGTCTTCTCGGCCTCCTTCTCCTCCGCGGTCTTCGGGGCCTCGGCGGTGTCGCTGACCACCTCGTCGACGACCTCTTCGGCCTTCACCCGTTCGTCGACGAGGTCGATGGTCAGCCCCTTGTTGAGGAAGGCCATCTCCTGCAGCCGCCGCGCGATCGTCTCGAAGTCGTAGTCGGTGGTCTCGAAGATGTCGGGATCAGCCCAGAACCGGATGGTCGACCCGGTCTCCTTCGTCTTCTCACCCTGCTTCAGGGTTCCCGGAACCGACCGCTCGTAGGTCTGGAACCACTCGTAGCCATCGGTGCGGACGTCGGCCTCGAGCCTGCTGGAAAGCGCGTTCACCACCGACACACCGACGCCGTGCAGGCCGCCGGACACCTGGTAGGCGCCCTCCTCGAACTTGCCGCCCGCGTGCAGGACGGTCATCACCACGTCGATGGTGGGGATGCCGGTGGAGTGCATCGCGACGGGGATGCCGCGGCCGTCGTCGGTGACCTGGACGCCGCCGTCCTCGAGGATCCTGACGTCGACCTTGGTGGCGTAACCGGCCATCGCCTCGTCGACGGCGTTGTCCACCACCTCCCAGACCAGGTGGTGCAGACCGCGCTCGCCCGTGGAACCGATGTACATGCCCGGCCGTTTACGAACCGCCTCCAGCCCTTCGAGGACCTTGATCGACTCGGCGCCGTACTCGGTCGGCGCACTCTTCTTTTGGGCAGGCACGTCGGACGCGTCTCCTCGGGGTTCGCATGAGAGGTCGACTGCCCCTCGTGATCGCTCACCAGTCTACCGAAACATGCCGACTGGACCGACACTGTGGCGGCGTTTCCACCTATCTCACTGGGCCGTGCACCGAATTTCTCGAACTTCGGTGCGTCAGGACGCTTGAGGACCTCCGATCCGCGCGCCAGACGGCGCACAGCGGATCGGTCGCGACTCATCCGTACGTGTCGCGCGGCCCGCGGCCGGAGATGTGGTAGCGACCCTTGCGCCAGGAGGGCGCCACCGGGCCGACGATCTTCAGCGACGTCACCACGCCGTCGCCGACGGCCGCGGCGATCTTGGCCAGCAGCTGGGACTGCACCATCCGGAGCTGGGTCGCCCAGGCGGTCGATTCCGCCGACACCGTCAGCACCCCGTCGCGCAGTCCGGTGGGCACCGCGTGCTCGGCGATCTGTTCGCCGACCACCGTGGTCCACCGGCCCAGCACCGAACCCTCGGCCACCCGGCCCGACCAGCCGCGGCTGCGGGCCAGGTCACTCGTCGCTGCACCGAGTGTCTGCGGGTCACGGGAGTCCGGGCCGGGTCCCGACCAGCTGCGCCGCCGGCCGGTGCCCGCCGAGCGCCGGGCGGGGGAGGTGCGGCCGCGGCCGACGTCCTTGCCCTGGCTGCGGGCGGCGCCGCGAGCCTCCTCCAGCGTGCGGCGCACGAGGTCCATGCCGGACAGGCCGGCCAGATGGGCCGGCGGACCCGGCGCGGGATCGCCGGAGTCGTCGTTCTTCTGGGGGATCTCGTCGTCCGTCATGTCTGCACCGTCGATATCCGCCCGTCGTCGCCGTCCGTCATGCGGATCTCGATCCGCCGGACGTCCCAGTCCTCAGGGATGTCCTCACCGACGGCTGCGGTGACCAGCACCTGCTCGGCGGACTCGGCGACGGTGGCCAGCGCCCGCCGCCGCGCGGTGTCCAGTTCAGCGAACACGTCGTCGAGCAGCAGCACCGGGTCGCCGCCGTCGGCGCGCAGCAGCTCGTAGGCCGCCAATCTCAGAGAGAGCGCCATCGACCACGACTCACCATGGCTGGCAAAACCTTTCGCGGGTTGATCGCCGAGCCGCAGCTCGAGGTCGTCGCGATGCGGACCGACCAGGCAGACGCCGCGCTCCAGTTCGGCGTCGCGCCGGCTACTCATCGCCGCCAGCAGCGCCGCCTCGTAGTGCTGCACGCTGTCGGGTGCCGGCGCGTCGTCGTCCAGGTCGATGCTGGGGCGGTACCGGATGGCGGCCGGCCGCGACGCGGGCGCCAGGAGTTGATAGGCCTTCTCCACCTCGGGGGCGAGTTCGGAGATCAGCACCGCGCGCGCCGCCATCAGCCGGGCCCCGTGGGCAGCCAGGTGGCCGTCCCACACGTCGAGGGTGTCGAGCACACTGCGGTCGCCGCGGTGCCGGCCACCCGCGGCGGTCTTCAGCAGCGCCGTCCGCTGCCGCACCACTTTGTCGTAATCCGCACGCACGCCCGCGATCGCCGGCCTGCGCGTGGTGGCCAGATCGTCGAGGTAGCGGCGCCGGTCACTCGGGTCGCCACGCACCAGCGCCAGGTCCTCGGGCGCGAACAGCACCGCGCGCAGCACCCCCAGGATCTCGCGCGCGCTGCGCACGGGGGAGCGGTTCAGCCGCGCCTTGTTCGCACGACCGCTGGTGATCTCGAGGTCGACGGCGAGTTCGCGGCCGTCGTTGACGACGATCGACGACACCACCGCGCGTTCGGCGCCGGTCCGGATCAGCGGTGCGTCCGCACCCACGCGGTGCGACCCGAGGGTTGCCGAGTACCACAACGCCTCAACGAGATTGGTCTTGCCGAAGCCGTTGGGACCGACGAACACCGTCCGGCCCGGCGTCAGATCGATGTCGATGTGCGCCCAGGACCGGAAATCGGTGAGTGTCACGTGACGGACGTACACGGGCTAACCGGACTCGCTGATCCTCTTGACGGCGTGACCCCCGAACTGGTTGCGCAGTGCCGCGACGGCCTTCATCGTCGGCGAATCCTCCTGACGCGAGGAGAATCTCGCGAACAGGGACGCTGCGATACTCGGCACCGGGACCCGCAACCGGATCGCCTCTTCCACCGTCCAGCGGCCCTCACCGGAATCCTCTGTGTAGCCGGAGATCTCGGCCAGCTGCGGATCTTCCTTCAGCGCCTTGGCAAGCAGCTGTTGCAACCACGACCGCACCACGGTGCCGTTGCTCCACGCCTGGTACACCGCCTGCGGATCCGTGATCAGTTCCTCGGCGGCGAGCATTTCGTAGCCCTCGCCGTACGCGGTCATCAGGGCGTACTCCACCCCGTTGTGCACCATCTTCGCGAAGTGACCCGCGCCCACCGGCCCGGCATGCACGAATCCGTCCGCCCGGTCACCCGGCGGCCGCAACGTGTCGAAGATCGGCATGGCCCGCTCGACGTCGGCGTCGCTGCCGCCGACCATCAAGCCGTAGCCCTCCTTCAAACCCCACACACCGCCGGAGACACCCGCGTCGATGAACGCGATTCCCTTCTCGGACAACAGCTTCGCGTGCAGACCGTCTTCGGTGTAGCGGGAGTTGCCGCCGTCGATCACCAGGTCGCCCTCGCTGAGCTCGTTCGCCAGCGTCGCGATCGTGTCATGGGTGATGGGTCCCGACGGCACCATCACCCACACCACCCGGGGTGCCGCGAGGGCCTCGGCCAGCGCGCCGATGGTGGGCACGTCGGTCACCTCCGGGCGTGGGTCGAATCCGACGACCTCGTGGCCACCTTCACGCAGGCGCTCCCGCATGTTGAAGCCCATCTTGCCCAGCCCGATCAGACCCAGCTGCATGTATGCCCTCTTCTCCGGCGGTAGGGGCCGGTCAGCCGGGAAGCCGTACCGGCATCAACAGATACACGTAATCGGTCTGGGCGGCCGGGTAGGGGCCACTTGCGCCGACGGTTCCATCATCCTCGCCTGCCGGCCGCAACACAGCGGGACGGCTGGGTGTCGTGAAGCCGAACGCCACCCGCTCGGAATGCAACGAACCCAGGCCGTCGGTGAGGTAGGTCGGGTTGAACGCGATGGTCAACGGATCGCCGGCGAACGACACCGGAAGATCCTCCTCGGCGCGGCCGACGTCGTCCGCACCGGCCGACAGCCGCAGCGCGTCCTCGGAGAACTCCATCCTGATCTGCGCCCCACGGTCGGCGACGAGCGCGACGCGCTTGATCGCCTCGGTCAGCTCGGCGACGCCGATGGTGGCCACCGCGGTGTGCTCGCTGGGCAGCAGCTGGCGGAACTTCGGGAACTCGGCGTCGAGCAGTCGGGTGGTGCTGCGCTTACCCTCGCTGCGGATACCGAGCAGGCCTTCCTTGCCGACCGTTGCCCCGGCGCCGAGCGACAGGTGGACGTCGGAACCGTCGGAACCGGCCTTGGCCGCTTCGGCCAGCGTCTTGGCCGGCACCAGCACCGCGGCCTCGATGTCGGCGGTCCCGGTGGACCACGTCAGCTCGCGGACCGCGAGGCGGAACCGGTCGGTCGCCGCCAAAACCACCGATTCGCCGGAGATTTCGACCCGGATCCCGGTGAGCATCGGCAGCGTGTCGTCCCGGCCGGCGGCAACCGCGACCTGGCCGATCGCCTCGGCGAACAGAGCGGCGGGAACCACACCGGTCTCCTCGGGCAACGTGGGCAGCGTCGGGTAGTCCTCGACGGCCATCGTCGGAAGCGAGAATCGGGAGCTGCCGCAGGTCAGCGAGACGCGGGTGCCTTCGACGCTGACGTCCACCGGCTTTGCGGGCAGCGCCCTGGTGATGTCGGACAGCAGCCGTCCGGAGACCAGAACGCTTCCCGGAGAAGCGATTTCGGCTGCGACGCGGACCTCGGCGGAGACTTCGTAGTCGAATCCGGAGATCGTCAGACCGTCGTCGCTGCCGGTGAGGAGCACCCCGGCGAGCACCGGGACGGTCGGCCGGGTGGGCAGATTGCGGGCCACCCAGGCCACCGCGTCGGCGAAGTCCTCACGCACCAGTCGGAATTTCAGATCCGTGAGACCAGCCGTCGATGTCGTCACGTCCAAAACGTCCCTTCGATGAACCACACAATCAGCGATAACCAGCGGTTTCCCGGCGTCTCAACCCGCGTGACCTGCATGCGATGCGATGACCGTAACGGCTGTCGAAGAACCACCGTAGAGCTTTCCGCGCCAACTTGAAAGCTAATCGATCGGGGTGACAACCGGGGGTGTGCGGCCGTCCGGCCGGGGTGGTGACGGAGTTTCCCCAGGCGCTGTCTTCAGAGAGGAAACCAATGGAGATAAATGAGTAACAGTAATAGGGGCTGTGGACGCTGGGGATGAAGCCGCGTCGGCGCTGGCAGTCATGCGTGTCGAATTGTGAGTGGGCTGTGGACGGGCCGGCTGCGGGCGGTCGGGAACTGTGGAGCACACGGTGGATGTGTGACAACTTCGGCGGTTCGCCCGATCGGCCACCATGTTGTTCACACCGTTGTGCACAGGTCGCCGCGGTGACGAGTGATGCCGATGTGACGGAAGTTTTTCGCCGCGAGGAGTGCGATTCGACGTCCGACGGCACCCAGCCGGGTGCGTCGGGATGACATGGCGGTGCGGGGGAGCGCACACGAATGGTGCGCGGGACACCGCGCGGGATGAGATGGAGTGAAGGGTCTCAGCGCTTGGAGCGCTGACGGATCCGGGTGGTGAGTTCCTTGACGTGATCGAACACCTCACGGCGCTCCGCCATCTCGCCGCGGATCTTCTTCTCGGCGTACATCACCGTGGTGTGGTCGCGGCCGAAGGCCTGACCGATCTTCGGCAGCGAGAGCTCGGTGAGCTCGCGGCACAGATACATCGCGATCTGCCGTGACTGTGCCAGCGCCCTGGTCTTGCCCGGGCCGCGCAGTTCTTCCACGGTGGTCTCGAAGTATTCGGCGGTGGCGGCCATGATCGCCGCGGTGCTGATCTGCATTGTGCCGGCATCGGAGATGAGGTCCCGCAGGACGATCTCGGCCAGCGACTTGTCGATCTGGGTCTTGTTCAACGAGGCGAACGCGGTGACGCGGATCAGGGCGCCCTCGAGTTCACGGATGTTGCGTTCGACGCCGGCCGCGATGAGTTCCAGCACGTCAGCGGGCACGTCGAGGCGGTCCATCTGCGCCTTCTTGCGCAGGATCGCGATGCGTGTCTCGAGTTCCGGCGGCTGGACGTCGGTGATCAGGCCCCACTCGAAGCGGGTTCGCAGCCGGTCCTCCAGTGTGGCCAGCTGCTTGGGCGGCCGGTCGGAGGAGATCACGATCTGCTTGTTCGCGTTGTGCAGCGTGTTGAAGGTGTGGAAGAACTCCTCCTGGATGCCTTCCTTGCCCTCGATGAACTGGATGTCGTCGACGAGCAGCACGTCGATGTCGCGGTAACTGCGCTTGAACGACGCCTTGCGGTCGTCGCGCAGCGAGTTGATGAAGTCGTTCGTGAATTCCTCGGTCGACACGTACTTGACGCGCATGCCGGGGAACAGCCTCTGGGCGTAGTTGCCGGCGGCGTGCAGCAGGTGGGTCTTGCCGAGACCGGACTCGCCCCAGATGAACAACGGGTTGTACGCCCGGGCCGGCGCCTCGGCGATCGCGAGCGACGCGGCGTGGGCGAACCGGTTCGACGCACCGATGACGAAGGTGTCGAAGGTGTAGCGGCGGTTGAGGCTGACGGCGTCGGCGGCAGAGGAGTCGGACGCCGGAGCGCGGAAGTACGTCGGCCAGCTTTCCTCGGCGCTGGCGAGCGCCTCTCGGTCGTCGTCGACCTCGTCGGGCTCGGTGACCGCGGCCGGTGGCGGCGGTCCGGTGGCGTCGTCGGCGTCGTCGGTCGAGGGGGTGGCGATGCGCACCCCGAGCTCGACCCGCTGACCGAGGTGCCGGCTGAGCGCGGAGATGATCGGTTCGCGGAGGTGGCGTTCGATCTCGTTCTGCACGAACGGCGTGGGAACCGACAGCAGGGCAAATCCCTCGGTGATCACCAGCGGCTTGACGAGTTTCAGCCAGGCCCTTTGCTGAGGAGTCAGGACGGGCAGTGGGCCGGAGCCGTTGCGGTCGCGGGTGTCGGCGTCGCCGTTGAGGTCGGCCAGCACGTTGTTCCACACGGCGACGAAGGGTGGGTCGGGGTCAGCAGTCAATTGACGCCTACCCCCTCGTGGTCGGTCCAAGGACGACCAAAGGAACGAAGACGGTCTGTCCACATGGTTATCCACAGTCTGTGGATAGAGACAGTACGTCGCCGCTCTCTGTTGTCTACCGGCGTGAACGCCGCAGGCCGGGGCTCGTCACAGTGGTGGTGCATGCTGTGGGCTCTCGGTGCGGTGGGCATCCTCGCTTCGTTGTCGCCGCCGCCCCGATCTGGGAACGGCATTGCCAGAAGCTAACAGTTTTCTCTCGACGTGCCAACCGTTCTGCAACATTGTTTGGGCACTCCTGGACAGCTTCTCGAAGACGGTGAAGGTTGTGACTGTTGTGAACTTTTCCGGCCCCGTGAGGAGCGGTCCGACCAGGTTTGACCCAGCGAAATCTCGTCAGTACCCTCGAACAGTCGCCCGCACGTGGCGACACGGCTGCGACCCGGGGTCCGGAGACCGCGCCGGTTAGCAAGACGCATGAGCTTACCAACGGCGACCGCGTCCACCGACACAGTCCGCTGTGCGTGGCGCGTGGCCGCCACTCGTAACGAGGAGATATTGCCGTGGCCAAGGGCAAGCGGACCTTTCAGCCCAACAACCGCCGGCGTGCGCGCGTCCACGGCTTCCGGTTGCGGATGCGCACCCGTGCCGGGCGTGCGATCGTCTCGGGTCGTCGTCAAAAGGGCCGTCGTTCGCTCACTGCGTGATCCGACGCAGGATCTAGCGCGGTGCTTCCGGCCCGGTACCGGATGACGCGGTCGACGGAGTTCAGTTCCACGGTCAGTCAAGGGGTGCGCTCGGCGCACCCCGATCTGGTGCTGCACGCCGCCCTCGACACCGTGGATGACAGCGGTCCGAGGATCGGTCTCGTTGTGGCGAAGTCCGTCGGCAACGCCGTCGTGCGCCACCGGGTGTCCCGGCGGTTGCGTCACGTGGCCCGGACCGTGCTCGAGGATCTCGACAGCCGCGACCGGTTGGTGATCCGGGCGCTGCCGAACTCCGCCCGTGCGGTCTCGCCCGATCTGGAGCGCCAGTTGCGCGACGGTCTCGCTCGCGTGCGGCGCCGGCGGGGGACATCGCGATGAGTCGGCTGCGGGGCACGGGTGCGATGGCGGCGCGGGCGGTCATCGCGGCCATCCAGCTCTACCGGCACACTGTCTCGCCGCTGCGATTGCCGACCTGCCGGTTCATGCCGACCTGCAGTCAGTACGCCGTCGACGCGCTGACCGAGTACGGACTGGTGCGCGGCGGATGGTTGGCCGTCGTCCGGCTCGCCAAGTGTGGCCCCTGGCATAGGGGAGGATGGGATCCGATCCCGGAGCGTGGCAGCGGTGCGTGCGCGCACTCCGAGCATGCGAGCGGCACCGAAGCGGCCGACGACGACCAAGTCTGGAGCAAGGCGAGTGTTTAACTGGTTCAGCCTCGACATCATCTACTACCCGGTGTCGGCGATCATGTGGGTCTGGTACAAGGCCTTCTCCGCCATCCCGTTCCTGGGTCCGGACAACTTCTTCACGTGGACGCTGACGGTGATGTTCCTCGTGTTCACCCTGCGCGCGATCCTCTACAAGCCGTTCGTGCGGCAGATCCGCACCACCCGGCAGATGCAGGAACTGCAGCCACAGATCAAGGCGCTGCAGAAGAAGTACGGCAAGGACCGCCAGCGGATGGCGCTCGAGATGCAGAAGCTGCAGCGCGAGCACGGGTTCAACCCGATCCTGGGCTGCCTGCCGATGCTCGCGCAGGTGCCGGTGTTCCTCGGCCTCTATCACGTGCTGATGTCGTTCAACCGGACGCAGACCGGCATCGGCCGGCTCGGGCTGTCGGTGGAGGAGAACCGCAGCCTGGGCAACTACGTGTTCAGCGCGACCGACGTCGGGCACTTCCTGGACGCGAACCTCTTCGGCGCCCCGCTCGGCGCGACGATGATCCAGCAGCACGGTCTGCTGGCGTTCACCGAATTCAACCGCCTGTCGGTGATCCTGGTCGGTGTGCCGATCGCGCTCCTGGCCGGCATCGCCACCCACTTCAACAGCCGGGCATCGGTGGCGCGGCAGAGCATCGAGGCGGCGGCCAACCCGCAGACGGCGATGATGAACAAGCTCGCCCTGTACGTCTTCCCGCTCGGCGTCATCGTCGGTGGCCCGTTCCTGCCGCTCGCGGTGATCATGTACTGGCTCGCCAACAACATCTGGACCTACGGACAGCAGCACTACGTCTTCGGCAAGATCGAGAAGGAAGAAGAAGCCAAGAAGACCGAGGCGCTTGAACGCCGAGCCGCCAATGCGCCGGCGCCTGGCGCCAAGCCGAATCGGGCGCGCAAGGCGTCGGCCGCCGCCCCGGGCAAGGACGTCGCCGCGGGAGAGCCGGAGTCGGAGGCCGCGGAGCCGACGAGCACCGCATCGGTCGATGGAGAGAGCAACGGCAGCCCCACGAAGGCGGCCGGCGGAGAACAGGTCGCCAACCGCACGCCGCGGCCGGGCGCCCGTCCGAAGAAGCGAAAGCGTTGACCAGTCCGCGGACTGGGGGAGAGGGAGAGACACAGATGACGGACGCTGATACCACCGAGCGCACCGACGAGATCGACGCCGGCCTCGAGCAGGCTGACGCCGAGGAGAACGCCGCCCGGCCTGCCGGGGAGGACCTCGAGGAACGGTTGGTCGCCGAGGGCGAGATCGCCGGGGACTATCTGGAGGAACTCTTGGACCTCCTCGACTTCGACGGCGACATCGATCTCGACGTCGAGGGCGACCGTGCGGTGGTGAGCATCGACGGCGGCACCGACCTGAACAAGCTCGTCGGCCGCAAGGGCGAGGTGCTCGACGCACTGCAGGAACTGACCCGGCTGGCCGTGCACCAGAAGACGGGTGAGCGGAGCCGGCTGATGCTGGACATCGCCGGGTGGCGCCGCAATCGTCGCGACGAGTTGGCGACGCTGGGCGACAAGGTGGCCCGCCGGGTGCTGGAGACCGGGGAGCGCGAGGAGCTGGCGCCGATGACCCCGTTCGAACGCAAGATCGTGCACGACGCGGTGGCCGCGGTCCAGGGCGTGCACAGCGAGAGCGAAGGCGTGGAGCCGTCCCGCCGTGTTGTCGTCCTCGCTGACTGATCCTCTGAGTTACACCGGTGTAGTTCTCTCGAGCGGTTCGGCGGAGGGATGTTTCACGTGAAACATGCTGACGCCGGGCCGCCACCGGAGGCGGGGCGGACCCTTTTCGGGGACCGCCTGCCTGACGTCCAGCGCTACGCGGAGATCCTCGCTGGCGCCGGCGTCGAGCGCGGGCTGATCGGGCCACGCGAGGTCGAGCGACTGTGGGAACGCCACGTCCTCAACAGTGCGGCGATGGCCGAGTTGCTCACCCCGCACGAGCGGCTGGTGGATATCGGCAGCGGCGCCGGGCTGCCCGGGATACCGTTGGCTCTGGCCCGGCCGGACCTCGAGGTGACCCTCGTGGAACCGATGCTCCGCCGTAGCGAGTTCCTCACCGAAGTGATCGCCGAGTTGGGACTCGCCGTGGGCGTCGTCCGCGGCCGGGCCGAAGACAAGGCAGTGCGCGAACAGGTGGGGGAGATGGACGTCGTCACGTCACGCGCCGTCGCCTCGTTGAACAAGCTCGCCCGGTGGAGCATCCCGCTCCTTCGGGACGGTGGCCGGATGATCGCCCTCAAGGGCGAGCGCGCCGAGTCAGAGATCGAAGAGCACCGGCGTGTGCTGGCGTCGGTTGGCGCCGTCGATGTGAGGGGGTTGAAATGTGGCGCGGACTATCTAGATCCACCCGCGACCGTGGTCGTGGCGCGGCGCGAGGTGAAGAAGCCGAGATCGGCTCGGTCGGAACGAACGGGCAGGAGAACTCGATGAGGCCGGGGCCAGACAGCGAACGGACCGGGCCGCGCGGTGCGGCCGCTCCGCTTCCACCGACCGGTGCGGCGGTGCCGCCGCGAGCGTCCACCGCGGGATCGCGGGCGAGCAGCGGAGCGCAGCCTCCCCGCGATGTTTCACGTGAAACATGGCAGCGCGGAGCGAGCGGCGGCGCGTGGACCGACGATGCCGGCATCGACACCCCGATCGGCGCCGAGGCCGAACGGGCGGTGCGCCTACTGCACACCACGCAGGGCCACCTTCCGCGGCCGACGCACCAACGGGTGTTCACCATCGCCAATCAGAAGGGCGGCGTCGGCAAGACCACCACGGCGGTGAACGTCGCGGCGGCGCTCTCGCTGCAGGGCCTCAAGACCCTGGTGATCGACCTCGACCCGCAGGGCAATGCCAGCACCGCGCTCGGCATCGAGCACCGCCCTGGCACCCCGTCGTCGTATGAAGTCCTCATCGGGGAGATCCCCGTCGCGGAGGCGCTGCAGCGCAGCCCGCACAACGAACGGCTGTTCTGCATCCCGGCGACCATCGACCTCGCGGGCGCCGAGATCGAATTGGTCAGCATGGTGGCGCGCGAAGGCAGGCTGAGGACCGCGCTGGCCGAGCTCAAGCAGTTCGACTTCGACTACGTGTTCATCGACTGCCCACCGTCGCTCGGACTCCTGACGATCAACGCGCTCGTGGCTGCGCCGGAGGTGTTGATCCCGATCCAGTGCGAGTACTACGCGCTGGAAGGTGTCGGCCAGTTGCTCCGCAACATCGAGATGGTCAAGTCGCACCTCAATCCCGAACTCAACGTGTCGACCGTCATCCTCACCATGTACGACGGCCGCACCAAGCTCGCCGATCAGGTCGCCGCGGACGTCCGCGCGCACTTCGGCAGCAAGGTGCTGCGGACGGTGATCCCACGCAGCGTGAAGGTGTCCGAGGCGCCCGGCTACGGCATGACGATCCTCGATTACGACCCGGGCTCACGCGGCGCGCTGAGCTATCTCGACGCGAGCCGTGAACTCGCCGAACGGGGTGCACCGGGCGAGGCCCCGCCGCGATGAGCACCCCCGCGACAGCACATCCGTGACGAGAGGACGACGATGACTCAACCCACCCGCAAGCGCAGCGGCCTCGGACGTGGTCTGGCATCCCTCATCCCGACCGGTCCGGCCGACGAGGGCGGCCCGGGCACCATGGGACCACGGATGGGTGACGCCGCGGCCGACGTGGTGATCGGCGGGCTTCCGGTCGCCGAGCCGAGCGATGTCGGCGCGGTGTACCGGGAGATCGATCCGGCAACCATCGAGCCCAACCCGCGCCAGCCCCGGCAGGTGTTCGACGAGGAGGCGCTCGCCGAACTCGTGCACTCGATCCGTGAGTTCGGTCTGATGCAGCCGATAGTCGTGCGGGCAGTCAGCACCGGTACCGAGTCATCGCGCTACCAGTTGGTGATGGGGGAGCGGCGGTGGCGGGCGGCCCAACAGGCCGGCCTGGCCACCATCCCGGCCATCGTCCGCGAGACGGCCGATGACAGCATGCTGCGCGACGCGCTGCTGGAGAACATCCACCGCGCCCAGTTGAACCCGCTGGAGGAGGCGGCCGCCTATCAGCAGCTGCTCGAAGAGTTCGACGTCACCCACGATGAACTCGCGACGCGGATCGGCCGCTCCCGTCCGCTGATCACCAACATGATCCGGCTGCTGCGCCTGCCGATAGCCGTCCAGCGCCGCGTCGCCGCCGGGGTGCTGTCCGCCGGCCACGCCCGTGCCCTCCTCTCGCTTGAGGGCGGGCCGGAACGGCAGGAAGAACTGGCCGCCCGCATCGTGGCCGAGGGGCTGTCGGTGCGCGCCACCGAGGAAGCGGTCACCCTGGCCAATCGGGGCGACGGCTCGGCACCCTCGGCTCCGCGGCGCAAGCCGATTCAGATGCCGGGCCTGCAGGACGTTGCTGAGAAGTTGTCCTCGGCGTTCGACACCCGCGTCACCGTGAGCCTGGGCAAACGCAAGGGCAAGATCGTGGTGGAGTTCGGGTCGGTCGAAGACTTGCAGCGGATAGTGGACTTGATGAACTCGTCGCGACGATGACCGTCCACACACGGTAATTACGTCACTGTGACACTGATGCCAATGCGCACGTCCGACTGCGTTCATCGACTAAGCAATCGTGATGGGCGACAACCTGTTTCGTCTGAACATGTGATTTCGTCGCGGGAAGCGGCGGAAACCGGGCCCGGCTCGGCGGGCTTCCCTATCCTGGAGGCGCACACGCGCATGCCAGCCCACCGACGAATCCGGGGAGTCTAGTGCCGGCCCGAATCACGCCTCTTCGGCTCGAGGCATTCGAACAGCTGCCGAAGCATGCGCGCCGCTGCGTGTTCTGGGAGGTGGATCCGTCCACCCTCGGCGCCGACGACCACCTCAGCGACCCGGAATTCGAGAAGGAAGCGTGGCTGTCGATGGTCATGCTGGAGTGGGGTTCGTGCGGCCAGGTCGCCATCCACGCGGCGCCGGGGTTCGAGGACGCGGCGCCCACCGATGACACCGGCTCCTGCCTTGGGTACGCGTTCTACGCGCCGCCCCGTGCCGTCCCGCGCGCCCGGCTCTTCCCGACCGGACCGGTGAGCGCCGACGCGATCCTGCTGACGACCGTCGGCGTCGAATCCGGCGACGGCTGCGACGGGTTGTCGCGCAGCCTGCTGACATCGGTGGTGAGCGACCTCGTTCGACGGGGCGTCCGTGCGCTCGAGGCATTCGGCAGGACCGCCGAGGCGGCCGAGCTCGCCGACCCGCGGCTGGTGCCGGGCGATCTCGGGGCGGTTGTCGAGACACTCGGCGACTGTTCGGTGGATCAGTGCATCATCGCCGCCGACTTCCTCGAAGACGTCGGCTTCACCGTCGTCGCCCCGCATCGGTACTTCCCGCGGCTGCGCCTCGAACTGGAACAGGGCCTCGGCTGGAAGGCCGGCGTCGAGGCGGCGTTGGAGCGGCTGCTCGAGCACGCGCAGTTGGAGCAGCCCGTCGGCGCCGGCGCGGGCCGCATCGGATAGTCGCGTGGTCGGCGACATCCGCGGCCACGCGGCCGCGATCGCGGCGAACCGAGCCAACTGGGACGACCGCGCCGACGTGCACGTCGCGTCGCGCATGTACGACGTCGACGGGTTCCTCGCGGATCGCTCCGCAATCTCGCGGGTGGTGCTCAACGATCTGTCGGTGCTCGCCCCGCACCTGCCCGGCGGTCAGGCGCAAGGCAGGTCACTGCTACATCTGCAGTGCCACATCGGGTTGGACACCATCTCATGGGCACGGCTGGGCGCCGTCGGCGTCCACGGACTCGACCTGTCGCCCAACTCGCTTCGCCATGCCACCCGCATCGCGGTCGCCGATCGGAGCGACGTCACATGGGTGGGAGGAGACGCCCGGTTCGCGGCTCGTCTGATCGACCGCCGATTCGAGATCGTCGTCACCAGCGCAGGCACGATCGTATGGCTGCCGGACCTCGAGGACTGGGCGGCATCAATTCACGACCTCCTCGAACCAGGCGGAGTGTTCCTCATCCGCGACGACCACCCCATCCTCGGCGCGATGGCGTTCTCGCCGTGGGACATCAGCGACGACTACCTCGGTGGTGGCGGACCTCGCACCTACGAAGACTCCGGCTCGTACACCGAAGAATCGGCCGGCCTCATCGCCCATGTCGAGAATCACGAATGGCGCCACGACGTCGGCGAGGTGGTCACCGCGCTACTTCGAGCCGGCCTTCGGATCGAGGCCCTCGCCGAGCTGCCCTACATGGACTGGCCGGCATTCACCGAACTGGTTCCCTGTCAGCAGGGTTGGACGCTGCCCGACTCCATGCCGAGGATCCCGTTGAACTTCGCGATCGTAGCCAGACGCGAAGCGAGTCGTTGAGCCGACCAGGGATTCAGTCCCGGTCGTGGTGACACACCGCTTCGAGCAACACGCCGAACGGGTCGAGCCAGAAGGTCGCGAAGTAGGGCGGCTGGTACTGCGGGAACGACTGGGGCTCGTGCACCACGTCGGCGCCGATCCGCTGGACGAGTCGATGAACGGCGTGCACGGCGGACCGGGTCTTCACCATGAATGCGAGATGCTGCAGTCCGGCGCGGTGACGTGAGTAGGGACCGGCCTCGACGGCCGGATAGAAGAACAGATACGTACCGGGCTTGCCGCCGGCCGGACGGAAGGCGAACTGATCGTCGGCGGCCAGGAACGGCTCGAACCCGACCAGCGGCATCAGTTCGTCGTAGTACTTCTTCGCTACAACGAGGTCGGGGACGTTGAGTCCGATGTGCCCCAGCATGTCTCGCGCGGCACGGTCCCGCTAGGACGGGAGCCGGCCCGCCTGCTCCACCGACAGTTCGTGCGCCAGCAGTTCGGCGAACGTGAAAGTCCCTGTGGGACGGTCGTTCTTGCCGAGCAGGTACAGCCGTTTCACCGCGGCGAGGATGCCCTCGGCGACCGAGTCACGGGTCTGCGTCGACACCAGCAGCGAGAGGTCCTGCGGGTTGGTGATGTACCCGACGTCGACCTGCACGGTAGGCATCCGGGTCAGCCGGAGCAGGTCCCACGTCCTGCCATGAGTACGGCAGTCGCGTAATCCGGTGCGGGCCACCACTTCCCGTTGGATGAAGTCGGCGAGGTTGCGGCCGATGGTGGACACCGAACCGTGTGAGTTCCCGAAGTGGAACGACGCGACGCCGTTCGCCGACGGACTCGACTGGGCGGCGCAGCGCAGGCTGATCATCAGGTCCGCACCGACGGTGTTGGCCGTCTCGGCGCGTTCGGCATCCGTCAGCGCCCGATTGTTGGGCCGCGACAGGAACGTCTCCATGCCGATCGCGGTCATCCGGCCCTCGAGCCGACTCGCCAAGTCCCACAGGATGTCTGCTTCGCTGATCGGGCCGGCCGGGCCGTTCATGATCATCCCGTGGTCGGCGCCGCCGCGGCCCGGATCGATGATCACCCGCTTACCCGACAGCCGGGGCCCCGAGCGCCGCACCAGCTCCTCCTCGCGGATCGCGTGCGGCGACCCGCCGGTCACCCTGGATCCGAGGAAGTACAACGACCGCAACGTCTCCGGGCCGCAGATGCCATCCGGGTACAGGCCGTACTCGCGCTGATAGGACATCAACCCGTTGTGCGTCTGCAGCCCGAAGTGACCGTCGACCAGGCCGGTGTAGAAACCCAGGTCCTGCAGCCGGGCCTGCAGTGTGGCGACGTCGTCGCCGTACATCGGGGCGCCGAACTGGTGGGCCAGCGTGCGGGCGCCGAGACGGTAGGAGGCCTCTTTGAGCGCACGGTAGGTGGCTTCGCCGACGATGCCGTCGACCAGCAGGCCGCGGTGCTGCTGAAAAGCGCGGACCGCGTGGTCGAGCTCGCCGTCGAACACGTCGAGTGCGACGTGCTTGCCGGTGCTCAGGTCATCGTCCGGGCTGTCGATCAGGCCCAGTGCGGACAATGCCGCGCGGACCTCGGTGACCGCACCCCCGCGGTCACCGCGACGAAGAATCGACATACTGGCCCTCCAGGATGGCCTTTCGATCCGGCTGACAGAAAATGACAGCGCCGACTATTTCATGAACCGCTAGCCAGTATTGTCGCAGACCTTCGCCAGAATCCGGAAAACCGCAGGCGGGTCGTGGTTGCCGCGTGGCGGATGTCAGACCAGGTCGGCCAGTTCGCGAAGCAGCGCGGCCTTGCCCTTGGCGCCGACGATGCGCTTCACCGCTTCGCCGTCCTTGAACAGGATCATGGTCGGGATCGACACCACCTGGAAGTCGCGTGCGGTGTTCGGGTTGGCGTCGACGTCGAGCTTCGCCACGGTCAGCGCGCCGGCCTTCTCGCCGGCGATCTCCTCGAGCACCGGGGCGACCATCTTGCACGGGCCGCACCAGGTCGCCCAGAAGTCCACCAGAACCGGTGTGCTGCTTGACAGTACGTCGTCAGCGAACGAGTCGTCGGTGACGGCGACCGTCGCGGAGGTCTCGGGCATCGTAATTCTCCTTCGGTTCGGACTGTGGTTCAGACGGGGTCAGATCGGCGCTGAGATCTCTTGATCAGTCGGGGCGGCGCCGACCTCGGCGAGCCAGCGCTCAGCGTCGATGGACGCCGCGCAGCCGCTGCCTGCCGCGGTGATCGCCTGCCGGTAGACCCGGTCGACGAGGTCGCCCGCGGCGAACACGCCCTCGATCGAGGTGCTCGTGGTGCGACCCTCGACCTGGACGTAGCCGTCGGGGTCGAGCTCCACCTGACCGCGCACCAGGTCCGAGCGCGGGACGTGCCCGATGGCGACGAACACGCCGGTGACGGCGAGCTTGGACTCCTCGCCGGTGATGGCGTCGCGCAGCCGGATGCCGGTCACCTTGGGGTCGCCCTCGACCTCGGTCACCTGGGTGTTGGTCAGGAACGTGATCTTCTCGTTGGCGCGGGCCCGGTCGAGCATGATGCGGGAGGAGCGGAACTCCTCGCGCCGGTGGATCACGGTGACGCTGCGAGCGAACCGGGTGAGGAAGGTGGCCTCCTCCATCGCGGAGTCGCCGCCACCGATCACCGCGATGTCCTGGTCGCGGAAGAAGAACCCGTCACAGGTTGCACAGGTGCTGACGCCCATCCCGAGCAGCGTGTCCTCGCCGGGCACGCCGAGGTGACGGGCCGCGGCGCCCATCGCCAGGATCACCGCGCGCGCCCGGTGGGTCTCGTCACCGACGGTGACCGTCTTGACCGGACCCTCCAGCGACACCTCGTCGACGTCCTCCATCCGCAGGTCGGCGCCGAATCGCAGGGCCTGCTCGCGCATCTCGTCCATCAGTTCGGGACCGGTGATGCCGTTCCGGAAGCCGGGGAAGTTCTCCACCTCGGTGGTGGTCATGAGTGCGCCGCCGAACTGGGTGCCCTCGAAGACCAGGGGCTCGAGCTGGGCACGGGCGGCGTAGATCGCCGCGGTATAACCCGCCGGGCCAGAACCGATGATGATCAGGTCGTGGACCTTCGATGAGGTGGTCATGTGGGCCTTTCTGCCGTATCACGCCGGCACGGGTACAAACACCAGCCTAGGTCCGGGTGTTCCCCGATCGGCTGTGGGTCAGACTACGACCGGCGCAAGTGTGCGGCGGTCAACACCCGGGCCGGGGGTGGGGCGGCGCCGCCCGCAGTGCTGCGGTGACACCCGCCGTCACCGCGGCAGGCACACCGCCGGCGGACGCGTCGTCACCGCCCAGACGCGCGAGGTCACGCCGGACGCGGTCCAGCGCCGCCAGCGTGGCAGCCGCCGCGGGATCGGTGCGCAACCGGCGCCACAGCCGGGCGGTCGTCTCGGCGTCGAGGGTGCCGGCCTGCAGCTCGGCCAGGAGTTCAGGCGTGATCGGGCCGTCGGGCGGCGCGGCGTCCGTGCGCCCCTCGTCCGGCATCGCCGCTCCCGCCCTTCCGTCGCATCGCCACTGGCCTGCCCGCCCAGTCTCCACCATGGGTGCCCGCGATGCGGCGCCCTGTCCGCGGTTCGCGCGTCGGCTCGGCGCCCGCATCGAAGTAGTGCAGTGCCTCGGCGAGTTTGGCGCGGGCCCTGCTGCACCGGCTCTTGACGGTGCCCTCGGGCACGCCGAGCATCCGCGCCGTCTCGGCCACCGAGTAGCCCTGCATGTCGACGGCGACCACCGCGGCCCGCTGCTCCACCGGGAGTGCCAGCAGCGCGCGCTCCACCACGATCGCGGTGTCGACGCGGGCGGTGGAGTCGCCGGCGGGCAGAGCGTCGTCGAGCAGCGCGGTGGTGGGGTGGTTCTTGTTGCGGCGCAGCCGGTCCAGGCAGGCATTGATGACGATGCGGTAGAGCCAGCTGCTCACCGCCGAGTCGAACCGAAACGCGTGGGCCTTGCGGTGCGCCTTGAGCATGGCGTCCTGCAGCGCGTCGGCGGCGTCCTCGGGGTTGCGGCTGGTGACCAGCGCCAGCCGGTAGAGCTGCCGCTCGTGGCGCAGGAACAGCACCTCGAACGCGTACCGGTCACCCGCGACGTGCGCGGCCAGCAGGTCCGCGTCCGACTGGCAGTGCGTCACCCCCGGTGGTTCAGAGGTTCCCCCGAAGCTCTCCACACGCCGAACACTAAACGGCGCCGGAGGGCGATCGAGACACCAGTTTGCGCCGATGGCTCCCACCGCGGGTTCAGCGCCGCAGGCCCCTGGGGACAACGCCTCAGGGGGCGGCCTCGAGGGTGACCTCGGCGATGTCGCTGCGGCTCTCCCCGTCGACCTTGCCCAGCTTCGAGACCCACACCAGCACGTTCGACGTCGGCGCCGCGTCGCTGATCTCGATGGTGTTCGAGCCGGGGCGCACCGGCGTCGCGGGCGTGAGTTCGGTGGTGTCGTCCAGCGACGACGGGGAGGGCGACGAGGCGGACCGGATCTCCACCTCGGTGCCGGTGCTGTTGAGGTCGATCTTCACCGCGGACAGCGTGGTGGGCTCGGAAAGTTCGAGCATCAACCCCACCCCGTTCTTGAAGTTCGGGAACGGTTCGGGGTCGGAGTAGGTGTCGATCGGCCACACGGTCGAGGCGTTGCCGTCGATCGCCAGGCCGGCCTCATCGGGCGCATCGGCCTCACCCTCGGGCGAGAACACCGTCACCCGAACGGGTTTCACGGCGGTGCCGGTACCGCCGCCGGACTCGCCGGCCTCGGTCGACGACGGTGCGTTCAGTCCCAGTTCGTCGCCGTCGAGGCCGCCGCCGACATCGCCGAAGATGCGGCTGAGCACCGTGGCGAGCACGATCAGCGCCACCACCAGGATCGCGCCGCCGATCGCCAGCCCCACCATCAGGCCCTTGCGGCGACGGGCCACGAACTCTGGGTCGTCGTCCGGTGCCGGGCGTGCCCGCTCCGGCCCGTTCGGCTGGTCGACGGGGTTGATCTGCTCGGTGCGGTCGGCGATCGCGGTCGCCTGCTGCAACAGGTTCAGCAGCGTGGGCGCGCTGCGGATGCCGCCGTCGGGCTGTATCGCGTGGGCGGCGGCGGCCGAGATCTGGAACGGGATGTCGCGGTCCACCGACCGCGGCTCCACCGGATTGCCTGCGCTGTCCAGGTCGGCGGGCCGCAGGCCGCTCGGCAGCCCCGGCTCGTCGAGTGGCCAGCGGTTGACCAGCAGCGCGTACAGCGAGGCGCCGATCCCGCGGATGTCGGCCTCCGGCGTCGCGTCGGGCATGGTCGCGGGGAACGCCAGCGCCACGTCGCCCTCGATGCTGACCCGGACGCGGCTGGGATGGTCGATCGACAGCGACACCCCGGAACGGTGCGCGGCCTCGGCCGCAGCGGCCAGGCTCTGCATGGCGCGGGCGCCGCCGATCGGCGACGGCGAGGTGTCGGCGACCTCGGCAAGGGAGCCGCCGCGGATCCACTCCGACACGATCAGCCCGCCCGACCCGGTGTTTGCGACGTCGAGAACGCGTGCCACCCCCGGCATGTCGATGCGGCTGAGCTTGAGGGTGCGGCCGAGGATCTCCTGCAGCTGGTCGTCGGGCAGCGTCGCGTCGGGGTCGACGAACGTCAGTGCGACCTGGCGGTCCAACGCGGTGTCCACGGCCTGCCAGAACTGCAGGTTCGGCGGACCGCCGTGGAAGACCAGCAGGCGGTAGCGACCGTTGGCGATGGTGGCGCCGGGGATGAGGTGAACATCCTCGTCGGAGGTGGCGGCCTCGATGGCTGGTTCGCGCGGCGCGTCGAAGGGCAGCGACTCGCGCGTCGGGTCGCCGCCGTAGTCGGCAGGCGGGCGCCCCGATGCGGGCATCGGCGTCGTGCCGTTGGGCACCTCGGCCGTGACGTCCCTGTCGGCGGCAGCATCGTCGGAGTAGCCGACGTCGGGCTGGAAGTCGTCGGCGGTGGCGCGGGGCAGCTTGGTGGTGGCCGTGCGGTCCGGCGCAGGTACGGCGTCACCCGCGGATTCGTCGGTCACCGCTGGTCCTTTCCGCATCCCTGCCCCCGCCGGGGGTCCTGGCCAGCCGGCGGGCGGTCCTGGCCGCCGCCGTTCCGGATGGAGATTCCTGTGCTCAGGGTACGGGAACCGGCCATCCGGGCGTGGCGAGACGGCACGCCCGGCGGGCGCCGCGGGCGCCGCGGGTGCGCGTCCGAACCGCCGCCGGACCGCCGCAAGCGCCGCGGTCGCCTCGGGCACCCGCGCGGCGATCAGCACCCCGGCGATGATCGGCCCCATCAGCAGTCCGATGACCGCCAGCCGCACCAGCGAACCGCCTGCGCCGAAGCGTTCCGTCAACGACTCGAGCCCGAGCAGCTGGTCGGCGACGTGGGCGACCAGCCCGGCGAGCAGTGACGCGGCGACCGTCACCAGGATCGTGCGCACCACCTGCCTGTCGAAGAGCCGTCCGCCGGGCGGACGCAGATGGGAGCGCAGCAGCAGATAGCCGACCACGGCGCCGGCGATGAAGCCCAGTCCGTTGGCCAGGCCCAGGTAACCGGCCACCAACTGGGGGTCGTCGGTCAGGTGCGGCGCGGCCAGTGATCCGGCGATCTTGACCGCGGTGATGAACACGATGACGGCGATCGGCGTCCACGGCCGTTCGCGGGCGTAGAACACCCGGAGCTGGAGCAGCACCAGCGCGTACGGGACCAGCGTGAACGCCGAGAGGGTGATCGCCATGCCGAGGTAGCCGGCGGCCTCGGGGGTGAAGTTGCCGTAGGCGAACAGCGCGCTGCCGATCGCAGGCCCGCCGACGGTCATCACCGCCACGATCGGGATCAGGGTCACCATGGTCAGCCGGGTGGCCAGCGACAGGTCGGCCCGCACGGCGGGGAGGTTGTCGGCGGCGGCGTTGCGGCTCAGCCGCGGCATCACCACGGTCAGCACCGTCACGCCGATCACGCCGAAGGGCAGCATCAGGACGATCCAGGTGTAGTTGTAGATCGCCGGTCCCGACGCCGCCGCGGTGCTGGCGATCTGATTGCCCACAATCAGGCCGAGCTGGCTGATCAGCACGTAGCAGACCATCGCGGCGGCCATCGCGCCGAACCTCTTGAGCCGGTCGTCGAGCCCCCACAGCGGGCGCAGGCTGATGCGCTCCTTGCGGATCGCCACCAGCAGCACCACGGTCTGCGCGACCACACCGAGGGTGGTGCCGATGCCCAGCACCAGCAGCTTGGCGTTGCCCATCTCCACCGGGTCGAGCGACAGTTCACCGGGGACCAGCATGTAGACGCCGAGCGTGAGGATGGCGATCACGTTGTTGATCACCGGTGCCCACGCAGGCGGGCCGAACACATTGCGGGTGTTGAGGATGGCGGTGAACACCGACGACAGCCCGTAGAACAGCACCTGGGGCAGCAGCAGGAAGGCGAAGGCGACCGTCAGCGGGCTGTTGACCTGCGGGTCGTCGCCCAGCATCAGGCGCACCAGCACGGGAGCGGCGGCCACCGACAGCACGGTGGTGACCAGCAGGAGGGCGGTGGCCAGCGTGACCAGCCGCCGCACGAATGCGGTGCCGCCGTCGGCGTCGTCGCGCTCGGCCCGGGCCAGCACCGGGATGAAGATCGCGGTGAACGTGGCCTCCAGCACCAGGGCCGCGATGAGGTTGGGCAGCTGGTTGGCCACCGAGAAGGAACTCAGCAGCGCGTCGCCGAGCAGGTAGGCCAGCAGGGCCATCCGCAGGAATCCGGTGATGCGGCTGATCAGCGTCGCCAGTGCCATGCCCCACGACCGCGAGACCACGGCGGCGTCGGAGAGTTCGGGGCGGCCCGCCCGCCGCCGCGGAGCGGGTCCGCGGGGGATGCGCTGGCGGGGTGGTGGCGGCGGCAGCCGGCGGGGAGGGGGCGGAGGTCCCGGCGCTGCGTGGCGGCGCGGCGGCGGAGGGGTGCTCGGCCTGCGCTCGAACGGCTGGACCGGCGGCGGCGTCGGCTCGGGCCCCCACCGCCCGGTCGTGCTCATGCCCGGTCGCCCGGTGACGCGCGACCCACCCGGTTCGCGTCGGCATCCGCGCCGGGCGCGTGCCGGATCGCGGTGTCCAGCGGGTCGGACGGCTCGCTGTCGATGTCGTCGTCGATGTCGTCGTCGAGGTCGGCACGGTCGGGCTGGCCGCGGAACCGGTGCCACAACCGCCGGCCGACCAGCAGTGCCAGCACCGCGCCGCCGGTCAGCGTGATGAAGAACAGCACCTTGCCGTAGGCGTTGGAGTGCACCGACAGCCGCACCGGTTCGCCGAGCGGCAGCCCGTCGTCGGTCTGCAGTGCGACGTCGACCGCCACTCGCTGGGTGAAGTGCACCTCGATCGGCACCCGCAGCGGCAGGAAGCCGGGCGGGAGTTCGATGACACCCATGTCGGTCACCGACATGCCCGGCGGGGCGTCGACCTGCAGGCGCACCCGCACCGGGACCGGCAGGTCGTTGCGCAGCGCCAGCGGCAGCGGGCTGCGCTCGGTCGCCAAGGTGTAGGCGCCGCCGGGGTTGACGACGGTGACCGCGCCGAACAGGTCGTCGACGGTGTCTGCGATGCGCGAGAGCCGTTGCTGCGCAAGCCCGTTGCGGGCACCGGGCGGCACGGCCAGGCTGAGCGCGCGCAGCATGTCCTCGCGCAGCGGCGCGGTGTACTGGGTGCCTGTCAGGCCGGTGCGCGTGTCGGTGGTCAGCGCCGCCGAGAGTCCGTTGAGCCGGCCGACGGCCGCGGCGATGCCGGACGTGACCGCCTGGTCGATGCGGCCGTCCGGGTTGCCCAGTTCGGCGGGCGGGGGCGGGGCCAGCGGCTGGGGCGGAAGCGCGTCGCCGTCGGCGATCACCTCCGCCAGCGGACGCGGCACCGCGAGGCCGGCGCGGATCGCGGTGGCGGCGGCGGTCAGGATCGCCTGCGCGTCGTCGGCCCGCACGTTCCACGTCAGCGGCGGCATCAGCAGCTGGGTGCGCGGCGCGGCATCCGGGCGCAGACCACGCCACAGCAGTGAGCCGAGCGCATCCTGGCGGCGGGCCACCTCGGAGTCGTGCTGGACGGGGACCTCGAGCGACGGATCCAGGTAGGTGGGGGCGACCGGCTCGGAGCCGACCCCGGCGAGCGCGGCCCCGACGGTCGGGTCGAACCGCACCGCGACCAGGTCGGGAGCGAGGCGCATCGGGGCGAGGTCGGCGGTGCTCAGCACACCGGTCGCGGAGTCCTGCGCGGTCAGGTCGGCCGCGGCGATGGCCACCCGGCGGCCCTGCGCGGACAACAGCTGTGCGGCCGGTCCGGTCAGGGGACCGTCGCCGACGATCGTCACGCCCCGCACCGACGGGACACCCAGCAGCTGGTCGACGATGTCGGCGGCGCCGGTGGTGGCGATCGTGCGCAGCGCCGGGTCGCCGACGCGCTGCACGGCGTCGAGGTCGGCCTGGGCGTAGGTGGTCGGCGCGACACACATCCGCTGCGCCAGCGCCTTGAGGCGGTTGAGCCAGCTGATTGCGGCGTCCTGACCGGTGCCGGGCCGCGTCGGGGTGCCGGGTCCGGCATCGACACCCTCGTTGACGACGTAGCCGGTGGTCATCGCGTTGACCGTGACGAGCAGATCGGGGTCGACGGCCAGGCACAGCGCGCCGCTGAGCTGCCCGCCTGCGTCGACGGTCGGCCCGACGGCGAAGTCCACCGCCGACAGCAGGGTGTCCAGCCGGCCGCCCGGCGCCAGCGAGGTGGCCAGCTCGTCGTCGACCAACCGCACGGGCGCCGCGCCGCCGGGGACGCCCGGCGCGAGGCGCGGCCGGTCGGCGAGTGGCCAGAACATGGTCAGGCGGACCGGGCGGGACGTGTCGGGCGGCACCACGGAGGTCAGGGTCTCGGCGACCGACGCGGCGGCGCCGTCGGGCGGGACGCCGAGCACGGGCAGCAGGAACCGGGCGTCGTCGAGCCGGGCCGGCGCGCCGTAGTCCGGGGTGCCGTTCACGTTGACCAGCACCGGGAACACCCCCGGCGCGCCGATGGCCAGTGAGGGCTGGTCGGGGGAGCGCAGCGGGTAGCGCAGGGTGAACGGCACCTGCCTGCCGCGCTGGAGTTCGGGGGCGAGCGTGACGAATTCGGCCACGGGGGCGAACTGGTCGACGTTGCCGGTCAGGTTGGTGCGCAGCCCGGCGGAGGAGTCCACCGCCGCGGCGTGTTCGAGGCGCACCATCACGTCGCGCACCGGGCGGTCACCGACGTTGAGCACCACGCCGGACACCGTGACGACGGGTTCGCTGGTGGTGGTGACGACGTCGGGGGTGACCCGGTCGATCCGCAGCTGCAGGAACGGGGTGGCGCCCGGTTCACCCGCGGCGGCCTGTGGCAGCGCGGCGGGGACGGCGAAGAGTACGAGCAGCGCCACGGCGGCGAAGAGCCGCGGCAGCACGGCCGGGCGGCGCCGGGCGGTCACGGCCCCTGTCCGCATCCGTTCGTCCGCCGGCCTGTTGTGGGTGGGCTCGACTCGTCGCGACGACGGTTGCGGGTGTGGGAGTGGGTCTGCGGGCGCCGCCGCGGCGAGCTGTGCGGCAGTGGGGGCAGCGAGGCGGCGCCGTCGGTGTGCAGTTTGTCGATCAGCTCGCCGGCCACCTCGGCGAGGCGCCGCTCGTCGGCGTAGGCGAGCCGCGACGGCAGCTCCTTCAGCGGCACCCACGCCACCTCGGTCACCTCGACGTCCTCGTCGGACAGCTCACCGCCGAGGAACCGCATCAGGTAGTGGTGCACGGTCTTGTGGACGCGGCGGCCCTCGGTGACGAACCAGTAGTCGATGCTGCCGAGCGCGGCGAGCACGCTGCCCTGGATACCGGTCTCCTCGGCGACCTCGCGGATCGCGGTCTGCTCGGCGGTCTCGCCGAGTTCGATGTGGCCCTTCGGCAGTGACCACAGCATCCGGCCGCGGCGATCGATGCGACCGATCAGCGCGGCGACCTGACCGTCCTTGGGTCCGTCGAGACCGTCGATGACGAGGCCGCCCGCGGACGTCTCGTGCACGGTGCGCAACCGCTCCGGCGGGCGGCGCGGCCGGTTCTTCTGCTGCTTGGCGTGTTCGGCGGGGGTGCGGGGCGGGGTGGGCGCCGCCGAATGGTTGTGCGGGCCCACGACTTGCTGACCATCCTGCTGACCGGCCTCGGGCGGGCCTGCCGCGCGTCGGCCGCGGCGGCGCCCGCGGCGCCGTCGTGGTTTGGCCTGTTCGCCTTCCGACACCCAAGCGATAGTAGCTGCCACCTGGTATACGTCCCGGCCGCACTCACCGGTCGGTGCAGGACCGTTACCGTCTAGGCTCATCGAACGTGTCCGACTCCGCTGCTGACCTCGAACTGCTGGCCGGTGCGGTCGCCGCGCTCCGCCGGCACGATTCGCTGCTGCGCGAGCTCGGCGCGGTGTTCGCCGATGCGGGTCACGATCTGTACCTGGTCGGCGGCAGTGTGCGCGACGCGCTGCTCGGCAGGCTCGGCACCGACCTGGACTTCACCACCGACGCGCGGCCGGCGCAGATGCAGAAGCTGCTGCGCGGGTGGGCGGATGCGTTGTGGGACACCGGCATCGAGTTCGGCACCCTCGGCGTCGGCAAGGACGGTCACCGGCTGGAGATCACCACCTACCGCGCCGATAGCTACGACCAGGTGTCACGCAATCCCGAGGTGCAGTTCGGCGACACGCTCGAGGGCGACCTGGTGCGCCGGGACTTCACGGTCAACGCGATGGCGGTACGCATCACCGCCGACGGCATCGGCGAGCTGCACGACCCGCTGAACGGCCTGGCCGCCCTGCGGTCGCGGGTGCTCGACACGCCGTCGGCGCCGGAGGTGTCGTTCGGCGACGACCCGCTGCGGATGCTGCGGGCCGCGCGGTTCGTGTCGCAGCTGGGGTTCGGGGTCGCGCCGCGGGTGCTCACCGCGCTCACCGAGATGGCCCCGCAGCTGGGCCGGATCACCGCCGAGCGGGTGGCCGCCGAACTGGACAAGCTGCTGCTGGGCGACGACCCGGTGGCGGGCATCGACCTGATGGTGCAGACCGGGCTCGGTGACGTGGTGCTGCCCGAGGTGGGCGCGATGCGGATGGCGATCGACGAGCACCACCAGCACAAGGACGTGTACTGGCATTCGCTGACGGTGCTCAAGCAGGCGATCGACCTGGAGGAGTCCCCGGATCTGGTGCTGCGCTGGGCGGCGCTGCTGCACGACATCGGCAAGCCGTCCACCCGCCGCCACGAACCCGACGGCGGGGTGAGCTTCCACCACCACGAGGTGGTCGGCGCGAAGATGAGCCGCAAGCGGATGCGCGCGCTCAAGTACTCCAAGCAGATGGTCGACGACGTCTCGCAGCTGGTGTACCTGCACTTGCGGTTCCACGGCTACGCCGACGGCAGCGGGACCGGCCGCTGGACCGACTCGGCGGTCCGCCGCTACGTCGCCGACGCCGGACCGCTGCTGTCGCAGCTGCACAAACTGGTGCGGGCCGACTGCACCACCCGCAACAAGCGGCGCGCGGCGCGGCTGCAGGCGAACTACGACGACCTGGAGCGCCGGATCGCCGAGCTGGCCGCCAGGGAGGATCTGCAGCGCGTCCGGCCCGACCTGGACGGCAACGAGATCATGCGGCTGCTGGACATCCCGGCGGGTCCCGAGGTCGGCGAGGCATGGCGGTATCTCAAGGAGCTGCGGCTGGACCGCGGGCCGCTCGACCACGACGAGGCCGTCGACGAACTGCTCGCCTGGTGGAACGCCCGCCAGAACACGTAGGGAACCACCCGCCGCGGCACGGCGTCTGACCCACATGGAGTACTGCCTCGGCGACGGTGACGGGTCGGCCACCATGTGGACCGCGGAGCCCGACGTCGACCTCGACGGTGACGGCCGGCCGGACGCGGTCGGCCTGGACTTCGACGGCGACGGCCGCCTCGACGACGTGATGGCCGACCTCGACGGGAACGGCCTCGCCGAGCAGGCCGCCCTCGACCTCGACGACGACGACCGCGCCGAGGCCCACTTCACCGACGACGGCTCGGGGACCTGGCTGCTCAGCGTCGACCGGGCCGGCCAGGTGCGCTGGTTCGGGCTGGACGGCGCCGAGCAGGTCGGCGGTCCGCTGGTCGACGTCGACGCCGACGGCGAGGCCGACGACCGGCTGGCGGACAGCGACGGGAACGGCCTGGCGGACCGGGCGTTCTCCGAGGGTGTCGCGCTGGTGGACACCGATGCCGACGGCCGCTGGGACGTCAGGCTCACCGACACCGACGGGGACGGGAAGGCCGACGCCGCCACCGAGCTCTGAGCCGCCGCCTTGACGAGCTTGTCACTTAGTGACACAGTCGAGATGTCACTAAGTGACACCGAGACGGGAGGCGACTGCGTGGACACCGACGCCAAGCGGCTGACCGTCTCGCGGCACGCGGCGGCGCTGTTCTGGGAGAAGGGAGTGTCCGCCACCAGCGGAGACGACATCGCCGCGGCCGCAGGGCTGTCCACCCGGACGATCTGGCGCTACTTCCGCACCAAGGAGAGCTGTGTGGAGCCGCTGCTGGCGCGCTCGGCCGACCGGTTCCTCGAGATCCTGCACCGCTGGCCGCTCGAACTGTCCCTCGGCGAGCACCTCGCCCTGGACACCGCCCGACATCCACTCGACGAGCAGGGCATCGAGGACGAGTGGAGCGGTATGCGCATCAGCACCATGACCGAGTCCGAACCGGCACTGCGCACGGCCTACCTGATGGTCCACGACCGGCTCGAACGGGGTCTGATCCCGGTGGCCGCCGAGCGGTTGCGCGTCGCGCCGGACGATCTCACGGTGCGCCTCTGCGCCGCCGCCGTCACCGGCGCGTTCCGCGTCATCGACGAGGACGTCAGCAGGGCGATCATCGTGGACAACCGCAAGGTCACCCAGGCCGAGGCGCTGGCACTGATGGACCGGGCGATCAACGATGCCACCAACGGCAGGCTCGGTGGTCCCGTGACCACCTGAGTCTTCAACCGCTACAACCTAATTCCGCACTCCGCCCGGTCTCACCGCCGGGGCGGTCGATGGCGCGCGCCGCCGTCAACAGAAAGGACCGACATGCCACTGCCACCACCGATCACCGTCGAGGAGCTCTTCAGCCCTCCTGTGCGCGCCCGCGCGACGATCTCCCCGGACGGCACCAGGATCTCCTACCTCGCGCCCTGGCAGAACCGGCTCAACGTGTGGGTGCAGCGCACCGACGCCACCGACAGCGGGCGCTGCGTGACCGCGGACGCGAACCGCAGCGTCATGGGCTCCGACTGGACCGGCGATTCCCGTTGGCTGCTCTACCTGCAGGACACCAACGGCGACGAGAACTGGCACGTCTTCCGGGCCGATCCCGATGAAACCGATTCGCCCGCGGTCGATCTCACGCCCTTCCCGGGGGTGCGGGCGTTCTATCAGCTGCTCCCCGGACGGCCCGGCACCGCGATAGTCCAGATGAACAAGCGCACTGTCGAACTGATCGACGTCTACGAACTCGACATCGCCACCGGCGAGTTGACGATGCTCGCCGAGAACCCCGGCAACGTCGCCGCGTGGGTGGTCGGCGGTGCAGGCACCGTCCTGGCCATGGCGACGCTGCCCAACGGCGACATCGAGATCCAGCAGTGGGAGGGTGCGGCAGCGGGATTGCGTCGGGTCGCGGTGTTCGACGGGGCCGACCACCCGCTCGGGATCTTCCCGTTCGACATCACCCCCGACGGCACCGGCGTCTGGTTCGGGTCCAACCGCGGCACCGACCGCACCCGCCTGGCCCACCTCGACCTCGCCACCGGCGAGGAGACCGAGGTCGACAGCGATCCCGTCCTCGACCTGGACACCACCGGGCTGGTCGTGCCGTTGTTGCCGTCGCCGCTGATCCAGGACCGCCGGACCGGCGAGTTGATCGGGGTGCGCTACCAGGGTGAGCGGCGGGTCGTCCGGGCGCTGAACCCCGGCTTCGCCGCCGTGCTGGAGAACCTGATGAAGCTGTCGAACGGCGACCTGGCCCTGACGTCTTCCGACGACAGCGGCCAGCACTGGGTGGTCACCTACTTCCACGACCGCGAGCCGGGCTTCACCTACTACTACGACCACGGCAGCGGTGAGAGCCGGCTGCTGTTCCGGCCGCTGCCCCACCTCGACGCGGCCACGCTGGCGCCGATGACACCGGTGACCGTCACGGCGCGAGACGGCTTGGCGCTGCCGTCGTACCTGACACTGCCGGTCGGTGTCGAACCGGCCGGGCTGCCCATGGTGTTGGTCGTGCACGGTGGTCCGTGGGCCAGGGACAGCTGGGGCTTCGACCCGACGGTGCAGCTGCTGGCCAACCGCGGATATGCGGTGCTGCAGGTCAACTTCCGCGGCTCGACGGGCTTCGGCAAGGCGCACATGCAGGCCGCGGTCGGCGAGTTCGCCGGCGGCATGCACGACGACCTCGTCGACGCCGTCGAGTGGGCCGTCAAGGAGGGCTACGCCGACCCGGACCGGGTGGCGATCTTCGGCGGCTCGTACGGCGGATACGCCGCGCTGGTCGGCGTCACGTTCACCCCCGACGTGTTCGCCGCCGCGATCGACTACGTCGGAATCTCCAACCTCGCCAACTTCATGCGGACCCTGCCTCCGGGCGCGCGGCCGCACCTGGCCGCGAACTGGCACCGCTATGTCGGCGATCCCGACGATCCCGAGCAGGAGGCCGACATGCTCGCCCGCTCGCCGATCAGCCGGGTGGACCGCATCCGCACCCCGCTGCTCGTGGTGCAGGGCGCCAACGACGTCCGCGTCGTCAAGGCCGAGTCCGACAACATCGTCGAGGCGCTACGGGCGCGCGGCGTCGAGGTCGAGTACATGGTCAAGGACGACGAGGGCCACGGCTTCCTCAACCCGGAGAACCAGATCGACCTGCACCACGCGGTCGAACGCTTCCTCGCCCGGCACCTCGGCGGGAGGACGCCGACGGTCTAGTCGCGACCCGCGCCCGGCGGGCCGGCGAAGGCCTGCGCGATGGTCAGCCACGTCTCGGCGTCGGCGCCGTCGGCCCGCACGTCGAGCTCGGCGCGCGGGCGGCGCTGCGTCACGAGGTAGCAGAAGTCCTCGGCCGAACCGGTGACGCGCTGCTCGGCGTCGGGCGGGCCCCAGGTCCACGACGACCCGTCGGGTGCGCGTAGTTCCACGTGAAACGGTGCCGCAGGAACGGGCAGTCCGTGCACGGCGAACGCGAAGTCCCGGGTCCGCACGC
Source organism: Mycobacterium hippophais (assembly GCF_027529605.1). Classification (NCBI taxonomy): domain Bacteria; kingdom Bacillati; phylum Actinomycetota; class Actinomycetes; order Mycobacteriales; family Mycobacteriaceae; genus Mycobacterium; species Mycobacterium hippophais. Next base: position 223,411 of record NZ_JAPZPY010000006.1, on the reverse strand, counting down.
CGATGTGGGCAATCGACCGCAGCCGCGCCGTCGCCGGGCGCGTCACACCGAGCGCGTCGGCGACGTCCAGGCCGTGCGCCCAGGTTTCCATCAGGCGTGCGGTCGCCATCGACGCGGCGCTCATCGGCGGGCCGAACCACGGCAGCTTGCGGCCGTCGGCGACGCCGAGGAGTTCGTCGTGCAGCCGGGCCCGGGTGTGCCGCCAGTCGGCCAGCAGCTCGGCGGGCGCGGTCGTGGCCAGCTCGGCGGCGCCCTCGTCGACGAAGCCGGTCGGATTGGTCGCGGCGGCGCCCAGCACCTCGGTGAAGGCGGCCTCGTCGGTGACCGAGAGCAGCGCGACCCGGTCGGTCCACAGCAGGTGGGCGATCTGATGGGCGATGGTCCAGCCCGGTGCGGGCGTCATCCGGGTCCACTGCTCGCCAGGCAGGCCGGCGATCAGCGCGTCGAGGTCGTCGCTCTCGGCGCGGAGATCGGCCACCACCGCCGCTGCTGCCGCCATGCCGGTCAGGTTAACCAGCCGGCGTGCGGCGCCCGACGGCGGCGTGCGCGGCCAGGCCGAGCAGGTAGACCACCGACCCCGCCACGGCAAGCGCCGGCGCGTGCCCGCCGGGCGGGATGAAGAAGGCCGCCACCGTGATCGCCCCGATGAACGCCACCCAGAACAGCGAGTCCTGCACGGTGAACACGTGGCCGCGCAGCGCGTCGTCGACGTCGATCTGCATGGCGCTGTCGGCACACAGCTTGACGACCTGACCGGCGATGCCGAGCAGGAACCCGCACGCCACCATCATCGGCAGCTGCAGACCGGCGCCGGCGAGCTGGACCACCACCGCGAACGCGAGCGCGCCGTTGGCGGTGGCGTAGCGGCCCCACCGGCCGACGGCGGGTGGGGTGAGGAAGTTGGCCAGGAACTGCCCGACGGCGCCGGCGGAGAGGAAGCCGACCGCCGAGCCGAGCCCGGCGACGGCCTGGGTGTCGCTGTGCCGCACGATCACCAGCACCAGCAGAGTGTTGATGCCGATCGCCATCCGGTGCGCGGCGAGCCCGGCGAGCGTCGCGGCCACCGTACGGACGCCGACCACCGTACGGATGCCGTGCACCCAGCCGGTCGCGACGGCGTAGAGCGCCGACCCGTGGATCGACCGCACGCTCTCGTGGGGGCCGAGCACGTTGGGCGAAAAGCGCACCGAGAGCAGCAGTGCGAATGCCACGGGCGCGGCGACCAAAAAGATGATCGTCGATGCGCCGGTGTCGTCGTCTCCGAACAGCCAGCGCAGCAGCAGCATGAAGACGGCGCCGGCGAAGGCGGCGATCCCGCCGACGGCCGTCGCCACCGAGTTCATCCCCACCACCCGATCGCGCGGCACCACGTCGGGCAGCGCCGCCGACATGCCCGATGAGACGAACCGGGTGAACCCGTTTGCGATCAGCGCGCCGAACAGGATCGGCAGGTCACCGACTCCCGCGGCGAGCATTGCGCCGACGCCGAGTACCAGCAGCAGTCTGCCGACGTTGGCGCCGATGAGGACGACGCGCCGGTCCCAGCGGTCGAGCAGCGCGCCGGCGAACGGACCCAGCAGCGAGTACGGCAGGTACAGCACGGCGAACGCGCCCGCGATCTCCCACGGAGTGGCGGCTCGCTCGGGGTTGAACAACAGGGCGCCGGCGAGCCCTGCGGCGAACAGCCCGTCGCCGAACTGGCTGACGGCGCGGAGCTCCAGCAACCGCCGGAACTCCGGCAGTGCCCGCACCGACCGCCACACCATCCGGGCCGGACGCGAGTCGACCACGGCGAGATCACGTCCTCTACAAACAATGGGGGAGCGGCAACCCGGTCCAGCGTACAAATCTTCGCCCGCGAGGCGGTTGTTGGCCACGTCGGCCAGCGGCTGATGCCATGATGGAGTGGTGGCGCAGTCAGAGGATCCGGAGGATTTCATCGCCCCCGCTGCCCACCGGGTGCGCGCGGGAACGCTGCTGCTGGCGAACACCGATCTGCTCGAACCGACGTTCCGCCGCAGTGTCATCTACGTCGTCGAGCACAACGACGGCGGCACCCTCGGTGTCGTGCTGAACCGGCCGAGTGAGACCGCCGTCTACAACATCCTGCCGCAGTGGGCGAAGCTCGCGACCAAGCCGAAGACGATGTTCATCGGCGGCCCGGTGAAGCGGGACGCCGCGCTGTGCCTGGCGACGCTGCGGGTGGGGGTCGAGGCCAACGGCACGCCTGGGCTGCGGCACGTGCAGGGCCGGATGGCGATGGTGGACCTCGACGCCGACCCGGATTCGGTGGCGCCGCTGATCGAGGGGGTGCGGATCTTCGCCGGGTACAGCGGCTGGACCATCGGCCAGCTCGAGGGCGAGATCGAGCGGGACGACTGGATCGTGTTGTCGGCGTTGCCGACCGACGTCCTGGTCGAGCCGCGGGTGGACCTGTGGTCCCGCGTGCTGCGGCGTCAACCGCTGCCGTTGTCGCTGCTGGCGACCCACCCGATCGACATCAGCCGCAACTGACGCCGGTCAGGAGGCGACGCCGTCGGCCTTGGGCACGGCATGCCGTGGCGCAGAGGCTTCCGTCGGCCAGGTGTAGGGATCTTCCGGCGGTATCGGGCTGCCCAGCAGGAAGGTGCGGTCCGTGCGGCTGGCCCTGGCGATGGTCATCAGCCACGTCGCCAGCGTGCTGACACGGTTCTGCACGCCGGTGAGGAACGCGATGTGGATCACGCCCCAGCCCACCCAGCCCAGGAAACCCGCGAGCTGGATCGGTCCCGCCTCGAGCAGTGCGTGCCCGCGGCTGATGTAGGCGGCCGAACCGAGATCGCGGTAGCGGTAGGGCTTGCGCTTCTTGCCCTGGAGGTCGCGCCGCACGCACGCCGCGGCGTGCATCCCGCCCTGCATGGCGTTCTCGGCGACGCCCGGCAGCTTGTCACGGCCGACGAGGTCGCCGATGACGAAGATCTCCGGATGGCCGGGCACGGAGAGGTCGGGCTCCACCGCCATGCGTCCGGCACGGTCGGTGTCGACGTCCAGCACCTCGGCGAAGCGTCGGGCGAACGGCACCGCCTCGACGCCCGCCGTCCACAGCACGGTCCGCGCGGCGTAGTCCTCGTCGGGGCCGCCGTCCTTGGGCGAGACGGTGACCTTGTCGCTGAGCACATCGGTGACGTGCACCCCCATGTGCAGCTCGACACCGAGGTCCTCGAGCGTCCTGGTCGCCTTGACGGCCAGCCCCTCCGAGAAGCTCGCGAGCACGCGCTCACCGCCGTCGAAGAGCAGGACGCGGGCCTCGGTCGGTTCGATGCTGTGGAACTGGTTGGCCAGGGCCCGGGTGGTGATCTCGCGGATCTGACCGGCCAGCTCGACGCCGGTGGGTCCGCCGCCGGCGACCACGAAGGTGAGCCAGCTGTCACGCTCGGGTCCCGGCGGAAGCGTCTCGGCGATCTCGAAGGCGCAGAACAGCCGCCTGCGGATGCTCAGCGCGTCGTCGAGGGTCTTCATCCCGGGCGCGAACTGGGCGAACTCCGGCTTGCCGAAATAGGACTGCTGCATCCCGGCGGCGAGGATCAGCACGTCGTAGTCGACGGTGAACATCGATTCGTCGGGGCGCCGGGCCGTCACCCGCCGCTCGTCCGGGTCGAGGTCGACGGCCTCGCCGAGCAGGGCCCGCACGTTGCGGTACTCCTCCAGTTCCTCCCGCAGGGAGCGACTGATCTGCCCGATGCTCAGCGTGCCGGTCGCGCACTGGTAGAGCAGGGGCTGGAAGACGTGGCAGGCCGCACGGTCGAGCAGGGTGACGTCGACGTCCAGGCGGCCGAGCCGGCGCGCGCAGAACAGGCCGCCGAAACCACCACCGATGACGAGTACTTTTGTGCGTTCGCTCACAGCAGGAGGCGTACCCAGCGGCCTCGCGCCTTACGCGCGGGCCTGGTCAGTGGCAGGAAAGCGTGCACGCCGCGCACGAGCCGGCGCAGCCTGACCCGCCTTGGGCCGTCGCGGCGTTGCGTGCGGCGGCGAGTTTGGCGCTCTGCCAGCAGCCTGCCGCGACGGTGCCGACGGCGCCGACCACGCAGACGATCACGACCAGCAGTGCGGTCTGCGGTTGGGCCGCCAGGGCGACCGTCCCGCCGGCGGCCAGCATGACCGCGGCGGCGAGTTGGGTGGGCGCGACGGTCCGCAGCACCTGCCGCACGGGGTCGGCGGGCCGGGGATGGGTGAGCAGCCAGAGGCCGACGCCCGCGATCGCGACGGCGGCGCACAGACACAGCACCGCGGTGATCAGCATGGGTCACACGATACGAAACGCGGGTAACGCCCGCTCAGATGGGGCGCCCCCCGGGCGCCAGGCTTCGCCCGGGGGACGTCGTCTTTTAGCCCGCCAGTGCGGACACTGCCGGGGTCCTGGGCGGCGCGGGTAAAACCGCCGGGGCCGCCGGGGCCGCCGGTGCGGCGGGTGACGCGGCTGCTGCGGCGGCCGGGGACGCGGCGGTGCCCGGCGCGGCGACCCTGAAGCCGGTCACGATGGCGTCGGTGGCGTCGGCCGCCGTCGGGGCGCCCTGGTTGCCTGCGCCGGCGGTCACCGTCAGCGACACCAGGTAACGGTCCTGCCCCGACGCCGCGAGCACGTGCCGCCGGGAGGTGTTGAGCATTTGTTCGGTCGAGCGGTAGCTGCCCTCGATGAGGGCCGACGGGAACCCGTTGAACTCGGCCAGCGAGGCGTTGATGGACCGCCAGCCCGGCAGCTGCTGGCTGTCGACGAGGCCGTGGCTGATGGCCTCTTTGGGATCGAAGTCCCCGATGAGCTTGTAGACCACGACCTGTGCGTTCGGTGTGTAGAGGTCGCCGCTGTTGCGGTCGGCGATGACGGCGAAGGCATCGGGCACGTTGGGGTCGGGCACCTGCGACCAGCCTGCGGGCATCGGCAGCACAATGTTGAGCGCGGTGAACCCGTTGGCCACCTGCGGCTCGAGCTTGACGTTCTTGGCGGTGAAGAACTCGCGCAGTGTGCCGGACGTGGCGGGCGTGATGGCGGGCACCGCGGGGGCGACGGCCTGGGCGATCGGCGCGACCGGTGCGGCGCCGGGCAGCGCCGCGGTTCCCGGCAGTGCCACGGTGCCGGGCACGGCCGCCGAGCCGGGGAGCAGCCCCGCCTGTCCGACGGTGGGCGAGCTCGCCACCGGAGCGGCGGCAGGCGCGACGGTGACCGTCTGCGTGACCGTCGGGGGGATCGGCACCGACGGTTGCGGATAGGTGGGCTGTGCCGACGCGGTCGCGCCCGCGATGCCGACGACGCCGGCCACACCGGCGGCGATGCCTCCTGCCAGAACCCGCCAGCGGCGGGCGTTTCCGATCATCGACGCCTACCTTTCGAAAGCAGTCGGGCACGTCATGCCCTCGGTCAGGCGCCGACTGTATCCACGGCGCGGGCTGCGCCGGTAGGCCTGGAACCAAGCCGGGATCAAACACGGACAAGTCCGCAACGCAACCGATACCAACCCGTGCCCCCGCGGGTGGCGCAGATCACCTCCGACATGCGCGTTGAGGTGCGCGATCGGGGCTTTATACCCTGGTGAGGTGACCGACTCGCCTGACACCGCCGACACCCCGCAGCACCGCTACACCGCGGAGCTCGCCGGGGACATCGAGCGCACGTGGCAGCAGACCTGGGCGGAGCTCGGCACCTTCAACGTGGCCAACCCCGTCGGGGAGCTGGCGCCGGCCGACGGCACGCCCGTACCCGCCGACAAGATGTTCGTGCAGGACATGTTCCCGTACCCGTCGGGTGAGGGCCTGCACGTCGGACACCCGCTGGGCTACATCGCCACCGACGTCTACGCCAGGTACTACCGGATGACCGGGCGAAATGTGTTGCACGCACTGGGCTTCGACGCGTTCGGGCTGCCCGCCGAGCAGTACGCCGTGCAGACCGGGACGCACCCGCGCACCCGCACCGAGGCCAACATCGTCAACTTCCGACGCCAGCTCGGCCGGCTGGGCCTCGGGCACGACTCGCGGCGCAGCTTCTCCACCACCGATGTGGACTTCTACCGGTGGACGCAGTGGATCTTCCTGCAGATCTACAACGCCTGGTTCGATCCGGCGGTCGCCAAGGCCCGGCCGATCGACGAATTGGTGGCCGAGTTCGACTCCGGCGCACGTCGACTCGACGACGGCCGAGAGTGGGCGGAGCTGGACGCCGGCCAACGCGCCGATGTCATCGACTCCCACCGGCTGGTGTACCGCGCCGACTCGATGGTCAACTGGTGCCCGGGCCTGGGCACGGTGCTGGCCAACGAGGAGGTCACCGCCGACGGCCGCAGCGACCGCGGCAACTTCCCGGTGTTCCGGAAGCGGCTGCGGCAGTGGATGATGCGGATCACCGCCTACTCCGACCGGCTGCTCGACGACCTGGACGCGCTGGACTGGCCGGACAAGGTCAAGACGATGCAGCGCAACTGGATCGGGCGCTCGACGGGCGCACAGGTCCGGTTCTCCACCGACGCGGGCGACGTCGAGGTGTTCACCACCCGCCCCGACACACTGTTCGGCGCGACGTACCTGGTGCTCGCGCCCGAGCATCCACTGGTCGAGCAGTTGACCGCGGCGCAGTGGCCAGACGCCGTCGATCCCCGCTGGACCTACGGCGGGGCGACGCCCGCCGATGCGGTCGCGGCCTACCGCGCGAGCATCGCGGCGAAGTCCGACCTGGAGCGGCAGGAGAACAAGGCCAAGACCGGCGTGTTCCTGGGCAGCCATGCGGTCAATCCCGCCAACGGGCAATGGGTTCCGATCTTCATCGCCGACTACGTGCTGGTCGGCTACGGCACAGGGGCGATCATGGCCGTGCCTGGCGGCGATCAGCGGGACTGGGACTTCGCCACGGAGTTCGGCCTGCCGATCGTGGAAGTGGTCGCGGGGGGCGACATCTCGGAGGGTGCCTACAACGGCGACGGCATCCTGGTCAACTCCGACTATCTGGACGGCCTCGGCGTCTCGGAGGCCAAGCACGCGATCACGCAGCGCCTGGAGGCCGACGGCCGCGGCCGGGCCCGGGTGGAGTACAAGCTGCGCGACTGGCTGTTCGCCCGGCAGCGCTACTGGGGTGAACCGTTCCCGATCGTCTACGACGAGAACGGGCGGGCGCACCCGTTGCCCGAATCAGCGCTGCCGGTGGAACTCCCGGACATCCCGGACTACGCACCGGTGCAGTTCGATCCGGACGACGCCGACAGCGAGCCGAACCCGCCGCTGAACAAGGCCGCCGACTGGGTGCACGTCGAACTCGATCTCGGTGACGGTCCGAAGTCCTACACCCGCGACACCAACGTGATGCCGCAGTGGGCGGGCAGTTCCTGGTACGAGCTGCGCTACACCGATCCGTACAACAAGGAAGCGTTGGCGGACAAGGAGAACGAGGCCTACTGGATGGGTCCGCGGCCGGCCGAGCATGGTCCGGACGATCCCGGCGGCGTCGACCTCTACGTCGGCGGCGTCGAGCACGCGGTGCTGCATCTGCTGTACGCCCGGTTCTGGCACAAGGTGCTCCACGACCTCGGCCACGTCAGTTCGCGGGAGCCGTACCGCCGGTTGATCAATCAGGGCTACATCCAGGCGTTCGCCTACACCGACTCCCGCGGCTCCTACGTGCCCGCAGCGGACGTCGTCGAACGGGACGGAAAGTTCTGGTACGAAGGCGCGGAGGTCCTCCAGGAGTTCGGCAAGATCGGCAAGAGCCTGAAGAACTCGGTGTCACCGGACGAGATCTGCGACAACTACGGCGCCGACACGCTCCGGGTCTACGAGATGTCGATGGGCCCGCTGGAGGCGTCGCGGCCATGGGCGACCAAGGACGTCGTCGGCGCGCACCGCTTCCTGCAGCGGGTGTGGCGGCTGGTGATCGACGAGCAGACCGGCCAAGACCGTGTCGCCGGGCACGAGGCGCTCGACACCGACACGCTGCGGGTACTGCACCGCACCATCGCCGGTGTGTCGGAAGACTATGCGGCGCTTCGGAACAACACCGCGGCGGCGAAGCTGATCGAGTACACCAACCACCTCACCAAGGAGGGCGTCACCGCGCGTGCGGCGATCGAGCCGCTGGTGCTGATGGTCGCCCCGCTGGCGCCGCACATGGCCGAGGAGTTGTGGCGCCGCCTCGGCCACGACACCCCGCTGGCGCACGGGCCGTTCCCGGTGGCCGACCCGCAGTACCTGGTGACCGACACCGTCGAGTACCCGGTGCAGGTCAACGGCAAGGTGCGCAGCCGGATCACCGTCGCGGCCGACGCCGCCAAGGACGCGTTGGAGACGGCGGCGCTGGCCGACGAGAAGGTGCAGACGTTCCTGGACGGCGCGACGCCGAAGAAGGTGATCGTCGTCCCCGGCCGCCTGGTCAACCTCGTCGTTTAGGGATTTCGGCGCGGAAACGTTCGCTCACCGAACGTGAGCACGCCGAAATCACTACTAGCGGGGGCGGACGATCACCTGATGCACGTGAGCGTCGGGCGGGGTGTGCACCGCGTCGGCCACCACCTTGGCGACGGTGTCGGCCTGCAGGAAATCCTCCGGCCGGTACTCGCGGCCCTCGTAGGCGACGAGGTCCTCCTGCATGGCGGTGGCGATCCGGCCGGGATGCACAGACGTCACGCGAAGCGAGGGTTCGTCGGCGCGCAGCGAGTCGGCGAACGACCGCAGCGCGAACTTGCTCGCCGAGTACGACGCCAGCCCCGGTGAGGCGTTGATCCCCGACCCGGAGTTGATGAACACCACCTGACCGCCGGCGGTCCGCAACGCGGGCAGCAGCGCAAGGGTCAGGGCGACCGCGCCGACGACGTTGACCTCCATCGTGTCACGCCACTCCTCGACGCTGGACTCGGCGACCCGGCCCGGATAGGCGACCCCGGCGTTGTGCACCAGCACGTCGAGCTCGACGATCGGCTCGGTGAGCGCCTCGAGCCCGTCGAGATCGCGCAGGTCAAGCGGCCAGGTGGTAGCGCCGAGACGCTCGGCCACGTCGTCGAGCCGGTCCGACGGCCGGCCGGCCAAGAACAGGGTGTGGGTGGGCGCCAGGGCGGCGGCGATGGCCGAGCCGAGCCCGCCTCCTGCGCCGGTGATCATTGCGGTCGGCACAGGTGCGACCCTACCGACCTGCGGACTCGCCCTCGGAGACGCATCATTGAACCGATGCCCCACGATCCCAGCTTCGCGCCCACCCAGCTCGCGGCCCGCGCCGCATACCTGCTGCGCGGTAACGACCTGGGCTCCATGACGACCGCCGCGCCGCTGCTGTACCCCCACATGTGGAGCTGGGATGCGGCGTTCGTGGCGATCGGACTGGCGCCGCTGAGCGTCGAGCGGGCGGTGGTGGAACTCGACACGCTGCTGTCGGCGCAGTGGCGCAACGGCATGATCCCGCACATCGTGTTCGCCAACGGCGTCGACGGGTACTTCCCGGGCCCGGCCCGGTGGGCGTGTTCGGCGCTGGCCCCCGACGCGCCGCGCAACCGGCACACCTCGGGCATCACCCAGCCACCCGTGCATGCGATCGCGGTGCAGCGCATCCTCGACCACGCCCGCACCAGGGGCCGTTCGACCCGTGCGGTCGCCGAGGCGTTCCTGGACCGCCGGTGGCCGGACCTGGTGCGCTGGCACCGCTGGCTGGCCGAGTCCCGCGACCAGAACGAGCACGGCCGGATCACCCTGTACCACGGGTGGGAGTCCGGCATGGACAACTCGCCGCGCTGGGACAGCGCCTACGCCAACGTGATTCCCGGTGCGGTGCCCGAATACCAGCGCGCTGACAACACCATCGTCACCGACGCCAGCCAGCGGCCGACCGACCACGAGTACGACCGCTACCTGTGGCTGCTCGAGGAGATGAAGTCCGTCCGCTACGACGACGGCCTGCTGCCCAAGGTGATGAGCTTCGCCGTCGAGGACGTGTTCGTCTCGGCCATCTTCTCGGTGGCCTGCCAGGTGCTCGCCGAGATCGGCGAGGACTACAAGCGCCCGCACGCCGACGTCCGCGAACTCTACGGCTGGGCGGAGCGGTTCCGCGCAGGCGTCGTCGAAACCACCGACGAACGAACCGGCGCGGCAAGGGATTACGACGTCCGCGCGGAGCGCCTGCTCGCCACCGAGACCGTCGTGCAGTTCGCGCCGCTGCTGTGCGGCGGGCTTCCGCACGACAAGGAGCGTGCGCTGCTTCGCCTGCTCGAGGGGCCGCGGTTCTGCGGTCACCCGGACCTGAAGTACGCGTGCATCCCGTCGACGTCTCCGGTGTCGCGGGACTTCCGGCCGCGCGAGTACTGGCGCGGCCCGGTGTGGCCGGTGCTGACGTGGCTGTTCTCGTGGTGCTTCGCCCGCCGCGGCTGGTCCGAACGGGCGCGGGTGCTGCGCCACGAGGGATTGCGCCAAGCCAGCGACGGAACCTTCGCCGAGTACTACGAGCCGTTCACCGGTGAGCCGCTGGGCAGCATGCAGCAGTCGTGGACGGCGGCGGCGGTGCTGGACTGGCTGGGCTGACCGAACCGGTCAGGTCCGGTCGGTCCCGTCCTCTGGGTCGGCGAGGTGTTCCAGCGGACGTAACGCCTTGGTGAGTGTCTCGAGTTCGTCGGCGCTGAGCTTGGCCAGCCGCTCGGCCAGCGCGGCCCGGCGGGCGGCGAGCGCCTCACGGTGCTGGGCCAGCCCTTCGGGCGTGATGTCGACGAGCACGGCACGCAGGTCGGAGGGGTCGCGGGAGCGCTTGACCAGGCCGATCTTCTCCAGCCGGCGGATCGCGACGGTGGTGGTCGGGGTGCGGACCCGCTCGAGCGCGGCCAGCTCGGTCATCCGGATGGGCCCCTGGTCGAGCAGCGTCAGCAGGATCGAGAGTTGGGCCAGTGTGAGGTCGCCGGCGGTGCCGCGGTTGGCGTCGCCGCGGCGCAGGATCGAGAACACCCGGGACAGCACCCGCTGCAGCTCGCCCGCGAGTTCGGTGACCTGCGGATCGGTCTCGACCATAGTTCGACAGTCTAACGTGTCGGTCCCTGCCAATATGGGAAGGAACGTAAATTTTCGCGTCAGAGAATCTGTGAGAGGAAGCGGCGCAGCCGGTCGGTCTCCGCGGCGTCGAAGATCTGCTCGGGCGGACCCGACTCGACCACCTGCCCGTGGTCCATGAACACCACCGAATCCGCCGTCGACCTCGCGAAACCCATCTCGTGGGTGACCACCACCATGGTCATGCCGTCGGCGCCCAGGTCGGCGATCAGCGCCAGGATCCCCTTGACGAGCTCGGGGTCCAGCGCCGAGGTCGCCTCGTCGAAGAACATCACCTGCGGTGCCATCGCCAGCGCCCGCGCGATCGCGACCCGCTGCTGCTGACCGCCGGACAGCGTGCCCGGCCGCACGTCGGCCTTGTGCCGCAGGCCCACCCGGTCCAGCTGGGCGAGCCCCAGTTCGCGGGCGGTGTCGGCGGGCAGTTTCTTCAACCTGCGCGGCGCCATCGTGACGTTGTCCAGCACACTGCGGTGCGGGAACAGGTTGAACTGCTGGAACACCATGCCGATGCGCTGCCGGAGCTGGTCGGGGTTGTCCTTCAGCACCGAGCGGCCGTCGAGCAGGATGTCACCGCTGTCGGGTTCGTACAGCCGGTTCAGCACGCGCAGCAGCGTCGACTTGCCCGATCCCGACGGCCCGATCACCGTGGCGGTGCTGCCCGCGGGCACGTCGAGGTCGACCCCGCGCAGCACCGCGTTCGGCCCGAAGGCGAGGTGAACGTCGTTGCAGGCCAGCGACACCGGTTCGAAGTCGGGCATCAGATCATCTCCTGGTTCGCCGCCGGAGACAGTTCGGGGTCTTCGGCCCGTGCCTGTCTGCCGCGGCGCAGCCGGTTGTCGACGTAATTGACCAGGTGGGTCAGCGGAATGGTCAGCGCCAGGTACAGCAGCCCGGCGGCCACCAGCGGTGACAGGTTGCCGGTCTGCGCATTGAGGTCCCGCCCGACCTGGAACAGTTCGCGCTGGTTGGCGACCAGTCCGAGGAAGTACACCAGTGACGACGCCTTGAGCAGCGAGATGAACTGGTTCATCAGCGCGGGCAGCACCCGCCGCACACCCTGAGGGATCACCACCAGCTGCATCGACGTCGAATAGCTGAACCCCAGCGCCCGCGACGCCTCGAGCTGCCCCGCCTCGACGCTCTGGATGCCGGACCGGAAGATCTCGCCGGTGTACGCCGCGGCCATCAGACCCAGGGCCGCGATGCCGAGCGGGAACGGGTTGTTGCCGGTCAGCCCGCCGACCACCGGTCCGAGGCCGAGACCGATCAGCAGGATGATCACCACTTCGGGCAGGCCGCGGAAGATGTCGGTGTACACCCGCGCGGGCCAGCGCAGCAGGCGCGACCGCGAGATGCCTGCGATGGCCAGCGCCATGCCGAGCACCAGGCCGATGACGGCGGCGCTGACCGTCAGGATGAGCGTGTTGGGCAGCCCGGTCTTGAGCAGGTCGGGGAACGCCTGCTTGTACAGGTCCCAGTCGAGGAACGAGTCCTTCAGTTGTGCCAGAGTCGATTTCGGCGCGGCGGGCGCCGCGGCGGGCCGCTCCTGCTGGGCGGCGATGGCCGCGAAGTCGGGCAGCTGCGGCGCGGGCGCGGCCTTCGAGCCGGGCTTCCAGCCGGGCGGCAGCGCGCGTGGCACCCAGTCGGAGTACAGCCGCGACCAGGTGCCGTCGGCGATGATCGCGTCGAGCCCCGAGTTGAGCGCGTCGATCAGCGGCTGGTTCTCCTTGGCCACCGCCCAGGCGACGAAATTGTCCAGGCTGAAGGTGTTCTCGATGATCTGCGCGGGGTCGCCGGCCTGGACGGTGCCGGACGCCTGCTGCGAGGGCGCCACCCACGCGTCGATCTGCCGGGTCTTGAGGCTGGCGTAGACGGTGTTGTAGTCCGGGTACTTCACCGGGTCCAGTCCGAGCGTCTTGACGACGTACTCCTCCTGCACGGTGCCCTGCACGACGCCGATCCGCTGACCCGCCCGCAGGTCCGAGAAGCCGGTGATCGCCGATCCGCTCGGCACCACCAGCGAGAAGTAGCCGAAGTCGTAGCCGTTGGTGAACCCGACGGTCTGTCGCCGGGCGTCGGTGGTGGTGATCGACGACGAGCCGACGTCGAAGCGCCGCGCCGCGGTCTGGGCGAGCAGCCCGGAGAACTCGGTGCCCACGAACTCGACCCGCAGCCCCAGCTTGTCGGCGATCGCGCGCAGCAGTTCGTTGTCGAATCCGGTGAACTGTCCGGCGGAGTCGATGCAGATGCTCGGCGGCGCGTCGGACAACGTGCCGACCGTCAGCATGCCGGGGCGGCTCAGGTTCAGCCCGCCTATGTCGACGCGGTCCAGCGGTGTCACGTTCGGTGTGGTGTACCGGTCGGCGCCGGGACCCTGGTCCGCCGCAGCGAGGTTGGTCGGTAGCGCGCTGGCGCTCTGCACCCCCGGTGGCGCGCACTGATCGGTCTGCGCGGCGGCCGGTGCGGCGAACCCGAGGCCGGCGACCATGGCCCAGACCATCAGGACGGTCGCGGCCACCGCGGGAAGTCGTCGGGCGCTCATGAAGGCAACCTATCGGCCGCCCGCCTCAGGGTGCGCCGGTAGGCCTCAATGCGATCGCAAGTCGCCCAGGACGCCGCGGCGGGTCAGCTCGGCGATCATGATCGTGGCCATCAGCTCCGCCCGGTGCGCCCACACCGCCCGCGCCGCGTCGGGGTCGCCGTCGCGGATCGCGCGGTTCTCGTCCTCGTAGCCGGGCAGGAATTCCTGCTTGCTCTTCGGGTAGGTGGTCCAGAACTCCGACGGTGCGAAGCTCTGCGCAGCCCGGATCGCGGCCTGCAGCCGAGGGCCGGCGTACTCGTCGTTGACGGTGTCGCGGTAGTGCCAGCAGGCTTCCTGGAACGACCTCGGATCCTTCGCCGAACGCAGCGTGTGCAGCGCGCTGTCGAGCCGGGCGAGCACCCGCGGCGTGGGGTCCGTCGCGGCACGCGCGGCGGCGAGGCCGTTGAGGATCCCGTAGAGCTCGTGGTGTTCGCGCAATGCGGCCTCGTCGAACGGCTCGACGAACGCGCCGCGGTGGTACCTGGTCGACACGATGCCGTCGTGCTCGAGTTGCACCATCGCCTCCTGGATCGGCACCCGGCTCAGGCCGAGGTCCTTGGCGATCTCGTTGCGGTCGATGCGGTCACCGCCGCGCAGCTTGCCCGTCATCACCAGGTTGATGACGTGCGCGACAACCTGGTCCTTCTCTTTGACCCCGTACTTCTTCGGCATTCGCGCTGACCCCCCAGTCGGCTGGCGCTCAGTGTCTCACGGGGTCAGGCGGCCGAGGTCAGGCCGCCCGCTCGTCGCGCCACCGGCACAGCGCCTCGGCGGCTGACAGGTCGTAGTCGGGGCCGTTGACGCCGATGGTGAGCAGGGTGACGCCCAGCCCGACGAGCGCGTCGGCCTCGGCGAGCATCGCGTCGTGTCCGCGTTCGGGCACACCGGAGGAGCGTTCGACGGTCGACGGTTCGCGGCCGACGTCGGCGCAGTGCCGGTCGAGCACCTCGGCCTTGCCGGGGTAGGTGCTGCGGTCGGTGAAGCCGTGCCAGATGTCGGCGTACTCGGCGACCATGCGCAGCGTCTTCTTCTCGCCCTGCCCGCCGATCAGGATCGGGATGTCTCGGGTGGGCGCGGGGTTCAGCTTGGCCAGCCGGGACTTGATGCGCGGCAGCGCCGCCGCGAGGTCGTTCAACCGGCTGCCCGCGGTGCCGAAGTCGTAGCCGTACTCGTCGTAGTCCTTCTGCTTCCAGCCCGAACCGATGCCGAGGATCAGCCGGCCTTCGGAGATGTGGTCGACGGTGCGCGCCATGTCGGCGAGCAGTTCCGGGTTGCGGTAGGAGTTGCAGCTCACCAGCGCGCCGATCTCGATGCGCGAGGTCTGCTCGGCCCACGCGGCGAGCATGGTCCAGCATTCGTAGTGCGCGCCCTCGGGGTCGCCGTAGAGGGGGAAGAAGTGGTCCCAGTTGAAGGCGACGTCGACGCCGATGTCCTCGCAGCGCCGGACGGCGTCGCGGATGTGGCGGTATTCGGGGGAGTGCTGGGGCTGGAGCTGAACGCCGATGCGCACGGGGCGGGTTGAGGCTGAGGTCACCTCGCCACGGTAACCGCTGCCGGACAGCGGGCGCCGCGACGTTCAGCCGAATCGCAGCTGGATTCGATGGTCTTCGTCGGTGACGTAGTAGGTCTGTCCGCCTTCGACGGCGAGGCCTTCGACGTTGCGGAGGTCGGGGAAGTCGCGAACCAGCTCGGCGTGCACGGCGCCTGCGGGCTGGTCGTCACCGGGCAGGGTGAAGCGCCAGTGCGAACAGTGGGCGTCGGCGCCCTCGGGGTGATCTTCGAGCAGCACCGAGCCCTTGCCGGTCGCGTCGATCGAGCCGACGATCGCGTCGTAGACGTCGTCGCCCGACCGGGACAGGGCACGGAAGCCGACGAGCGCGCCCGGTGGGGACACCCCGGCCAGTTCCCAGACCCGGACGACGGTCGGCGCGTCGGCCTCACCGTCGAACATGGCGGGCACGCCGGACAGCTCGACGAGGATCGGCTCTCCTTCCGCGGTCGACGGGAAGCGCAGTGCCAGCAAGAGATTGCCGTTCGGGCGGAAGGCGGCGCCCTCGATGTTGATCGGCACGTCGCGCTCGGTCAACCGGTCGACCCAGCTCTTGTCGCGCTGGGTGCCGCGTTCGATGGTGCTGGCGATGAAGCGGGTGCGCACGGTGTCGCCCGGGGTGATCGCGACGACGTGGGACGCGTCGAGCGCATCGTTGATCAGCCGGTGCAGCCCGAACTTGTTGCGCCGGATGTCAAGGGGCAACTCGGCTTCGGGCACTGTGCGGTCGATCGACTGTTCGTCGAAGCGGGCGATGAAGGCGCGCTTGGCCTGCAGTGGTCCGCCCTTGGACCCGTAGTGCGACCCCACCACGTAGACCCAGCCGGCGTGCCGCGCGACCGCTTCGGCGTCCTCGGTGCGCCCCTTCTCCCGGCCGGCGACGGCAGGCAGCGGGTGGATGTCCCAGCCGCTGTCCGGCGCCGCGCCGCGGGCGTGGCCGAGCACGGCAATGCAGTCCTCGGCCGCACCTTCGTCGAGCACGGTCCAGAAGCCGAGGTCCCAGCCGTGTGCGTCCAGCAGCGCGTCGTTGTCGACGTGCACGAGGTCCGACGCCTCATTGCCCTCATGGGCGAGATCGATGCTGACGAGCCCTGCCGGTGACATCCGCCGATGCTAGCGGCCCGCCGCTCACACGCCGATTTGGCCGTCGGCCTTCCACACCGCGACCACCGACGGCCGCGCCGTGCCGTTGCCGCCCTCCGGCCAACGGGACTTCGGGTTGTCGATGCTGTTGTCGTCGAACTCGCCGGGATGCTGAACGCTGACGGTGACGAGGTCGTCGGTGATCACCGGGCCGCAGGTCTCCGCGCCGAGCGGCACGGTGAGGAACTGCTTGGTCTCCCCGCGGTTGGGCCCGTCAAGGGCGACGGCGAACAGGCCGTCGTTGGAGTCCAGCGCGTTGCCGTCGGTGGAGATCCACAGGTTGCCGTGGCTGTCGAACGCCAGGTTGTCCGGGCACGAGATCGGGCTGACCTTCGTCTTGTCGAACCCGGCGAAGTAGGTGTCGGCCGCGGCGGGGTCACCGCACACCAGGAGCAAGTCCCAGGTGAAGTCGGTGCCGGTGTGGTTGTCGGTGATCTCGAGGACCTGCCCGCTCTTGTTGTCGTTGCGCGGATTGGCCGCATCGACCGGCGCCTCACCCGGCGCGCCGCGCTCGTCGTTGTTGGTCAGCGCGACGTAGACCTTGCCCGTCTTCGGGTCGGCCTCGAAGTCCTCCGGGCGGTCCATCTTGGTGGCGCCGGCCTTGTCGGCGGCCATCCGGGTGAACACCGCCGCCTCCTGCGCGGTGATCCCGGGCACCAGCGACTCGGCCTGCCCGTTGGGGCCCGAGCGCAGCAGCGGCAGCCACGTGCCGGTGCCGCTGAACGAACCCTTGGCCGGCAGCTTGCCCGACCCGTCGATCTCGCCGGCCGGGATGTCGCTGGTCAACTTGGCGACGTACAGCGTGCCCTCGTCGAGGATGGCCATGTTGTTGGCCATGGCGGCCGGCTCGCGACCGGGCTGGATCTTGCGGCTCGAGACGAACTTGTACATGTAGTCGAAGCGTTCGTCGTCGCCGGTGTAGGCGACCACGGAACCGTCGCCGGTGACGTAGATGTTGGCGCCCTCGTGCTTGAGCCGGCCCATCGCGGAGTGCTTCACCGGCGTGGACGCCGGGTCCCACGGATTGAGTTCGACGACGTAGCCGAAGCGGTTCACCTCGTTGGGCGTCCTGGCCACGTCGAAGCGCGGATCGAAGGTCTCCCACAGCAGTTCGGACGGCTCGAGCGCGACGCCGTAGCGGTCCTGGCGGTCGGCGTCCACCGGGCTGGGCTTCGGTGAACCCTCCGCCGCCCCGAAGTAGGAGTGGAAGTTCTCCTCGCCGGACAGCACGGTGCCCCACGGGGTGACGCCGCCGGCACAGTTGGCGAACGTGCCGAGCACGGTCCGGCCGGTCGGGTCGGCCGCCGTCTTGACGAAGTCGGTGCCCGCGGCGGGGCCGGTCAGCGTGAATGGGGTGTCGGCGGTGATGCGGCGGTTGTAGCGGCCCATCACCGGGCGCAGGCCGCCGCCGGGCGCCCGCTCGACCTCGACGACGCCCATGCCGATCGCGGCGATCTCGATGTCGAACTGCTCGCGCGTCGGGGCGTCGGCTTTGTAGCCGGGGAACATGAACTGCGGCGTGACGTACTCGAAGTTGGTGACCAGCAGGAAGTGGCCGGGTGTGCCGTCAACCGGGAGCAGCGCGGCGAAGTCGTTGTTGAAGCCGAACTGTCCGCGCTGGGCGGCGGCGGTCTGCTTGGTGACGTCGAACTTCGGCGCACCGGGCAGCACCGGGTCGCCCCAGCTGATCACGACGCCCTGCTGATAGCCCTCGGGCACGACGACGGCGTCCTCGCTGTTGGGGGCGACGGCGCTGAACTTCATCCCCGGCGGCGTCTCGGGTGGAGCGGACGTGGTGGGGGAGCCCTGGGGCGCATCCTCGGTGCCGCAGGCCGCGAGCACGGATCCCGCGCCGACGGCCAGCACGGTCACGCCGGTGGCCCGGATCATCGAGCGGCGGGAGACCGCCTTGACGATGTCGCCGAAGTACTCGTTGTCGCTGGTGTTCGGCGCAGGCTTGGAGCAGGCGTCACCGCACTTGTAGCGGCAGGTGATGTGTTGTCGCGAGGACCGGCCGTCGTGGGAGACGAACAGGTTCAGTGGCACAAGCGCCATGGGGGCAGTTTCCTTCCACTCACCGGCCGCGGGCTGGGCGGTCGGGACCAGCCGAAACCTACGGCAGGCGGGTCGACGTCCGGGAAGCATTGGGTGAACAGCAGGCGACGTGTGGCCCTCACGGCGTGCGGATGCGGAGCTCGAGCCGGTCGGCCCGTAGGCAGACCACCTCGATGACACGGTGCCAGTCGCCGATGGTCAGCTCGAGTTGCCGCATCGCCGCGTCGACGGTCCACGAGCCGGGCCTGCCGTTGACGTCGGGCGTCGACGGACCCCAGTCGAGGAAGGTGCCGTCGGCGCCGAACTCGACGCCGCCGCGGCGGCGGGACGGCGGGAAGTCGTAGTCGTCGGGTCGGTACACCCGGATGCCTTCGTGGTCCTCTTCGAAGGAGTGGCGCCAGCGGCCCTCCATGGCGGTCACTGCGCGCATCCACTGGCGGTCATGTTCGCTCCCGTCGATCGTCTCCCGACGATCACACGGCGGCACCCGCACGACGTGAGTAGTGGACTACGCGAGCTCTTCGCGCAGGATCTCGATCAGTCGGAGCGGCTGGTCGCCCTGCACCGAGTGCCCGGAATCGGCGACGACGACGGTGCGTAGGAAGCCGGGTGCGTTGCGGCTGAACGCCTCGGCGTCCTCGTCGTTGACGAAGTGCGAGTTCGCGCCGCGCACCAGCGTGGTGGGCATGGTCAGGGCGGGGACGTCGTCCCACAGCCCCTCGAAGCCGTCGCCGGTGCGGAAGGAGTCGTACCGCCACGTCCAGGTGCCGTCGTCGAGCTGCTTCGTGTTGTGGAACACGCCGCGCCGCAACGATTTCGGGTCGCGATGCGGGGCCGCGGCGACGGTGACGTCGAGCATCGCCTTGAAGCTCGGGAAGGTGCGGTCACCCTGGACCAGCGCGACGGTGCCCTTCTGCGCATCGGTCATCTCGGTGTGCCGCTCGGGCGCCGACGGCGTGACGTCGACCAGCACCAGCCGGGGCACGAGGTCGGGTTCGGCGGCGGCCAGCCGGATGGCGGTGAGGCCGCCGAGCGACATCCCGACGATCAGGTCGGCCGACGCCGCGAGCTCACGCAGCACCGGCGCGATCGCGACGGCGTTCTCCCGCGGGCCGTAGTCGCCGTCCTCGCGCCACGCGGACCGGCCGTGGCCGGGCAGGTCGATTGCCAGGGCGGGTTGCCCCAGTCCCAGGATCACGGTGTCCCAGGTGTGCGCGTTCTGCCCGCCGCCGTGCAGGAACACCACGCGCGGCGGTGCGTCGCCGAACTTCAGCGCGCTGATCCCGCCGCGGTCGACGCGCTGCGCCGGAGGAATCTCGGAGACGCCCGCCTGCTCGGCGTTCTCGGGCAGCAGCGCGAACTCGTCGAGCGTCGGCAGTTGATCGTCGGTGATCACGCCACGACCCTATAACGCGAAATGTGGAGCCCCAGCCGCGCTGAGCGCGGGCGGGACTCCACAAATCGCGAAAGAATTCAGCCTTCGATGAAGCTCTCGAGCTGCGTGCGGGCGATGTCGTCCGGCAGCTGCTGCGGCGGGCTCTTCATCAGGTACGCCGAGGCGGCGACGACGGGGCCGCCGATGCCGCGGTCCTTGGCGATCTTGGCGGCGCGCACCGCGTCGATGATGACGCCGGCGGAGTTCGGCGAGTCCCACACCTCGAGCTTGTACTCCAGGTTCAGCGGCACGTCACCGAAGGCGCGGCCCTCGAGGCGCACGTAGGCCCACTTGCGGTCGTCGAGCCAGCCGACGTGGTCGGACGGTCCGATGTGGACATCCTTGGTGTTGAACTCGCGCTGCAGGTTGGAGGTGACGGCCTGGGTCTTGGAGATCTTCTTGGACTCCAGCCGCGAACGCTCGAGCATGTTGAGGAAGTCCATGTTGCCGCCGACGTTGAGCTGCATCGTGCGGTCGAGCTGCACGCCGCGGTCCTCGAACAGCTTGGCCATCACGCGGTGGGTGATGGTGGCGCCGACCTGGCTCTTGATGTCGTCGCCGACGATCGGCACACCGGCGTCCTCGAACTTCTTCGCCCACACCGGGTCGCTGGCGATGAACACCGGCAGCGCGTTGACGAATGCCACGCCGGCGTCGATCGCGCACTGGGCGTAGAACTTGTCGGCCTCTTCGGAGCCCACCGGCAGGTAGGACACCAGCACGTCGACGCGGGCGTCTTTGAGCGCCTTGACGACGTCGACGGCCTCGGTGTCGGACACCTCGATGGTCTCGGCGTAGTACTTGCCGATCCCGTCGAGCGTCGGGCCGCGCTGCACCGTCACGTTGGTCGGCGGCACGTCGGCGATCTTGATCGTGTTGTTCTCCGACGCGAAGATCGCCTCGGACAGGTCGAACCCGACCTTCTTGGCGTCGACGTCGAATGCGGCGACGAACTTGACGTCGCGCACGTGGTACTGGCCGAGTTTGACGTGCATCAGACCGGGCACGGTGGCCGTCTCATCGGCATCGTGGTAGTACTGCACGCCCTGCACCAATGAGGACGCGCAATTGCCCACACCGACGATGGCGACCCTGACTTCGGTGTTCTCAGTCATGACGACGTTCTCCCTCTCGATACTGAATTCGGTACTGCTCAGCTGTATTGGTTTCTCACGCGTTGTCAGCGCGCCCCTGGCCCTGACGTTCTGCCGCGATCAGCTCGTTGAGCCACTTCACTTCTCGTTCGCTGGACTCCAGCCCGAGCTGATGCAGCTGGCGGGTATAGCGATCGAATGAGCTGCTGGCCCGTGCAACTGCTTCACGCAGGCCTTCCCGGCGTTCCTCCACCTGACGACGGCGCCCCTCGAGGATCCGCATCCGGGCCTCGGCCGGGGTGCGGTTGAAGAAGGCCAGGTGCACTCCGAATCCGTCGTCGGAGTAGTTCTGGGGACCGGTGTCGGCGACGAGTTCGGTGAACCGCGCCTTACCGGTGTCGGTGAGCCGGTAGACCCGCCGTGCGCGGCGGCGCGTGAGCGTGCCCTCGGGCGCGGCGTCCTCGGCGATGAGGCCGTCGGCCTGCATGCGCCGCAGCGCCGGGTAGAGCGAACCGTAGGAGAACGCCCGGAAAGCGCCGAGTAAACCGGTCAGGCGTTTGCGCAACTCGTAGCCGTGCATGGGCGACTCGAGCAGAAGGCCCAGAATGGCGAGCTCCAGCATCGATTCACCCCCTTCGGCAGAAATTTGCTCGCGCCGTTACGACGCTTCAACACCTCGGCCAACTGTATCGCGCCGATATATATACCGCTACATCAGCGCGCACATTCGTTCACCCGCGGTTCACCCGCACGGGCGTCAGGAAGCTGGGTAGACGTCCTTGAGTTCGCCGTCGGGGGTGAGCGTGAAGTGCCCGTCTTTGAACTCGCCGTCCACGTAGACCATGAGCTTGACGTCGCCGGGCGTGAGCGGATCGTTGGAGGGACTGATGTCCAGCCGCAGTTCGGCCGGATCGTTGGCCGGCAGGCCGACCGTCTGCGGTCCGCCGCGCATCGCCCCGAGCACCGCCTCGACGTTGAACCTGGCCAGGTCGATCGGGCGGGCGGCGTCGGCGGTGTTGGTCTCCGACGGATCGTCACTCCAGCCGCCGCTGTAGGTGTACTGCAGCGTGCGGCGGGCGTCGCGGGGGTCGGGGATCCGCAGATAGGCCTGGTCGGGCCGGATGTCGAGGTCGAAGCCCTCGGTGTTGCCGAACTTCTTGCGCATCTGCTCGAAGAGGCCGTTGATGCCGCCGAGTGACAGCAGCTGCCGCGGCGGGGTGAGCACACGCGCCGGTATGCCGTCGGCCTTCGCGCCAGGATCGGTCTCGAAGCTCAGTGGCGAACTGGTGTTGCCGTACAGCCCCCAGCCGACGGCGATGCCGAAGACCACCAGCACCGCGGCGGTGGCGAGGCGCAGGCCCCAGCCGGCGCCGGTGCCGGGCTGGGGCAGCTTGCGGGGCTCCTTGAGATCGCGCATCTGCGCCGGTGCGGCGGTCTGCAGATCGCTCATCAACGCCTGCAGGTCGCCGAGGGTGGCGGCATTGGTGGCGGCCTTCACCCGTTCGCCGTGCTCGGTCATCGACAGCTGTCCTTCGGCCAGCGCGGTGTCGAGCACCTTGCACGTGTCGTTCCGGTCGGTGTCCCTCGCTCGGGTGCCAGACGTCCGCCGCCCCGATCCCGCTGTCGCCACGACGATGATCGTAGGGCCATCGGCGCAGTCCAGACGGGTCAACCCGGACGTGCCGATGCAGTCGGCCTTCGGTGGTCGTGGCCCCGACGTACTCTGGTCTCCGTGCGACTGCAGCGACAGGTGGTGGACTACGCCCTTCGGCGGCGGTCTCTGCTGGCCGAGGTGTACTCGGGCCGCACCGGTGTCTCGGAGGTCTGCGACGCCAATCCTTATCTGCTGCGGGCCGCGAAGTTCCATGGCAAGCAGAGCTCGGTGATGTGCCCGATCTGTCGCAAGGAGCAGCTGACCCTGGTGTCGTGGGTGTTCGGCGATCACCTCGGCGCGGTGTCGGGGTCGGCGCGTACCGCCGAGGAGCTCGTGCTGCTGGCGACCCGATTCGACGAATTCTCGGTACACGTGGTGGAGGTATGCCGGACCTGCGAGTGGAATCACCTGGTGAAGTCATATGTGCTCGGCGCGATTCCGCCCCCGAAGAAGTCGCGCGGCACCCGAACGGCGCGCAGTCGTGCGCGCACGGCCAGTGAATAGCGAAGGGCGCCACGACCGGTCAGCCAGCGATCCCCGCAAGGGGCAGGCGGCTGAGCGCGGCGGTGCGCCTACACCTGGTTCTCCGAGTGGTCCGCCGCCGTGGGGGCGTTCCCCGCGGCCCGGTCAGGGCCCGGCCCGCCGGCCCGGTCCGCCCGACCGTCCGCGCCGCCCGCGTTCAGGGGCGCCCGCCGACGACGGGATGACGGCGGTGCTGCCGGTCGTCCACGCCGGTGCGCCGCCGACGCGCGATCCCATCGACGTGGTGAAGGCCGCCCTAGACGGCACGCCTCCGCCACCGCCGCCGCGCCGCCGGGGCCGCGGCAGTGGTGACGGGCCGTCGGACCCGCCTCCCGGCGGGACGCCGAGCTGGCGTGAGCAGATCAACTGGAGGTGGGTGCGGCGCGGGCTGATCGTGGCCGCCGCGGTGCTGATCCTGCTGCCGCTGATCACGTTCGGCATGGCCTACATGATCGTCGACGTGCCCAAACCCGGCGACATCCGGACGAATCAGGTGTCGACGATCCTGGCCAGCGACGGCAGCGAACTCGCCAAGATCGTGCCGCCGGAGGGCAACCGTGTCGACGTCACCATCGACCAGATCCCGGTCTCGATGCGCGACGCCGTGATGGCCGCCGAGGACCGCGACTTCTACTCCAATCCCGGCTTCTCCTTCACCGGGTTCCTGCGCGCCTTCAAGAACAACATCTTCGGCGGCGACGTGCAGGGCGGCTCGACGATCACCCAGCAGTACGTGAAGAACGCGCTCGTCGGTTCGGAGCGCTCCGGGCTGGGCGGTGTCACGCGCAAGGCCAAGGAACTGGTCATCTCGACGAAGATGTCGAGTGAGTGGTCCAAGGACCAGGTGCTGCAGTCCTACCTGAACATCATCTACTTCGGCCGGGGCGCCTACGGCGTGGCGGCCGCGTCCACCGCCTACTTCGGCAAGCCCGTCGAGCAGCTGACGGTGGCCGAGAGCGCACTGCTGGCCGCGCTCATCCAACGGCCGTCGACGCTGGATCCCGCGGTCGATCCCGAGGGCGCCGCGGAGCGGTGGAACTGGGTGCTCGACGGCATGGTCGAGATCGGTGCGCTGTCGGCCGCCGACCGGGCCGCCCAGGTGTTTCCGCCGACGGTGCCGCCGGAGCAGGCGCGCGCGCAGAACCAGACCACCGGGCCCAACGGTCTGATCGAGCGCCAGGTGACCAAGGAACTGCTGGAACTGTTCGACATCAACGAGCAGACGCTCAACACCGAGGGCCTGCAGATCACCACCACCATCGACCCGAAGGCGCAGAGGGCCGCCGAGGAGGCGGTCACCGAGAACCTGGACGGTCAGGATCCGGACATGCGCTCGGCGGTGGTGTCGATCGACCCGAAGACCGGCGGGGTCAGGGCCTACTACGGCGGTTCGGACGCCAACGGCTTCGACTTCGCGCAGGCGGGGCTGCAGACCGGTTCGTCGTTCAAGGTGTTCGCGCTGATCGCCGCGCTGCAGCAGGGGATCGGCCTCGGCTATCAGGTCGACAGCTCACCGGTGAGCGTCAACGGCATCGAGATCAGCAACGTCGAGGGCAACAGCTGCGGCACCTGCAACATCGCCGAGGCGCTCAAGCGGTCGCTGAACACCAGCTACTACCGGCTGATGCTGAAGCTGAAGAACGGCCCGCAGGACGTGGCCGACGCCGCGCACCAGGCCGGCGTCGCGGAGAGCTTCCCCGGCGTCGAGCACACCTTGAGCGAGGACGGCCAGGGCGGCCCGCCGAACAACGGCATCGTGCTCGGGCAGTACCAGACCCGGGTGCTCGATATGGCGTCGGCGTACGCGACGATCGCGGCGTCGGGCGTCTACCGCAAGCCGCACTTCGTGCAGAAGGTGGTCAACTCCCAGGGCGACGTGCTCTTCGACGCCTCGCAGGAGAGCAACGACGGCGAGCAGCGCATCGACAAGAACGTCGCCGACAACGCGATCTCGGCGATGCAGCCGATCGCGGGTTACTCCAACGGCCACAACCTGGCCGGCGGCCGACCCTCGGGGGCGAAGACGGGCACCGTGCAGCTGGGTGACACCGGCGACAACCGGGACGCCTGGATGGTGGGATTCACGCCGTCGCTGTCGACGGCGGTCTGGGTCGGTACCACCGAGGGCACCAAGCCCCTGCAGACGTCGGGCGGGTCGGCGATCTACGGATCCGGTCTGCCGTCGGACATCTGGAAAGAGACGATGGACGGCGCGCTGGAGGACACCGAAGAGGAGTCGTTCCCCAAGCCCGAGGAGATCGGCGGCTACGCCGGCGTGCCGCAGGCTCCGCCGCCCCCGTCGTCGACCGTCCCGCCGACGCCGTCGATGACCGTCATCCAGCCGACGCTCGAGGTCGCGCCGGGCATCACCATCCCGATCGGCCCGCCCAGCACCGTCCCGATCGGTCCGCCTGTGCCGGGTGCGCCGCCCGTGCCGGGTGCGCCGCCCGTGCCGGGTGCGCCGACCCCGGTGCCCGATCCGGGTGCGGCCGTTCCGCCGCCGCCCGGCGCGCCAGGATTCCCCGGCCAGCCGCCGCCTCCGTGACGGACGCCGCCCCGTGACGGACGACGCCGCGGTGACGGATGCCGAGGGACCGGTGTCCGCCGGCTCAGCCGAGTCCCCGGCGCCGCTGGCCGACGACCGCCGCAGCGCCGACGACCGCGACCTGCCCAGCCGCAACGACATTCTCGGCGCGGCGCTGTCCGGTGTCGTGGGTGGGCCGGTGGGCCGGCACGCGCTGATCGGGCGGCAGCGGTTCTTCACGCCGCTTCGGGTGATGCTCGCGATCGCGGTGGTGTTCATGGCGTTGGGCTACACCACCAAGGCGGCGTGCCTGCAGACCGTCGGCGACGGGCCCGCCGATCAGCGGGTGGCCAACTGGCAGAACAACAGGGCCTACTACGAGCTCTGTTACTCCGACACGGTGCCGCTCTACACCGCCGAACTGCTGAATCAGGGCAAGTTCCCGTACAAGTCGAGCTGGATCGAGACCGACGCGTCGGATGAACCGCGCATCCAGTACAACGGCGAGATCGCGGTGCGCTACATGGAGTATCCGGTGCTCACCGGCCTCTACCAGTACTTGTCGATGGCGCTGGCGAAGACGTACACGGCGGTGTCGGCGACGGTGTCGCTGCCGCTGATCGCCGAGGTGGTGATGTTCTTCAACATCGCCGCGTTCGGGCTGGCGCTGGCGTGGTTGGCGACGGTGTGGGCGACGTCGCAGCTGGCGGGCCGCCGGGTGTGGGACGCCGCGCTGGTGGCGGCGTCGCCGCTGCTGATCTTCCAGATCTTCACCAACTTCGACGCGCTGGCCACGGCGTTCGCAGTGGGCGCGATGCTGGCCTGGGCGCGCCGAAGACCGGTGCTCGCCGGGGTGTTGATCGGGCTCGGCGTGGCGGCGAAGCTCTATCCGCTGCTGCTGCTGGTGGCGCTGGTGCTGCTGGCGCTGCGCACGGGCCGGATGCGGGAGGTGGCCAAGACCGCGGGCACGGCGGCGCTGACGTGGCTGCTGGTCAACCTCCCGATCATGGTGCTGTTCCCGCGCGGCTGGTCGGAGTTCTTCCGGCTCAACACCCGTCGCGGCGACGACATGGATTCGCTGTACAACGTGGTGAAGTCGTTCACCGACTGGCGGGGCTTCGACCAGGGGCTGGGGTTCTGGGAACCGCCGACGGTGTTGAACACCGTCACCTTCGTGTTGTTCGCGTCGTGCTGCATCGCGATCGGGTACATCGCGCTGACGGCGCGGCAGCGTCCGCGGGTGGCGCAGTTGGCGTTCCTGGTGGTCGCGGCGTTCCTGCTGACGAACAAGGTGTGGAGTCCGCAGTTCTCCCTGTGGCTGGTGCCGCTGGCGGTGCTCGCGTTACCGCACCGGCGAATCCTGTTGGCATGGATGACGATCGACGCTCTGGTGTGGGTGCCCCGGATGCTGTACCTCTACGGCGAGCAGAACCGCGGACTGCCCGAGCAGTGGTTCACCACGACGGTGCTGCTACGCGACATCGCAGTGATCGCGTTGTGCGCGTTGGTGATCCGGCAGATCTACCGGCCGCAGCTCGACCTGGTGCGATACGGCGGACGGGTCGACGACCCTGCGGGTGGGGTGTTCGACGGGGCTCCGGACGCGCCGCCACGCTGGTTGCCCGACTGGCTGCGGCCGCACCCGCGGATCGGGCCGTCCCAGCCGCCGCTGTCGGACCGGGCGACCGTCGACGCCTGACGGCCTTCCTGCCGCGAGTGTGAAACGTCGGCGACTTTCGGGGACTTTTCTCGCCAGGGATTCACACTCGGCGGGCGGCCGCTCAGCCGCGGTAGGCCGCAGGCACATTCGGTCTCGCGCGGATCCACGCGGCGGTCGACGGCCGCAGTGCCAGCACGAGCGTCAGGACCGGAAACGCGACTCCGAGGAAGACGGGGCCGCCGTAGATGGCGACGATGGCTCCGGCTGCGGCGGCTTCACCGTCGGCTTTGCTCAGAAGTGTCATGAAGAGAATCACGAACAGCACGCTCGTGAGGATGGCGATGGCGCAGCCGGCGACCACGAGCCATCGGCCCACCATCTTGCGCTGAAACAGCGTCAGGGCTCCGACCGCCAGCATGATCCCGGCGACGATGACGGCCACGCCGACGATGACGAAGATCACGTCGCCCGCGTTGAAGGAGCGTGACGGTGTGGTGCCCAAAGTTGGGCGGGGATCGGGCGAGCCGGCCGCCGTCAGTACCAGCATGCCGAAGCCGAGCATGGCGAGCGCGCCGAGTCCTGCGAGCACAGCCGCGGCGTTCGCCGTGCCGCCGCTCGGACCGGCGGGCCGCCTCGGTGGGTACTGATAACCGCCGGAGTAGCCGTGCTGCGGATAGCCCTGCTGTGGGTAGCCGGGCTGCTGCGGATAGCCGGGTTGCTGCGGGTAGCCCTGCTGCGGGTAGCCGGGCTGTCCCGGAGTTCCCTGACCGTAGGGCCCGTACGGATAGTTCACTCAACCCCCTCGACGACGCGTGAGGCCAGCCTATCGGCGGTCGACCGGGTGGCCGTGCACGGATTTCGCAGCTCAGGCCGCTGTCCTGTAGCCTGGGCCGGTTGCCGACGCAGGCGACCCTCCTGCCACGGACAGTCCGTGGCCGCACACGACCATAGGAGGTGATGGGTTCCTTATGCGTCCATACGAAATCATGGTCATCCTCGACCCCACGCTCGATGAGCGGACAGTGTCCCCCTCGCTGGAGACGTTCCTGAACGTCATCCGCAAGGACGGCGGCACGGTCGACAAGGTCGACATCTGGGGCCGGCGCCGCCTGGCCTACGAGATCGCCAAGCACGCCGAGGGCATCTACGCCATCGTCGACGTGAAGGCCGAGCCGGCCACGGTGTCCGAGCTGGATCGCCAGCTCAACCTGAACGAGTCCGTGCTGCGGACCAAGGTGATGCGGACCGACAAGCACTAAGTCGCTTGACGGCCTGTGCGCGTCGGGGCAGTTCCGTAGGCTCGCCTGCGACTGCTGTCCAACGCGTACACCGCCCGCGATGAGCGCTTGCGCGAAGAGCTGACAACCAACAGGAGGACTTCGTGGCTGGTGACACCGTCATCACGGTCATCGGAAACCTGACCGCCGACCCCGAACTGCGGTTCACCCCGTCGGGCGCGGCCGTCGCGAACTTCACGGTCGCGTCGACCCCGCGCATGTTCGACCGTCAGACCAACGAATGGAAAGACGGCGAGGCGTTGTTCCTGCGCTGCAACATCTGGCGCGAGGCCGCGGAGAACGTGGCCGAGAGCCTCACCCGCGGTTCGCGGGTGATCGTGCAGGGCCGGCTCAAGCAGCGCTCGTTCGAGACGCGCGAGGGTGAGAAGCGCACCGTGGTGGAGCTCGAGGTCGACGAGATCGGCCCGTCGCTGCGCTACGCGACCGCCAAGGTCAACAAGGCCAGCCGCAGCGGCGGCGGTGGTGGCGGCGGCTTCGGTTCCAGCGGCGGCAGTGGCGGTGGCGGCAACTCGCGCCCGGCCGAGCCCAAAGACGATCCGTGGGGCAGCGCGCCTGCGTCGGGTTCATTCTCCGGCGCGGACGACGAACCGCCCTTCTAGACAACACATATCAGCGGACTGCGATCCGCGAACTTTGAGAAAGAGAAAGACACATGGCCAAGTCCTCCACCAAGCGGCGGCCGGCACCCGAGAAGCCGGTCAAGACCCGCAAGTGCGTGTTCTGCTCCAAGAAGGGCAAGAACCAGATCATCGACTACAAGGACACGCAGCTGCTGCGTACCTACATCAGTGAGCGCGGCAAGATCCGTGCCCGCCGCGTGACCGGCAACTGCGTCCAGCACCAGCGCGACATCGCGATCGCGGTCAAGAACGCCCGCGAGGTCGCGCTGCTGCCGTTCAGCGCGTCGACGCGGTAGTCCCGGCCCGATAGAACGAAAGACTGAAGAGATGAAGCTCATTCTCACTGCTGACGTCGACAACCTGGGCGTGCCCGGGGACACCGTCGAGGTCAAGGACGGCTACGGCCGCAACTTCCTGCTGCCCCGTGGTCTGGCCATCGCCGCGTCGCGCGGCGCCGAACGACAGGCCGACGAGATCCGCCGGGCCCGCGAGCTGAAGACGGTTCGCGGTCTGGAGCACGCCAACGAGCTCAAGATCGCGCTCGAGGGCCTCGACACGGTGGATCTGCCCGTCAACGCCTCGGCCGAGACCGGCAAGCTGTTCGGTTCGGTCACCGCGACGTCCGTCGTGGCGGCGATCAAGAAGGCCGGCGGCCCGAACCTCGACAAGCGGACCGTGTCGCTGCCCAAGGCCCACATCAAGGCGCTCGGCGAGCACCCGGTGACCGTGCGTCTGCACCCCGACGTCCAGGCCACCGTCACGCTCAACGTCGTCGCCCAGTAATAACGCACGCGACAATACGCCCGGGTTGGGACCCTCGAGGTCCCGGCCCGGGCGTAGCTGTGCGCGCTGGCGAACAATGTGCTATTGGTCGCGCACAGCGAAGATAACCGGCCGTTAACCTCGGTGGCGCTGGGGCGAAACACAACACGCCCGAGTCGGCAACCCGGCACGACACGCCGAAGAACTTTCCATCCACAACACTGCACGTCCCCTGTGATGCGCTTATCTGCGGATTTATCCGGATAACGAACGAGATTCCACAGGTTGTCCCCAGCGACTCAACATGGCCGTCCAGCGATATCCACACACCATCCACAGGTCTATGCACAGGGCGGGTATCGGGTGCCCCCAGCAACGCCTAACGTGATCGTGCGCGGAGCGGTTCGGGGGTTCGCCGACGTGAGTTGTCGGGGGGCGACCTTACAGTCGCGATAGACAACGATCGAACCTGCGTTCGAGCCGATCTGGGGGAGGGTGGCGCCGTGGCTGTGGTCGACGACCTCGGGCATTCGGGCATGGATGGCGCCCCGCCCAGCGAGGACTTCGGCCGCCAACCGCCGCAGGACGCCGCCGCTGAGCAGGCAGTACTGGGCGGAATGCTGCTGAGCAAGGACGCGATCGCCGACGTGCTCGAGAAGCTGCGGCCCGGCGACTTCTACCGGCCGGCGCACCAGAACGTCTATGACGCGATCCTCGATCTCTACGGCCGCGGCGAGCCCGCCGACGCGGTCACCGTCGCCGCAGAGCTGGACCGCCGGAGCCTGCTGCGGCGCATCGGTGGTGCGCCGTACCTGCACACGCTGATCTCCACGGTTCCGACGGCCGCGAACGCCGGGTACTACGCCGGCATCGTGGCGGAGAAGGCGTTGCTGCGCCGCCTGGTGGAGGCGGGCACCCGGGTGGTGCAGTACGGCTACGCCGGCGCGGACGGCGCCGACGTGAGCGACGTAGTGGACCGCGCGCAGGCCGAGATCTACGACGTCACCGAGCGGCGCGCCTCCGAGGACTTCGTCGTCCTCGAGGAACTGCTGCAGCCGACGATGGACGAGATCGACGCGATCGCCTCGCAGGGCGGTATTGCGCGCGGTGTTCCGACGGGCTTCACCGAACTCGACGAGGTGACCAACGGGCTGCACTCCGGGCAGATGATCATCATCGCGGCGCGTCCGGGCGTGGGGAAGGCGCTGGCCCTCGACACACCGCTGCCGACGCCGTCGGGATGGACGACCATGGGCGACGTGGCGGTGGGCGACGAGCTGCTGGGCGCCGACGGTGAGCCGACGCGGGTGGTCGCGGCCACCGAGGTGATGCTGGCAAGGCCTTGCTACGAGGTCGAGTTCTCCGACGGAACGGTGATCGTCGCCGATGGGCAGCACCAGTGGCCGACGGGATACGGGGTGCGCACGACGGTCGAGTTGCGCAGCGGGGTGGACACCGTTGCCGCGGCGGGGTCGATGGCGCCCTATGCCGGGCGGCGAGGAACGGCCCTGATGGCGCCGGTGCTGCAGATCGACGCCGTGCGGCGAGTGGATACAGTCCCGGTGCGGTGCGTGGAGGTCGACAACCCGGGCCACCTATATCTCGCCGGCCACGGCATGGTGCCGACGCACAACTCGACGCTCGGGCTGGACTTCATGCGGTCTTGCTCGATCAAGCACCAGCTGCCGAGCGTCATCTTTTCGCTGGAGATGAGCAAGTCCGAGATCGTGATGCGGCTGCTGTCCGCCGAGGCGAAGATCAAGCTGGCCGACATGCGTTCGGGCCGGATGAGCGACGACGACTGGACGCGGCTGGCGCGGCGGATGAGTGAGATCAGCGAGGCTCCGCTCTACATCGACGACTCGCCGAACCTGACAATGATGGAGATCCGGGCCAAGGCACGGCGGCTGAGCCAGAAGGTCGGCCTGCGGATGATCGTGGTCGACTACATGCAGCTGATGTCGTCGGGCAAGAAGTACGAGTCCCGTCAGCAGGAGGTGTCGGACTTCTCGCGAAGCCTGAAGCTGATGGCCAAAGAACTCCATGTGCCGGTGATCGCGATCAGCCAGCTGAACCGCGGGCCGGAGCAGCGCACCGACAAGAAGCCCATGGTGTCTGACCTTCGTGAATCGGGCTGCCTGACGGCGAACACGCGAATCCTGCGGGCGGACAACGGCGCAGAGGTCACGTTCGGTGAACTGATGGCCACCGGCGAGCGGCCGCTGGTGTGGTCGATGGACGAGCGCAAGCGCATGGTGGCGCGGCCGATGACGAACGTGTTCTACAGCGGCCACAAAGAGGTGTTCAAGGTGCGCCTGGCGTCGGGGCGGGAGGTGGAGGCGACGGCGAACCACCCGTTCATGACGCTGGACGGCTGGACGCCGCTGGGTGAGCTTGAGGTTGGGGCACGGGTGGCGGTGCCGCGTCGGGTGCCCGAACCGGTGCAGACGCAGCGGATGGCCGATGACGAAATCGTCATGCTGGCGCACATGATCGGCGACGGGTCGTGCGTGAAGCGCCAGCCGATCCGATACGCGAGCATCGACGAGCAGAACCTGCGGGCTGTGACGAAGGCGGCTCAGCACTTCGGGGTGACGGCGGTGCGCGACGAGTACCCCGCGGCACGAGTGACGACACTGCGACTGCCGGCGCCGTACCGGCTGACGCACGGCAAGCGGAACCCGATCGCGGCGTGGCTGGACAAGCTGGGGCTGTTCGGCAAGCGGAGCCACGAGAAGTTCGTACCTGACGAGGTTTTCGCGCTCCCGAACGATCAGGTGGCGTTGTTCCTGCAGCACCTGTGGTCGACGGACGGCTCGATCCGCTGGGACTACAAGGTTCAGCAGGGGCGGGTCTACTACGCATCGACGAGCCGTCGACTCGTGGACGATGTGGCGCAGTTGCTGCTGCGGCTGGGCGTCTTCAGCCGTATTTACCGGGCGCACAAGGCCGGGTACCGCGACAGCTGGCACCTTCAGATCGTCGGCGCCGAGAACCAGGTGCGCTTCCTCCACGTCGTCGACGCACACGGCGAGAAGTTCTTCGCGGCTCGGGAAGTGCTGACGCAGCTGGCGCAGATCGAGCGACGGGCCACGTCGGACACGGTGCCGGTCGCAGTGTGGGCCAGGGTTCGGCAGGTCTTGGTGCAGCAGAAGATGACGCACCGAGAGTTCGCGGCGGCGATGGGCACGCAGTTCTGCGGTTCGACGATGTGGAAGTCGGCGCCGGGCCGGAAGCGTCTGCACCGAGCGGCGGCGCTACTCAAGGATGCTGAGCTGCACGACCTCGCGACCAATGACGTGCACTGGGATTCGATCGTCGAGATCGAGAGCATCGGCATGCAGGACGTGTACGACGGCACGGTGCCCGGCACACATTGCTTTGTCGCACAGGGGATTACGCTTCACAATTCGCTCGAGCAGGATGCCGATATGGTGCTGCTCTTGCACAGGCCGGACGCGTTCGAGCGCGACGACCCGCGCGCTGGCGAGGCGGACCTGATTCTCGGCAAGCACCGCAACGGCCCGACGAAGACGATCACCGTTGCGCACCAACTGCATTTGTCGCGCTTCGCCAACATGGCGAAGTAGTTTGCGGCTCGGGCGGAGGGATCCAGAAACATCTTCACGGGCACTCGGGGTGCGCCACGACGCTCGTGAGATGAACGTGAGTGGGTCTGTCGGACAGTGGTTCTCGTGCCAACTGCCGTTGTCCGACCCCACCGCACAACTAGCAGGGAATGGGAATGCCCGTGAACATGTCCCTGCCGGTGCACTCGGCCGCCGCTCCCGGCGGAATGTTCGGGCCATCCCAGACACTGCTGCCCTCGACGGTGATCTTCGAATCCGAGTACCGATAGGTGACGGGGTCCAGCGGGCCGACCCAGACCTTATGCGCCACGTTGCCCATGCCCGATTTGACGTACTGCCACGTGTGACAGACGTTCATGTCCCACTGATACATGGCACCGGGCCCAGGCGGATTGTGCATGGACATCCCCGGGCACCACTGGTGTGGCTGCGAGGGAATGGCTTGGGCGGCTCCACTTCCCATGCTCAGGCCTGCGGCCGCGAGACCTACTGACGTCAGCGCCGCGGCGAGTATCCGTGTGATTGGCATGATCGTGTTCCTCTTCCTCCACGCACCGCTTCGGTGACGGCGCCATCCCGTGAAGTACACCGCGGCAGAATGTCTACCGATCCCAAGACACCACGGCCGCGGCAGTTACGCGCCGATTTCACACAAATAAGGCCTCGACCGGCGAGACGGGCGGGTCCTCAGGTCGTGGCGTCGATCGCGGTGACGGTGAGTTCGAACGGACCCTGCTGTTTATCGACAATGTAGACCGACACCTGATCGATGCCTGACGAGTCCAGAGTCTGAGGCGCGTCCGGTGCGGGGTCGAGGCGCATCCCCACCGGCTCGAAGCCGTCAATGGGCAGTTCGTAGGTCCGCAGAACTGCGGGCTCTGTGCGGAATCGCTGGATGTAAGACCATTGCCGTGCAACGGTGCTCACCTTCACCAGGTAGGTCTTGCCGTCGCCCACAGCATGTACGCGAAGCGACGTTGCGCCTGTTGCTCGTCGTCCGATCTCGGTGTCCTCCGGACTGCGGGCCGAGGCGAACCCGCCCTCGTTCGCCAGCGAGATCTCGCCGGAGAACACGAGGCCGCCGTCGTCACCGAACGTGATGCGCGAGGTGGACATCCCGCCCATGACGGGATCGTTGACCGTGGTCCAGGTGGCCACCTCGCCGGCATCGTCGAGGTCGACGAGAAGCTCGCCGGCTTCTTCAGACAGCGATGCCGGGGCGGACGAAAGAGGGGCCTCCGACCCGTTCGCGTCGGACGATGGCGCGGCGCCGCACGACACGGCGAGCACGGCCGATGATGCGAGTACCAGACCGCTCAGGCACCGTCGAATCGTCCCCGACATCAACACCGAATTGCGGCACTCGTCTCGCGGCCTCGCATGGGCATACCGTCGATGACGGCATAGATTCTCCGGAGATCGGGCACGTCGTCGACGCGCAGTTTCTCGGTGCCATCCTTGCCGATCAACGCCACCGCGAAGGCGTTGTCACCGACCGCGTACTCGTCGGCCAGCCGTCGAGACTCCTCGGCAGTGATGACCTGACTGTCCAGCGTGCTCGTGCCCTCGGTCACCACGAGGCCGAGCACCATGTCGCGGTCGGCGAACTCACATCGACTGGCCTCGATACGGGCCAGAGTCTCGAGGAGCCGGGGGTCGCCTTCCGTGGGCGCGAACACGAGTAGGGGCCGACGTTCCCAGAGATAGTCGTCGAGTCCGACGGCCCCGGCCGTAGCTGACCCGAGAGCGCTGGCTGACAGAAAAACCGCGAGGACGAGCGCCAACCGCACGCCACTGCGCTTGACCGACATAGTGATGATGACTCTACGGCTCAACGACGAATTCGACCCCGGCGGTGATGGCGGGCCGGTGGCGCAGGATCCGGTAGTGAGCCAGCCTGCCGAGGCCCTTCGTGGTCAGCAGGCGCGCGCCCGGCCACATCGCCGCGAGTCGCTGACTGGCCGCATACGGGGCATCTGGGTCGTCAGGATCGTGGATGACGAGCAGCGGCGGGAAGCCGGCGCGCCGGCCGACGTGGTCCATGTTCGTCTCGTGCAGTGGCATACCGATCCGTTTCTCCAGTCGGCGTTGAAGCCCGGCCCGAATCCGGCGGCCGAAATTGTGCCGCGCCGCGAACAGGTCCAGATACAGGGGAAAATCGCCCATCGGCGAGAGAAGAACCAATCGCCCGACCCTGGCGCCCTCGGCCGCCGCGCACACCGTGGCGTTCCCGCCGAGCGAGTGCGCCACCACCGCGTGGGCCTGCCCGTGGGTCTCGATCATGGCCTTGATCGCCTCAGCACACTCGACCGACGTCGTCCGCCCCGGCGCGAGCTCGCCCGGGTCGGACTCGTTGTGACTGGGCAGGTCGAACGCGATGACGCGGTACCCGGCTGCCACCAGCGGCTTGACGAACATCGCCAGATGCGGTCGTCGGCCGCCCCAGCCGTGCACCAGATAGACCGGCGGTCCCTCGCCCCACTCCTCACCGACCACCCGGTGCCCATCCCAGTACGCGTAGAGCGGCTTGCCCGGCGGCACACCCGGCGGCAACCGCAGAGCCGATTCCATGACCGGCGGGGTGCACCACAACTCCACAGCCCAACGGGAGCCCAAGCGGGGTGCGAGCCACTCGAGCAGGCGGAACCGCCTGCGGACGTCGTCGGCGACAGGCGGAAGAATCTCGGAGCCGACGACATCGAGTGGGGGTATCTCACCTGCCGGGACCAACTCCGACGCTCGGTCAGACTCTCGTTCTGTCATGGCCGGCGATCAGGTCATGTGGTGGCACGCGGCGACCTTAGCAGCGTCGAATCGGCGGCCGAGGCTCATCCACCTCGCCTGTATCGATCAGCGCGGACCTGGTGCCGATGACCGACCCAGAACGTCATCGACTTCCCGGTTGAGCGAAGCGCAGACGGGGCACTCGCACCCCAGGCATTCCGCCGGGACGAGCGCCGCGGCGCTACGAGGAGGAACGTCGGACCCAATGAAGGTCCGCGTGACCACGAAGGTGTCGACACCGATCACGAGGCCTACGTTGACGAAGACAATGCACCCCATCCCGGCGACGCCAACGAGGCCGGCTGACGCAGAGACGACGACACGGCCGCGGCGTACCTCGGTTGCTGAACGCCGCGGCCCTGGAGTGTGCGGGTCATGCCCACGACTCGCTGAGCAGTCGATCGACCGCGAGTTTCACCATCTGTGACCGCGTTCTGTCGCCGGGCTGAGCAGCGATGAACGGGCTTCCGATGAACAACGAGAAGGTCAGCATGCTGCGGGCGTCGGCATCGTCGTCGTCCGCGCAGATCTGTTTGAACAGTGACCGCAAGTAATTCATGCGGCGGTTGTCGACCCGGCGCAGTCGACTTGCCACGTCGCGATCGCGGCGTGACCAGTCTCGGACGGCCAGCTCTACAGCGATGTCGACAGACGAGGCCAGCTCGAAGAGGTGCCGCAACCTGGCTCGGGGATCGGCAGGCTGGCTCTCGATGAGGGCGATGACGTTGTCCACCATCGTGGTCTCCCAGCTGTTGAGCATCTCGTCGAGGAGTGCCTGGCGATCGCTGAAATGCCAGTAGAAGCCTCCTTTGGACACGCCCAACTTCGTCGCCAGCGCCTCGACCCGCACAGCATCGGGGCCGCCTGCGGACAGCGCTTCCAGTGCGGCATCGACCCATGCGCTGCGTGGAGTCCGGACATTGGCCATGTCTATCTATACGAAACCGTATTGACGCACGCAAGGAATCCCACCTAATATCCATACGATGCCGTATGGATCGAGGAAAGTAAGGCGCCCGACCGTGGGCGGACGTGGCGCGGAGAGGTGATTGTCGTGACGCTTCCTCCAGGCCAACGCGCCGTCGGCGGCTTTCCGCGCTTCGGCGCACACCTTCACCAGCCTCCTCCCGCCGTTCCAGTCGATCCTGTGATCGAGCTCATGAAGCTGCCCCGCCGGCAACTCACGGCCGACTTCCATTGCGTTGCCGGATGGTCCGCCACCGATCTGCGTTGGGAGGGCGTCGCGTTCGAAACCTTCTATCGCAGAATCATCGAGCCGATAGTCGTGCCGGGCACTGTGATCACGCATGTCGTCTTCGGTGGTCTGGACGGCTACCGCTCAGTCGCGTCGATCGAGGACATCCTTGCGGAGGACGTACTCATCGCCGATCGCCTCGACGGCGGTCCACTCAACGGCGACCATGGCGCGCCCGTCCGACTGGTCAGCCCGAGTCAGTACGGATTCATCAGTACCAAACACCTATGCAGCATTGAGGTGCGTACCGCCAAGCCGACGAAGAACATGGGCGCCGCACACCGGATCAGCCATCCGCGGGCGAGGGTGTGGCAGGAGGAACGTCACCCCTATCTCCCGGGCTGGCTGCTGCGGCCCGTTTACCGGCTTCTCATCGCGCCGATCGCGGCGTTGAGCGCGCGGGGTGGCCAGGGGTGAACCGAGGGCGACCGTGTGGGGTCGGCAATTTCCCGACAGATCAACGCATTCGCGCCGGTGGACATCAACACCGACCCGGATCGGCACTCATTTCGCGGCTTCGCATGGGCATACCGTCGATCAGGGCATAGACAGCTTGAAGATCCGGTGCCTCGTTGACACGCAGCTTCTCGGCGCCGTCTTTTCCGATCAACAGCACCGTGAAGGCGTTCTCAGCGATCGCGAACTGGTTCACCAGTCGCTTTGATTCACCGGCGTCGACAGCGTG
The DNA here is from genome assembly GCF_027529605.1 of Mycobacterium hippophais. NCBI lineage: Bacteria > Bacillati > Actinomycetota > Actinomycetes > Mycobacteriales > Mycobacteriaceae > Mycobacterium > Mycobacterium hippophais. The sequence continues at coordinate 185,163 of NZ_JAPZPY010000006.1, read as the reverse complement.
ACCATCGAGCGCGCTGTTGCCTTCGGACACCACCAGACCGAGCACCATGGCACGGCTGACGAAGTCGCATCGCGTCGCCTCGACCCGGCTCAGCGTTTCGACGAGCCTGGGATCTCTGTCCGTAGGCGCGAACACCAATAAAGGGCGACGCTCCCAGCGATAGTCACTGAGTTCGGTAGCCGCGGCAGGAGCTGATCCGAGCGTCGCGCTCGCGACCAGAGCAACGAGCATGAACGCCAATCGCCGAGCACTGCTCTTCACCGCCATGGTGATTCTCGACCTTACCGACGCACGCTCGGTTGTCGAGGTGCCGAGGACTCGTCACCGCGGTTCAGCACAGCGCGGACGGGGCACTCCTGCACCGATCTACACCTGGTCGGGGCGAGCCCGCCGGATGAAGAGAGGACGAGCACATGACAATGCCAAGCGACGCTGCAGACGCGATCGAGACCCACGGGTCGAACGAAGGTCCACGCGATCACGACGGTGTCGATACCGAACACGAAGCCCATGTGGATGACGACAACGTTCCCCATCCCGGCGACGCCAACGAGTCCGACTGACGTAGAGACGACGACATGGCCGCGGTGTCGTTCGGTCACTGACCGGCATCGCCAGAGGAGAATCGGGACGATGTCACCGCCAACCGCAGCATCGACGGGCCACTTCCATCCCGACGACGGCGACCCGGTTCCGGTCGCGCTTTGCGGTTTCGCCCGGGCCCACCAGCAATTCGTCGAACTCCACGCGTCGCCGGCGTTCTTCACTGCGCGCCATCGCAACCCCCGACGCGTCGTCGGCCTGGTATCCGGTGGCGGTTCGGGGCATGAGCCGTTGCACGCCGGGTTCCTCGGCGAGGGCATGCTCGACGCGGTGGCCCCCGGCAAGGTCTTCGCCTCACCGCACAACCGGCAGGTGCTGGAAGCCAGCCGGCACGCCGCGGGCAGCGCCGGCGTCCTGCACGTCGTGAAGAACTACACCGGGGACCGGATCAACTTCGGCATCGCCGCCGAACGCCTCCGGCTCGAAGGCATCGAGGTCCAGCGCGTCCTCGTCGACGACGACCTTGCGACCGAGAGCACCGACACCGCAACGGGCCGCCGAGGAACCGGCGCCACCGTCGCCGTCGAGAAGATCCTCGGCGCCGCCGCTGACGAGGGCGCCGGGATCGACGATCTCGCGGAATTGGGCGCGCGCGTCGCGGCCGCGAGCAGGAGCATCGCCGTTGCGTCCCGGGCGCAGACCACGCACAGCGGGAATCCGGCGTTCGAGATCGACCCCCACGAGCTCGAATACGGCGTCGGGATTCACGGCGAACGAGCAGCCTCCACGGTGAGCAGGCCGACAACGCCAGAGTTGGTGCGACGCATGACCGATCAGATCCTCGATGCGTTGCCGCCTGGTGGGGACGTGATCCTGATGGTGAACGGACTGGGCGCGGTCACACTCTTGGAGCTCAACGTGATCTTCGAGTACGCAGCGCAGGAAGTCGAAGCCCGTGGCGGTCGGATCGCAGGCAATCTGGTCGGGACGTATGTGCCCGCGCTGGACATGCGCGGCTTCTCCGTCACGATCACGCTAATCGACGATCAGCTCTTGTCGCTCTGGGAGGCCCCAGCTTTCACTCCATCTTTTCCGAACCGATCGGTCAGCACGTCGACAGTAGGAGATCGGCGATGAGCACCGCTGGCGACGCCGCAACGGATCTCGAGCGCGACATCGTGACCGGGTTCGCCGACGCGGTCGCGGCAGCCTACGACTGCCTCACCCGGTTCGATCAGCACAGCGGGGACGGCGATTTCGGGGACAATCTGCGAGGCGGGGTCGGCGTTGCAATGCAGCGACTCGAAGACGCGTCGGAGTCACCGCTGTCCGTACTGGGCGAGGTGTTCCTCGACGAAGTGGGTGGTACCTCCGGCCCGCTGCTCGGTCTGCTCTTCACCGAACTCGCCGTAGCGGTCGCCGATGATCCGGGCGCGGCCGACGCGTGGGCCGACGGCCTCACCGCCGGGCTGTCCGCGATCGTGCGGGTGGGGGAGGCCGCGACCGGCGACCGAACCATGGTCGATGCCCTGAGCCCGGCAGCTGAAGCACTCTCCAAGACCGGCGAGTTCACATCAGCCGCCGAAGCTGCGGCGAAGGGGGCACGGGGGACCGCGTCCATGCGGGCTCGGATGGGCCGGGCCAGCTACGTCGGCGACCGAGCAAAAGGTGAACCGGACCCAGGAGCTGCCGGCGTCGCCCTGTTCCTGTGGGTGGTGGCCAGCGTGCTGACACGGTCATCGGTCACCCCGCCACTGGACTGCGGACTCGACGAACTCGCGCTCGGGCGGCGCTGACGAGGGTTCCGGATACGGTCAGCGGCGCCCAATAGGTCCGCACGTTCGGACGGGTGGACATCGTCGGTGACAGTTCGTACCCTTGCCCGCGAGAGCCAGGCCAAGATCAAGTCCTCAACCAAAGGATCGTGACAATCCGCGTGACCGGGGTGCGTGACCTCCTTCGGCGAACAGTGTGCGGAGTGGCGACCGCGGTCCTGGTCCTGGCCGCGTCTGTGGGGGGCGTCAACGCTGACCCGGCGGCCGACGCGTTGTCCAAGCTCAACGAGTTGTCCCAGCAGGCCCTGAAAACCCGCGAGGCCGTCACGACGGCCCAGCGGGATGCCGACGCCAGACTGGCCGAGCAGGCCGCCGCCACCGACCGTCACCGCGCCGACCTGGCGGCCCTGGAGGTCGCGAACACCCAGCTGCGGCCCCTCCAGTCGGCCGCCGACCGGATCGCGGCGATGAATTACATGAGTGGGCGTGACGGTCAGATGGCGGCGGTCCTGTCCGCGACCTCGCCCCAACAGCTGATCGACCAGTTGTCGCTGCAACGGACGGTCGGCTCGACCATCGCCGATCAGATGAAGGCGTTCCAGTCAGCCCGTGAGCGCGCGGCCACCGCTGCCCAGGCGTCGCAGCGATCGGCCGCCGACGCCGCTGCCGCGGCCGAGTCGGCCGCCGCGGTGCGCAAAGAATTGCAGGCCAAGTTGACCGAACTGCTGCGTCAGATCGCCGCCGCGGAGGCGCAGTACGCGGCGCTGACACCGCAGCAGCGAGCGATCGTCGACAGCGCGCCTCCGCCGACCGCGCCCGCTCCGCCGATCGCCGCGCCGCCCGGCGTGCCCCCCGGCGACGTGGCTCCACCCCCTGCGGCTGGCGTCCCGGAGATCCCGGAGGCCCTGCCCGTCGGCGTCGCGTCAGAGGCCGGGTTGCAGCCCAACACCGTCCTGGCCGCCAGGGCCGTCAGCCATCAGTTCCCCCAGATCGCTGAGATCGACGGAGTTCGGCCGGACTCGAAGCCGTGGCACCCCAGCGGACTGGCGATCGACATCATGATCCCCAACCCCGAGAGCCCCGAAGGCATCGCGCTCGGCGACCAGATACTCGCCTTCGCGATGAGCAATGCCGCCCGGTTCGGGTTACAGGACGTGATCTGGCGCGGCACGTACTACACCCCGGCCGGCCCGCAGGCATCGGGTTACGGCCACTACGACCACGTGCACATCACCACGACGCCACGCCGCTAGACCTCACGGGTGCAGATTCCACTGGCCGCAGTCCTGCGCCAGTACGTCGTTGACGTCGACACGGATGCCGCCGACCACCGGACCCGGATTCGAGGCGGTGTCGATGATGCGCTGGTACAGGACCGCGCCGGGATAGATCTGACCGTTCGACCATGACCGGGTCTGCCACGCCCACACTTTGCCGGGTGACTTCGATCTTCCGATCACACCGTCGGCCGCCGCCCACTGGCATGGTCTGATGCCGGCGTAGATCCCGGTACGCAGCTCTCCGATCACCGAATTGATTCCGCGAAACCACGGCAGCGCCAGCCTGTTCCATGTCTCGCGGTCGATGTCGTCGTCGACGCTGAAGAAAATCGGGGCGCTCCGGCCGCCGCCCGCAGCGGTGTGGAGCTGCCACGCAGTGCGCGCGTCGGCGACGCCTCCGGCGTACCCGCGGGTGAAGTCCGACGGCGCCGTCCCGCCGGGCTTGCCGTACTGGTAGTTGCTGACGATGACCAGTCCGGCGGCGTTCAGCGACTGCGCATACGGCAGGGTGATCGGCTTGGCGCCGAACGACGAGCCCGGCCGCGAGGTCGAGACGTAGTTGATCACCCCGGCGTGGCCGGCGGCCCTGATGTCCCGGGCCGGGATCTGACGCATCGCGAAGTCGATCAGCGTCGGAGCGGCGGCCGCTGCCGTCGGTGCGCCGGCACCGGTTGCCGCACCGAGTCCGGCCAGCGCCGACGCCGCGGCGGCATAGCGCAGTGCGTCACGCCGGGAGATCGACACGGGGCGATGTTACCAATGTGACAGCTGTGATTTGAGCTCATCACCGGCGCGGCGGCCAGTTCGTTGCCCCGAGGGGACGCGCGGAGCCGACGGATTCATCCGCAGCAGCATGTGAAGACAACACGACGAGGAGTCCGACCTAGGTGCCGTAGAGATGGAGGGCACGTGCGGTCTCGGTGGCCACGTGACCGCTCAGTTTGGCAATCGGTGGACCGCCGCGCTGATGGATCACATTCGCGAGGACGATCACGTAGGTGTCAGATCCCGGATCCATCCACAACGTGACTCCGGTGAACCCGGTGTGGCCGAAGCTACCGATGGGAAAGACGGCGCCGCGTGGTCTGGAGTGGGCAGTGTCGATGTCCCAGCCGAAGCCGCGCAGATCATGTCCCGGTATTGCCGGGTAGTGCGCAGCCAGCAGTTGATCTGTTGTGGTGAAGACCGTTTCGGTGGCCTCGTTCGCCGCCTGGACCTGGCCGGCATGGTGCCCGGGTTGCTGCGGAGTCGTCATCATCTGCACGCTCGCCTGCCTCAGCGGAAAGGTGCTCGGGCGGTTGGCGAGCCGGTCGAGAAGCGCCTGCGCGTAGAGGCCCACATCGTGCACCGTCGTGAACACTCCGGCGCTCCCGGCCACCCCGCCCATGCGGCGTGCCGTCGGGTCGTGCACGGTCCCGCGAAGCGGGTGACCGTAGTCGGGGTTGATGCCCGGAGTGTCCTCGTCGAGAGCTGTCGGTGCGATGCGCCCCAGCAAGTCGGTGCTCCACGCATCCGCCGGGCAACTCCCCACCGTCGGTCCCCGGGGATCCAGGGCGATCGCCGTTCCCCGGATCCGGTGTGGGCCGCACGCTTTGGTGGCCGGGAGGTAGTAGGTGTCTGACATCCCCAGTGGTCCGAACACGTTGTGCTCAATGTAGACATCTTCGGGCTCGCCGGTGATCTTCTCCAGCAGCGCGCCCAGGATGATGAAGTTGATGTCGGAGTAGTGGAAGCGTTCTCCGGGAGTGAAGACCACCCACGCGGCGAGCGCACGGCGAACGCCCTCCTCCTTGTCGGCCTTGTCCAGACCCCACGGACCGTCCAGGCTCAGGTCCCCCGCTATGCCCGAGGTATGGGTGAGCAACATGCGCAGAGTGACCTGCGCGCGGCGCGGATCGTCGGCCGGGTTGAAGTCGGGAAGGTACGCCTGCACCGGTTCGTCGATCCGAACCCGGGCATCTTCGTGGAGCTGCATGACGGCGGTCGAGGTCGCGAGGCTCTTCGTCAACGAGGCCAGGTCGAAGATGGTGTCCTCGGTCATCGGCTCTGCCGGGGCGGGTGACCCGTCCAGCCCCGGTTCGCCGGCAAGCTTGCGCGAGCCGAAGGCCTGGCGGAAGACGATCTTGCCTTCGTGCCCGACCTGGACGACGGCGCCGGGTAGCCGCCGCGCCGCGACGGCGTCTTCGATGAGCCGGGAGACGGAAGAGAAGTCTCCGGTCGGAGTCACTTCAGCGACGGCGGGTGCCGGCGACGGGGTAGTCGGAGCGGTCGTCCTCGGTGTGCCGGTGTCGAGCGGTGGAGACGCAGTATGTCCGCATGCCGGGGCCGCAGCGAAAGTGCACACCACGGTTCCAACCGCGAAGAGCCGGGCAAGGCGCGAGCGTGACACCGTCACCCGGTCGACGGTAGCCGGGCGCAGTGCCGACAGCACGGGATCGACCGCGATTGCCTGGCGGCGAGCTTTACCCCGCAGGCGTCACGTCGCTGCCGGAACCCTTGACGGAAGCCTTGGCACGCTTCTCGGCTCGCACCGCCCGCTTCCCGCGCACATACCCGGTCGGCGAGACCGCGGCCGCCAGCAGCGCGGTCTCGCCGCCGACGAACGGGTGGAATCCGACGCCGGCGCCACCACGGCCCTTCACCGGGATGTCGGCGACTTCGGTGACCTTCCAGCCCTTCTCAGAGATCGACAGGATCGCCTCGCCGTTCTCGCATGTGAGCGGCAGCGCGGCGATCACCTCGTCGCCATCCGCGGCCAACTTCACTCCGGCCACGCCGTTGCCGGCCGCGCCCTGAGGATTCACCGCGGTGGGATCGATCCGCAGCACCTTTCCGCGTCGCGTCACCAAGGCCAGATGCGACCCGGGTGCGAGGACCCCTGACTGCACCAGCCCGGTGATGTCCGGTGCCACCGGGATGTCGCGGATCTTGAACGGCAGACCGTTCCCGTTGGTGAACTTCACCCGACCGTCGGTCCACACCGCCCAGCCCAGACCCGAGGTGAGCAGCTCTCCGTGCCGGTCGGAGAACACGCCGCGGTCATCGAGCCGCCAGGCCGTGTTGACCTTCCGCTCACGGGAGCCGTCCTCGTCGGATCCGGACACCGTCGGTGTGGCGTCGACGTCGAGCACGGTGCGGCGGTCGAATTCAGCCCCCTTGAACAGTTTCGCCGTTTCCACCAGCTCTTGGTCGATCACCACCCGCCGCGCATCGGGATTCGACACCAGTTCGGTGAGTTCGACGAATTCGGCGTCCAGCTTCTCCGCTTCGGCCTGCAACTCGATGACGTCGAGCTTCGTCAGCCGGCGCAGCTGCAGCGCCAGAACGTAATCGGCCTGTTCGGTGTCGATCGCGAACCGCTCCTGCAGTCCCTGCCGGGCCTCGTCGACGGTGTCGGAGCTACGAATGATCGCGACGGCGGTATCTATGTCGAGATGGATCTTCATCAGGCCCGCGACCAGGTGGCGGCGCGCGGTGACCTTCTCCAGCCGGTACTGGCTGCGGTGCAACACCACCGAATCACGCAACGAGAGGAATGCCGCAATCAGCTCACGCACCGACCACCAACGCGGCACCCGGTTCTCGTCGAGTGCGACCAGACTGGCAGCGAACGTCGACTCCAGCGGTGTCAGGGCGAGCAGCTGCTCACGGATCGTTTCGGCACTGTGACCGCGTTTGGCCGTGACGAGGATGCGCAGCCCGTTGCGGCGGTCGGTCAGATCCGACATGTCCGCGACCCCGGGCAGTTCGCCCGAGTCGACCAGAGCCCGGATCCGTTCCTGCACAGTCGCGCTCGCGACACCGGGTGGCAGCTCGGTGACGATGACGTTCTTGCCGTCCACGGACACCTTGCCGCGCACCGTGAATGCGCCCCGGCCGGTGGTGATGTACTCCCGCAGCCCGGTGGCGCCGACCACGCTCGCGCCGCAGCCCCAGTCCGGGCCGGGAATCAGTTTGACCAACCTGTCGTCGGTCATGTTCGGGGTTTTCAGCAGCGCTCGGCAGGCCGCCATGATCTCCCGCGGATTGTGTGCGGGCACCTTGGTGGCCCAACCCTCGGCGATGCCGACGGCACCGTTGCACAGCAGCACCGGCCACTGCGCCGGCAACACCGTCGGCTCGATCCATTCGCCGTCGAACGTGGAGACCATCGGCACCGCGTGGTCTGCGAGTTCGGCGGTCAGTGCCGCGCCCGGCGCCGACAACCGCATCTCGGTGTAGCGGTCCGCCGCGGGGATGTCGCCCTGGATGCGCGGAAAGGCACCCTGCCCGTCGATGACTTTCACGCGCTGGAACTCGGCGGCCATCAGCGCCGCGGCCCCGTACATGGAGGCACCGCCGTGTGGGTGCAGATTGCCGGTGACGGCCGAGCACACCTTGGAGGACTTCTGCGGCTTGTTTCCGGGCAGCAGTCTGGAGTCGTACATCTGATACAGCAGACGGCGCTGCCCCGGCTTGAGACCGTCGAAGGCGGACGGGATCGCGCGGTCACTGACGCTGTAGAGGGCGAAGGTGAGCTGGTAGTGGTTCCAGTAGTCGTCGGCACTCTGGTCGAGCACCAGGTCGGGATTCTGCTCGATGATGGCGGTCACGTTGTACTCCTACTCGAGGTCCAGAGCAGCGGTGTCGATGCGCGAGGCCACATCGGCCATCCACGTGCGCCGGCCTTCTGGCGGTCCGCCGAACAGAGTGTGGTGCAGCTTCGGGTCGCCGTCATCGAGGTGCACCCGGATCACGGTGCGCCGCTGCGGATCAAGCACGGTGTTCCAGAAGTCGTCGGCGTCCATCTCGCCCAGACCCTTGTTCCGCTGGACCTCCACCTTGCGTTTGGATGTGGCCTTCATCCGTGCGACGGCGGCGTCACGTTCGGATTCGTCCTGGCAGTAGATCCGCTGCTGGCCGTCCTTGACGACGAACAGCGGCGGCAATGTCACGTAGATCATCCCGGCCTTGACGAGTGGGCGGTAGAAATCCAGGAACATCGAGATGAGGCTCGAGTTGATGTTGCCGCCGTCGGGATCGGCGTCCGAGGCGAACAAGATGCGGTCGTAGCGGCACGATTCCGGATCGCAGTTGTCACGAACCCCGCAGCCCAGGATCCGCTCGATGGAGTCGAACTCGTCCTTGACCCTGGCCTTGCTCAGGGTGAAGCCGTAGACGTTGGGCGGCTTGCCCTTCAGCGGAAAGGCCGCCTGGAAGGTGGCGTCGCGCGCCGCCTTGATGGTGCCCAGTGCCGAGTCGCCCTCGCACAGGAACAATTCGGCTCCTGACCCACGTCCGGTCTCCCGACTGGGTAAGAGCTTGGGCGGCAGCGACAGGTTGGTTCCGAGGCCCTTGGCCTTCGACGCCGCTCGGGACCGGGCTTTGGCGCCTTCGGCGCTGCGCCGAGCGCGGGCCGCCTCGAGCGCCATTTTGGTCCACAACGACACCGCGTCGCCGTTGCTGGGGTTGGCCGCCCAGATGGTCACGCTGCGTGCCACATCCGGAACCATCGCGACGTTCAGCGACCGCGAGGACACCGCGGTCTTGGCCTGCGAGTCCCATGACACATCGGGCGCGCGGGTGTCCACGGCCAATGCGGTCACCGCGGCGAAGTCCTGGGCCTCCGGGCCGTCCTCGCCTTTGGCCAGGCCCAGATCGCGCATGCGCGACGCGCGGTCGGCGAGTGCTTCGGACAGCCCCTTCACCGCAGCGTTCAGGTGCGAGCCACCGCCGGGCGTTCGCACGGTGTTGCAGAACGCGGCGACGGTGGCGGGCTCGGCGGGTCCGGCCGTCATAGACCAGCGGAAGGGGGTCGGGCCGCGCCCGGTGGTGTATTCGCCGCGGCCCTCCACCACCGCGCGCACGCCGGGTACGGGCGTGCCTGCGGCGGTGCACATGAGGTCCAGCAGAGTGGCGGTGCCCCACGGGCCGGTGAACGGCTCGGTCAGCTCGGGCCGAACCTCCTCGCCGGGCCAGCCTTCGTCGGTGACGGTCAGGTGCACTCCCGGCGACATCCGGGCGGCGGCGTGCGCGCGGAGCAGCACCTCGTTGATGTCCACGCTCGAGTCCGGCACCACGGCAGGGTCGAACAGGATGCGCACCGTGGTGCCGTGCGCGTCGGGCTTGCGGTTGCCGGAGCCGCGCAGCTTCTGGGTGTCGGCACGGGTGAACGGGGCGTCCGGGTCGAACTCCTTGCCCTCGAACACGCCGGGATAGCCGCCGCCGAAGCTCTGCAGGTAGGTCTTGCCCGCGCGGTGGACCGTCACGTCGGTACGCGCGGAGATGAACACCGCTGCTGCGGCGCCGATTCCGTTCAGGCCGGCGCCGGTGCTCGTAGCGTCGGTGTGCGCGGAGAACTTGCCACCCGCCCGTGCGGTACCGAGTGTCTTGACGATCCCGTTCTTCCCGTTCACCGGGTCGGAGTCGACGGGCAGACCGCGGCCGTCGTCAGCGACGCTGACGGAACCGTCGGCATGCAGGGTGATGGTGACGCGTGCCCCACCGTGGCTGGGGTCGGCGACCTCTTCGATCGCGTTGTCCACCAACTCGCGCAGCGCAGTGTTGAGCACGTCCAGGCCGAGGTTCACCGCGGGCCGCAGGCGCGTGTGCTGGACATCGTCGAGCTCGGTGATGTCGGCGGCGGTGTAACTCACTGCTCGTTCCTTTCATCGGCCACGGGTGTGCCGCAGGAATCGTAAACGGCCGGTCGGACAACTCCGTGCAGCCGCGGCGGTGTGAGAGCCGACTGCGGCACCACACCGCGGACGAAGAGCTCCGCCGCCACTGCGGGGCGTGATCAACGCTTCGGAAGCGTCCTCAGCCCTCAGCAGCTCGGCTGTGACGTCCGCGGCCCCTCGACAGGGGTTGAAGGTTGACTTGCACGAACAACAAGAGGTCGAGCACGGTGAGCACGGCCAGGACATAGCTCATCGGCGGGTGGCTGAACGGTAGGTAGAGGATCAGCGCGCAGAGAGAGGCCAACATGACCATCTGTCCCACCGTCGCCCACAGACCGCGGCGAATCAGCACGATGAGCACTGCGAGATACAGCAGTGGCAACAGCACCCACCAGTAGTCAGTCCACGCATTACTGAGCATCGCCCCGTCCCGCCCTCCGGAATTCTCAGCCTAACCCGGTGCATCGCGGGTGTGACTCGCCAAATTCCGGCGACAATCCGCGAGTGGTGCCGTCGGGTTCCGCGGCGAGTCAACCGTTTTCGACGGTCAGATCTTGCCGCCCGGGAACATTGTCTTGACGGCCGCAGTGATGTTCTCGCGCGCCGCGGCCTCGCTGGTGGGATCCAGGGAGCCGATGGCCATCACGTAGCGGCGTTCGGATCCGATCGCGCCGGTGGACACGTGCAACTGGTTGGCGCCGTTCCAGCAGCAGAACCAGCCCTGCTTGACCGCGACCGGCTCGGCGTAGAGCCCTTCGGGGATGCCGAACCGTTGCGGATATCCGTCGTTCCCTGTCGGTGTGGATTGCGCGAGGTTGCTGATGATGACATTCGCCTGTTCGGGCGGCAGCCCGCCCGTGCCGTCCAGCAGCATGTCGTAGTAGCGGACCAGATCGCTTGCGGTGCTGGTGGTCACGTCCCAGTGGCCGTTGTAGGGCGCCGTCGTGCCCGACAATCCGTACCGCGCCTTGATGCGGGCGATGACGGCGTTCCCGCCGCTGCGATCCCAGAAGTTCTGGGCGGCGCTGTCGTCGGAGGCGCGCAGCATCGTGTCGAGCGACGTGCGGTCGGCATCGGAGAGCTGCGTCTTGCCCTCGGACTCCTGCAGCAGCAGGTCGTCGGCGATGAACAGCTTGACCACCGATGCGATCGGGAAGGGCTTGTTGTCTCCGTTCGAGACGATCTGACCGGTGTTGCGGTCCATGACGACGGTCTCGATGTCGGCCCCGGATGCGGCCGCGTCGGCCGTGGCCTGGCGGACGCGGGCGTCGAGGCCGTCGAAGGAGGCCGTCGGTTGCGCAGGTGGCGCCTCGGGCATCGCCGGGACAGGGGCCTGCGGAGCGGCCACCGGCGCCTGCGGAGTGTTTTCCGCAGCCGGCGGCGAACCCCACACCTGGGCCTCACAGCCGGTGACGAGCAGCGCCGCCACACCGACGATCGCCAATCTCGTCATCGCCCATCCAGGCAGTCGCTGACGCATCAATCTCCTCCGAGCCGATCCTGACCCAGGGGGTATCCCCTGCGCCACCTGTTAATCAGGCTAATCGAATCGGCTCAGTTCGACGCGGCCTGCAGTATGACGACGCCGCTGACGACGAGGGTGATGCCGGTGAGTCGCAGCGCTGTGATGGGGTCGCCGTAGATCAGGATGCCGAGTGTGACGGCGCCGGTGGCTCCGAGGCCGGTGAACACGGCGTAGGCGGTGCCCACCGGTATGTCGCGCATGGCGAGGGTGAGCGGGTAGACGGCCGCGACGGCGAGTGCCAGGCAGAGCAGTGTGGGAAATGGTCTGGTGAAACCTTCGGTCGGTTTGATGCTCTGCGACCACGCCACTTCCGCCAGCGCCGCGGTCAGCAGCCAGCCCCACGCAGTCATCGGGGTCGCCGCGGTGCGAGTGCTTCGGCGAGCAGTTGGACCGCGCGGTTCGCCGAGTCCTGGTCTGGTGTGAGCGTCTGCATTCGCAGTTCGTGGATGTCGGTGATGCCGCAGTATTCGAGCCACCACCGTAGGTACGTCGACTGGTGATCCACACCGAAGGCCGGGGTCAGGCCTGGTGCGTACACCCGGCTGGTGTACATCGTCACCGCGCGCCTGCCGCCGAGCAGGCCGCGGTAGCCGGTCGCCGGATCGAAGGTGAAGGCGACGCCGGGTTGTGTGATGGTGTCGATGAAGAGCTTGAGTGACCATGGGATGGCGCCGTTCCACATCGGCACCGCGAAGACCAGTGTGTCGGCGAGTTGCACGCGCGCCGCCACGTCGAGCACCTCCGCCCAGTCGCCGGCCGCTTCCGCCGGAACCGGCTGTCGTGCGATCACCGCCATCTTCGCGTCGACTTGGCGCTGGCCGAACGGGGCGAGGTCGGAGAACGTGTTCAGGCGGTCCACCTCGACGTCGGCACATCTCTTGCGATAGGCCTCGAGGAACCGGTTGGCCAGACGTAATGAACGAGAGTCTTCGCCGCGGGGTGAGGCGTTGATCAGCAGCACTCGATTCATCGGACTCCTTCAATGTGCGGAACTGTGTTCCGCGAGTGCAACGCGAAGGTCCGGAACGGTATTCCGCAATATGCTGACGACATGCCGGAAACAGGGTCGACCGGGTGGCAGCCCCAGCGTGATCTCGCGGCACGCAACGAAGCGAACGTGCTCGACGCCGCGCGTGCACTGCTGCGCGGGCCCGACGCCGGCGACGTCGACATGCGGGTGATCGCCCAGCGAGCCGGCGTGGGCGTCGGAACGCTGTACCGAAGGTTCGGTGACAAGGCCGGGCTACTGGCCGCGTTGGTCGGCGGTGATGAGCGGACCTTGCAGGAAGCGATACTGTCCGGGCCTCCGCCTCTCGGCCCCGGCGCCCCTGCCGGCGACCGGATCACCGCGTTCCTCGACGCGCTGGTGTCGCTGACCGAGCGCAACCTCGGCGCGCTCCTGGTGACCGACGCGATCCCGCCGGGGCGGCTGAAGCTGGGCGCCTATCAGGGGTGGCGGCTGCACATCGTCACGCTTCTGCGGGCAGCTCGGACCGATCTCGACGCAGCGAACGCCGGCTGGCACGCCGACATGCTGCTGGCAGCGGTGGACCCGCAGCTCTACGCATATCAGCGCCGCGACTTGAAGATGAGCAAGCGACGCATCGCGACGAATGCCAAAGGGCTTGCAGCTGCAGTCATGCGGACATGAGCGTCAGACCATGGGAGGGTTGAGCGTCGCGAAACCTTCCTGCCGGTAGTAGGGGAAGTAGGGATACGGCGCGTCGACCGCGCTGGCCCGGTCCAGCTGTCCGACCTGCTCGGCGGTCAGCCGCCATCCGGCTGCCCCGAGGTTCTGAACCAATTGGGCCTCGTCGCGGGCGCCGATGAGGACCGACGACACCGTCGGCCGGCCGAGCAGCCAGTTGAGCGCGACCTGCGCGACCGTGTGCTCGGACTCCTCGGCGACGATCTCCAGTGCGTCGACGATCGTGAACAATCGCTCGTCGTCGACGGGCGGTCCCGCGTCAGCGGTGGTGTGCAGGCGACTGCGCTCGGGTAGCGGTGCGCCTCGACGGATCTTGCCGGTCAGCCGCCCCCACCCGAGCGGACTCCACACCAGCGCGCCGACGCCCTCCTCCCGAGCCAGCGGCATCAACTCCCACTCATAGTCGCGGCCGGCGAGCGAGTAGTAGACCTGGTGTGCCACGTACCGCGGGCGATTGCCGGAATCCGCCTGTGCGAGTGACTTCATCAATTGCCATCCCGCGAAGTTCGATGCTCCCACGTAGCGGATCTTGCCCTGCGTGACGAGTGTCTCCAGTGTCTGCAGCACCTCGTCGATCGGCGTGAAGGCGTCATAGCCGTGCAGCTGGAACAGGTCGATGCGATCGGTGTTCAGGCGGCGCAGCGCGGACTCGACCGCCCGCAGCAGCCGAGATCGGGAGGTGCCCCAGTCGTCCGGCGAGGTGGGCAACGCAGCCTTGGTCGAGATCACGACCTCGTCGCGGATTCCGCGCAACGCCGCCCCCAGCACCTCCTCCGATGCGCCGTCGGAATACACGTCGGCACTGTCGAACAGCGTGACTCCGGCGTCGAGGCATCGCTTGACGATGCGCCGGGCCGCCTCGACGTCGGTGTCACCCCAGGCGCCGAAGAACTCACCGACTCCGCCGAAGGTGGCGGCACCGAAGCCGATCTCGGACACCACCAGGCCGGAATCGCCTACTCGTCGATACTCCATGTCGCTCCTTAACAAGACGATGTTCTCTTTAAACGGCCATCGTCAACAACAAGCGTTATCGGGAACGCATTCCCGTTAGCATGGGCGGCATGACCGGAATGTCACGGCCTGGTGGGCGGAGTGCCGCGGTACGGACGGCGGTCCTGGGCGCGACAACCGACCTGCTGGTCGAAGTCGGTCTGGATGCCGTCGAGCTCACTGCCGTCGCCGATCGTGCAGGCGTCGGGCGGTCGACCGTCTACCGGCGGTGGGGATCGGTGGCCGCGTTGATGGCCGACCTCCTGGCCGATATGGCCGAGACGTCGGTGCCGCGCGCGGACACCGGGTCGCTCCGCGGCGATCTCCGCGCCAACGCGGCACTCGTCCGTCGCACTCTGTCGTCCGGTCGCCAGGGACGGTTGTTCAAGGCGATCATTGCCGCCGCCACCTACGACGACCGCACCGCGGAGGCGCTGTCGGAGTTCTATGCCCGCCGGATCGCCGAGTGGTCGACGTGTGTCGACGACGCAGAAGCCAGGGGGGAGGCACCCCTTGGCACCGACTCCGCGGCGGTGATCCGGCATGTGTCAGCGCCGCTCTATTACCAATTCTTGACCAGCACCCGACGTCTCACCGAGCGCGACGCCATCCGGGCCGCGGACGCGGCGCTGGCCGCCGTGGCAGCCGGTGTCTTCGCCTCGCCGATGAAACCCGCCGCAGCCCGGCCAAAGGCGAACCGCAGCCGGTCTCGATCTGGCTCCTGACCGCTGAGCGTGTCGATGAGCCGGCGCGTTTGTTTCCGGATAAAAGTAGGTACCTGAGTGCAAAGGAACAGGGGTGAGGTGCGTATGACCAAGGACAGTCCGGGCATCGGGCGCAGGCTGCGGCAGGGAGCAGAACAAGCCGTCAAAGCGACCGTCGACGTAGTCAACAGCACCATCGGCTCAGCCGCGAAGCGGGCCGGTCGCGCAACGTCGAAGGGTGACGGCGCGTCGACCGCTGAGAAACCGAAGCCGCCGAGCACGGCGGGCAAGGCCAAGGCGGCTGCATCACAGGCCCGGAAAGCCGCGCCCGTGACGAAGTCCGCCGCGCGCACGGCGAAGAAGGCGCCGACGACCCCAGCCGCGAGTCCCGCGAATGTTGCTCCCGCGAAGAAGGCTGCCTCACCGCCGGCCAAGAAGTCAGCACCCAGGACGGCCTCGGCGGCGAAGAAGTCAGCGCCCAAGACCGCTGCTTCGTCGACGTCGACACCCACCCCGGCGAAGGCCACGCCGGCGAAGAAGGCAGCAGCGAAGCGCGCGCCCAGTCCCGCCAAGAAGGCAACAGGGCAGGCGGCGGCGGGGGCGGCGGCGGCGCCGGCCAAGAAGGCGTCGACGCCGGCCAAGAAGGCGGCGACGCCGGCCAAGAAGGCGGCGGCGCCGGTCAAGAAGGCGGCGTCAAAGGCGGCCAAGCAGGCGGCGAAGGCGACCGGCACAGCGCCGGCGAAGAAGGCGGCCAAACGGAGCACGTGATCCGCGACCTGCCGTCGTCCTTCACATCGTCAGACCGAGTTTCGTGCACACCTCGACGACGTCAGCCCGGTCGGCCGCTGCCAGACCGCGAATGGGCAGCGGGAGGCTGTGGGGTGGAGCCAGGCCGAGGTGCTCCGCGACAGCGGCGGTGACTCGGAGACTGCCGTGCTTGGCGAAGAGATTCCACAGGGGCGCAAGACGTTCGGAGTGGCTGGAGGCGCCTACACGGTCGCCGGCCTGCGCTGCGCGCGTGATGTCCAGTGCCAGGCGGGGCAGCGTGCCGCCGACGGCCGAGTACCAGGAGTCGCAGCCCGCGTTGAGCCCGGTGGCCCCGAACGCATCGCCCGACACTCCGAGTGCTGTTCCGGCCGGCAACAGGTCGCGCAATCGCGCAACACGGATGGCCGCTCGCGCCGGGTCAGTGGGGACTCCGGGGATCTTGAGCGATGCGACGTGGGGGAGGGCGGCGATCGCCCGGTAGAGGTCGTCGGTGAAGGTGAAGTGCGTGGTGCCTGGATTGTCGTAGACGACCAGCGGCACGGTGAGCGCGCGCGTCACGTCTTCGTACAATCCGTACACGTCGTCCGCGGTGAGGGCCTGGTAGGAGAGCGGGGCGAGCAACACGCCCGAGGCTCCTGCCTCTTGTGCGTCCTCGACGAGCTCGAGAACGTGCTCGGTACGGAGCGCGCCCACTCCGATGATCACCGGAACGTCGGCGGCGTGCTCGACAGCGAGGCGGGCGACACGTGCGCGTTCCCCGCGAGTCAGATACGCATAGGAGCCTGTTGACCCCAGTGCGGAGATCGAATCGACCCGCGCAGTGGCGAGGCGGGCGACCAGCTTCGTGAATGCCGCTTCGTCAACCGCACCGTCACGCAGGGGAGTCAGCGGGAAGGCGCTGAGGCCAGTGAACACAGTGGTTTCCTCACCGGAGCAGAGTCAGGCCTGCGGCTGTTGGCCCGTGGGCGGTTCTCGATGCGCGAAACGCGCACGGGACAATGGTCCCATCACTGTGCGGCGCTGACCCGCTGATGGCTGGAGGTTGTGCCGATGTCCACACCGGATCCGCAAGCGTTCGCCGAAGAGTGGGTGCTTGCGTGGAATGCGCACGACGTCGAGGCGGTGCTGGCGCACTTCCACGACGATGTGCTGTTCACCTCTCCGATCGCCGCGCGAGTGGTGCCGGGAAGCGGCGGAGTGGTCCGCGGAAAGCAGGCCTTGCGCGAATACTGGACAACGGCGCTGGCCGGCATGGCGGACCTGCACTTCGAGATCCTCGGCGTGTATCGCGGCGAATCGCTCCTGGTGATCAACTACCGCAACCAGCGCGGTGGACTCGTCAACGAAGTCCTCGTCTTCGACGGCGCGTTGGTGCGTGAGGGGCACGGCACCTACCTCGTCTGAGCTCTTCAGGGACGGACGGGCGGGAGCAGTGGCTCTAATCGACGTCGACCAGAGACTTGTGCCGGCAGCGGATGAACCCGAGGACGATTGCCAGCTTCGCCTCCAAGGCCGGCGTGGAGAATGCAGACAACGGCTCGAGCGACACACAGGTGCTGATCAGCGATGCGACCACCGGCATCGTGCTCTGCAACACCTCGGTGCTCGGTGATTTCATGGCGGCGGCGGGGAGGCTGTGCACCCGGTCACCGGCCGCGCCGAACACACGCCGGAGCGCAAGTGCAGTTTCCTCGAGCGCCTCGATCAACGAATCGGCAGAATTGGCACCCGAAAGAACATCGAACGGCTGGAGGGAACGAACAACCCCCGGCTGACCGGACACATTGAGCTCATATGTCTCGTCAAGCTGAATGCAACCCACGGCACCGATGTTATTGATGACCCGGGTGAGCACTTCTGGGCAGAATGTCGCTAGAAGCGCTATACGGGTGCGCATCGCGATTTCACGTCGAAGAATCAGATCGCGACTGAGGTCGAGCACGTATTCAGTGACACGCCAGTACTCTTCGCGTTCAGTGTCCATCCGCGCGCGCTGCTCCTGACCTAGCGGAATTCATCGTCTCGACTGCCTTGACCGAGCCTACCGAATTGCGTGCGCTATATGCACACGGGCCCATTTTGATCGCAATCTACATGCCGCAACCCGGTGACCACTTTCTGGGCTTAGACAATTCAAATAGGGAGCAGCAAACGCTGTCACCGGAAGTATGCGGTGTCACGAAGCGCTGCGGCCTCCGTCCGCCGGGAGAATGGCCCCGTGGACGAAGCGCGCCTCATCGCTGGCGAGAAACGCTATCGCCGAGGCTATTTCGTGGGGAGCCGCTGCTCGTCGCGCCGGGGCGTGACTCATCATCTGCGCCAGCCCATCCTCGCCGAACTGGGCGACGGCGTTATCGGTCAGGGTGGGGCCGGGAGCGACGGCATTGACGCGAACACCTCTGGGTCCGTACTCGGCGGCCCAACACTTGGTCAGGTGGTTCAGCGCGGCCTTACTGGACGCATAGACCGCGGATCCCGCGGTGCCGAACGAAGCAACCATGGTCGACACATTGACGATCACACCGTCTCCGCGGGCGGCCATCGCCGGAGCGAGCGCGCCAACCAGGTAGAAGGGTGCCTTGACGTTGACGGCGTAGCAGTAGTCGAAGTCTGTCTCAGCGATCTTCTCGGTGCGACCGAATGTTCCGACGGCGGCGTTGTTGATCAAGATGTCCACGCGCCCGGCGATTTCGGACGCGGCGGCGGCAAGTGCCCGGCAGCCCTGCGCATCGACCAGCGCTGCACTGAGGAAGTCGGCGCTGCCCCCCGCCGCGCGGATGGTCTCAACGACTCGGTTTCCACGCTGCTGGTCACGGCCTGAGACCAAGACGTGCGCTCCATGGCGGGCCAACAGCGTCGCGGTGACCTCGCCGATTCCGCTTGTCGCGCCGGTGATCAAAGCGACTTTCCCTCCGAAATTCATGATCAGGAGCCTAGGGCAGTACAGATTCCTGGCCGCATCGACCGCATCGGCAGCGCGCCCGCGTCACCATTCCTTCGATCGCTTCGGCGCGCCTCTTCGACGCCGCAAGCGGATCCATGGTCGCCGGGTGTGGTGGGCCGCCACCCGCGCGAGTAGCGCCGGCTCGAGGAGACGCTGTGGTGGGTCGATCATGTTCCCCACGCGGTAGAGCCGCTCGGTCACGACGATGTCGTCCGCCGATTCGAGAATCATTCGCTGACTCCAGTCGATGACCCGCCGCTGCACCCTGTGTCTCGAACTGCGCGCCGGAGTCCTGCCAGCGGGTTGATTCGCAGCCCACACCGGCGCGATGACAGAGGCGAGTGAGCGGTGGAAGCGTTCGGGCCCGACAGACGTGCCGCCGCGCAGCTCGGCGCGCAACGCAGCGGCGTGCAAGGCCGCCATCGTGATGCCCTGGCCGAAGACCGGATCCAGACAGCACAGCGCGTCGCCGACCACGAGCAGGCCGTCGGGATGGTGGGCCTGCTGCTCGTAGCGGTGCCAGATGCCGCCGGGATAGTGGTAGACCGCCACATCGGTCAGCGGGCGTGCGCGCTTCAGTGCCGGCAGGATGTGCGGCGGTACGAATTGCGCAGCGAGGGCGAGCATGTCGGCGAATGACGACGGCGCCGCGACCCCGTCGTGAGTGCGTCCGGCGGCAGTCAGCGTCCAGGTGTCGTTCTCGCCGGCGACGAGTCCGCCGCGGCCGGTGCTGCCCTGCGGAAGGACCAGGATCAGCCGTTCGGGGAACGTGTCCTGGTCCGGGATGGTGATCTGCTGGCTGTAGTACACGCCGCGGACGGTGAAGGACCGGTGTGGCGGACGGGTGTAGCCGAGATTCTCGAGCAGTCGGGGTGTGCGGGACGCGCGCCCGGTGGCGTCGACGACGAGATCGGCCCTCAGGGTGCTGCCGACGCCGCTCTGGCGGTCGCGGACGCTGACGCCGGTGATCCGATGGGGTTGTGCCGCTACGAAATCGCAGACATCATGTCCATCCCTGACGGTCACGTTGGGTAGCGCGGCGACCCGTCGACGCAATTGGAATTCGACCATGGGGCGGGTCGCCAGGTACAGAGCCAGCGCGGCAGGATCCGATATCGGATCGGTGCGGTTGAAGGTGTACGGGCCGTTCTGCATGTGCACCCGGGTGCCGAAGCTTTCGTCGTCGAGCATCACCGCGCCGGCGGCGGCGAGGTCCGCGCGGAAGCCCGGCAGCAGATCCTCGATGACCTGCCACCCCTTGGCCAGCACGCTGTGCAGGTGCGGTCCCTGAGGTATGCCACGCCGACCGATAGGGCTGTCGGGCAACCGGTCTCGCTCCACAACAGCGACCTCGTCGAATTCGCCGGCCATCACGGCAGCACTGAGCAATCCGGCGATTCCTCCGCCGAGGACTACAGCTTGGTCAGTCACGTCGCTCTCCGCCTCCGCGGTTCACCCGCTCAGCGACGTTAACACAACTCTAAGAAAAGTAAGACAACTCTAAGGTACGCTGAGAGAACGCTAAGTGCGTTGAAGGGGATGGCGATGGTGAGTCGAGACGCAGAAGGCATCACGATCGGCGACGATGTGGACGCTGAGCGCGCCATGCTGGCTGACTCGCTGGAGTCCGTTGCCCCCGATGCCGAAACCGCGTGCGGCGCTTGGACTGCGTTCGACCTCGCGGCGCACGTCGTCGCGGCAGATCGCGTGGCAGGAGCGCTCGCTTTCGGGGTGCGAGCGCTGGCTGCGCGAGGAGTTCATTTGCATCCCAAGCCGCAGTTTGTGGAGGGGATCATCCGGCGGGAGCGTCGGTTCACCTCGCCAGAGCAATTCCGCCGTTGGTCCGGTATCACGCCAAGCGACTGCCCACCGCCAGGATCATGTTGCGTACCAACGAGGATCATGAGTGGTCATTCGGGGCTGCCGATCAGCCCATCGCCGTCCTGACGGGGTCGGCGGCCGATGTGGTCGGCTGGCTCGCCGGCCGTCGCCCGATGTCCGTGCTCGACGTCGAAGCTGATGGGAACGTCGCCGACGAGCTGCGTGCGTTCGTCGGCAAGATCTGAACCTGCAACAGTCACGGCCAGAACGGCGGACGGCCCGTGCCGCTGATCATGAGGTCCCCGGCGGCGGTGTGCTCGACCAGTCGTGCGGTGGCGTCACGATCGCCGACGCACAGCACGACCGCTCCACCGGCCTTGATCTGGGCTGGTGCGTCGAGCACGGTGCCCTGCCAGTGGTAATGGCCGTCGAACGGGTTGAGATGTCCGGTGGCACGGATGCGGACGGGATGGCGCTTCTCGCCGACCACGAGACTGGCCGGCCCGTCGTAGACGCCGTCGTCGGATCCGATGGTCACAGGAAGTGGCACCTCGTCCACATGCGGCGGGCGATCGGACCCATCAGGCCGACCTCGTCGAGGAAGGCGGCCAGCGGCTCGAACCCGGCTCGCAGCGTCGCGTGGAATTGTGGGTTGGCGCGAGCTTGGCGTTGCGCCTCGCCCCCGTCGAGGCCGATCCGGTCGTAGAGGGCGCGGCGGGTGAAATGGCCGAAGTAGAGCGAGGCGCCGAGGCCGTGCAGATTCGAGATGGCCAGGCGCGTCGCGCGTGACAGCTCGCCGACGTCGCGGCGGATGCCGTCGCGTGCGAACTGAATGTGGCGGGCTTCCTCGGTGACGTGAATGCGCATCACGCGTTGGACCAGCGGCTGGATTTCGTCGGCGTCGTCGAGGATCTGGCGTTGCACCGCATCGAAGAGCTCCTCACCGACCAGGGCGCCGATCCACAGCATCGGTCCGCGGAAGATCAGCGCCATCGTGTTGACCCTGCGTGCGCCGCCCTTGGTCGGCCAGAACGGCTCGACGCCCACCCGTTCGATGGCCTTCCCGAACATCAACATGTGGCGCGCCTCGTCGCCCAACTCCGTGAGCTCGTAGAAGGTGCTGTGCGACGTGGGGGAGGAGTGCATCATCGCGCGCAGCAGGGACTGGTTGAGCATGTTCTCGAACCAGATACCCATGGAGATGTAGTTGACGAACTCCTGCCGGGACAGGTCGATGCGTTGCCGATCGCTCATGCGCTCCCACAGCGGGGCGCCGTACAAGCTCAACATCTGCGGGGGCAGGAAGTACTTGTCGTCGGGAAGCGGAGCGTCCCAATTGATGTCGACGATCGGCTCGTATGACTTCTTGGCCGAACCCTTGAGCAGGCGAAGGGCGAAGTCCTCCCGGCCGGGCGCGGTGAACGAAGCAGATGCAGTCATGAAGTCCTCTTTCGACGACGGAGGCGTGTCCGCAAGGCCGACGCGCATGCCGCGCGACCTGATGACACCATCATGGCGACTTCTTCGGACAGTTTCTCGCCTCGTACGGGCCAAGATTCCGCACGAACCTGACCTCTCCGGACAGTCGGATGCCGGCGCGCGGCCTATCATCACGGACTATGTCGAAAGGGCCGCCCGCCGCGGCGAGACTTCCCCAGCTGCCACCACAGACGCTGGAGGCGATGCGCGCGGGGCTGCCGGCGCTGACCGACAGGATGGTCGAGGCGGTGATCGCCGAGGTGCCCGCATTCGCGCTGGCCGCGCAGGAGTCGTGGCGGCCGGTGATCTACGCATCGGCTGATCAACTGCTGACCGCGCTGATCGAGCAGCTGCGCGGTGCGGCCGATCCCCGGAGCTCTGCGACGTCGATGCAGGAAGTGCTCGACACCGCTTACGGTTTCGGCCGACGGGAAGCGCGCCAGGGCCGGCCCACCGAAGTGCAGCTGGCGGCCTATCGGATCGGGGTCCGTGAGATCTGGCGCGAGTGGTCGGCGTTGGCCGTCGGGCACGGCGTGGGAAGCGACGAGGTGAGCGTCTTCGCCGAGACGTCGTTCGCCTACCTCGATCGGATCTCGGCAGCGGGCGTCGCGGGCCACGCGGACGAAGTCGCCCGACTGGGGCTGGTGCGGGAGAGACACCGTGAGCGGCTGGTGCGGGCTCTGCTGCGGGATGGGTCGGCCGACGAACTGCGCCGGGCCGCGGAAGAGGCGTCCTGGACGCCGTCGCAGACGCTGACCGCGGTGGCACTTCCCAACCGGCACCACGAGAGTGGCGGGCTCATCACGGCCGACTCGCGCACCCTCGAGGTGCCCGACGACGCGGTCGAGTTGCCGCACGGGATGCGGATGTTCCTGGTCTCCGCCGTCGGCGGGAAGGCGCGGGCATCGTTCCTCGAATCGATCGGCGCGACAGGCGCGGTCGTAGGGCCCGCCCGCCCGTGGATGCAGGCGCACTCTTCGGTTCGCCGCGTCATGCGTGCAGCAGAGTTCCAGCCTGCGCAATCAACGGCCGTACTCGACACCGACCAGATCCTCGTGGAGCTGGTGGTCAGTGCCGATGCCGAGGCATTGGCCGACCTGCGGGCACGCGCGCTGGCGCCCCTGCACGGACTGCCCGCTGTGACCGCCGCCCGGCTCGCGGCCACGCTGCGCTCATGGCTGTTGCATCACGGCCGCCGTGACGACATCGCCGCCGACCTCCACGTGTCGCCCTCCACCGTGCGATATCGGCTCCGCCAGCTCCGCGACGCCTACGGTGAGCGGCTGCAGGATCCGCGATCCATTGCGGAACTCACGGTCGCCCTCGCAGACTCCAAGTTAACCGACGCCGACGGCGATCGCGATCTAGCATCAGCGGGTGGAGACCACATCTGAGTCCAACGAGTACCTCGCCAAGCGCACCCTCAAGCAAGGCACCGCGGGATGGCTACTCCTCGCCGGTCTCGGCGTCGGGTATGTGATCTCGGGCGATTACTCGGGATGGAATTTCGGGCTCGCCGAGGGAGGGTTCGGCGGATTGCTGATCGCCGGCGTCCTGATCGCGGGCATGTACCTGGCCATGGTGCTGGGGATGGCGGAGATGTCCTCCGCGCTGCCTGCCGCGGGCGGCGGCTACACATTCGCCCGTCGGGCACTCGGCCCGTGGGGTGGATTCGCAACCGGCACAGCCATTCTGATCGAGTATGCGATTGCACCCGCGGCGATCGCCACCTTCATCGGGGCCTACGTCGAGTCCCTCGGCCTCTTCGGCATCACCGACGGCTGGTGGGTGTACCTGGCCGTGTACCTGCTGTTCATCGGCATCCACCTCAGCGGCGTCGGCGAGGCGCTCAAGGTCATGTTCGTCATCACGGCCATCGCCCTCGCCGGTCTGCTCATCTTCGCCATCGCGGCGATCGGCAGCTTCGACACCGCGAACCTCACCGACATCGCGCCCACCGATGCGGCCGGCGCCTCGTCGTTCCTCCCCTTCGGTTACCTCGGGATATGGGCGGCAGTCCCCTTCGCGATCTGGTTCTTCCTCGCCATCGAAGGCGTGCCGCTCGCCGCCGAGGAGGCCAAGGACCCGGCCCGCAACGTGCCCCGCGGCATCATCGCCGCGATGGCCGTCCTGGTGGTCACCGGAGCCACGGTGCTGGTGCTCGCCGCCGGTGCCGGTGGCGCCGAGGTGATCAGCGCATCCGGCAATCCCCTGGTGGAGGCGCTGGGAGACTCGACGATGGCCAAGGTGGTCAACTACATCGGCCTGGCCGGACTGATCGCCAGCTTCTTCTCGATCATCTACGCCTACTCCCGTCAGCTGTTCGCCCTGTCGCGCGCCGGCTACCTGCCGAAGCGCCTGTCGCTGACCAATTCCCGTAAGGCGCCGACGCTGGCGCTGATCGTGCCCGGCATCATCGGCTTCGTCCTGTCACTGACCGGCCAGGGCGCGATGCTGCTCAACATGGCGGTGTTCGGCGCCGCCCTGTCCTACGTGCTGATGATGATCAGCCACATCGTGCTCAGGGTGCGCGAACCGGACATGCCGCGGCCCTACCGCACGCCGGGCGGCATCGTCACCACGGGCTTCGCGCTGGTGATCGCGGCGCTGTCGGTGGTGGCCACCTTCCTGGTGGACAGCACGGCGGCCACCTGGTGCCTGGTCGTCTTCGCCGCGCTCATGGCGTATTTCGGGCTCTACAGCCGCCACCACCTCGTGGCGAACTCGCCCGACGAGGAGTTCGCGGCGCTGGCTGACGCGGAGAAGGAGATCAGGTAGGGGTGATTGCGCCGGCGTGTCCGGCCCACCGGTGCCGCCCAAGAGCCGTTGAGGCGTGCGGCCTCAAGCGCCGCGCCACATCTGAACGGTGCTGGTAAGACCCCCGGGCAGTTCGATCAACTCGATGGGCGTGCCGTCAGGATCGTGAACGAATAGCATCCGCACGCCGCCGATGTCGGTGGGTGGGGTGTAGCGCACCCCCACGTGCCGGCCCAGTGCCTCATGCGCCGCATCGAGATCCCTCACCCGGAACGACATGTTGGTGTAGCCGAGATGCGGGCCGTCCACGACGGCCGGTACGTCGCCGAGCGACAGGAGTTCGATCATGGTGGCACCGATCAGGCCGCCGACCATGCGTCCTGCGGCGCCTGCGGTACCGGTGACCTCCTCTAGTCCCGCACCGGCCAATTCGACGTCGAAGACGACATCCATGCCGAGCACACCGGTGTAGAACGCCAGCGAGGCGTCCAGGTCCGACACCCCGACACAGAGGTGGGAGAAGTTCTCGATCGGCAGCGGGTCCGGCGCGGTCACCACCTCACTCTCTCGCGGTACGCGCTCCCCGTGTGGTGTTTCGCAGACCACCCCGAGTCCTCGGACTTCAGGCGAGGGCCATGTCCCAGAACTCGATTTCGTGCGCGAGCACCTCGTCGACCAACGATGCGTACTCCACCGGGTCGGCGACATCGCGGAGCGCCTCGACGTAGGCCACGAAGTCGGAATCTGTCCAGTGGTCGACGAATTCCTTGAAGGGCGACGCAGGTGATGATGCGGAAGTCCATGCCATCAGGTACACCCGCTCGATGACCCACAGCGCCGTCAACGCTGCGTCGGTAGGCGAATCCTCTAGTCGCGTCAGTAGTTCGCCGTAGGCGACAGTCGCCGGCAGTGCCGGCTGGTCGAGGTCGATGCCCCGCTGCGACGCCTTGTCCTCGAACCAGTCGAGTTCGGCGACAAGCGCGGCACAGCCTGCGGCGAGTACGCCTTGCGCCGGCCGTGGCGCCCGTGCAAGCAGGCGCGCCTGAAAGCTCAGCAGGTCGGCGACGAAGAGTGCATCTTGAGCGAGCCAGCTGTCGAATGCCGAGTCCGTGATCGTGCCGTCACGAACCGCATGGAGGAACGGATGCCGCGTCGCGGCAGCCCACAAGACATCGGCCATGGTCGACCAGGCTAGTCAGCCGGGCCGGGTTGCATCACCTGGCAGCCGTCCCATCGATTGCGACTGCGCGCACGAATGCGTCCGCGAAGAAGTCGCACGTCGCCTCCAGTTCAGGCAGGGCGACCTGTGGGAAGTTGACCAGTCCGGGCCGCATGATGGCGTGCACGGACATCGGGCTGATCAGCTGTTGGATGAGCAGGGAGCGCGGCAGATCCCGGATGCGGCCGGCGGCGACTTCGCCGTCCAGCCACCTTTCGAGGACCGCGATGAGGCGCAGGGCGCCGTGCTCGATCAGTGCGCCCGCGCCGGCGCCCGCCGGACGGGCCAGCGTCTCACCGAGCACCGCGGCCAGCACTCGCGGCTCTCGCAGGTACAGATCGGCGAGGGTTCGGTGAATGGCGCGGACCATCTGCGTCAGGTTGGTGTTCGGCGATCCGATGACGTCTTCCATGTTCAGCGCCGGGATATAGCGGTCATAGACCGCACGTAACAGACCTTCGCGGCCGCCGAACGCCGCATACAGGCTGTGCACCGAACACCCCGCATCCTCGGCGATCGCCTCGAGGGTGGCGGACGACACGCCGCCGGCGCCGATGAGTGCGGCCGCCGATTCGACTGCGCGCACCTTCACCGGCGGGCGCCCGCCGGGGTCGACCCCGATGTCGCGTACCGCATCATCGAGGGGGCGACGTGAGCCCCCGAGCTGGCGCAACAGTGTGCTGCGCGACACCCCGAGGGCATGCGCGATCACCACGATCGGCACATCGGCGACGTCGCGGCCGAGGCGTTCCGCGGAACGCAGCGTGGCCCGGATGACATCTGCGGGCACTGGACCCGACCGATTCGTTTCCCGATCTGACACAGATAGTCAACCTCCCCGTATTAGTGTTTCAGATCACATCGGAGCGGTAACACAGGGTGCTGAGTCGGCCGCTGGGTCGATTCTCACCGAGTCGGACACGAGAAGCGGGGGAACATGGCGGAACGCGGTGCTGAACCTCCCGTCCCGCGGGGCCGTCGGCTGTTCCTTCGCGCGGTTCGTTACCTGTTCAATCCGCTGCGCCCGGACGACTACCTCGAGATGGTGAATCCGCTCTGGACCACCAAAGAGTTGCGCGGCAAGGTCGAGCGCGTCGAGCAGCAGGGGTCGGAAGCGGTCAGCGTGCTGATCCGTCCGGGATACGAGTGGCCAGGTCACAAGCCCGGCCAGTACGTCCGGCTGGGACTGGTCATCGATGGTCGGTACCACTGGCGCGCGTACTCGCTCACCTCTGACCCGGAGCCGGAGGACGGCTTGATCAGCGTCACGCCCAAAAAGGTCGACGAGGGCGTGGTGTCGCCATACCTGGTGGAGAAGATCCAGCCGGGCGAACTGGTGCGGCTCGGTGAGGTGGAAGGCGTCTTCACGCTGCCCGAACCGGTGCCCGCCAAGATGCTCTTCATCAGCGCAGGCAGCGGCATCACACCGATCATCAGCATGCTGCGCAACCTCGACCATCGGGGCGAGATCGGAGACGTGGTGGTGCTCCACTCGGCCCGCACCCGCGACCAGGTCATGTTCCTGGAGGACCTGGAAGGCCTCGACCAACGCCACGACGGCTTGCGGTTGGACCTGCGGCTCACGGCTGATCGCGGCCGCATGTCGGCCGACGACCTCGACGAGATCTGCCCGGACTGGCGCGAACGCGACGCGTTCTGCTCAGGCCCGAGCGAACTCCTCGACGCGATGATCGAACACTGGGAGCAGAACGGCGACCCGGACCGGCTCCGCTTCGAGCGATTCCAGCCGAAGATCGACGCCGACGCCGCCGAAGGCGACGGCGGGCAGGTCACGTTCCTCAACAGCGACACGACCGCCGAGTGCGACGGTGGCACACCCATCCTGGAGGCCGGCGAGCAGGCCGGCCTGGAACTGGCGTTCGGTTGCCGAATCGGCATCTGCCACACCTGCGTTGGCACCCTGAAATCGGGGAAGGTCCGCGATCTGCGCTCCGGCGAGGTCACCGAGCCGGTCGACCAGGACGTGAGGATCTGCATCCACGCCGCAGAGGGTGACGTGGAGTTCGCACTGTGACCGTGAAGGAGTCAACCGTGACCGCAACCGTCGAGAGCCCACTCACCCGCCTCAGCGAGCAGGACCTGGAGAAGCTCGCCAAAGAACTGGACGCGATCCACGACGAGATCTTCGCCGAACTCGGTGACCGCGACCGGCACTACATCAAGACGGTGATCTCGGTGCAGCGCCAGATCGTCGTCGCGGGTCGCGTGCTGCTGCTCGGGTCGCGCTCACGAACGGCGTGGGTACTCGGCACCGCCTGCCTCGGGATGGCCAAGATCCTGGAGAACATGGAGCTCGGCCACAACATCCTGCACGGCCAATGGGATTGGATGAACGATCCCGACATCCATTCCTCGGTCTGGGACTGGGACACCGCATCCTCGGCGCAGGCGTGGAAGCACTCGCACAACTACATCCATCACACCTATACCAATATTCGGGGCAAGGACAAGGATCTCGGCTACGAGATCATGCGGATCGACCCCAACCAGGTGTGGCGCCCCGCCAACCTCGGCCAGCCCTTCTACAACCTGCTGCTCACCCTTCTGTTCGAATGGGGCGTCGCGATGCACGACACCGACGTGGAAGCGCTGTGGCGAGGCGAGAAGACGATGGCCGACCTCAAGGAGGACTTCAAGAGTATCGCCGGCAAGGCGCGCCTGCAGATCATCAAGGACTACATCGGCTGGCCCGCAGTGAGCGCCGGCGCATTCGCGTTGGCCAAGCTGGCGCTGGGTGACCGGATCGACCAGCCCACCCACTCCCGTCTCGGACGTCGGCTCCGCCAGATCTCCAGCAAGGGCCGGATGGGCGCCGCCGCGGCGACGGCCGACCGGCTGCTGCCCGGCGTCGAGAGCACCTTCCTGCGAACCCTGGCGGCAGACGCGCTGGCCAACCTCATCCGCAACGTGTGGGCTCACGCCATCATCTTCTGCGGCCATTTCCCGGACCAGACCTACACTTTCAGCGAAGAGGAAGTGGAGAACGAGACCCGCGGCGGGTGGTACGTCCGCCAACTGATCGGCGCGGCGAACATCGAGGGCAGCCCGCTGTTCCATGTCATCAGCGGCAACTTGGGCTACCAGGTGGAACACCACCTGTACCCGGACATGCCGAGCAGCCGGTACTCCGAGATCGCGCCGAAGATCAAGGACATCTGCGAGCGCTACGAATTGCCCTACAACTCAGGACGATTCGGCAAGCAGTGGTTCACGGTGCACCGCACCATCTTCCGGCTCGCGTTCCCCGGCGGGAAGCCGAGGCCGAAGCCCGGCCCATACCGCAGCGGCGAGCGACGGGCCGGGCCGCAGGGTCCGAGCGAAGCCAGTCGGTTCCGCGAGCGGGTACCTGCCGAGCATCCCGACGCCGGACCCGAACACAAGTCGAGTGGCGTTGCGGTGGAACCACCGCCGCGCGGCAAGGACTGACATTCCTCCCGCGCTGAAGGCTCGGCGCAATGTCAGGACCCGCTGACCGGTCCCGCCAGAGCGGCGAACTGGAAGGCCGCGATGATGAGCGCCGCGTGGACGACGCAGCCCAGCGCGGGAACGGCGACCGTCCTGCGCCGCTTGGCCAGAAACACCGTCGTCACGACGACGTCGACGAGTAGGACCGCCACGTTGCCGTAGATCGCGAGGAACATCGCGACGCCGATCCACTTCTCGTCGCCGCACTCGACATACGCGCACGAATCAATGCTCATCGCGATGCCGAAGCTGAGCACGAACAACAGCAGCGCCAACAGGACATGCAGCACCAGCAGCGCCACCGTTCCGGCGACGTCTCCCGGCTTCCGCCGCCGCGGGTCGGCGTCGATGGGATTCGACATGCGCCCGAGTATTCCGTGTGATGAGCACGCGAGCCGTCACAGGGCGTCGTTCGACCAACCGGGATAGCTCGGGGCCGTCGGCGCCGCATCGGCGACATAGGGCTCGCTGCCGGGCATCAGAGCAGGCCACGAATCCGGACCGACACCGGGCGTCAGCCGGCCGCGGCACGGGTTGGCCCCGTCGTGATGCGGCCGGCGCCACTCGGCGGTGCGCCACGTCCCGAACATCACCGCCCGGGGGTGCGCATCACGGCCACGCTGGCCCGCCGGAGGCGCAACCGGACCGGTCCGGGCCACGACGAGTGTCCAGTAGTAGCTGCCTTGCCGGTCGAAGCGGTACCGGCCATCGGGGCGCACAGTCTGCGGATCGAGATTCTCGACGCCGAGTTGCCGCTCGTAGGAGCACACGCCGACCGTCGAACGGTGTGCGTCGCGGGCGACGTCGACCACCTCGAAGCGGCTGATCCCGAACAACGAATCATCGGGACCGAGACCGTAGTAGCCCTCGGCGTACTTCGCCGCCGGCTCGGCGAGACTCCGCCAGAAACCCGGATACGCCGCATCGCGGTCACCGTTCACGGCGGCGAGGCTCAGTGACTCGACACTCGCGCGCACATAGGTGCCCTCGGCCGACATCAGGTCGAGGCCCGCGGGGTCGCTCCAGACGATGGAGAAGTGTGTCCGGCCCCGCAGGTCGGGGGGCGCGGTCGGCGAGTCCTTCTGCTGCGGGGATTGACAACCCGACACCACGACGGCGGCGGCCGCGATCGTCGCCGCCGTCCGCGTGAAAGCCCTCACCTACCCGACGGCGTCACGATCTGACCGGGATGCATGCCGTTGTCGAACTGCTGCTGCCACTGCCCGACATCGAGGCCGTACCGTTCGTCGAGTTGCTCGACGAGTGCCTGGTCGTTCAACCCGTCCACGACCAGGCGCACGTTGCCCTGGGGGTCGGTCTCCCGCAGCTCGGTGAAGGCCGGGTCGTTGACGATCGACGGGTCGCGGCTCACCAGGCCGTCCACCACCGACTGCAGCCCCTCGTCGGTGTTCATCAGCCCCCGCGACTCGCGACTGGGCACACCGTTCTGAGGATCGACCACCGCGGCCTGATCGACGATGCCCTGCACCTCGAGCTTGGCGCCGGGACTGAATATGTCGACGAGATACTTGCCGGCCTTGGCCCCGGGGATGTTGTCGAACACCGTGGTGGCCACCGACTTCGCGGTGTCCCATTGAGCACTTGCCACCGCGGCGTCCCACTGCGCGTTGTAGATGTCGTTCTTGTCCAGCGACGCCTGCGCGTTGGCGGTGCCGGTCAGCAGCGCGTCGTGCATCCTGCCGGCGACCTGGGCGTGCGTGGCGGGAGCCTCGCCACTGCCGTACTGCACCGCGAGCATCCGTTCCTGCGCATAGGTGTTCGTGGCTGCGGTGACGCCCGCCGTCGGGTCGGTGGCCAGTACCGAGTACATGTTGGCCAGCTTGTCGGTGTTCTCGAAGTGGCCGACATCGGGAATCGTCTCACCTCCGGCGAAGGTGCTGTAGTACGGCGACAGGTCCTCGGCGAGATTCTGCATCAGCACCGGGTTGAGCTCGCCGGCCGAGATCTTGTCCTCGTACCCGGGCAGCCGCATCAGGTTGTCCTTGTTCTCCGACATGTAGTCGGCGACCGCCTCGGCGATGTCGCCGTGCTGGCGGGCCTTGAGCGCGTCGGCGGGATCGCCCGGGGCGGCGACCGCGTCATCGGCCGTCGTCTGGGTCAGCGCCGACACGGTCCGGCCGTCGTCCTGCCACTCGTGCTGGAAGATGTTGCCGATCAGCCTCTTACCGTCGTTCGGGTCGGTGAGGGCCGCGGACACGGCGAACTTGTCGTCGGCCACCGCCTGGAACATCGGCTCGGTGATCTGCACTTCCTTGGGATCGGCGCCGCGGTCGTCGACCGAGAACATCATCTGGTCGCCGCCGGCCTCGGCGCGCACCTGGGCGTCCAGGTACTTGCCTGCGACGTCGAGCACCTTGCCGTCGAGGTCCGAGCCCGCGCGCATGTCGGCGGAGCTCATGCCGGCGATGCGGGCGATCGCCTGATTGGTGCCGACGCCGTTGACGTTGATGGTGTCGTACACGATGGCAGGGGCCATGCCGCCCCGGGCGATGAACGTGCCGTTCTCCACCAGGTCGCTGCGGTTCATCGAGTCCTGGATCTTCTGAGGCAGCAGCCCGAACCCGCCGTTGGTGGGCACATCGGAATTGCCCTCGACCGTCGCGGTCACCCGCTGATTGGACACTAGCTGGAAGGTGTTGGCGAGGCCGGTCCTGGCCTCCGGCGGCAGGGTGTTGAGGATGGTCTCGATCTGCTCGGGCGACATGCCGTCGAGCGAGTTCTGCAGCGCGTTCAGGTATTCCATCTGCGAGGCCGAGATCTCGACCGGCTGACCGGACCGCAACGCCTCCATCTGCTCCGGGGTCAGCGAGCCCGCCTCGATCAGCCGCTGTACCTGGTCGGGTGTGAGTGACCCGTTGCCGTCGGCGAGGTCGGTGAGTGCCTGACCGTCGCCCGTGCCCTGTTGGCCGCTCAGTGACGCCGGGTTGGTGAACTTGGCGATCAGCGTGCCTGCCAGGCCGTTGATGGTGGCGGCGCCGTTGTCGTCGGCCGTGACGAGGTTGTTGACCTCGACGGTCAGTTCGCCGGCCAGGCGCTGCCGCAATGCGGCCCGCTCACCGGTGTCCTGCACCGGTCGGATGTCGGTGAGCGACCAGTTCTCACCGACCGAGAAGCCGAGTGCTTCGATGGCCGACACCTTGTTCAGCACGTTGGTGCGCTTGGTCCCAATGTCGGTGCAGATCCCGCGGGCGGTCTCGGCCGCCGACTGCAGCTCGTCGACCAGTTTGACCGCAACCCGTCGGTCGCCGTCGGCGCGGGACTGTGCAGCCTCGGCCGCCTTGCCCTCCCAGTAGCCGCTGGTGGTGTTCGCCACGCGGGATACGTAGGAGTCGAACTTCTGCTCGATGTTGGTGCCCAGCTTGTCCCAGCCGCTCGCGATGTTGGCGATCACGTTGGGATCCATGTTCTGCACCTGCGACTTGGTGAACCCCATGTCACTCGCCCCAGGTTCCGGTCGCCTTGCTGAACGTGCTCGCCACGTCGAGGATCTTGCTGTCGTCGGCGTTCTTGAACTTGTCCGCGACGTTGATCATGACGTCGCCGGTCTCGCTGAGGCGTTCGGAGCACGACGGGATCAGGGTGGTGTTCAGTACGTCGTACTGGATGTGCGACATGGCGCCAAAGGTCTTCAACGCCGCCGAGTCGGTTCCTGTCATCATCGGCCCGAACTTCAGCGCGGTGACCTCTGCGCCCAGGCCCTGCAGATATCCACCCACACTGCGCAACTGATCCAAATCGGCTTGCAACGTCACAGCTGACCCCCTTTGAGCGAATGATTCCGCTGCAGCTCCGTCGCACGCAGCGTGCCGGTGAACACCGTAATTCCCGATTCAGTTGTGGTGCAATAGATCACTGCTGGCCTCGTCCGTGGTGTGCGATGTGAGGCCGGTGCTCGGTGTGTGCGAAGCCGTCCGCGATCGACGCGGCAAGACCGAGGAACGCGTCCTGGGTCCTGCGGCTCATCAGGCCCAACACCACTTCGGCGCCTTCGGCGAGGTGGTCGTCGTACGGGATGAAATGAACTGCACGTGAACGATTTCGGAAATGTTGTATGAGCTGGCCGATGTCCACCGACGTGGCACCGGGCCGCGAGGAACTGACCACCACGGTGGCGTATCGCACCAGGTGCTCGTAGCCGTGATAGGTCAGCCAGTCCAGCGTCGCCGTCGCGCTCAGCGCACCGTCCATGGCAGGCGAGGTGACGAGCACGATCGCATTCGCTTCGTCGAGCACACCCTTCATCGCCGAGTGCATCAGGCCGGTGCCGCAGTCGGTCAGGATGATGTTGTAGAACCGCTGCAGCAGACCGATCACCTGGCGGTAGTCCTGTTCCGAAAACGTCTCGGAGACCGCGGGATCGCGCTCCGAGGCGACGATCTCCAGCCGGCTCTCGCTCTGCGAGGTGTGCGCCCGGATGTCGGAGTAGCGCCGGATCGACAAATCGGCGAGCAGGTCACGCACGGTGGACCGGGTCTGGTCGGGTCCGCGCTGGGCGAGCGTGCCGAAGTCGGGGTTGGCGTCCACGGCAATCACCCGGTCCCCTCGCGCGGCGGCGAGCGTGGCGCCGAGCCCCACCGTGGTCGTGGTCTTGCCGACCCCGCCCTTCAGCGAGAGCACTGCGATGCGGTAGTCACCGCGCACCGGGTAGTTGATCCGGCGGATCAACGCCCGCCGCTGGCGATCATCGGCGGAGTCGCCCGGGTTCACGGCGCCGCCTGTCGCCGAGTAGACGGCGCGACGCCAGCCCGCTGCCGGCTTGCGCTGCGCCGGGGTGATCAGTCCCGGTATCACCGGCTGCTGCGGCGGCGCGGGCTGTGATCCGTAGCCGTACGGCGGCGGAGGCGGTGGAGGCGGTTTAGCGGGGGGCGGCTGGAAGTTCGGATCGGGCGGCATCATCCGGCGGCCCGGTGCATCTCGAGCACGTTGCGCAGCCCGGCTTGGACGTCGGTCACCTCGATGCGTCGCAGCATCTCCTCGGTGAGCGCCTCGAGGTCCACGTCGGGGTCCTCGCCGAGCCGGAACGCGCGCTCCTCCTCCGCCGACTCGACGACGTTGCGTACGAACCGGCCGTTCCCCGCGATGTCGATGTTGCTCCGGCGTGCTCCGGTCATGTCGACGGACTCCGTCTCACACAGCCCTGCGCAGGCTGCCACCAGTTCCTGGTAGGCGGCCTCGGTGAAGTCGGAATCCCTGCGCTTGGCGATCACCCGGGCGATGTCGCCCAGCTCGGTCGGCCCGTAGGACCTGAATCGGATCCGCCGCGAGAAGCGGGATGACAGCCCCTCGTTGGCCGCCAGGAACCGGTCGATCTCGTTGTCGTAGCCGGCGATGATGACCACCAGACGGTCCCGGTCGTCCTCCATCCGGGCCAGCAGCGTGTCGACGGCCTCGCGGCCGAACGCGTCACCGCCGGACAGACCCGACTGGATCAAGGTGTACGCCTCATCGATGAACAGCACACCGTCCAGGGCCCGGTCGATGAGTTCGGAGGTCTTGATGGCGGTGCTGCCCAGATGCTGGCCGACGAAGTCGGCGCGCGTCGCTTCAACCACGGTCGGCGTCTTCAGCAGGCCAAGCCCGCAGTAGATCTTGGCGATGACGCGCGCGATGGTGGTCTTGCCCGTACCGGGAGGGCCGGTGAAGGCCAGGTGCAGACTGCGCGGCGACGCGCTGAGCCCCTTGTCCTCACGCACCTTCTCGAGTTTGGCCGTCGAACGCAGCTTGGCCACCTGCTTCTTCACGTCGGCAAGGCCGACCTGCCGGTCGAGTTCCTCCTGCGCGTCCCGCAGGAAGTCGACGTTGCGCTCGTCGCGCTCCTCCCTCTCGATCTCCGAGCGAGGCCGCGCCGACGCCGGATCCCACCTGTCCGTGCGCGAGTCGATGGTCTCCTTGTCGGTGATGACGAGCCGATACTTCGGGTCGCGCAATGCCAGCGCATTCGCCGAGAACTCCGGGTCCTCGCTGTAGAGCCGCTCGAACAGCGCCCGCGCGTCGTCCTCCCTGCCCATTTCGCGCAGCGTCAGGCCGCGGCAGAAGTCGGCGGCCTGCCGCGCGCCCGGGATCGGCCCCTCGGCGGCACGCTCGAGCCTGCGGATCGCCTCGCCGAACAGCCCGATCTGGGCGCAGGCGGTTCCCACCATCAGGTTCGCGCCGGCGCCGATGTAGGGGTCGGCGAACTCCGGCGAGGTGGCCAGCGCGGTCAGCACATCGGGCCAGCGCTGTGTGACGAAATTCAGGACGCCGCGCATGTAGGCGCAGATCTCGGCGGACTGCGCGTCACCGCCCGCCATCCGTGTCCGGATCCGGTCGAGTTCGTCGAGCGTCTTCTCCGCTTCTCCGAAATCCTTCCCGTCGATCAGACTGCTGGCGTAGGCCAGCCATATCTCGGTGAACGAGCTGAGGTCGTAGTCGAGGTAGAGGTGCGTCTGGAAACGGCCGCTCAGCGCGCGGGGCGAAAGGCCGAGTCGGCGCTGCTCACGGAACAGCGTCGTGGTGCTGGTGCGCCAGAGGTGGTAGATGGTCTGTGGGCCGTTGTCACCGGCCGCAATCCGGCCGAGCCAGGCATCGCACATGTCCGGGTCGTACTCCGTGGCCCGCTGAAATGCGAGACGGGCGTATTCGACGTCGCGTTCGGCTTCGACACCGTTGATCGGGATGCCCAGCGACAGCACGCCCGCGTCGAACACCCGGCGCGCGTCTCGTGTGCGTTCGCTCATGTGCGTCCCCGTCTGTCGTTGATCAGGTGGTGGGCCGCAGGCGCGCGAACTTCTCCGCGATCGCGCCCGCGACGTCGATGTAGGCCTCGAACGTCGACGGTTTGAGGAGCTCGATGTCGACCTCCCCGCCCTCGGCGAGGTGCGAGTCGAACGGGATCAGGTGAACCGACCGGCATCGCGCGCCGAAGTGTTCGTAGAGCTTTTCCATGCGCACCGCCGCCGCACCGGGTCCGGACGCGCTGAGCACCACGTGCGCCTCACGGACCAGCCCGCTGTAGCCGTGGTTGGACAGCCACTCCAGCGTTGCCGAAGCGCTGCGTGCGGCGTCCAGTGCCGGCGAGCTCACCAGCACGATGGCATGTGCCAGATCGAGCACGCCCGCCATCGCCGAGTGCATGATGCCCGTTCCACAGTCGGTGAGGATGACGTTGTAGTAGTTCTGCAGGATGTCTATCGTCCTGCGGTAGTCGCGCTCGCCGAACGCCTCGGAAACGGCGGGGTCCAGCGGGCTTCCGAGCACCTCCAGCCTGCTCGCGGCCATCCGCGTGTGATAGCGGACGTCGGAGTAACGGTTGATGCCGCGGTCGGCGAGCAGATCCGACACCGTCGCCTGTGACGGGTCCGCGACCCGCTGCGCCAGTGTCCCGCGGTCGGGGTTGGCGTCGACGGCGATCACGCGGTCGGTGCGGATGGTGGCGAACGCGGAACCGAGGCCGAGTGTGGTCGTGGTCTTGCCGACGCCGCCCTTGATGGAGAGCACGGCGATCCGGAAATCGCCCCGGATCGGCTGGCGGATTCGGGCCAGCAGGTCCTCGCGCTGACGATCCTTGAGTGAGTCGCCCGGGTTGACCTTCCCCCCGGTGGCCCGGTACACCGCGCGGCGCCAACCGGACTGGGGGGCGAAGCGGCTCCGGTTGGCGATCGCTGCCTCGTCGAGTGGCGCCGGTGCGCGGTACGGCTCGAAGACGGGCCGCTGTGACGGTGCGGACTCGTTGAGGACGTCACCGTGGAAGCCGTGGCCCGGTGGACCGGGGCGGTCCGGCCACGGCGGGGATGCCGCAGGCGGAGGGCCCGGCGGGTCGACGCCGTCTGTGCCGGCCGAAGTGGAGGGCGGCTCGTCGACCCCGCCGTCCTGGTGGTGCGCACCGAGCATCCGGAGCAGCGCCTGCGCGCGGAGCTCGACGGGGTCGTCGTCGAGGTACGGCTCCACTGCGTGAAGCGCCGGTGAATTCTGCTCGCGGCTAACGTC
The DNA here is from genome assembly GCF_027529605.1 of Mycobacterium hippophais. Taxonomy (NCBI): domain Bacteria; kingdom Bacillati; phylum Actinomycetota; class Actinomycetes; order Mycobacteriales; family Mycobacteriaceae; genus Mycobacterium; species Mycobacterium hippophais. Next base: position 147,516 of record NZ_JAPZPY010000006.1, on the reverse strand, counting down.
TTCCCGGTGTAGGTGATCCGGCGCGCCGGTTACGAAATGACTCCGCACGGGTGGTGGCGCGCTCCACCCCTCACCCCAAGTGGCGAGCGGATCCGGCGGCTGCGTGGGTTCCGGTGGCGCGTGATGGGCAAATCCGTTGGTCCCGTTCTCCGTGCCCAGGCGGTGCCGTCCCGGCAAAATACCTGCGGTGTCGGTTGATTCATTGTCGCCACCGTTGTCCGGTGTGGAGGTGGAGCCGTTGCGTGGGGGAGCGGAGAGGTCCTCTGACCCTCCCAGGTCGCGAGGTCCACTCAGCCACGGCGGCTGTGCCGGAGCCCCTCGGTGGTCCACCACGTCCCGGGTCCTTCCCCTGCTCGACAATCGAGACCTGGTTGGTATGGTAGCGAAGATTGCGGCGCGCACGACTCGTGGCCGTTCGGGGTCCTGCCGAATTGAGTTGCGCCGGAGCTGGGTTCGAGGAGCCGCCATGGACGCACAATCAACAGCCCGGTCATTCGACGGCGGTGTCGCGGTGTCGACCACCGAGAACGGGCTGCCCGTCGCGATCCGCATCGAAGACGTGGAGCTGCAGAAACCTCCCCAGGAACTGGCCGAGCAGATCATGGCACTGTGCCGGCTCTCTGCGGTTCGCGCGCAGGTGATGCGTCGTCGTGAACTCACCGCGGCGCACGCCGATGCTGCAGTACTGCGTGATCTGCGGTTGGCGACCGAGGAAGACCTGACGCAGGCCGAGGAGGCGGTGGCCCGTGGAGCGGACGTGCTGCCCACGAGCTGGCTGCGCTCGCTGTGAGCGGGCTCGCCGATTCGGTGGTCGCACGGCTCGCCGAACAGCGTGACCTGCTGCAGGACTTGAATGATCGGTGCAGTGCCATCTCGGTCCGGGCCACCAGCCGCGACCGTGCCGTCACCGTCGTGGTCGACGGGACGGGTGCGATGACGGCGCTCACGTTGCGGCCGGTGGCCGGCCGGATGGCCGCCGACACGCTTGCTGAATTGATTGTGAACACTGCGCAAACAGCTGCCGCCGCCGCGTTCGACCGCCGCCGTCAGCTGACCGAGCAGTTCAACCGGCGCTTTCTCGCCGCTCAGAACCGCGAGCTGGAAATGTGGGACGGAAGTTCCGTTTCGCCCGCCTGAAAATTGACGCGGACTCAAAAAGACCGTATCGCCTGCGCTTTCGACACAAATGACGCACGCACAGCGAATTCCAGCGGCAAGCCGCACGAAATCATCTGTGTCGCTGGCGCGCTCGATGCGGTCTAGACTTCGGATCGGGTCTTACGTCTGACGTCGTCGCGGCATTGTCGCGGCGTTGCGCCGAAACGACTTTGGGGGTTTCCTGATGAGTGCTGACCTGACGGCGGTGCCCGTCGGCATGCAGGCATTCGCCACGGCGAATGAATCCGCCGCCGAACTCCTGACGGCAGCAGGCTCGGCGGACGCGATGGCGATGTTCATGGCCACAGTGGCCGCCATCGGACCGATCGGCGCCGGCTACCTCGCCGCATACGCGAATGCGCAGCACGCCAACCTGACCGGCACTCTGCTCGTCGGCGGCGTCCATGCCGGCGTGAGCGCTGCAACCCGCTCCGCATCCACCGGGCTCACCTCGGTCGACTCCGCGTTCTCCGCCTAGGAACCCGTGGTGGCTGCTCTCATCCAGCCACCGGAACCGTCGGCGGCCAGTCCCGCCGTCGCTCCGGTGCAACCGGGTCCGGCCCTCGACCCGGCGAGCATCATCGCCGCGCAGGAGCACGGGCTCGCGGAGTACTTGAACCGGCCGGTGCAGGAGATCCTCGCTCAACTCGGCTATCCGCCGTTCCCGCCGCCACCGGCCACCGTACCTCCGAATGCGGAGCCGCCACCGCCGCCGGCGGGCGCGCCGCTGGATCCCGGGGCTCTCATCAAACCGGTGACCGATGCGCTCGGCACGCTCGGAACCGGAATGTTCGAGGCTCTGGACCCGACGCAGATGTTCTCCGGCATCGCCAAGGCCGTCGACTCCTCGAGCTCGACCGTCGCACCAGCCCTGAATGGGTTGGGGGGCAATTGGGAAGGTGCAGGCGCCGACGCCGCCACCGTCAAGACCGCCGCGGCGCTGCGAAACGGGGAACAGGTCGCCGCGCAGGCGACCGACATCCGCAACTCCGTCGCGACGGCCACCGCCGCCGTCAAGCAGGCCGAGGTCCGGCTCCTCGAGATCATCGCCCGCTTCCAGGCCACGGTCTCAGCCATCGGGCCGAACATCATCTTCCCGTGGGGCCAAGCCACCCTGATCGCGGCGGCGACCGAGGCGGTGACCCGAGCCACGGAGACGATGACCGAATTGCAGGCCATGCTGGCGGGTGAGTCCGCCTCCGTCAGCAGGGCGGGCGCGCCGGTGGCCGTCACCGAGGCGCCGCAGGCCGGCTCCGACATGATGAGCCAGCTCGTCGGTGCGCTCAGCAAGGGGGCGCAGTCAGGGGTGCAGACCGCCACCGACATGGCCTCGAGCCTCGGTGGTGCAGCTGCCGATTCGCCGGCGTCCGCCATGGCAGGCGCTGCGCCGGCATCCGCGCCGCTGTCGAAGGCAGGCGGCTCGAGCGCGGGAACGTCGGGTGGCATGGGTGGCGGCGGTGGAGGTGGCGGCGGCGCCAACACGCTGTCAGCGAGGTCGGCGCCCCCGATGCCCGCGGTCAGCGAGGACGTCGCGCGGACGACGCCGGCAGGCGGTGCGCGGCCAGGCGGCTCCGGCGCCGGAATGTACCCGCCCGGAATGATGGGCGCCCCGATGGCCGGGGCGCAGGGCGGACGCCCCGGCGGGGGTGATCACAACCCGGCCGACTTCCTGCACACCGCCGAGAACGGCCGCGAGATCGTCGGCGACCTCGGCACCGCCGCGCCTCCGGTGCTCGGCGAGACCGAGGCACCGAAGGTACAGAAGCGAGCCACCTAGCAGCAGAGGTCCGACACCACCGAGGGGAAAACCATGTCCAGTCCGCACGGATTGACCGTCAACACCGGCGAACTCGCCGACACCGCCAAGAGGATCGACGAGCTCGCCGACCGACTCGACGCGCTGCTGAAAGCCGAAGCGCCGCATCTGAGCCCCGCCGCGGTCGGCCGCGACGAAGTGTCGGTGCGCGCCGCGGGCACCCTCGCCGAGGTGCAGGGGCAGTACCTGAAGTCCTCGGCCGACGGGGTCGCCGAGCTCCGCGAGATCGCCGCCGCGCTGCGGGCCGGCGCCGACAACATCGCCGGCGTCGACGCGGACTTCGCTCTGTAGCGCCGACGAAGAGGGGGATGGTTGACCGTGGGTTACACCGGTGTGGTGTGGGAATCCCGCACCACCGAGCAGCTCGCGCGCGACCTCACCGACGGTCCGGGACCCGCGCCGATCGGTGAGGCAGGTGCTTCCTGGCAGCGCATCGCGAACGGCTTCACCGCGGCGGCCGACGATTACCGCCTGGTGCTCGACCGTGTGCGCTCGGCCTGGGACAGCGCACATTCACCGGAGGTGGTGGCCAGACTCCAAGAGCTCGGTGAGTGGCTGCACGCCAAGGCGCTCAACGCCGCGGCCAACGGCCAGCGCGCCGAGTCGGCCGCCGTCGCCGCCACCGTCGCCATCCTCGCCATGCCCACCGTCGGGGAAGCGGTTGAGGCGAAGGCGCAGCACGACATGATGGCGTCGCTGGCTGCGTACAACGGTGCGATCCTCACCGGTACCTTCGCCGAGTTCGACGCCGCCGCCACGGCCGACCAGGCCAATGCCGCCGCCGTGATGGCGCAGTACGAGGCAGCGGTCGAACCACTCGCGACGCCGTGGCCGGAACCGCCGCCCCCGCACGTCGTCAACGGGTCCGCGCAGCGTGCCGAGCAGGCGGCTGCCGGTGCGGGCGGTGCCGCCGCCGCGGCAGGCGGAGGCGGCGGCGTTGCCGTGCCCCCGACTCCGCTGGGCGCCCGCACCGCGTCGGACATCAGATCGACCGACCGTGAGCACCAACCGCGGCGGGTGTCCTACGTGTCGGCGGCGGGGACGGGTGTGGGTGGCGTGCCCTATGCGCCGTTCGCGCCCATGGCCCGCGGCATGGATGGTGACCGCGAGTACGAATCCGCGCGCCCGCCGACGACGTTGGCCGGCGGCGGCGAGACCGGCGCGGGACTCTCCGCGCAGGGCCCGACGTGGCTGCCCGCCGCGCAGATCAACGACGCCCCGGCGATGGTCGACAGCGTCAGCTGGGCCCCGGACACCGGTGTGTTCGACGGATTGGCCGACTCCGGAGCCGATGCGACCGAGGTCGAATCGCCGCGCACTTTGGAACCGCTGTCTGACCGCTGGGTCTCACCCGCGGTCCTCGGCGGCGGATCGGAGGACGAATGACCGCCCCGCCCGCCGCCGCGTTCACCCTCACCGACGACGAGTTGCGCGCCGTCGGTGCGCGCGTCGGCGTCACCGACTTCCCGACGGTGCTGGCCCTGCGGCCACGGCATGGTGACGTCGAATCGCTGGATCGCGCGACGGAGTGCGCGGTGCAGCGATTGACAGCGGGTCGTCTGATCACCGACGGCGCGGTGCATCAGGAACTGGCCGCCATGACACAGGCGTTGCGCAGGCCCGCCCGGTCGCTAGCTCTGCGACTGGTCACCCCCGACGGCACCGCCCGCGTCATCGTGGTGCCGCACGGGTCGGGGTGGGTGCTGGCCCGCCGGGTGGGCAACGAGATCGCGCTGCGCGAGGGCGGGCAGCGCTGCGGCCTCGACGGCGCGGTGCGGCTGTTGCTGAGTGAGCTACCCGTGGCGGCACCGCTGGCCGTCGACCCCTTCGGTGCGCCCACCGCGGCACTGGCCGAATGCCTCACAGGTACCCACGCGATGTCAGCGATTGCGGATCGGTTGCGGGCGCTTGGCGCTGCGGCGCAGGTGGCGACGGCGCTCGGCGCCGCGTTCGCCGCCCGGCAGGCGTTCGCCGAAATCGTCTGCCATTGGCTGAACTCCGAATCCGACCGCATCGTCACAGCGCCCGCCGCCGTCGCCGTCTTCTACACCGGGCGGGGTCGTTTGGTGGCCGCCCCGAGCATGTCACCGGCCGGCCAATTGTGGACCACCCTCAAGCCGGGCTCGGATCACCGCGTCGCGCAGGCCGTCTCGCAACTCGCCGAATTCGCGCCGAAGGGATGGGAGGAGGGCATCCAGTAGCCGGAGTGGGAACCAGCGACACCAACGACGACTTCATCGACGACATCCAAGAATTCGCCATCCACGAGGAGTAGATCCACCATGGCACTACAGCTCACACCGCAGGAAGCGGCCGCCAAGATCGTGGCGATCGACGAGAGCATGGCTCGCGCCCGCAGTCTCGTCGCCAAGCTGCAGAGCGAGACCGACACCATGCTCGGCTCCAGCTGGCACGGCGTCTCGGCCGGCAAGTTCGGCAACACGCAGACCGCCAACCACGACGACTACAACGTCCTGATCCAGACGCTCACCGACGTCGCCGAGAAGGGCAAGACCCACATCCAGCGCATCTCGACCACCGACGAAGGCTAGGAAGGAACAATCATGGGCAGTTTCGACGGCAGCACCATCAAGTACGACTTCAATTCGAACCACCAGTTCCTGGACACCCTCGACAGCGGTCTCAACGACGCATTGGCGCTGCAGGCCGAGGTGAACAACGTGTTCAAGATCCTGTACAGCGTCTACGAGGGTGACGGCGCGCTGGCGCTGCAGGCCGCGCACCAGAACATCGCCGACCTGATGGACATCGCGGTCTCCGACATGTCCGACGTCAACCGCAGGGCCAGGGAACAGCAGGAGACGATGGCCGCGATGGACCGCGCCAACGCCGCCGAGTTCTGACGGGCGCGACACGCACGGCGGGGCGTCCGGGACACAGGGTTCCGGGCGCCCCGCTGTGTGATCAGGACTCGTTCCGCGGCAGTGTGTTCCGTCGTCGGTAGGCCGCCGTCATCGCCCCGCCGAACACCATCGCAGCCACACACGCGCCCGCCACGGCGAAGGCGGTGTCGCGCGCAGCGGTGCTCGCCGGGTCGGGCGCGGGCGGCGGGGCGATCGGAGTACCGGCGCCGCGCGCCGCGGGTTCGCCGGGCAGCGTCGCCGTCAGCGCGGCCACCGGATCGATGGCGCCATGGCCGGTGGCGATGTTCGGACCCGACTCCGGCGTCCGCGCGGTCCGCTCGATGCGCTCCATCACCTGCGCAGCGGTCAGTTCCGGGAAGCGGGCCCGCACCAGTGCCGCCAGCCCCGCCACATACGGTGCGGCGTAGCTTGTTCCGTTGACCGGCGCCAGACCCTGCTGGCCCTGGATCCCGTTGACCAGACCCACACCGTCCGGGCTGAGCGACACCGCGTGCTCACCGGGCGCCGCGACGTCGACCCACGGCCCGCGCAGGCTGAAGTCCGAAGGCTCACCGTGCGGGGACAGCGCGCCGACAGTCAGCACATAGTCGTCGAACCACGCGGGGCTGGCCAGTGTCTGCACGGTGGACCACGCGGTTTCGGCGGGGAGATTGGGGTCGGCGGACACGTTCTGCACACGGCAGGCGCCCCGCTCGTCGACATTGCCCGCCGCGGCCACCACCACCACGTTGCGCTCGAACGCGTAGCGCACCGCGCGGCCGAGTTCGGCGTCGTCGATACCGACGGAAACCGGCGCGCAGGCCAACTCGGACAGGTTGAGCACCGTCGCACCCAGGTCGACCGCCCGCACCACGGCCAGCGCCAGTGTTCGCGTGCTGCCGTACCCGGCCGGACCGGCACCGGAGGAGACGGCGTTCGGATCCCACTGCGCAGATCCACCCTTCACCGCGAACGACAGGCTGTTCTGCCGGATCGACAGGATCGCGGCATCCGGCGCCACCCCGGCGAACGCGTCGTCCGGGGACGGTTGCGCGGCCAGGATGCCGGCCACCAGGGTCCCGTGCGCGTCACAGTCACTGAGCCCGTCGGTGCCCGACACGTAGTCACCGCCGGGCTCGAGGGCGGGCAACCGCGCATTGCGGTTCACACCGGTGTCGATCACGGCGATCTTCTGTCCCGCGCCCCGGGAATAAGCCCAGGCGTCCTGGTACCGCAGCATCTGCGCGGCGACCGGCGCGATGGTGAAGTCGGTGCCAGGGCGGACGCCGGGCACAGCGCACACCGTCTTCTGCTCGGTCGGATCGGGCGGGGCGACGGGACCGGCAGGCGGCGGCCCCGGCGGCACCGCGGGCGGCTCGACGGCGGCCGCAGGCGCCGTGGCCGGCCCGCAGGTCAACGCCGCCGCCGCTGCCAGACACATGGTCGACCGCGCGGCCCAGCGCCAAGTCATCGGATGCCGTCGAGGTGCGCGTAGAGCCCGATCACCCCGAGCGTCAACGGGATCAGCGCGCCGACGGCGATGTAGTCCGCGTAGTCGAGCAGTGCGTGGCGGACACCGGCGTCCCGGCGAGCGGCCGGGGCGAGGCCGATCCGGACGGCGCCCAGCGCCATGAGCAACAGCACGCCCGCACCGGCGGCCGCAACCGGCGTCGGCCCGGACAGCGCCGCAGCGCAGGCCGACATGACGACCGCGACGGCACCGGTCATCGGAGCGGCCCGTTCGATGACGCTGCGGCAGAACCGCGTCCGCAGACCGAGCGCGGCTCCGCAGCAGACGGCGAAGGCGAGGTCCACCCACGCCGGTTCCGGCCCCGACCGCAGGAGCAGCACGATGCCGGCCACCACCGCCGCGCTCAGTCCGGAGTGCAGCGCGGACCGCACCGTGGCCGCGGCGCGGGTCTGCGCCAGCACACGCTCCGCGGTGGGCAGGGTGGAGCGCACGTCGGGCGGGGGTTCGTCGCGGGCGGTGCCGAACGGGTCGGTGAACACGTCGTCACGCCCGGTGTCCGGCCCACGGTCATGATCCCGGCCCGCCCGTGGCCGTCGAACCCGGTGGCGTGGCACCAGTCCCGTCGCCAGGATCAGCACCGTCGTCGAGACCGCCGCCACCGACCCGGCATCGAGACCCGCTGCGAGGCCGAGGGCCATGATGCCGAGAGCACCCGCCAGTACCGCGACCGCCAGGAATCCCCAGCGTGCGGCACCCACCAGTCGGTACGCCGCATGACTCGCCGCGACGACGACCACGCAGGCCACCACGGCTCCCCACGGCCGCCACGGCGACAGGACGACCCATGCGATCGCGGCGATCAACGGCATTGCCGCCCAGGCGAACATCGCAGCGGCGCGGCGCGCGCCCTGAAACCTGCTCGCCGCGGTGGCCGCCGACAGCAGTGCCACCACGACGCCCGCCTGGATGCCGACGACGGCGGTGCGGTCGCCGGCGAACCGCCCGTCCAACGCCATCCAGATCAGCACCGCCACCCCGGCATACAGCGCCACGCAGGACATCACCGCGGCCGACGCCGGACTCCACCCCGCATACGCGGTGCGGTTGAGTTGCGCCGCCGCGTCCACCACGTCGTCGTAGCGGGTGGGCGGGCGCAGCGTCCGCTCGGTGTGCACATGGAGCAGGTCGCCCGAGCGGACACCCGCGGCCCGCAGCGACCGCTCCGGCGCCAGACGTTCGCCGTCGCGCTCACGGGTCAACAGGTGACGCTCAGTGGACTCCCCGCGCAGCGTCGCGGGGTCCTGCCCTTCGCTCTCCCGCTGGGCGATCAAGCCGGCGAGGTAAGGCAGCAGATCCGCGACCAGGGCGTCGCCGGGCAGCGAGACGTCCATCTGGATGTCCCCGCCGATCACTGAGACGCGGAAGCGCTCGGGCACCGGGGAGCTCACCCGCGGTGCGCTGAGCTCGCGCACGCCCGTCGGCTCGGTGCGCGGTTGGACCGCTTGCGTCGTCGGAGCGGCGGTCACAGTCCGGGAGCCTTCGCCAGTTGGATCACCCCGTCGGACATGGTGCGTGACACCAGGTACCCGCGGCCCGGCGGCATCGACGCGGCCTTCACCCCGCCGAACAGTGCGCCTTCCTCCCGCGAACCGCTCATCACCAGTGCATTGCAGGCCAGATCCTTGAGCCGGCCGATGAACGGGTCGAAGATGGCACGGCCGGCACCGCCGGTGCGCCGGGTGACGACGACCCGCAGACCGACGTCGCGCGCCTGGGTGAGGAATTCGACGATCGGTGCGAGCGGATTGTTCATCGTGCCCACCGCAACGAGGTCGTAATCGTCGATCAGCACGTACAGGTCGGGCCCCGACCACCACGACCTGTCCCGCAGCTGCTGCTGGGTGACGTCGGGAGGTGGAAGCCGCTCGTGGAGCGTGCGTGCGACCTGCATCAGCATCTCGCCACAGGACTGGGCCGAGGTCGCGTAGCCACCGAGGTGGCCGGTCTCCACCGCGCCGAGCAGCGAGCGGCGGTAATCCACCAGGAACACCTGCGCCTCGTCGGGGGTGTGGTTCTCGATCACCCCGGCGGCGACGACGCGCAGGAAGTTCGTTTTGCCGCCCTCGACGTCGGCGAGCGCCACGAAATGTGGCTGAACACCGAAATCGACCACAACAGGCGCCAATTCGGCCTCGTCGATACCGATGGCGACCCGGGAACGGCCGAGCAGACCGCGCTCCCGGGCGGCGGCCACCGTGACGTCGCGGTCCAGTTCGAATGGCAACATCCGCACCGCCGGGGCGGCGCGGTCACCGTAGTGCTCGCTCAACATGGCGGCGGCCTGCACGACGCCGTCGGGAAGATCGTCCACGGTGGACCGCGAGTCGAGCCGCGGCAGTGCGATCATCAGATGCAGCTTCTCCCGCCCGATGCCCCGGCCCGGGGACCGCATCGGGACGAGTTCGGCGACCTTGCGGCCCATCTCGCTGTCGACGGGATCACCGAGCCGCAGCTCCACCCGGGTCCCGAGCATGTCCTTCACCGCGGGGCGCATCTCCATCCAGCGCGTCGCCGACACCGCGAGGTGGATGCCGTAGGACAGCCCCTGCACCGCGATCGACTGCAACGCCGGCTCGAGCGCCTCGAAATCGCTGCGGATGGAGCTCCAGCCGTCGATGACCAGCACCACGTCACCGAACGGGTCCTCGGACAGTGGGTCTGCGGCCGCCTCGGCCTGCGGCAGTGTCGCCAACGTCGCCTTGCGGCGGCGGAATTCCCGCATCGACTCGACGCCGGCCTCCCGGAAGAGCACCTCGCGCCGCCGCAACAGGCCGGCGACCTCGGCAACGGTGCGCCGGACCCGGTCGGAGTCCATCCGGCCGGCCACCGATCCGACATGCGGCAGTCGGCCGAGGCTGCCCAGCGTGCCGCCACCGAAGTCGAGGCAGTAGAACTGCAACTGCTCGGGGGTGTGCGTGGCGGCGCCCGCCATCACCAGGGTGCGCAGGGTTGTCGACTTGCCCGACTGGGGACCGCCGACCACGACGAAATTGCCCTCTGCGCCGGCCAGATCGACGGTGAGCACGTCGCGCCGCTGATCGTAGGGCCGGTCCACCACACCCAGCGGCATGGTCAGGTCGCCGCTCGGACCGCCCGGCATCTGCCACCCGCCGGCGGGCAGCAACTCGTTGACCGCCGGACTCTCGCCCAGCGGTGGCAGCCACACCTCGTGGGCCGGCCTGCCGTGGCCGGTCAGCCGGCCGACGACGACGTCGAGCAGCGTCGCCGATGCGGTGGGCGCCTCGTCGGACGTCTCCTCCGAAGGGAGATCGGCGAACGTGGCGGGTGGATCCGGATCCTTGGCGATCGGCGCGGCGGTGAACAGCTTCGGGCGTGCGCCGGCCCTGAGGGTCACCACACTGCGCCCCGGTCCGCGCGGCTTCACGTACTCACCCGACACGTAGCAGGTGTTGAACCGGGTCGGCTCGTCGGCGTCGCACTTCAGGTATGCCGAACCCGGGACGTTCGGCAGGTGGTAGGCGTCGGGAACGCCGAGCACACTGCGGGATTCGCCGGCCGAGAAGGTCTTCAGACCGATGCGGTAGGACAGGTGCGAATCGAGGCCGCGCAGCTTGCCCTCCTCGAGGCGCTGCGAGGCGAGCAGCAGGTGGATGTGCAGCGAGCGGCCCAGCCGGCCGATCATCACGAACAGCTCTGCGAAATCCGGCTTCTGCGAGAGCAGCTCGGAGAACTCGTCGACGACGATGAACAGCGCGGGCAGCGGGTCCAGGTCGGCGCCGTTCGCGCGGGCGCGTTCGTACTCGGTGACGTTGGGGAAATTGCCCGCGGCACGCAGCAACTCCTGGCGCCGGTTCATCTCGCCGGCCAGTGCGTCCTGCATGCGGTCGACCAGGGTGAGCTCGTCCTCGAGGTTGGTGATCACCGCCGCGACGTGCGGCGCGGAATCGAGGCCCAGGAACGTGGCACCGCCCTTGAAGTCGACCAGCACCAGGTTGAGCGCCTCGGGTGAATGCGTGGTGACCAGCGACAGCACCAGTGTGCGCAGGAACTCCGACTTGCCGGATCCGGTGGCGCCGATGCACAGTCCGTGCGGGCCCATCCCGCCCTCGGCGGACTCCTTGATGTCGAGTTCGAGTGGCAGGCCGTTCGGGGTGTAGCCGATCGGCACCCGAAGGCGTTCCCTGGGGGAGCGCCTGCGCCAGATCTCCTCGGGCACGATCTCGGCCGCATCCGGGATCTTCAGCAGGTTCATCAGGCCGGGATCGGTGGCCCGGCTCTCGGCTTCGAGGCTGACGATGTGGGCGGCGTTGGCCGGCCGGTAACGGCCGATGCGACGCGCGGCCGCCTCGGCCTCGGCGATCGACAACGAATCGGGGGTGGCGAAGCGTTCGTGTCCGACGGCGGTGCGTGCCGCGATCGACTCGCCGCTGACCACCAGGTGCAGGCCGTTCCGCGCGGCGAGCCGCTCCGCCGGCGCGTCCAGGTCGAGCAGCGTGGTGTTCTCGACCCCGGATTCCGTCGCCAGCCGTTCGTCACCTGCGATGTAGCCGTCGTCGAGGACGACGACCAGATGCGCCACGCCCTGGCTGACGGGCAGGCCGCGGGTGTAGCCGCCACGCCGGCCGAGTTCGGCGGCGAGGTCCGCCTCGAGGTCGCGCAGTGACGAGAAGATCATCCGCGTGTGGCCGACACCGTCGACTGCGCCCGGGTGCTGAACCTGCGGCAGCCACTTCAGCCAGGACCACTCCGGGCCGTCGGGGTTGCGCGTCACCACCGCGATCTGCAGGTGGTCGGGTCCGTGGAAGACCGCCAGTTCCAGCAGCATCGAGCGCACCAGTTGGCGGACACGAGCCGGGTCACCGTCGAAGTCGATGCTGGGGAATGCGCGCAGTGAGACCGCGGTCGGCATGGCGTGGGCCACCGAATGGGTGTGCACGAACCGTCGCAGCGCCACGGTGGACACCGGTTCCAGGTCCTCGGCGGGCCCCGTCTCGGGCGCCAGCAGGCGGGTGGCCAACCGGTGCGTGCCGACGCCGACGCGGACGTGACAGAAGTCGCCGTCGGTTGGCCGGCGTTCCCACATCCGTCGGGTGCCGACGACATCGGCGAGCACCCGCGGGTCGGGATGACTCCACTCCAGCGCGGCGCGTTGACTGTCGCCGGTGCGTTCGGCGTCGTCCCGCAGATCGGCCAGGTACCGGAAATAGTCCTTGCGTTCCTCGTTGAGCTCGGCCGCCGCCTTGCCGGACCGCCCGCCGCCACCGATCAGCATCCCGCCCATCGACATCAGCAGCATCATCGGGAACATCATCATCATCGGATTGCTGGCCATGTTGCGGCCGCCGACGGTGACCATCAACGCGATCATCCCGACGACCGCGATGACCATCACCACCGGCATCAACCGGATCATCAGATTGGCGGGGATCACGCGCGGCACCTCGGGCGGCGCCTGGAGATTCACCTCGCCGCCCGGCATTCTGGGTGCTGCAACGCGTGTCCGCCGGACGAAGCCCTGCGTGCCCACTGGCGTTCCCCTCGAGTTCCCCCGACAGCCGCCGCCGTCCCGACGGCTGATAGCTTTTCGTACATCACCTTACTGATGGGTGCCTGCCGACGATGACCTTGCCTCCTTCGCTCCAGGATCTCGAAACCCCCTCCGGAAACGACCCGGGCCTGACCCGGGTCTCCGTGCTCCTCGACGGTCTGCGACTCGACGTCGCGCTGCCTGGGGACACCGAAATCGGCTCCTACGTCGGCGAGTTGCTCGACATCGCGAACGCTCAGCTCGCCGCAGACCGTGTGCACACCCGATTCGACACCACCGGGGACCGGTGGACTCTCGCGACGTTGGGAGGTGTGACGCTCGACGTCGGCGCCACGCTCTCGGCGGCCGGCGTGTACGACGGAGACGTGCTGGTGATGGCGCCGAGCAGCGCCCCGGTGGTGCCGATCCTGTTCGACGACGTCGGCGCCGCGAGCGTCTCACCGGGGTCGCGTTGGTGGTCGGCTCACCAGGTCGCCGTCGCCGCGTTCGCCGTAGCGGTGGCCGCCGCACTTGGCTGGGCGTGGCTGATGCCGCGGCACTTCGCCGGAACAGCCGCCGCGGCGGCGACATTGGCGGTGGGGGCGGTGGCGGCCGCGGCGGCATGCCTGTCGTCACGTGGCCGCCACGGTCAGGTGACGTCAGTGGCGCTGTCGGTGCTGTCAGTTCCCCTGATGTTCACCGGAGCGTTGACGGTGATTCCCAATAACGTTGACTCGGCGTCGCTTTCGATGGCCTTCGCGGTGCTCGCCCTGTCGGCGCAGTTGACTCTTCAGATCAGTCGCACCGGGCACGCCTGGCACACCTTCGTGTTCGTGATCTCGGCGCTCGGTGGTCTCACGGCAGCGTCGGTGAACTGGTGGGAGCCGCGCGAGCGTGCCGTCGGTGCGGTGTTGGCCACCGTGTCGGTGATCGTGCTTTACCTCGCCCCGCGCGCGACCATCATGATGGCCAAGCTGCCCGTGCCGCGCGTCCCGACGGCCGGTGAACCACTCGACGACATCGAGATGGACGGCGGCACCACGGTCGAGGGGGTCGGCGCGGTCGGCCTGCAGGTGATCCCCACCGAAGAGGGCCTTCTGCACCGGGTTCGGCGAGCCAACCAGTACCTCACCGGGATCCTGGCGGCCGTCGCGGTGACGGCGGTAGTCGGCTGCCATCTCGCGGTCGACACCTCCGAGGGGTTCTACTGGCAGGGTTCGCTCTTCGCGGTGGTCACCGCGGCCGTGCTGTGCCTGCGCGGACGCAGCCATCACGACCTCGTCCAGTCGGCCACGATGATCGGTGCGGGGCTGTGCATAGCGATCGTCTCGGTGGTCGAGGTGGCGGCTTCGGTGCACGGGTGGCCGATCCGTTCCGCGCTGGTCCTCGTCTCGCTGGTGGTTGTCGCGTTGCTGTGCGGACTGGTGGCGCCCCGCCGCGAATTCTCCCCGGTGATGCGACGCTGGGTGGAGATCCTGGAGTGGCTGGCGATCGGGCTGGTTTTCCCGCTCTGTTTCTGGATCGTGGGGCTGTACGCGTACATGCGCGGCCTGCGGCTCTGACGCGAGCGGCTCAGTTCGACGGCGGGTTGAGCCCGCGTCCGCGCGGGTCGGCCGCGATGCCGTCGTGGGCGATCAGGGCCGCCTGCTGGGACAGCTCGGGTCCCGGCGGTAGCAGCGAGAGCACCGGCCAGGGCGCGAGCTGGGGCAGTGTGGCATCGCCTGGAGGCGCTGTGGGGTCGGCGACGCCCTGCACTCCAAGAGATTTCGCGGCGCCGGCGTCCCTGATGTGGTAACGCTGGCCGGTGTCGGTGACGTAGAAGAGCTGGCCCATCGCACCGGCGTCCGGTTCACCACCGACGGCACGGATGTACTCGCCCGTTCCCGCCTTCAGATACACCGCGTCGGTTGCCGGGCCGCTTCCGTCGCCCGTAGCCAGCGGCACGGTGGTGGCCCGGTCGGGGATCGGCAATCGGCGTCCCACCAGCAGGGCGGCCCTTGCCGTGCCCTCGGTGTTGCCCCGCGCCCATCCGAAGCACACCACCGGTGCGGCGTCGACGGCGGCCAGCTCGGGGGTCCGTTCCGGATAGTGCGCCACCGCAAGGCCAGACACCTGGGGCAATCCGGTCAACAGGGCCGGCGACACCGCTTCCGGCTCGTCCTCGGCCGTCGGATCGCCGTAGCGGATGATGTCCGCCGTCGCTGGTGTCACCGGCTGGATCCCGTCGGCGAGTACCACGAACAGCCGTTCGCCCGAGGTCTCGGTGGTCCGGATCACCGATCCCACCCGCACCGACTCGGGCAGCGGCGCCGGCGCAGGAGCGCCTGCGCCGGGCACGGTGACCGCCGTCACCGGCGGCACCAACGAGAAGGCGTTGAGCAATCCGGGTGAGATGGATCGGGGTTCGGCCCCGGTGAGGTGCAATGCCGCGACGAGAACAGGATCGGCGAGGTCGACCGGGGCACGCACGCCGCCGTACAGCAGGTAGGCCGCACCATCGGCCTCGACCAGCACGGCCTCCTCGTCACCGGCCGCGTGTACCTCGCCCGACAGCACCGGAGGATTGGCCAGCACCGTGGTGGACATCGCGCGGCTGCCCGTGCTGTCGACCGCCGCCGGCGACGTCGTGGTGTCACACACCGTCCAGTGCGATGTCGCCATGTCGTCGCCGCCGGCGATCGTGGTCGGTGCGCCCACGATGCCGACGAGCGGACCGCGCTCGAGGGCACTGAGTTTCCTGTCGTCCACTGCGGCGGGTTTGTCGCTGCTCCCTGCGATCAATCGGGCCGACGCCAGATTCAGTGCGGGATGTGCCCGATCGCCGATTCGCACGAAGAGCGCGCCGTTCGACTCGCTCAACAGGATCTGTGCATCGCCCACCGAGGGCTGCGGTTTGAAGAACGCGAGGATGGCGCAGGCGCCGACGATGACGATCCCCAACACCAGACCAACGAGAAGTGAACGTTTCTGGCCGCGCATCGGGTCGTGGATCATCCGGGAGTCACCCCGGATCAACGCATGTTCCAGGCGCCGCAACAGGAATCGATACCCGTTGACCTGGGCGCGCGTGGTGATCGGCGCCGGCACTCGACTGCCCCCCGTCAATTACTCGCTTGCGCAACGACTTTACACTCAGACGGTGGCAACCGCAGTCGCGCCTTCCGCTCGGCCGACGACCCCCGACACCCCGCCGCCACTGCGCGCATCACGCCGGATCGGGCCGCAGCGCCGGCTGCCGCTGAGCCATCTGCTGGTCACGCAGGTGCTGGCGACCGCCGGCTTGGTGGTGTGGCAGCGCAGCGGTTGGCCGTGGTGGGCGTGCGCGCTGGGCGTCGTCGTCGGGTGCGTGGCCACGGTCGGCAGATGGCACGGAACCACGCTGCCTGGTGCGGTCGCCGCCCGGCTCGATCATCGGCGGCAGCGTCGTCGGCGCCGCGATCAGCTCGACGTACCCCACGCCTTCGACCACTTCGGATCAGACGAGCAGCGCTATGGGTTCCGCTGGGACGGCCGGACGCTGCTCACCGTCCTCGAGATCGACGACGTCCCCGACGACCTGACGATCCTGGACGCCGGCAAGACCGTGTCCGGGGCGATGGTGCCCTTGGACATCCTCGCCGACTGCCTCACCCAGTTCGACATCGACCTCGATTCGATCGACCTGATCAGCCACGGGGCAAGGTCCCACGGACACACGCCGGTGGCCGCGGTCTACGACGCGGTGCTCGGTCCGCTTCCGGCGATCGCGCATCGCACGGTGCGGGTGGTGGTGCGACTGGACCCGTCTCGGTGCCCGCGCGCGGTCGCGCTGCGTGGCGGTGGCAGGGCCGGCCTCGTGCGCACCGCGATGGTGGCCACGCGGCGGGTGGCGAACCGACTCACCGAGTCCGGACTCCGGGTGCAGGTGTTGTCCGCCGCCGACATCGGCCGTGCGGTCGGTCAGCTGTGCGACGGGGTCAACCTGTCGAATCTGCGTGAGGAATGGACACACTGCGCCGACGGCAACTTCCGGCTGACGAGCTTTGCCCTCGACGGCACCATGCTGAGCACTCACGCGCTGGGCCGAGTGTGGACGGTGCCGAGTTACTCGACGACCATCGCCCTGACGATGCGCAATGGCGGGACGGGCTCCATCGCCGTCACCGGTGTCGCCCGGTTCGACACCTTCGGGGAGATCGACCCGGATCGCCTGTCAGGGTTGTCCGCGCTGCCCGGGCGGCAGTTCCGCGCGATCCTGGCGAGCCTGCCCTTCCCTCGGCCCGCCCGAGATCTCACACCCTGGTTCTACGCCGGTGACAGCGCCGACTTCGCCGGCATCCACATCCCCGCCGCCGGATGCGGCCAGGTGATCGGCGCCGACGCGCACGGTCGTGCGGTCGCATTGCCGGTGTTCGGTCCGCAGATCGACCGGGTCGAGATCGCCGGATCGCTGCAGCTCGTGCAGCAGGTGGTTCTTCGCGCGCTGGCCATCGGGGCCCGGATCCTGGTTCACACCAACCGTTCAGCGCGCTGGCGCGATTTGGTCACCAACGTCGACGACAGCCGGCTGCTGTGGGTGGCCGACTTCAACCGCGGGGCACTGCAGGCCGGATCCGACCGCAACTTCTCGGTCATGGTGTTCGACGGGGTGCCCGAATCGACCACGCGGGTCGGCATGACGGCCATCGTGGTCACCGCGCCCGGTGCGGCGGTGTCGGGCCCTGCAGACGTCACGCTGCGGCAACGCCGGGAGGACACGACATCGGTGGAGGTCACCACGCGGTCGGTGTCCGCCGTCGTCACGATGGTGGCCACCGACGACGAGATGAGATTCATCGCACCGGTATCAGCGCGCTGACGGGGCGTCACTGACGCCCGGGTGTGAATCCTTCCGGAGCGTGGCCGGAGCCGCCGGCCCGCTGCTCGCCCGCCTGCTGTGCCCGCACGCCCCATGCGCCGGCAGGGCCGGCGGCGCCGGACGCTGCGATCGGTTGCGCACCCGTGGCGGCCGGCGACGCTGAGGGAACATACACCGGTGCAGTGGGCCGGTCCGCGGGTTCGGCATGGCGCGGCTGTTCCACCCATGGCGGCGCTGTGTGGTGCGCCTGGTTGATGCCGGCTGCGTGACCAGCGGCAGTGGCCTGGCCGTGGCCCTGCGCTGCGACGTCGGCTGTGTCGACTACCCGTCCGGCGGGGATCGTCTGGGGGGCCGGCGGTGCCGGCGGCTGCTGAACCGGTCGCCGAACATCTTGATCCTGAACGGCTTCCGGTTCCGGTCGCAGCACTGCCACGATCGCCAGCACACTTTGCAGGACGGCCAGCACCGTGATGACGATCAGCGCCCAGCCCGCTGTCGTACCCACTGGCGGATCGAGCAGTCCGACCACCACAGCCAGGGTTCCGAGCACCGAGAACACCGCGGCGTGATCACGGTGCAGCCGTACGGCCCTCATCAGCGAGGCGGCGGCGAGAAGACCGCCCAGCAACAGCGCGAAGCCGCCCGCACCGACCCACGTCGTGGCCGGTTGCGCGGCCAGCGCCGCCGCGGCGCCGCCGCCGTACACCGGCGCGGTGTGCAGAAGGAATCCGGCGACACCGAGAACCGCTGCGCCCGCCGACGCCGCCCTCGGGACAACGGAATCGGATGGTGTGCGGCCGCGCCCGCCGTGAACCGGACGGGAGGACGAAGACGCCATGGTGGTCCCTTCGCAGTGTCGAACGGTCAGTCGACCCGATCGTCATTGCGAAACTAGCGCACCCCACGGACTGCGCGCAGAAGACGGGCGTCCGGCAGGTTGAGACGGCCGCGGCGTAGCGAGCGGAAAGCAGGGTATTCGAGCGACATGACAGGACCGATGAACGAGGATCCATCTCCCGCCGCCGCCGACCCGGGACAGGGCGTGCCGAGCGCTCCGGGCTTCGGCGTACACGCCGAAGACAGTGACGTCGTCGAGAAGGCCGAGGACGAGGACTGACCGACGCGTGCGGCGCGCGAAGGAATCTTCGAGCCGTCGCACAAGCGCCGTGACGCCGGTCTATTCGCCGAGCTTGGAGAGTTCAGCGAGGGCGTGCCGCTCCACCAGGAGGGGGACGAAATCGCGGATCGGCCGCCCGTCGAACTGGACGTGCTTGTCGTGTACCACCTTGGTGACCGTCTCGACTGGAACGGCCGCATACCTGCCGGTCAACCGGTCGGTGATCTGATCGATGACTTGCTGTTCGCTCAACTGAGTCATGCATTCATCCTGCATCCAGCTCGTTTGAACGGTCAACGTTGTGTCCTTTGTGGTCATGGATCAGTCACCAGGCGTTCACGGAACATTCACCAAGGTCTGGCATGCCGGTGGCGATCGGCCGATGGAATCAACGGTCGGATCCTGCCGTTACAAAGAGAGTCCCGGGCGTTCGGCCCGTCGACGGAGCTGTACAGAGGGAAGAAGGCGGGACCGATGAAGAAATTCGGACTGGCAGGAATTGTCGCAGGCGCGTTGTCTGCAGCCGTGATCGGTTTCGCCGGTCCGGCGCAGGCCGACGACCACGACCACGGATTCAATGGACATCACGGTGACCGCGGTTATCACTTCGGGTACGACCGCGATGACTATTACCCCTGGCTCGATCAGCTGTACCCGTCGGTGAAAGTGCCGCACGTCGACACCTCCGTGCGCAACTGATCGATCACTTCGCCATGAGGGCGTCCGCATCGCGGGCGCCCTCAGTGCTCGTCCGACGACGATATCGAGGCATGCAGGGTTGGCCGGTAGATGAGCTCCTGGATGCCGCCGTCCAGCGTCCGGCTTTCGATGAGTTCCAGGTCGAAGTCCGCCGCGCCCGCAAAGATCGGATCGTCGCCGGTCTGACCGGTGATCACGGGGAAGATCGTCACCTGGAGCCGGTCGACCAAGCCGGCGGCCATCAGCGCCCGGTTCATCGACAGGCTGCCGTGCGAGCGCAACGGCACCGCGGACTCCTGTTTGAGGCGGGTGACGACGTCGACCGCGTCACCGCTCACGATGGTCGCGTCCGGCCAGTCGAGAGGCCCGACCAGGGTGGTCGACACCACCGTCGCCGGCAGATTCCTCATTCGTGTCACCCATGGGTCGAGCACCGCCTGCTCGGTGCCCGAGGCCAGCATTTCCGCGAACATCTGATAAGTGGTGCGTCCGATAACCATTCGCTGCTCCGGCCGATACAGCGCGAGGCGGTGGTCGAGCAGTTCGGGGCCCTGCTTGCCCCAGTAACCGCCCCAGTCGCCGCTGCTGACGCCGCCGAAGCCGTCGAGGCTGGAGAAGACGTCAAAGGTGTAAGTGGCGGTCACGGCTCTCCTCGAGTGGGTGTGTTTCGGCTGCCTACCGATACAGACGGGAAGCCGCGCCCAAACTCATCGGCAGCGCACGTCTCGTTGCCGCGTCGCTCTACAGCCTGGACGCCTGGTACTGCGCAACCTGCCACCGCCGGCTGTCGCGGGTGAGCACCACGCCGATGGCCAGCTCCGCCGAAGGCCGGTCGGGGTAGGTGAAGGTCGCGACCAGATAGCCCAGCACGACATCCGCCGATGGACTGCGCGTTTCGAGGATGCGATAGGTGACAGCCATGCCGGCAGGCTGCGACTCGTAGTACGCAGCGACGGCGTCGCGGCCCACTCCGTAGGGGCGCAGCCCCTGGAAGACGGCGTCTTCGGTGAACACGGCGGCGACCCGGGACGCGTCATGGGCGTCGATGGCGGACTGCCACTCGTCCATGACGGCGCGGATGACCGGGTCTGCGTCCGACTGTGTGGGTGTCATGGTTCTGTTCCTTCTCTCGACCATGCTCATCGGAACGCCGTGGGGGTGCGTGGAAGTCCGGGTCCGCAGGACGAGTTGGCTCGTTCCTGGTAGGCGCAGGCTCGCAGCAGTGGTTGCGTCGCGAAGACCGGGCCGGCCGCTAGCCGCCCGGCCAATCCGTCCCCAGCGGGAACTGTCCGTCGACCAGATGGCGCTTCATCACCTTCCCCGTCGTGGTGCGCGGGAGCTGAGCGACGAACCTGACGTCGCGTGGAATCGAGAAGCGGCTCAGGCGATTCCGGACGTAGGTCTTGACCATCTCCTCGTCCAGTGACGCCCCCTCGGCGCGGACGACGAACGCGGAGAGGCGTTGACCGAACTCCGGATCCGGGACGCCGACGACGGCCACGTCGGCGATCTGCGGCAGGACGGCGAGCGCTTCTTCCACCGGCCGCGGGAAAACGTTCTCACCGCCGGAGATGATCATGTCGTCGTCGCGGCCGGCGACGAAGAGCCGCCCGCCGGCATCGAGGTAACCCAGATCGCCGGTGTCCATCAGCTGATCTTCGACGGCCGGGGAATCCGCGTTGGTGTAGCCCTCGAACAACATGTCGTTGCCGACGAAGATGCGTCCCACGGCGCCGACCGGCAATGGAACACCGCGCTGATCGAGGATGGCGATCCGGGTACCGAGCGGTGGTCGACCGGCCGTGGTCGGAGCGAGTCGCAGATCCGTGGGATCGGCGATCGTCGCCCACGACACCTCGGTGGATCCGTAGAAGTTGTACAGAACATCGCCGAAGGTGTCCATGAACTTGACGGCGGCCGCACCGGGGATCGGTGAGCCGCTGCTCGCGACCACCTTCAGCGACGACGTGTTGTATCGGTCGAGCACGGCGGCCGGCAACTCGAGTATGCGTTGCAACATCACCGGCACCAGGACCATGGCGGTGCAGCGGTGCTGCTCGATGTTCCTCAGGCACTCCTCTGCGTCGAAGCGTTCCATCAACACCACCGTGGCGAGCAGAGGAGTACTCACCTGTAGGGCGGCGAGACCCCATGCGTGAAACAGCGGCGCGGCCAGCAACATCACCTCGTCGCGACGCAGCGGCATCCGCGACAACATCGCGGCGATGGCGCCGAAACCGGGTGGGGTCGGGCGCCGTGCGCCCTTGGGTGTGCCGGTGGTGCCGGAGGTGAGGACGATGAGTCTGCCGGGTTGCTTCGGTGGCGCCACCGGTTTCGCACCGGCGCCGGCGGTGATGAGCTCCTCGATCGAGCGTCGCTGCGGCACAACAGAGTCGCGGTGTGTCGAGATTCGTGAGATCTCCGGGGGGAGGTAGCGCACCTGCGGATCGAAGTCGTCGTCGACGAAAATGGCGTCGACCGCGTGGTCACGGACGATGTCTTCGATCGTGCGCGCCGCCAGGCCCGTGTTGAGCAACACCAGGTCGGCGCCCAACTTGCTTGCCGCGACCATGCACTCGACCATCGCCGAGTGATTGCGCGCGAGCACCGCGAACTTGCTGTCCTTGGTGAAGCCCTCACCGACGAGGCCCGACACCAGGCATGTGGTCCGCCGGGCCATGTCCTCGTAGGTCGACCTCCCGTACCGGTCGATCGACGCCGTGTTCTGCGGTGACCGCGCCGCAGCCGCCCCGAGGCCGCCGGCGAGGGTGAATCCCCATCGGGCGAGTGAATTGAGCTGTCGTACGCCACGATCGGGCCGGGACGCGCGGACCACTCCGCTCACGAGCATCGTCTTGACGATGCTCAGGTGCAGCGAACGGCCGTCACCCATGTTGGCCAGCAACGATGACGGCTTGCGATCGAGGAAGTCCGAGATGCGCGCCAGACCTTCCCGGACCCAGTTCTGGACCGCGCTGTCACTGGCTTTCGCGATGTCGGGGTGCAGCAGAGCGACCGCGAAGATCCGCACCGCGATCCGGGTGCCGTCCCCCTCGGGGTTCAACCGGATCGAGACGAAGCTGCGACTGACCTGTGTCGACTCCAGCCGCACCTCCAGGCCCGACCGCCGGACGGTCTGACGCATCCCGTGCACGACGACGGCGCCGCGGGGAGTGGACAGCCGAACCTCGAAGTCGCGGGCAGCGCCGGGAAGCTGCTCGCACGAACCGACGCCGTGGAAGAACCGCGGGTACCAGTCGGGTTCCTGCAGGATTCGCCAGATATCCGGGCATGAGTGACCCAGCGTCGTGTCGAAGGCGATCACGTCACGTGCCACGCTGGTCCTGCCAGGTTGTTCGT
Organism: Mycobacterium hippophais; assembly: GCF_027529605.1. Lineage (NCBI taxonomy): Bacteria > Bacillati > Actinomycetota > Actinomycetes > Mycobacteriales > Mycobacteriaceae > Mycobacterium > Mycobacterium hippophais. The sequence goes on along the minus strand of NZ_JAPZPY010000006.1, from coordinate 124,646 downwards.
GGGCCGGCTGAGAGACACATTGTGGTTCATCCGTCGTGCATGCGGACCTGTTTCGTCGACCAGTGCTAACGCCGTCGCCACGGCTGCCGATACAAAGGCATGACCCCGCTCCGCACTGCCGGCGTGCTCGCCGTCGCGCTCGCTGCGCCCTGGTGGTCGGTGGCTGCCGCGCAGGCCGAGCCCTTCGCCCAACTCGATCGGGTCCCCGTGGTGGCGTCTCCGACCTGTGCCGGGAACGTCCGCGCCGAGGCTCAGGTGGCGTCGGTGCAGGTCGACGGTCGGGTAGAGGACGGTGTCCGCGTCGCGATCCACTACGACGCCGGCGTCTACGACGGACGTTGTGCGCTCACCGTCACCGCCCGTTGGGAGAATCTCGACACGGGGGCCGCCGGAAGCGCTCCGATCACCGCGGTGTCGACGATCGACGGGCACTACGGTTTCATCGGCTATGCCAACACCACGTTCGGAACGGGCAGCGGCACGGTGGTGATCACGCTCAGCTCGCACCCGGGTGCCGAGATGCGCATCACGGCGTGAGGCACCGAAACCCGTGACATAGTCTCCTCGGGGGGGCAGTCGTCCCTGACCGGCCGGAGCGGCGATCGCCGCCCGTCCCGCGGCGCGTGATGCGTCGCCATCTTCCTGGTTCGGCCTCTCAGCCGCCTACACAATCACCGCGACCTGTGGCGTGGCCCAACTGCAACGGATCGGAGCGAAGAAACATGCCCATCGACAGAATCACCAGCGGTGCCGAGCGAACGCTGATCGAGAACATGCTCGACCGCAACCGCCTTGCGCTCAGCGCGACCGCGCAGGGACTGTCCGACGCGGACGCCCGCCGGCGACTCGTGGCGTCGTTGACCACACCGATCTCGCTGATCAAGCACGCCGCCGCCGCCGAACGGATCTGGTTCCAGCGATTCTGGGCGGAACTGGACGCTTCCGAATGCGACGGATACTCGAACCGGGACGAGGGCACCTTCGCGGTGGCCGACGACGAGTCGGTGGCCGACGTCATCGCCGAGTTCGAGCGCGCCAGTGCGCGATCACGTCAGATCGCCGCCCGCTTCGACCTCGACGACACCAAGGACAATCCCCTCGAGGGAACGGTCAGCATGCGATGGACGCTGCTTTCGATGATCGAAGAGTTCGCCCGGCATGCCGGTCACGGCGACATCCTCCGCGAACAGATCGATCAGCCCGTGCTGCGAGATCCCTGACCGACGTGTGCGCGGTTCACGTCATGAATTGTCCTGGACGGGAACGTCGTTCATTGCCGATGCGGATTCGTCGATGATCGCGCGCATCGCTCGCTCGGCGCCCGCTTCATCACCCGTCCTGATGGCGCGCGCGACGTCGTCGTGCAACGCGATGGCGGCCGGATTCGGTGTCGCGGGCATCATGCCGTGTTGGGTTCGGCCGGTGAGCACTTCGGCGACGATGACATTCAGGGCCCGGAACATCTCGTTGCCGCTGGCTTCCAGCAGAGTCCGGTGAAACACCTTGTCCGCCTGCAGGTACGCGTCGAGGTCGCCCGACCGTCCGTGTACCACCATGTCCGATACGGCGGCCGCCATGATCCGGCACTGGTGTGCGTCCGCCCGCTGCGCAGCCAGAGCTGCCGCGGCCGGCTCGATCCCCTGTCGCAGTTCCGACAGCGAAGCCAGTTGAGCGGCACGGTCCCCGGAGTCGAGCCGCCAGCGGACCAGTAGGGGATCGAAGACGTTCCATTCATCCGCGGGCCGGATCGTGATGCCCACCCGGCGCCTGGACCCCACCATGCCCATCGATTCCAAGACGCGGATCGCCTCGCGGGCGACGCTGCGGGACACGCCGTGCTCGACGCTCACCGCGTCGAGAGTCAGCACGTCACCGGGCCGGTGCGTGCCGGAGACAATGGCCCTGCCCAATGCCGCGAGCAAACTGCCGTGCAGGGCACCGACGTTTCGCCGATCCGACATGGACTCATCCTGACATAACGGAGATCTGGCGCGAGTAGTCATATCTTCCGGACATCTGCTTGCAATCGTAAGCCTAATTCGGCATGGTGTGTGATGTTCAGCACAACGGATAGGTGAGGCAGATGGTGGCACCCATCGTCGTCATGGGAGTTTCGGGGTCCGGCAAGTCGACGGTCGGAGCTGCACTCGCGCAACGGCTGCGGGTCCCGTTCGCCGATGCCGATGATTTCCATCCGCCGGCCAATATCGCCAAGATGACCGCCGGGCATCCACTCGACGACGACGACCGCTATCCCTGGCTCGAGGCCATCGGGGAGTGGCTCGCTGCGCGGCAGGCCGGTGGAGTGATGAGTTGCTCGGCGCTCAAACGCCGGTACCGGGACCAGATGCGCCGGCACCGCGCCGACGTCGAGTTCTTACATCTGGCCGGGTCGCCCGAGGTCATCGGCCGGCGGCAAGCCAGCCGACCCGGTCACTTCATGCCGGCAACGCTCCTGGCATCTCAATTCAGCACGCTCGAACCGCTGGATCCCGACGAGCGCGGAATCGCCATCGATGTCGGCCAGGACATCGACTCCATCATCGAGACATTCATCGCCGCAACCGATCCGGACGCCGAGGCGGAGAACCGTTGAGGCCGGGGGTGGGCGTGACCCGAGCACCAAGTTCTGAGTAACCAGAGACGTCCGGCCCGAGCCGGCGCTGACAATTCGGAGGCATCGTGGAAGCAATCGAGCCGGTATACAGCTCCGGCATCCTGCTGCTGATCGCAGCGGTGGCCGTTGCGGTCCTGCTGTTCTTGATCATGAAGGTCAAGTTGCATGCCTTCATCGCCCTGGTCTTGGTGAGCGCGTTGACGGCGCTGGCCGCAGGCATCCCCATCGGCGACATCCCCGATGCGCTGTCGTACGGGTTCTCCAACACCCTCGGCTCGGTGGCCCTCCTCGTCGGTTTCGGCGTGATGATCGGCCGGCTCCTGGAGGTCACCGGTGGTGCGCAGGTGCTCGCCGACACGCTCATCGGCCGCTTCGGTGAGAAGCGGGCCCCATTCGCTCTCGGTATCGCGGCGTTGATCTTCGGCTTCCCGATCTTCTTCGACGCGGGTCTGGTCGTGTTCCTGCCGATCATCATGACGGTCGCCCGCCGCTTCGGAGGATCGGTCCTGCTCTACGCGCTGCCCGCTGCCGGCGCCTTCGCTTCCATGCACGCGCTGGTGCCGCCACATCCCGGACCGGTTGCAGCCGCTGAAGCGCTCGGCGCGAGCATCGGGCTCACCTTGCTCGTCGGCGTCCCGGTTGCGTTCGTGGCGTGGTATCTCGGAGCGTTCCTCATCTCTCAGTTCCTCGGCCGCCGGTTCTACGTCGACGTCCCGACTGCATTGTTCGGCGAGATCAACAATGGCGGCACGACGGAGGACACCGCCGTCGGCGACGCCGGTGCGACTGGTGGGGCGCCAGGTGGCGGTTCGGTGACCCAGACGAAAGCCCGCACCGCACCGTCCTTCGGCGTCGTCCTGGGCGTGCTGATGTTGCCGTTCGTCCTCATCTCGTTCAACACCGTCCTCAACACGCTGATGACCGCAAAGGTGATCAGCGAAGACGCCACCTGGGCGCAGTTCCTGCGGTTGCTCGGCAACACGAGCGTCGCGCTGCTGATCACCGTCATCGTCGCCATCTTCGTACTGGGCAGGCGCGAAGGCTCGATGGCCGACGTCACCACCATCCTCGACAAGGCCCTCGGACCGATCTGCGCGATCATCCTGATCACCGGCGCCGGCGGCATGTTCGGCGGCGTGCTGCGTCTCAGTGGCATCGGCGACGCGCTGAGCGGCTCGCTCTCCAGCCTCGGGATCTCGCTGATCCTGCAGGCGTTCCTGATCTCGACGTTGCTCCGCGTCGCGCAGGGATCGGCCACGGTGGCGTTGACGACCACCGCCGGTCTACTGGCCGCGGCGGTCGCCGAGGCCGACCTCAGCAATCTGCAACTCAGCGCGCTGGTCTTCGCCATCGCCGCAGGCGCGACGGTGCTCTCCCACGTCAACGACTCGGGCTTCTGGTTGGTCAGCCGATTTTTCGAGATGGACGTCAAGACGACGTTCAAGACCTGGACCGTGCTGGAGACGACCCTCGGGCTCAGCGCGTTCGCGATCAGCCTGGTGCTGTGGTCCGTGGGATGACGGGGTGGAGCTGGCGGAAGGTCCTCAAGCTCGCCGGGTGACGCTCGACTGCATGTGTCACGACGACTCGGGTGTGTGCGGTCGCGCAGTGCGGTAGAAGTCGCGCACCGTGAGTAACGCACGCCCGGGTCCGGGCGCTTGCGGGCATCTGACCGATCGGTCTAATATCTGACCATGCGGTCTAACGGCGAGTCGACGTTCACCGAGCGCGCGCGGCGGGATCAGATCGTCGCCGCGGCGCTCGAGATCATCGCGGCGGGCGGCTACGGGCAGGCGTCCGTGGCCAAGATCGCCGACCACATCGGTATCGCAAAAAGTGTTGTGCTGTACCACTTCACAACGAAGTCCGACATCATCGAGGCAGCGGTGGCGACCGTGATGACGCAGGCCGCCACCGCGATCGTCTCCGCCGTGCGCACCGAACACACCGCGACGGGCAAGCTCGCCGCGTACATCCGGGCGAACGCCGCATTCATCGCCGCGAACCGCATCCCGGCGGTCGCGATGCTCGACATCGTCACCAGTTATCGGTCGAGTGACGGCTTGCGGTTCGACCAGGCTGCCGCGAAGCCGGCCGGCGACGATCCGCCCACCGCCGATCTGGCGCTGCTCGATCCGGCGGCGATCTTCGCCGAAGGAGTGGGCAGCGGTGAGTTTCGGGAGCTGTCAGTGATGTTCATGAAGAACGCGTTGCGCGCAGCGCTGGACGGAGCGGTGTGGGAGGCCGCGCGCGACCCGGACTACGACGTCGTCGCCTACGGCGAGGAGCTCGTGACTGTGTTCGAACTGGCAACGAGGGCGCGGAGATGACGCGAATCGTGATCGAGGCGTTCGGCACACGTGGTGACGTTGCGCCGCTCACCGGCCTCGGCGCCCGGTTGCGCGACGACCTCGGGGTCGACGTGGCGATCGCCGCGCAGCGACCCTATGAGGACATGGTCACCGACGCCGGTCTGGAGTTCCGGTGGCTCCCCAGGGACACCGAACACGCCACCCGGACATCCGGTTACGGGCAGGCGCTCGTCGACGGCGCACGCATGCGCCCGTCGAAGGAGATGCTGGCGGCGATGCGCGACGATCTCTCCGGCGTGGGGGAGGCGATGGCGGACGCCGGCCGCGACGCCGACCTGCTGCTCCTCGGCGGACCTGTCGGGTCCCTGCTCGGCTATCACGTCGCGGAGGCGCTGGATGTTCCGAGCCTGGGCGTCTTCTTCCAGCCCGCCAGTGCGACATCAGACTTCGCCCCTCCACCGTTGACGGCCCGATCCTTCGGGCGAGTGGGCAATCGATTGGCGTGGCACATGGCCGGCGTCGGCGAGAAGGTCTACACACCGCTGATCGACGACCTGCGGCGGGCCCTCGGTGTTCCGCGACGGCCGCGGCGTGCGTATCAGGCGCAACGCGCAGCACGGTGGCCGATCCTCTACGGGTTCAGCGCACACGTGGTGCCGCGGCCGCGGGACTGGCGACCGGGCCTGGACGTCACCGGCTATTGGTGGCCGGCGGACAGCCCGGGCTGGCGGCCGCCGGCCCAGCTGGTCGACTTCCTCGAAGCCGGGCCGCCTCCGGTTTACGTGGGATTCGGCAGTACCGCGACCGCTCACGGCGACGCACTGTCCCGGACGATCTCGCAGGCGCTGCGCACCGCGGGGGTGCGGGGCGTGGTGCAGTCCGGGTGGGCGCGGCTGCACTGCGCCGGCGAGGACATCCTCACCATCGAGGACGTCCCGCACGCCTGGCTGTTTCCCCGGATGGCCGCGGTCGTCCATCACGGTGGCGCAGGCACGACTGCTGCCGCCCTGCGCGCCGGAGTGCCGTCGGTATCGGTGGCCGGGATCGTCGACCAGCCGTTCTGGTCGCACCGCCTGCACCACCTCGGCGCCGCCACGCGGCCATTGCGCCGGAATGCGCTCACCGCTGAGGATCTCGCCGCGACGATCACCGCGGCGACGAGGTCGGCGACGTACCGCCAGAAGGCACAGCACCTTTCGCGGCTACTCGCCGACGAGGACGGCGCCGCCACCGCCGTCGGGATCATCGCGGCACAACTGGACGCTCGACCAACGCAGGAGGTGTGGGATGGCCACTGACGAACTCATGGGCAACGCACTGCTGGCCGGGGCGATCGTCCTTGCCGGCGGAGCGATCGGCGCCGGCGGCTAGTGGCGCGGATCAATGGACATGCCGCGACAGCTCTACCGAGTCGCGATCAGTCGACGGCGAACGCCGCTCTCGCCAGCATCTCGAGGTCGAGATACTGAGCCTCCTCAACCGATACGGCGACGCCGAGAATCGTCCCGCCGGTGAACGGTGAGGATCCTTGATACTCCTCACTCACGGCGTCGGCGCTGTCGTAGCCGACACAGAGGCCGTCGCCACACAGCGTGAACTTGCCGACCTGTGCACGCATCGGCCCTTCGGCAACTGCCTCGTCGTCGACGTACAGCTTTGTCGTGCCGATGGACTCGAGGTGCGGCCCCGCGCTCTCCCGGCTGAAGTCCACACCCAGGGTGTACTTTCCGGGAGAGAGCTCCGGGGAGACGAATTTCTGTTCGGGCTTGATTCCCAGGAAGTTGTAGACGTAGTACAGCTTCTTGTCCTTGATGAACAAGGTGTGGCCGCCGAAGCGTGAGCCGTGGGCGAAGATGACACCGGCACAGTCGGGTTCGAGGATTTCGACGTCGGCGAGGATCTTGTAGGAACGTCCGCGCACGTTCACGGCAACGCTCTCGGGCACCGCCGCGGTGCCGGGATAGTAGACATACCGCTCCCGGGGCGGTTCCTCGGAGGGCCGCTCGATGTTGGCCTGTTCCATGGCGCTGCGATCATCAAGGGGAAGTACGAGATTCGTCTCCGCCTCCTCGAACCAGGCGCTGATCAGCGACTCGAGCCTCTCGGGGTGATCAGCGGCCAGGTTGGTCATCTCGGCGCGGTCGACGTCGACGTTGTAGAGCTCCCACTCGTCCTTGTCGAAGTGGCCCTTGCCGGTGAGCGGGGCGTGGACGGCCGCTGCTTTCCAACCGTCCTCCCAAATGCCGCGGGTGCCGAGCATCGCGTAGTACTGGCGCTTCTTCTGAGTGGGCGCGTCCGGCTGTGCGTCGAAGCTGTAGCGCATCGACACCCCGGACAGCGGGTACTGCGCGACGCCCTTGTAGACCTCGGGCATCTGCAGACCGCAGATCTCCAGGAGGGTCGGGACGACGTCGGTGCAGTGGTGGTACTGGTTGCGGACCTCACCCCGGGCCTTGATGCCCTCAGGCCAGGAGATCACCATCGGGTCGCACGTTCCGCCCGCATATTCGGCGTAGCGTTTGAACATCTTGAACGGCGCTGATGTCGCCGCTGCCCATCCGGTCGGGAAGTGCTCGTAGGTGTCCGGCGAGCCGAGCCGGTCGATGAGTTTCATGTTCTCGGACAGCTCATCCGGGTAGCCGTTGAAGAATTTGTTCTCGTTCACCGATCCGTTGGGGCTGCCCTCGCCGGAGGCGCCGTTGTCGGCGGCGTACAAGATGATCGTGTTCTCCAGTTGCCCGGTTTTCTCCAGGTAGTCCACGATGCGGCCGACTTGGGCGTCTGTGTATTCGGAGAACCCGGCATACACCTCCATCAGGCGTGAGAACAGCTTCTTCTCATCGGCGTTGAGTGAATCCCAGGGACGAACGAAGTCGCCGGCGTTCGCCATGGCTTCCGACATCGGATTCAGCGGGGTGAGAGTAGTGCCTTCGGGCAGCACGCCCCTCTCGATCATGCGGGGCAGGACCCATTCCCGGTAGGCCTCGTAGCCATCGTCGAACATGCCCTTGTACTTGTCGATGTATTCCTGTGGTGCGTGGTGTGGTGCATGGTTGGCGCCGGGGCAGAACCACATATACCAGGGCTTGGACGGGTTGCCCGCCTTCTGGTCCTTGATCATCTGCAGGGCCTGATCCGCCATGTCCTTGGAGAGGTGATAGCCCTCTTCCGGGGTGGCGGGCGGCTCGATGTACCGATTGTCCTCGACCAGATCGGGATACCACTGGTTGGTCTCGCCGCCGATGAACCCGTAGAAGCGGTCGAAGCCCTTCTGCAGCGGCCACTGCTTCTTGCTCGCTCCCGAAGCGAGGTCGGTCTCGGGGACGTTGTGGTTCTTGCCCACCCAGAAAGTGCTCCAGCCACCGTCCTGGAGGAGTTGACCGATGGTGGCGCATTCGTCAGGGATGCGGGCGTGTTGGCCGGGAAAGCCCTGTGCACCCTCGGTGATGCTGGCCATGCCGTTCAGGTGGTGGTTGCGTCCGGTCAGGAGCATCGAACGGGTGGGTGAGCAGAGCGCGGCCGTGTGCCACTGCGAATACATCAAGCCGTTGTCCGCCAACCTCTGCAGGGTCGGCATGTTGATACGTCCACCGTAAGGGGACCACGCGGCCAGACCTGTGTCGTCATACAGCACGAACAGGACATTGGGTGCGCCAGCGGGCGCCTGGGTGGGGATGTAAGGCGTCCAGTCGGGTACGGAGTCCCGGACGTCGAGCTTGATGACGCCTTCGAATGGTGTCGATGTCATGACCGGGCTCTCTTCTCTTTGGTCGAGCTCGCGTCACGGTGAAGACGCGGTCCTGACGGCGGGTCAACTTCTGCCGGTATGCGGGGCGGCGAGAGGGTGCACTGCGGCTCGGGCCAGCCTCGGCCGTGCGACACGAACGTGCCGGTCGGCATCTTTTGAACACTAGGTCAGGAATCGAGTTGGCATGGCTGAACTGACGGGGGCGTCACAAATCGAGCACGGTCCGGGTGCGCGTGGCTACGCGGAGCCCAACCCGGTCGAGAGCATCGACGGGATACGGTGGCCTGGTGAGAAGCGTCTTGCTGGTGGCGGTCGGAATCCTGGTGACCCTGGCGGGTGTGTTGTTCACCCTGCAGGGGATCGGGTTGGTGGGCGGCAGTCCGATGAGCAACACGACGACGTGGTCGATCGCCGGGCCGCTGATCGCGGCCGTGGGCATCGGCGTGACCTACGTGGGCTGGCGCCTCAGGAGACCGTGATGCCGGCGGCCATCAGGCCGCGATGTGCAGGGGAATCCAGTACTGCCGGCCCCGCGGCACATCCGCCGAGGACGCGTCCCGCGGCTCGAAACGGTCGGTCAGCCGCGCGTCGGCATGCAGCTCGCCGGAGTCGATCACCACGGCCGACGCCTCACCCTTCTCGGTCGGGATCCGGATCGTGCTGCCGACATCCCCGTAGATGCCGTGGCAGTCGTCGCCGAGGCAACGACCTGTCGTCGGGTCGACAGTGCCCTCGAACATGTCGTTGACCCACCCGGCCATCAGCCACTGCACAGCCGGCGGATTCTGCGGTTGCGGGATGCCGGCGACGAGATAGGCCGCCGCCTGGATCAGCGGGTTCCCGCCGAGCATCCCGTCCATGTGGACACCGCCGTTGATGACCACGCCGTTGAACTTCCCGGGCCGTGCCTCGGTGAGTTCGTCGTTCACCGAACTGAACGCGTTCAACAGGTTGGTCGGCGCACCGATCTCGTACATCGGCACGTAGTCGGCGGGATCACCGCTGGACTCAAGGGTTTTCAGGCGGTCCATCGCCCGCGGCATGATCGGGTGGAACGGCACCGCGTCGAGCATCACTACTCCGGCCAGGTGATTAACCTCGTCCTCGGCGTTCGCCGGGTCGTCGCGGCGGGTCACCAGGCCCTCGGCGTAGTGACCGGCGACGCCCGGCACGAAGCCGCCGCCGAGCGAGTGACCGACGAGCACGAAGTCCTTGGGCACGGTCATTATCGGAGCGTCGGCCTTGAGCGTGGCCGTCGTCAGGCTCGCGTTCAGCGCCGCACGGTCGTCGTCGAGGAACAGCTGGGCGACGGCCTTGTGCATGTTGTCGCCGCCCAGCCACATGCCGTCGTCGGCGAACGGGTTCGACGTCACCGTGGTCACGACGACGACGCTGTTGGTGCGCTGCGCCAGATAGGACGCGGTGTGGCTGTACATCGGTCCGCTCGCGAGGATGCCGTGCTGGAGGTAGATGATCCGTTGCGGAGGTTTCGCCGGATCGGCCTCGGCGGGGAAGTACCAGTCGGCCGCGATCTCGTTTCCGGGCGAGACGACCAGCATTGAGCTGCTGACCTGGACCGAGTCCCGCAACTCCTGCGGCACCTGGGGCGGGCCGTCGACGGCCTGCACCACGGCGCCGAGCAGGTTGAAGATCGCCGAACCGACGGCCCTGACCAGCGGCGGGTAATTCGGTTGGTCCGGCCCGAGGATGTCGCCGATCACCGGGATCTTGCGCGGCGCGTCGGCCGGTGCGGTGTCCTCGGCGGCGATGGGCGCGGGAGCCTGCAGCGTCGTCACGGCGTCGGTCACCGGCCCGGCGTCGACGATCTTGTCCGGATCGGCGGCCGCCCGGTCCGGGATGCGCGGCGTCAGGCGCGCAGTGATCTCGCGGCGGATGTCGGAAAGTCCGGTGCGGGTGGCCGGCTCCTTCGTCGTGACGCTCGGTGTCGTCACGGACTCGATGCCGGATTCGGTGGCGGCCCGTGCGTCGGGCTCGACGACGCCGCGGCGCTTCTTGTCGATTCCGGCTGTCCGGGCGGTCTCCCGATCGGCGGATACGGCTTCATCGGCACCCTGGTCGCGATCACCGCGAACTCTGTCGCGGGCCAAAGCCTCGCCACGCCGGAGGTGGCCGGCGCGGCGCGGCTCCTTCGCTGCGCCGGAATCCCGTTCACCGAGGACGGGGCGTTTCCGGTGTTCGGCCGAAGCCGTCGTCTCCGATGGGGCGTCGCTGGTCGCCGAGGTCGCGGTGTCCTTGGGATCCGATCCGCCTTCGTCGGCGTTCGCCGCGCCCGCCCCGGCGAACATCGCCGCCGAGACGCCGGCTGTCAACACGCCGGCCCCCACCCATGCCGAAACCCGCCTCATGAATCCCCCTCCGACCGAATGTGACCCGGGCCGGATGCTATGCGGGATGCGTGAAAAGCATTGCGGTTTCGTCAATTCAGTGCGATGCCCGGCATGCCGTGAGCACGACGGAGTGTCACCGACCCGTCACGGCAGCGGGTCGAGGCGGAAGATCGGCATGGCGCCGACCAGAGCCTCGAACTCATCGGGGGTTCCGTCGGTGACGAGGCCTCCCTTGCGAAGAAACCCGACCCAGCCCGGCACCAACTCCGGCAGCTGCCGGAGCAGCGGTCGAGCCTCCTGCTCGGCGAGCTCGACGACCCGGACCTGCTCGGTTCGGCGACCGCGCTGCAGCGTGGCCCGGCCCGCCGCACGCGCGTTGGCGATCCAGTCGGCTCCCGGGACGCCGGCGACGTACCGTTTCCCGTCGACGGTCATCGGTGTCACCGGCGTCGAACGTGCCGCCCCCGATTTGCGCCCGGTCACCGTCAGCACCACCGGACCCTTGTCGCCGAAGCTCAATCCGAGTCGCGACAGGGCCACGATCACCTTGTTGCCGGGCTTTATGTACCACGCCATCTTCATGTGTCTCTCCTGAGTGTTCGGTGGTGCGATGCGTCCTACGGGAAGTTACACTCTGTAAGTTACAAAGTGTAGGTAGAGGGAAGGAGCGCCGTCGATGACCGGCCGGCTGTCGAAGCAGGAGAGGCGGCGACAGCTGCTCGACACGGCGCTGGCGATCGTGCGGGACCGCGGGACCGACGACCTGACGCTGCTGACCCTCGCGCAGGCAGCCGGGGTGAGCAGGCCCATCGTCTACCTGCACTTCGAGACCCGCCCCGGCCTCCTGCTCGCGCTGTACCGCGAGCTCGACGAACGACACCGAGCCGCGACGCAGCGGGCGCTGCAGGACGCCGGAGACAGTCCCGGCGAGATCGCACGGGTGATGAGCACCGCGTACTTCTCCTGCGCCACCGAGGCGCCGGAGTTCACCGTGATCTCCGCCGCGCTGAAGGGCGACCCGGAGATGGAGGCCTTGCAGCACGACATGCTCGACAGCTACACGGACCTGATGGTCAGCGCACTGAAACCGCACTCGAGCCTTCGGCCCGGTGCGCTTCGCCTGCGCTGCGTGGGCATCCTGGGGGCAGCCGAGGCGATCGCCGCCGAGATGAACCGAGGGGGGACCTCGGTCGCCGCCGCGGTCGACGCGCTGACCGGCCTCATCGGCGCGGTCCTGCAGAGCCCGACGCGGACGTAGGAGGCCCGTCGGCCGGCAGTCGGGGGAGCCCACTGTGCTGCCGCGCGAGGAACTGACGTCTTCGTGACGAAGCCGCTCACCAGGCTTTTCGACCGAGAATTGCTGTGTAGCGTCGCTGACGGTGGGGTAACTCTTCTCCTCCGGCGGCGAAAGGAAGGTGACGCGTGGAGGTGCGAGCGCAGCTGTCGCGGCTGGACTCCGAGACACGGGCGGCACTGGCCCGCCGGATCCGGTCTCAGCTGTCCGATGACGGCGACACCGCCGCCGACCACGATCTCGTCATCGTCGGAGGCGGCGTCGCAGCGCTCACGCTGGCGCTGGAGATCCGCTCCGCGCGTCCCAGGACACGGATCCGGATCATCGAGCCGTCCGCGCATCCCGTCCCCGAGATCACCCACACCGTGGGCGAGTCGACCGTCGAGGTCTCCGCGCACTACCTGCGCGACCGGCTCGGTCTGGGCGACCACCTCAGCACCGCGCAGCTCCGCAAGATGGGGCTGCGGATGTTCTTCTCACACGACGGGAACACCGACATCGCGCGCCGGGTGGAGCTGGGCAGCTCCTCGTTCGTGCCGCAGGTGACCTACCAGATCGACCGCGGCAGGTTGGAGAACGAACTCGCCCGCCGCTGCCTGGCGGCCGGGGTCGACATCGCCCGCGGCCGGGTCCGCAACGTCGAGTTCGGCGGCGACGGCCGCCCGCACACGGTCACCTTCCAGGACGGCGACCAGACCGCCCGCACCACCGCACGCTGGGTGGTCGACGCCTCGGGACGGAACCGGACACTGCCGCGGCAGCTGGACCTGAAACGGGCCACCGAGCACCACTGCAACGCCGCCTGGTTCCGGGTCGCGGTCGAGCTCGACGTCGGCAAGTGGAGCGACGACCCGAGCTGGCAGTCGCGCCTGGTCGAGGGTGACCGGGCGATGTCCACGAACCACCTCATGGGCGAGGGCTACTGGGTCTGGCTCATCCGTCTCGCCTCCGGTGCCACCAGCGTCGGCATCGTCGCCGACCCCCGGTTCCACGCCTTCGACGACTTCAACACCCTCGCCAAGGCCAAGGCCTGGATCCGCGAACACGAGCCGCAGTGCGCCGACGAACTCGCCAAGCACGACGACCTGATCAAGGACTTCAGGGTGATGAAGCACTACAGCCACGGCGCCACCAAGGTGTTCGACGGCCGGGAGCGCTGGGGCATCACCGGGGACGCGGCGATCTTCCTCGACCCGCTGTACTCATCCGGACTGGATCTGGTCGCGATCGGCAACGGCCTCATCACCGACATGATCACCCGCGACCTCGACGGCGAGGACGTCGTCGCGAGGTCGGGGATCAGCGACTCCCTGTTCCGGTCACTCACCGACATGTGGCTCGCGGTGTATCAGGATCAGTACACGCTGATGGGCACGCCGACGGTGATGTCGGCGAAGATCATCTGGGATGTCGCCTTCTACTGGGGATTCGTCGGCCTGCTCTACCAGAACGGCCGGTTCGTCTCTGTCGCCGACGATCCCGCGGTGGTGCCCCACCTCGAAGGCCTGATCGCACTCAGCAACCGGGTCCAACGGTTCTTCCGTGAATGGGCTGCGGTGGAGGGCGGCGGGTCGCCGGTGCAGTTCGTCGACCTGTACGCGCCGCTGAACTTCATGGTGGCGTTGCACACGGCCATGATGGGAACGGCTCAGAATTTCGCCCAGCAGTTCGACGCCAACGGCCGGCTGCTGCGTCAGATGGCAGGCCAGCTCGTCGAGACCGTCCTCGCGGCCAAGTCCGGGGTGTTCACCGACGACGCCGCGGTCGCGCAGGTGCAGGCGTGGCAGCGCGACTCCCTGCTGCGGGAACTGCGCTCCGTCTACCGCCGCGAACAACAGGAGAACCCGATCAGCACGGAGTGGATCCACACCGCCGTCCCCGAGCTCCGACCGAGTTGAGTCGCGGCTCGCATCGGCGCGTCCACCGTGTTTCACGACGAGGCGTGGAGGGCACGCATGGAGATGCTCAGTGACCGAGGGACGCCGGCGCCGTTGGCGGTGGTCGGAATCGGGTGCCGCCTACCCGGTGGCGCCGATTCCCCGGACGGCTACTGGAGCCTGCTGACCAGTGGCACCGACGCCACCGGTGATGTTCCCGAATCACGGTGGAACGCCGCACGTTTCCACGACCCGAATCCGGCGAAGGTCGGCAAGATGGTCACCCGGCGAGGTGGCTTCCTCGCCGACATCGACCAATTCGATCCTCAGTTCTTCGGGATCTCGCCGCGCGAGGCGCACTCGATCGACCCGCAGCAGCGGCTGATGCTGCAGACCACGTGGGAGTCGCTCGAAGACGCGGGGATACCTCCCGACCGGCTGGCCGGAACCGACGTCGGGGTGTTCATCGGCGGCTTCACCCTCGACTACCAACTCCTGCAGAACCAGGGCCGCAGCAGTCGCTACCAGTTCAAGACCCATTCCGCCGCCGGGATGATGATGACGATGCTGGCGAACCGGATCTCGTTCGCCTTCGACTTCCGCGGACCGAGCATGACCGTCGACACGGCGTGCTCGAGTTCGTTGGTGGCCGTGCACCTGGCGGCGCAGAGCATCTGGAACGGCGAAAGCGACCTCGCCCTGGCCGGCGGCGTGAACATCATGATCGGGCCGAACACGGCGATCGCGGAGTCCAAGAGCGGATTCCTCAGCCCGGACGGCCGTTGCAAGGCGTTCGACGAGTCCGCCGACGGGTACGCGCGGGGAGAGGGCGGCGCGGTCGTTGTCATCAAGCCACTCGAGCAGGCGCTCCGCGACGGCGACGACATCTACGCGCAGATCCTCGGGACCGCGGTGTCACAGGACGGCCGCACCGACGGCATCACCGTGCCCCGCGCCGAGGCGCAGGCCGCCGCGATCGGGTCGGCGCTGCGGCGGGCGGGCGTCCACGCCGGCGACGTCGGCTACGTGGAGGCGCACGGCACCGGAACGCCCGTCGGCGACCCGGTGGAGATGCGGGCACTCGCCGCCGCGCTGACCTCGGACCGGGCCCCGACCGACCCGCTGCTGATCGGATCGGTCAAGACCAACATCGGCCACCTGGAGGCGGGCGCCGGGGTGGCCGGGTTGATCAAGACGGCGCTGGTGCTCAAGCACGGCTACATCCCGGCCCACCTGAACCTGCAGAATCCGAGCAGCCAGGTCTCCCTCACGGAGCTCAGGCTCGACGTACCACGAACGGGCCGCCCCTTCCCCAGCCGGGAACGACGCATCGCCGGGGTCAACTCGTTCGGTTTCGGCGGCACCAACGCCCACGTCGTGCTCGCCGAACCGCCCGCGCCCCTCGTTGCGCCCCCCTCGAAGCCCCTCCACGGCCTCCCGCTCACCCTGCTGCCGATCTCGGCGCGCAGCGAGGAGGCCCTGGTGGCGACATCCCGCCAGTTGGCCGACCACCTGAGCGCGCACAGCGACGTCACACTGCACGATCTCGGCTACACGCTGTCGCAACGACGCGCCCACCTCAACCACCGCCACACCCTGGTCGCGTCCGACGTCTCCGACGCTCGAGAACAACTCCGGGCGCTCGCCGATGGCGGGCAGATCGCCTCGGCGCGAGCAGCTTCCGCGACGCCCAAGCTGGCGTTCGTCTGCACCGGGATGGGACCCCAGTGGTGGCGGATGTGCCGCGACCTGCTCGACGTCCTGCCGGCCTTCGCCGACAGCATCGCCAGAACCGACCGCGAACTCGCTCGCTACGCCGACTGGTCGCTGCTCGAGGAGCTCCGCCGCGACGAAACCACCTCCCGCATGGGCGAGACCGAGTTCGCACAACCCGCCAACTTCGCCGTCCAGGTCGCGCTCGCCGCGCAACTCGAGCAGGTCGGGATCACACCCGACGCGATCATCGGCCACAGTGCCGGAGAAGTGGCCGCCCACCACCTCTCGGGCCTGCTGAACTTCGAGCAGTCCGTCGAGGTGATCTATCACCGCAGCAGGCTCCAGCAGCGCACCAGCGGCCTCGGGCGGATGCTCGCCGTCGGTCTCGACGCCGAATCCCTTTTGGCGGCACTCGATGACAGGACACGCGAGGAGTTCGGCCGGCGGGTGTCCGTGGCGGCGATCAACAGCCCGTCCGCGGTGACCATCGCCGGCGACGGCGAGGTCCTCGACGACATCGCCCGCCGCCTCGACGAGAACGAGATCTTCAACCGGTTCCTCACCGGCAAGGTGCCGTACCACACCCATTACATGGAGGCGATCAAGGAAGACCTGTACGACGCCTTCGAGGGGATGTCCTCGGACCCGGCGACCGTCCCGCTGTACTCGACAGTCACCGGCGAACGCCTGGACAAGTACGACGCCGGCGCCGCCTACTGGTGGCAGAACACCCGCGCCACAGTGCTTTTCGAGCCGGCGATGCGCGCCATGATGGAGGACGGCTACACCCACTTCATCGAACTGGGCCCGCATCCGGTGCTCGCGGCGTCGATCTTCGAGATCGCCGGAAGCGAGAAGGCCGTGGTGCTGGCGACCCAGCGGCGCAACGACGACGACGTGCGCACGTTCCTGGCCGGGGTCGGCGCGCTGCACGACCACGGCCACGAGATCGATTGGGCAGCACTGCATCCGCGCACCGACGCACGGCTGCTCAAGCTGCCGTCCTACCCCTGGCAGTCCCGCCGGTTCTGGAACGAGACCCAGGAAGCGGCCGAATCTCTGCACTACCACCCCGTTCACCCGCTGCTGGGGCAGCCGGTGAGCGCCGTGCATCCGACCTGGGAAGTCGAGTTGAGTACGCGCCTCATCCCGTTCCTCGCCGATCACCGGGTGCAGGGCAGCGTCGTCGTGCCCGCGGCGGTGTACATCGAGATGGCGATGGCCGCGGCGCGGGAGACCTACGGCACCGACCTCGGCGTCGACGACCTCGTGCTGCACCGGGCGCTCATCCTCGACGACACGTGCGACCCCATCCTGCGGACGACCCTCAACCAGGACACCGGCGGCCTGGAATTGGCCGCGTTCACCGCGACGGCCGACGGCGAACTCAAGTGGACGATCACCGCGACCGCGGAACTCAACACGCTCCCTAGATCTGCGCGTCGCCGCGATCTCGGGACCGGCGGGCAGCCGGCGAGCACCATGAGCGGCGACGACTTCTACGCCCTCACCCGGGCGGTCGGATTCGACTACGGCGACGCGTTCCGGTCGATCACGGGACTCACCGCCGGCGACGGCTGGGCGGTCGCCGACATCAGCATTCCGCCGGCTGTCGCGGGCGAAGTCGACGACTACCGGCTCCATCCCACGCTCGTCGACGCCGCCTTCCAGACACTCTTCGGCACACCGCTTCCCGGCCGCGACGCCGACGGCAGCACCTACCTGCCCAGCCGGATCCGGCACAGCGCCGTGTACGGCCCGGCCACGGGCGACATGACCGTGCATCTGCGCGTGGTGTCGGCGACCGCGGAGGAGATCGCGAGCGACATCACGATCTGCGACCACCGCGGCGAGTTGGTCGCCGTCTTCGAGGGCTTCACGGTGGCATCGCTGAGCGCCTCGTCCCGCATGTCGCCCGAGCGCATCGACAAGGGTCTCTACGAACTGCAGTGGGAACCGCTGCCCGAGAGTCCCGAGCACCCCGACCCGGTCGAGCCGGCGTCCTGGCTGGTGTTCGTCGACGGCCTCGACGTCGGCGCGGGCATCGCCGACCGACTGCGGCGCAGCGGCCACCGCGTGCACACCGTCGCACACCGGAATGTCGAGGCGCTCACCGAGATCGACGGCGGCTACGCGATCGACCCGCGCAGTCCCGAGCAGCTGGCCCGGCTGTTCGACCTGCACCTCGAGCGCGAGGGCGGCCTCGGCGGCGTCGTCGACTGCTGGCCGGTGGACGTCGACGCCGACACCCCCGAGATGAGCCACCAGTTGGGGGTCCTCACGGTTCTGCGCCTGACCAAGGCCCTCGCCGCACACGACACCGTCACACCGCGGCTATACCTGATCACCGCCAACGCTCAACCGGCACCGGCAACCGAACCGCTGGCCGTCGACCAGGCCGCGGTCTGGGGGCTCGGCCGGGTCATCGGCCATCAGGAGTTCGTGGAACGCTGGGGCGGACTCGTCGACATCGACGTCGCCGACGACCTCGACGACACCGCGACACGCGTCTGCCGGCACATCCTCGACCCCGAATCCGAGGACCAGGTCGCGATCCGCGGCGAGGTCACGCTCGTCCCCCGACTGCGCGTCAGCACAACACTGACGAAGCCGTTCCCCACCAAGCTCTCCCCGGACGCGACCTATGTCGTCACCGGCGGCACCGGAGCGCTCGGCCGCACCG
Source organism: Mycobacterium hippophais (assembly GCF_027529605.1). Lineage (NCBI taxonomy): Bacteria > Bacillati > Actinomycetota > Actinomycetes > Mycobacteriales > Mycobacteriaceae > Mycobacterium > Mycobacterium hippophais. Next base: position 106,051 of record NZ_JAPZPY010000006.1, on the reverse strand, counting down.
TCGCCACCTTCCTCGCCGAACGCGGCGCGAGACACATCGCGCTGCTCAGCCGCAGCGGGCTCCCGCCGCGGGATCGCTGGCCCGACCTGACCCAGGGCGACCGGCACTTCGCCACCGTCGACACCATCAGGGCGATCGAACGTCTCGGTGCGACGGTGAGCATCGCCGGCGTCGACATCACCGACGCCGACGAGCTGAACACCTGGCTCACCGAGCTCGACCGCGAGGGCGGCAGGCCGGTCCGCGGAGTCATCCACGCCGCGGGATCGGTGCACGACCAGCTCCTCGTCAACGTGAGCGAAGACGACTTCCTCAAGGTGCTGGCTCCCAAGATCACCGGAACCCGGGCGCTGCACTCCGCGTTCGCCGAGCACGACCTCGACTTCTTCGTGATGTTCGGGTCCGCCGGATCGGTGGTCGCCTCGCCCGGCCAGGGCAACTACGCCGCCGCCAACGCCTTCCTCGACGCCTTCGCCCACCAGCGGCAGGCCAACGGCCTGCCTGCGCTCACCATCGGGTGGGGACCGTGGTCGGTGGGCATGGTCGAAGAGCTCAACCTCGAGAACGTCTACGCCATGCGGGGGATCGAGCTGATCACGCCCTCGGCGGGCGCCCGGATCCTCGACCGCCTCATCAACCAGGCGACACCGAACATCATCGCGATCAGCGCGGACTGGAGCCGGGCACGGCAACTCCTGGGCGGACACCTGCCGAAGATGTTCGCCGACCTCGACGCCGCCATCGCCTCCGCCGGGCACACCGGATCGGACGGCTCGATACTCGACGTGCTCGCGAGCACGCCGGAGCCCGAGCGCCTCGGGGTGGTCGTCGGCCAGGTCGAGCGCCTCGTCGCCGCCGTGTTCGACTGTGCGGTCACCGACTTCGAGAACGACGACATGCTCGACGACATCGGCCTGGACTCGATGATGGCCATGGACTTCAGGGTCAGGATCAACACCACGTTCTCGATCGACCTCCCGGTGCTCGAGATCCTCAAGGGGGTGAGTGTCTATTCACTGGCCGATCGCGTGCTCGCCGAGCTGCGGTCGATCCACGGCGAGGCGCCCGCGGCAACCGCGGCGGGTGAAACACCCACGGCGGCCACCGAAGCTCCGTCGGAGACGTCGACGGACGATGACGTCAACCGGCTGCTCGACGAGCTGTCGGACGCCGAACTGCGCGAACTGCTGGCCGAACTCGAGGGTGGCGCCGCCCCGTGACAGCGGCGAACGCGACCGCGATACACGTCCGTGGGCTGTCCAAGGCCTACGGACGCACCCAGGCGGTGCGGGACCTGGATCTCGACGTCGGCTACGGCGAGGTCTTCGCCATCCTCGGCCCCAACGGCGCCGGGAAGTCCACGACCATCGAGATCATGGAGGGCAACCGAACCCGCGATTCGGGTGCCGTCCGCGTGCTCGGGGTGGACCCGGAAACCGCGGGCCGGAGCTGGCGGGCCAGGATCGGCATCGTGCTGCAGGAGGTCAGCGACGCCGGGATGCTCACGGTGATCGAAACCGTCCGCATGTTCACGAGCTGTTACGGCACCGCGCGCGACCCCGCAGAGGTGCTCGAACTCGTCGGCCTCGGCGCCGTCGCCGGTTCACGGGTGCGGGCGCTCTCCGGCGGGCAACGCCGCCGCCTCGACGTCGCCCTCGGCATCATCGGCAGGCCCGAGCTCCTGTTTCTGGACGAGCCGACGACCGGATTCGACCCGGAGGCGCGACGCCAATTCTGGCAACTCATCAAGCTTCTAGCGGCCGACGGCACCACCGTCCTGCTGACCACCCACTATCTCGAGGAGGCCGCCGCGCTCGCGGATCGTGTCGCGGTGATCGCGGGCGGCAGGGTGGTGGCCGTCGACTCGCCGGTGATGCTGACCGAGCACGTCAGCTCGGCGGCGACGGTCCGGTGGGTGGAGGACGGCGAGCTCCGGGAAGAGACAACGGATTTCCCGACCGAACTGGTCCGGCGGCACAGTGCGGACGGGGTGGAGCTGGCCCAGCTGACCATCACCCGGCCGACGCTGGAAGACGCCTACCTGCATCTGATCGGCCACGCGTGATGTCCCTCGAGCACATGACCGGGACCACACCGCCGCGCCACCGCGCGACGAACCCGGAGCCGGCGCTGCCCTCGGCGGTGCGCATCGGATTCTCACGTGTGGTGCCCGAATTGAAGATGTTCTACCGCAGGCCCGAACAAGTGGTCCTGACGTTCTCGATGCCTGCGGTGATCTGCCTGCTGCTGGGATCGATCTTCACGGCGAAATTGCCCGGCACGCAGACGAGTACGGGCGCCGTCATCGCGGCCAGCATGCTCGCCTACGGAATCCTCTCGACATCGTTCGTCAACCTGGGCGTCGGCATCGCCGCCGATCGTGAGACGGGAGCCTTGCGGCGACTGCGCGGCACACCGGCCACCGCGTCGTCGTACTTCGTCGGGAAGATCATGCTCGTCGCCATCGTGAGCCTCGCCGAGGCCGTGATCCTGTTGGCGGTGGGAGTACTGGTCTTCGGACTCCACCTTCCCGCCGACGTGTCCGGGTGGCTCACCCTGGCATGGGTCTTCGTCCTCGGCATCATCAGCTGCTCACTGCTGGGCATCTTCGTCAGCAACCTCGTCAACAACGCCCTCTCGGCTGCTGTGATGACCAACGGCCCGGCTGTCGGCCTGCAGTTCCTGTCAGGGACCTACGTACCGCTCATGGTGTTGCCGACCTGGATGTTGATCGCCGGATCGATTTTCCCCGTCAAGTGGATGGCGCAGGGATTCCGGTCGGTGCTGCTGCCTCCTGACATGGTCGCCTTCGAGCCCGCAGGCAACTGGGAACACGGGCGAATCTTCCTGGTGCTCGCGGCGTGGAGCATCGCCGGTCTACTCGCGTGCCTGTCCGTGTTCCGTTGGTCGGATCGGCGTTAGGAACCCCGTTGCCCTCTCTGCTCTCGATCACCGCCCACTTCTTCCTGCAGGTCGCCGTCATCCTGCTGACCTACCGCCTGCTCTGGCCGCTGTTCCGCCGACTCGCCCAGGTGCAGGTGGTCGCGATCATGGTGGCCGGATTCCTGCTCGGCCCCTCGGTTCTGGGCTGGCTGTGGCCCGCCGCGCAGCAGTGGCTCTTCCCGACCAAGCTCACCATCGGGGCCGAGACGTTCACCCACCCGAACCTCACCGCCATCTATGTTGTCGGCCAACTCGGGCTCGTGCTCTACATGTTCCTGGTCGGGGCGTCGTTCAAGCTGGACATCCTCGGCGCACACGTGCGGCAGGCGGGTGTCACCGCGGCCGCGGGCATCGGCGTCCCGCTGGTTCTCGGCGGGCTCGTCGGATGGTGGATGGTCGGCCTCGGCGGATACTTCACCGACAAGGTGGTGCACTGGCAGGGCGGTCTGTTCGTCGCGGCCGCCGTCGCCATCACCGCGTTCCCGATGCTGGCGTGGATCATCTACGACTCCGGCCTGCTCAACACCAGGCTCGGGACGATGGCGCTGTCCTGCGCCGCGGTCGACGACGCGTGCGCCTGGGTGCTGCTGGCGACCGTCGTGGCGACGACCAAGGGAAGCCTGTTCGGCGCGTTCCTCGCCATCGGCGGCGGGCTGGCCTATCTGCTGTTCATGGCCTATCTGGGCCGCCCACTGCTCGCGAAACTGGAGACGTGGACGCCGCCCCGCGGTGACGTCGAACGCACCGGCGGGCTGCCGATCGCCCAGTTGAGCATCATTCTCATCGTCGTGCTGATGGCCAGCTGGTTCACCGACGTGGTCGGGATCTATTCCGTGTTCGGCGCTTTCGTGGCCGGCGCCGTCATGCCGCGCGGTGCGCTGCTCGACACGATCCGGGAGCGCTTCGAGCCGCTGGTGGGATACCTGCTGTTGCCCGCGTTCTTCATCTATTCGGGGCTGAACACGCAGCTCACCCTGATCCTCGACCCCTCGACGCTGCTGATGGCGGGACTCGTGCTGGTGGTGTCCTTCGCCGCCAAGTTCGGTGCCATCGGCCTGGCGGCGCGCTCGCAGGGGATGAGCTGGTACGAGGCCGGTTCGATGGGAGCCCTGGCCAACGCCCGAGGTCTGATGGAACTCATCCTGCTCAACATCGGTCTCGAAGCCGGATTGATCTCGGGGAAGCTCTACACGATCCTGGCGCTGATGACGATCATCACCACGTTCCTCGCCACCCCGCTGCAGCGACTGTTCGAACGCCGGCTGCGCAAGACGGGGTCGAAGTTCGGTCCTGCGGGGGAGGAACCGCACGACGACGTGCCGCGAGCGTCGTACGCATCCGACTCGTAGTCGCGCACCGTCTCAGGACGAGCCCACCCGAATGGACACGGTGGTCTGGCTCGTCGTCGCGGGCAGTTTCGAGGTGTCGACGACGAGGAGTTCGCCGGTGTCCGGTCGGCCGTTGGCCAGCGTCTTCGCCTTGAGTTTGAGCGGCGGCTGCCCGGAATCGATTCCGGCGAGTCCGAAGTCGCTGTCATTGGCGATGATCAGTGTCGTCCCGCCGTCGGGTGTGGCGATTCCTTCGATCTTGTCGTGGCCGAAGAATTCGCCCTTGTCATTGAGGGAGGTGACCAGCTCACCGATGTCGAGCTCGAGCTCCTTGCTCGCCGGCGTGATGCCCAGGGACGCCAGTTTCGCGACAGCGGCCGCGTCGTCGGTGACACCGACGGCCGTTTCGATGGCCTTCCCGTCGATCTGCAGACCGCCGGCGTCGGCGAGATACGTGGCGCCGGCGACCTTCGCGGCCGGGCCGACGTCGGTGGCCCTCGCGATGTCGGCGATGTAGATCTTCTTGTCGCCGCCCGGTTGCAGCTCCCCGTCTCGTTCGTCGATCAGGAAAGTCGTGTTGCTGAGCGCGGTGATTTCGGAGACCGCCACCTTGGTTTCACCCGGATTCGCCAACGGGTAGAGGTACTCCCTCACAGCCTTGGTCGCCAGGTCGATAGCGACGATTCGGGTGACCGGGACGGATTTCGCCGGCCCCTGCAACCCCGGCGTCTTGATCGCCGACTGCATGATGCCGACGAGTGTCGAACCGTCGGGCGTGACGGTCAGGCCCTCCATGCCCTGATTTGGGCCGCGCAGCGACAGCTCGCGTGGCAAGGTGCCGTCGAAGGGTGACAGCCGTTCCAACTCCTTGCCGTTCGCATCGAAGTGAACGACGAACGGTCCGTACTCATCTGACACCCAGAAAGTGCCGTCGGGCAGCGCGACCAATCCCTCGGTGTCCAACCCGTGGTCGGAGGTCGGAAGTGGTGCGCCGTCGATCGTCACCAGCTTCTCGCCGGTATTGGCCGTGGGATCGACGAGACCCACCAGCGGCTCACCGTCGCGTCCGGCCAGCGTGATCGACTTCTCGAGTGTGGCGGTGCCGTCGCGCAGGCGCAGGAGTCCGATCTGCGGGTGGAAGTCCGGCTTCGGCAGTACCTTTTCGTCGTCGGTGCGTCCGTCGACGTTGGGTCCGCGATCGGTGAGGCCGTAGACCGCGTCGGCGTCTCCGGGAACGGCGGCGATGGCCGAGCCGTAGGCGCTGCTCTGTACCGCGATGTCGCCGACGGTGGTGATCGGCGGACTGTCGGCGGCGTAGGTCTTGACCGCGTCGGTGGTGGTCACCGTGAACTCGTCGGTGCCGGTGAATCCCTCGTCCGGTGTGTAGGTCACGGCGCCGCCCGCGGCGTACTCGAGGCGTCCGTGCGCCGGCTCGGCGTAGGCGACCGGGGTCTTGCCGCCGGTCGCGGCCAGCAGTTGGGCAGGCGAGAGGGTCAACTGCTGCCCTGCACTCGTCGAGAGCTCGGGACCGCCGGAGCCGTCATCGGTGCCGCTGGGTGACGAACACGACGTCGCGGTGGCGGCGACGAACACAGGGACGGCGAGCAGGGCGGTGACGTGACGGATGCGCACAGCGACGATGTGTAGCACCTCTAACGGACCACTGGGTGTCCGCGCGGTGAAGCGCATGTGACCGGTGCTTCGCGGCACTCAGGCCGCTCTAGCCAGGCGGCGGCAGTGTCTGAGTCGTCGTCACAGTCGTCGTGGCCGGCGTCGTGACGGTGGTGGTGGTGCTCGGGATCACCGTCTCGGTGACCGGCGGCGGCACGATCACCGTCGGGTTGATCACCGTCGTCTCGGTGACGGTACTCGGAGTGGTGGTGGTCGTCGTGGTCGTGGTGGTGGTCGTGGTCGATGTCGTGTCCGACACCGCCTCGATCACGCCGCAGGCGATGCGTCCGCCCGCATCGCCGGTGGCGAGCGTGTTCTGATCCGGGCCCGCGGTCCCGTCCGGTTGGCTGTAGCGATCCGGGATGTGCCCAAAGTTGTCCTCGTCCTCGTGGATCATCAACGCGGTGCCCGCTCCGTCCAGGAGATCCTGGGCGGTGAACGCGTCGGTGGTCGTGACGAGCTCGGCCGAGCCGTCCGAGCGCACCTCGAGCGAGGTCAGATCCCCGCTCGCGGGATGCCCCGTGTGGCCCGGAGCCTGAAAGTGGCCGCCCGCGGAGAGGAAGTCGCCCGGGTCTCCGCCGGTGGGGGCCACCGAATCGGCTTCGCATTTGCCGACGGAATGGATGTGCATTCCGTGGAAGCCGGCGCTCAAGATCCCGCTCTCGACGGTCTCCACGGTGATCCTCGCGAAGCCGTTCGCGAAGTCGAGGGTCGCGTTGGCGACCGCCGTTCCGTCGGCCGTCCTCAGCTGCGTGGTCAATCTCTCGGTCCCGGCGGGCGCCGGATCGGTCGCGTTCTCATCGGTCTGATCGGCTGAGCGGCATCCGCCGAGCACAGCGAGGGGTGCCGCCAGCAGGGCCGCCGCGACGACGATTCGGTTTGCCATGGCGCACGGAATACCCCCGAACGTGACCGGCGACACATGCCACCCGATCGCATGGTGCGCGTTGGGGGTCGATTCGGTTGCGCGCCAATCCCGCGACCCGGTGATGCAACGATGGACCCCATGACCGCAACGCTCGTCGCGAAGAACGTGGCGGGCGGATTCGCCCATCGCACCCTCTTCGAGGGGCTCGATGTCACCGTCGCTCCCGGTGACGTCGTCGGAGTCGTCGGCGCCAACGGTGCCGGGAAGAGCACGCTCCTGAGGATCCTGGCCGGCGATCTCGAACCGCTCGACGGTGCGGTGAGCATCGCCCCGGCCGACGCGTTCGTCGGGTGGCTGCCGCAGGAGCACGAGCGGGTCCCGGGGGAGACGGTCGCCGGGTACATCGCGCGCCGTACCGGCTGCACCGACGCCACGCGGGCCATGGAGGAGGCGGCCGCGGCCCTGGCGGATCCGGACCCTGCGCACGCCGATCCGGCCGCTGTCTACTCTGCGGCGCTGGATCATTGGCTCGTCACCGGCGCCGCGGACCTCGACGAGCGGGTGCCTGCCGTGCTGGCCGACCTCGGGCTCGACTCCGACGCGGTGCGACCCGAGACGACACCGATGACCGCACTGTCCGGCGGGCAGGCGGCGCGGGTGGGGCTCGCGGCGCTGATGCTGTCGCGTTTCGACGTCGTCCTGCTCGACGAGCCGACCAACGATCTCGACCTGGACGGGCTGGCCCGCCTCGAGCAGTTCGTCCGTGATCTTCGCGGCGGTGTGGTGCTGGTGAGTCATGACCGGGAGTTCCTCGCCCGCACGGTGACCCGCGTCCTGGAGCTGGATCTGGCGCAGAACACCACCACCGTCTTCGGCGGTGGCTACGAGAGCTACCTCGAGGAGCGTGAGGTCGCCCGCAGGCACCGGCGCGAGCAGTACGACGAGTTCGCGGACAAGAAGGCCGATCTGGTGGCGCGCGCACGCATTCAGCGGGAGTGGTCGAGCCAAGGTGTACGCAACGCGATGCGCAAGGCCCCCGACAACGACAAGAACCGGCGCCGCGCCGCCACCGAGTCCAGCGAGAAGCAGGCGCAGAAGGTCCGCCAGATGGAGAGCCGGATCGCACGCCTCGAGGAGGTCGCCGAGCCCCGCAAGGAGTGGACGCTCGAGTTCACCATCGGCGCTGCGCCGCGGTCGAGTTCGGTCGTGGCGACACTCGACGAAGCCGTGGTGCGGCAGGGCGATTTCGTGCTCGGGCCGGTGTCGCTACAGGTCGATGCCGGTGAGCGGATCGGTATCACCGGCCCCAACGGCGCGGGGAAATCGACGTTGTTGCGACTGCTTCTCGGTCGGCGGCGTCCCGATCAGGGCCGTGCGAGTCTCGGCGCCAACGTCGCGGTCGGCGAGATCGACCAGGCGCGAGCAGATTTCACCGGATCCGGGCGACTCGTCGACCGCTTCGAGGAGCGGGTGCCCTCATGGTCGACCGCCGACGTGCGGACGTTGCTCGCGAAGTTCGGGCTGCGCGCCGATCACGTGGAACGCCCGGTCGACGCGCTCTCGCCCGGAGAGCGGACCCGCGCCGGCCTCGCGCTGCTGCAGGCATGTTGCACGAACGTGCTGGTGCTCGATGAGCCGACCAATCATCTCGACCTCGCGGCCATCGAGCAGCTGGAGCAGGCGCTCGACACCTTCGACGGTGCGCTGTTGCTGGTGACCCACGACCGCCGGATGCTTCAGAACGTCCGGCTGGACCGGTCGTGGCGGGTGGACGGCGGCCGGGTCACGGAGGTGTGAAGCCTGCCGCCATCCGGGTAAGCCATGGGTTCGACGGGAAGGAACCCCCTATGAGCACGCCCGACCACGCGGAGAACACCGGAGACAATCTGCGTCACGCCGCGGAAGTCCAGCAGCAGGCGCTCGACGAGGACACCCAGACGCAGGACCCGCCCGAGCAACCCGTCGCCACCCCACCCGACTTCAACACCTGACCATCTGGTGATTTCGGCGTGATCACGCGCGGTCAGCGCGCGCAATCACGCCGAAATCGCGGGGATCACCGTCTCAGCGAAAGCGGACGTCCAAGGTCGCCAGACCGAAGATCTTCCGGCCGCCCGATTTCGCGCCGACGATGACGGTGCCTGAGCGGGTCGCCGGGTCCAGTGACTTGACCCGGCCGCTGAACTCGATGTCCGCGCCTTCTGCGGCCGACACGACCGCGGGTGCGGACAGCCGGATCGCATAGCGGGTGACCGCGCCCGGATCGCCCGACCACGCGGAGGCGAAGCCGGCCCCCAGTCCCATGGTCAGCATCCCGTGGGCGATCACGTCGGGGAGCCCTGCCAGCTTTGCGATGGCCTCGTCCCAGTGGATCGGGTTGGCGTCCCCGGCCACACCCGCGTAGTTCACCAGATCACCGCGCGACAGCCGGGCGTGCTGCACCGGGAGCTCGTCGCCGACCTTGACGTCGTCGAAGGAGGGTGTCCCGGGCGTGCGGTCGGCGTCGCGGGTGGAGATCCGGACCTCGCCGTCGGGGCGCACGGTCTTGCGGTACTCCTCTTCGCCGACCCCGAAGATGTTGACGTCGTGCATCATCGCGTTGTTGACCGCGGACTTGATCTCCGGGTTGAGATCCTCGGCGGTGACGCCAACGACGGTGGTGTGCAGCGTGTGCACCCGCTCGCCGGCCGCGTCGGTGAACGTGTTGGTCACGGTGATGAGGTCCCTACCGGCGATCCTGCGCACCGAGGTCAATTCGACGTCGATGTGCAGCTCGTCTCCGGCCACGATGGGCCGGTGCTGCTCGAAGACCTCTTCGGTCTGCATGTAGGTGTCGTAACCGACGACGACCTGCTCGAACATGTGGCGATTGCACTTCATGCCCGGAGTCGAGGTGAAGGTCAGCGGCGCCACCAGGTCGGGATAACCGAGCTTCTCGGCGGCGGCGACGTCCCAGTGCGCGGGGTGATAGTCCTGCACCGCGCGGGCGTAGTCGCGTAACGTCTCGCGGCCCACCAGGTAGGTGCCGTCCATCTGGTAGTAGTGGCCGACCCGCGCCTCGAGCGGCGAAGGTTCTGCTGCTGCGGTCATGAATGTGCTCAACTCTTCCATCGGCTTGGTCGCTGAGGCCGACACAGCACACTAACGCGCCGGGTCCGGCGCCGTTCACACCGCTGCGCTGCGCCGGTGACGGCAGCGTGGCAGTCTGACGCTCCTCGACAACGACGTGCGATCAGAAGTCGTGCGATCAGAATGAGGTGTCATGGCCGGGACAGGAGCCCACTACTACCGGACCGCCGACGGAACGGGGCTGCCGCACGATCCGTTCAACGCCATCGTCGGACCGCGCCCGATCGGCTGGATCTCCACCCAGGATGCGCACGGCGTGCGCAACCTCGCGCCGTACAGCTTCTTCAACGGGTTCAACTACCATCCCCCGATCGTCGGGTTCGCCTCGATCGGCTGGAAGGACAGCGTCTCCAACATCGACGCCACCGGCGAGCTCGTGTGGAACCTGGCGACCCGCGAACTGGCGGCCGCGATGAACGAGACCTCCGCCACGCTGCCGTCCGACCAGGACGAGTTCACCCGGAGCGGGCTGACACCGGTGTCGTCGACCCTCGTCGCGTCGCCGCGGGTGTTGGAGAGCCCGGTCAACTTCGAGTGCCGCCTGACACAGCTCGTCCAGCTCCAGGACACCGAGGGCGATGCGGTCGAGACATGGCTGGTGCTCGGGCAGGTGGTTGCCGTGCACATCGACCAGCAGTGGTTGGTCGACGGGATCTACGACACACCCGGTCCGCGGCCGATCCTGCGGGCCGGCGGACCGGCCGCCTACTCCGAGATCGGCCCCGACAGCGTCTTCACGATGATCCGACCCGGCTAGCGGCGGTCGCGGACCGCCTCCGGACGGAGATGGATAACGATTCGAAATCCGTTGTGTTGCAGGACGCATTCTGGCGGCCGTCGGCGCCGAGCCGAACACTAGAGTCACGACGTGCAACGGCGAACTGCTCTCAAGCTCCCGCTGTACCTCGCAGCAGCTGCGACGCTGACCAGAGTGCCTCTCGCTTCTGCTGAGGCTCCTCGATGGTCGGCTGATCGCGCCAACGCCTGGTACGCAGCCCAGGGCTGGCTACTCGGCGCCAACTACGTCACCTCGACCGCCGTGAACCAGATCGAGATGTTCCAGGCCGGCACCTACGATCCGACCCGCATCAACGCCGAACTCCGGCTGGCGCAGCGCATCGGATTCAACACCGTCCGGGTGTTCCTGCACGATCAGCTGTGGGCCACCGACCGGGAGGGGTTCAAGCGCCGGCTGACGCAGTTCGTCGGGATCGCGGCGAGTAACGGCATCAAGCCGCTCTTCGTGCTGTTCGACTCGTGCTGGGATCCGCTGCCCAAGCCGGGTAAGCAGCGGCCGCCGCTCACCGGCGTGCACAACTCCGGCTGGGTGCAGGGTCCTGGGGCGCATCGTCTGCGGGACCCCGCCTACACCCGCGTGCTGCAGAGCTACGTCACCGGCGTGGTCGGCATGTTCGCCAACGATCCCCGCGTGCTGGGCTGGGACGTGTGGAACGAGCCGGACAATCCGGCCCGCGACTACCGCAAGGTCGAACACCAGGACAAGCAGGAACTGGTGGCCGCGTTCCTCCCGCACGTGTTCCAGTGGACCCGCGCCGTCAACCCGGTGCAGCCGCTGACCAGCGGCGTCTGGCAGGGGCACTGGAGGGATCCCGGCAGCCGCAGCAAGATCTGCAGCATCCAGCTCGAGCACTCCGACGTCATCAGCTTCCACAGCTACGGCGATCCCGCCGAGTTCGAGGCCCGCATCGACGAACTCGCGCCGCTCGGACGGCCGATCCTGTGCACCGAATACCTCGCGAGGGGCCTGGGCAGTACCGTCGAAGGTGTGCTGCCGGTCGCGAAGCGGCGCAACGTCGCCGCCTACAACTGGGGTTTCATCGCCGGGCGGACGCAGACGTACTTGCCGTGGGATTCCTGGAAGAAGCCCTACGCCGAGCCCCCGGAGCGGTGGTTCAGCGACCTGCTCTATCCCGACGGGCGGCCCCATGACGAGGAGGAGATCCGGGTGATCCGCCAGCTCTCAGGAGCGAAGCCCACCTGACGGTGCAGGCGATCCCTACGCGCTCACCTCCGTGAGTGCCGCACTCACGGCGGCCTGCACCCCGTCGCCCGCGGCGATCATCGGTTCGATCGAGCGCAGGGTGCGGCACAGCACGAATGCTCCTTCGAGGGCCGTCAGTGTCACGAGCGCGAACCGCCTGCTCTGTTCGCCGGTGATGTCGAGTTGGCCGAACCAGTCCGCGAGCCCGGCCAGCCAGCTCTCGAACACCTCGGCGGCCTCCAGGCGTAGCCGCTCGTTGGTGCTCGCCACCTCCAGGGCGATGGTCTCGATCGAGCAGGCCTCGCTGTAGTCCTGGGCCTGCAGGAGTCGTCCGGCGTTGATGAACAACTGCGGGATGCCGGTCGCCGGTTCGGTCTGCGCCAACTGCGCGCCGACGAATTCGCCGTACCGAACCCCTTCGCTGCGAATGACTTCGGCGCTGATCGATTCCTTGCCGCCGGGGAAGTGGTGGTAGATCGAGCCGAACGGCGCCCGTGCCGCGCCGGAGATCTGCTTGAGGCCGGTCGCCGACATGCCCTGGCGCCGGTACAGCTCCGCCGTCGCCTCCAGTATCCGGTCGCGGGTGCCGAGATCGGCCATCACAACTCCTCCTTGCGCAAGCGTCCGAGCACAGCATATCGTCGGCCTGAGTAGAACGATCTATCTAGGAGGCCCTGGATGCCCACAGTCGACGTACCGGCCGGACCCATCGCGTACGAAGACACCGGTGGGCAGGGTCCCGTCCTGGTCTTCTGCCACGGCCTGCTCATGGACGGCCGGCAGTGGCGCAAGGTGCTGCCACTGCTTCCCGGTTACCGCTGCATCACGCCCACGCTTCCCATGGGCGCCCATACGACGCCGATGAACGACGACGCGGTGCTGACCGAGGACGGGATGGCCCGCATCCTCGCCGACTTCCTCGACGCCCTCGACCTCGACGACGTGACCCTGGTCCTCAATGACTGGGGCGGAGGACAATTCATCATTTCGGAAGGCCGGGACAAGCGCGTGGGCAGGCTCGTGCTGGCCTCGTGCACGGCGTTCGACAACTACCCGCCAAAGCCGGCGCGCCCGGCCGCGATGCTGTGCCGGTTCCCCGGCGGCGGATGGGTCCTCAGCAGGATGTTCGGCACCAGCTTCTTCCGGCACAGCCGGCGTGCCTACGGCGCCCTGAGCAAGAAGGGACTGCCCGACGCGCTGTACGACGAGTGGTTCCGCCCCGTCGTGCAGAACGCCGCGATCAGGCGCGACCTCGTCAAGTTCGCGACGGGCGCTCCTTCGCGCCGGCGTCTGCTCGAGATGTCGGAGCAGATGCGGGCATTCACGCGGCCGGTGCTCGTGGTCTGGGCCCGCGAGGACCTGATGATGCCGCTCGAGCATGCGGACCGGCTGGTCGAGCTGTACCCCGACGCGACCAAGGTGATCGTCGACGACTCCTGGACACTCATCCCCGAAGACCAGCCCGAGGCGATGGCAGAAGCGTTGCGGGATTTCGTCAGGTGACCAACCGCCGGCCGGTCAGCCCGGACGACCGGCCTGTGCCGCCATGTCCAGGAGGGCGTCGACGAGTTCCTCGGCGGAGGTGTGCCACATGTCCGTGCTGAGGAGGCCACTCCCGTCGAGGCCGGCGGCGCCGTGTGCGCCGGTGAGGAAGATGGCCGCGTACCGGTGAGGATTCTCGTCGCCGACGACCGCGGCGACGATCGCGAGGAACTCCTCGCACATGCGTTGCGCGGCGCGGGCCGTCGCGGCGGGGTCGCCGGCCGGCGGGCGGAACATCAGTCGATACAGGTGCGGATGTTCACGACTGAGCGTGATCACGCCGACGAGCGCGGCGCGCAGCCTGTCGGCGGGTGAGAGGCCCCGGTCGTTCCGCAGCGCGTGCATGTGGGCGCCGATGTGCTCCCAGCCCTCGACGGCGACCGCGGTCAGCAGGCTCTCCTTGTCGGCGAAGTGCCGGTAGGGCGCACCGCGGCTGAGGCCGGCGCGGGCGCCCACCTCGCGCAGTGTCACGGCGGCGGGGCCTCCGGCGTCGAGCAGTGCGGCGGCATCGTCGAGGAGGGCGCGGCGCGTGGCGGCGGCTGATTCGGCGCGCTTCATGGTGCGCCCAGCTTATGTTGACATTGTCATCTGGACGGGTACGTTCTTGAGATGACAATGTCATCTGAAGTTGGCGAGCTCGTCGTCGTCACCGGTGCGTCCACCGGCATCGGCGCGGCCACGGCACGCGAGATGGGACGGCGAGGGTTCCACGTCCTCGCCGGAGTGCGGCGCGAGCGGGACGCCGACGCGATCCGGGCGCCGGGCGTCGAGCCGGTGATCATCGACGTCACCGACCCGGAGCACATCCAGGCTCTGGTGGCCCGGGTGCGCGACGACCCGCAGCGCCGGACGCTACGGGCGCTGGTGAACAACGCCGCGGTCCAGGCCAACGTGCCGATCGAGGCGTTCCCCCTCGACGAGTGGCGGCGCATGTTCGAGGTCAACCTCTTCGGTCAGGTCGCGGTGACCCAGGCGCTGCTGCCCGCCCTCCTGCGCAGCAAGGGACGCGTGGTCAACATCAGCTCGGTGGGTGGCAGGGTCGCGATGCCCACCTACGGTCCGTACGCCGGAACGAAGTTCGCGCTCGAAGCGGTCAGTGACTCCCTACGGCGCGAACTCGCCCCGTCCGGCGTCCGGGTGGTGGTGGTCGAACCGGGCGCCGTGCGCACGGAGATGCTCGGCCGGGCGATCGAGACCGCGGCCGAGCTGGTGTCGGCGATGACGCCCGAGCAGCGCGGGCGCTACGGCGGGCTGGTGCACGCCGTCAACGCACAGGCCTCCTCGTCGACCGAGTCCGGCCTGCCCGCGAGTGTGGCGGCCGGCGTGATCGCGAAGGCAGTGACCGCGCGCAGGCCGCGCACCCGCTACACCGTCGGCCGTGACGCCGCGCTGATCACCCGCATGGTGCGGTTCCTGCCCGACCGCGCGCTCGACCGTGTCCTCGTCTCTGCGCTGCGTCCCCACTTCCCGAAGGGCCACTGAGGTCGGCTCACCGCTGCAGGAGCCGCGGTTCCTGCTCCGCGGGACGCACCGCATAGACCGTCTGCATGCCGCGGATTCCCTTGAACTCCACCTCCTGCGGCGCGCCGAACTCGAAGCCCTCGGCTCCGCCGACCGACTCCTGCAGCGCGGCGGTCACCAGGATCTGGCCGCCGTCGGCGAGATCGGCGACGCGCGCCGCCACGGCGACGTCGAGGCCGAAGAGGTCCTCGCCGCGCCGCACCGATGTGCCGACGTGCGCGCCCATCCGCACCCGGATGCCGTCCCATCGCCGGCCGTCCTGCGTCAGGGCCTTCTGGACGGCGATGCAGCACCGCACCGCGTCGACCGGTTCGGCGAAGGCGATCATGAACCCGTCGCCCTGGTTCTTGACGACGTAGCCGCCGTGGTCGGTGACCAGTCCTCCGATCAGCCTGTTGTGCCGTTCGAGCAGTTGCACCCACGCGCGGTCGCCCATCGACTCGTTGCGCCGGGTGGAGCCCTCGATGTCGGAGAACACCAGGACGACCGTCCCCGAGGCGGTGATCTTCGCGAGTTCGGGTCGCTCGACGCGCGCCCAGCCGGCGAGGTCCTCGATCGAGCTGCGCACCTGGCCCCCGATGCCTCTGCGGAGGAGCGCGTCGGCGGTCTGCACCGTGTTCGTCACCGCCCTGACCGCCAGGGGGCCGACGCCCACCGGTTTGCTCCTGCGGCGGGGCGCCTCGTCCTCCCGCTGCCGGTCTCGAAGAGCCCGACGCGTCGTTGACAGGCTGCGCCGCGACACGATCAGCACGATTCCGAGCGCGATCAGGCCGGCGGTCTCGAGCGCGATCACGATCAGCAGCGCAACGGTCACCTGAACCATTATCGACGGCCCGTCGAGGCCGTCCGCCTGCCCGCGCACGGGAGATTGGCGCTGAGTGTTTCGAACCACTAATTTCCCAGGAGTGATGTCCTCAGCTGTTGGCGCGCTCGCGCGGTGGTTCACCCCCTTCCTGGCAGTGGCGGCCGTCGCCGGGATGGCTCTGGTCGCCGACCCGGCACCGGTGGGGCCCGCGCTGGCGGTGCGCCTGGTCAGTGATGCGAACCCGCTGGGCGGGAAGGCCTTCTACGTCAACCCGGCGTCGAAGGCCAGACGCGCCGCCGACGGCGTCGATCCGCCCAACCCCCAGCTCAACGCCATCGCCGACACGCCGACGGCGTACTGGATGGATCATCTGTCGACCCCTTCGGTGGACGCCAAGTACATCGCCACCGCGCAGGCCGCGGGCACCGTGCCGGTTCTGGCGCTCTACGGCATCCCGAACCGCGACTGCGGGAGCTTCGCCGCGGGCGGGTTCGGATCCGCCGATTCCTACCGTGGTTGGATCGACGGCGTCGCCGCCGCCGTGGGATCCGGACCGGCCGCGGTGATCCTCGAACCCGACGCGCTCGCCATGGCCGACTGCCTGTCGCCCGACCAGCAGCAGGAGCGCTACGACCTGATCCGCTACGCCGTCGACACGCTGACCCGCAACCCCGCCACGGCGGTGTACGTGGACGCCGGTCACCCGCGCTGGGTGGCGGCCGACGTCATGGCCGCCCGGCTGAACGACGTCGGGGTGGCCAAGGCGCGGGGCTTCAGCCTCAACACCGCAAATTTCTTCACCACCGAGGAGAACCTCGGGTACGGCGGAGCGATCTCGGGGATGACGGGCGGCAAGCCCTTCGTCATCGACACCTCACGCAACGGCGCCGGGCCGGTGGAGGGTGACGATCTGTACTGGTGCAACCCCAGCGGCCGCGCGTTGGGCGTCCCGCCCACCACGGCGACCGGCAATCCACAGGTCGATGCCTTCCTGTGGGTCAAACGGCCCGGTGAGTCCGACGGCTCGTGCCGCGGCGCACCGAGCGCCGGGACCTTCGTCAACCAGTTCGCGATCGACCTGGCCAGCAACGCGGGCCGCTAGGCCGGCGGGGAGCCGGCCCGCGTTTCAGGGGCCGCCCTTCCAGTGTTCGATGCGGTTGTGGTCCGGGGTGAAGCCGTGTTTGACCCCCCACAGCACCGCCTGGGTGCGGCTGGCCACGCCGAGCTTGCGGTAGATCGTGCGGATGTAGGACTTGATGGTGTTCGGGCTGAGATAGGTCAGCGCCGCGACGTCGGCGTTGCTCTTGCCCTGGGTGATGAGCGCGAGGATCTCGGCCTCCCGGTCGCTGAGCCCCTCGCCGCGGCCCGGCCAGTCGAGCCCGGGCGCGCTCCGGACCCGCGGTGGGGGATCGCTGATGATCGTCTCACCGGCGTGCACCGCCTCGAGGGCGGCCACGAGTTCCCGTGCGGGCAGGGTCTTGGAGAGATAGCCGTGTGCGCCGTGTTCCCGGGCGCTCGCGATGAGGGCGGGGTGAAAGTTCCAGGTGTAGACCACGACCCGGCGCGCACGCGGATTCGCCACCAGGTGGCCGATCTCCTCGTGGTCGGACTCGGGCTGGGCGAAGGAGTCGTAGAGCACGATGTCGACGGCGTCCTCCAGGCCCATGTTCGCGTCGATCTCGGCGACGACGACTCGGTCGCGGTACCGGTCGAACATGTTGGCCACCCCCATCAGCACCACGTCGTAGTCGTCGACCAGCGCGACGGTGATCGGTGACTTCGACGGCGATGCCATGAGCCTGAGATTACCTACCTAGGGGTGTATCTGCATCACCCCTAGGGGTGTTCGACTGAGTGCAGTGTCAGGCAGCCGCCCGACCGCCCGATCCCAGCGCACCGCGCTGAAACAGAAAGGCTGACAGCCATGATCGGACTCATCATCACCGTCGTCGTCATCGGACTCATCGCGGGCGCCCTCGCGCGCCTGCTCGTGCCGGGCAAGCAGAACCTGTCGATCCCGATGACCATCCTGCTCGGCGTCGTCGGCTCGTTCGTCGGCGGATTCCTCGGGTATCTGCTGTTCCACAAGGACGGTTCAGACGGATTCCTGCAGCCGGCCGGCCTCATCGGCTCCGTCATCGGCGCCGTCATCGTTCTGGTGATCTGGCTGCGCGTCGGCGGACGCAAGTCCGTCAGCCACCGCTAGGCACTGAGTCCGGCGAAGAGGCCGGCTCCGGTGCGACCGGGGTCGGCCTCTGCCGCTTCGCATCTCGCGTGCCCGGCACCTGCACGAGCACACCCATCAGCGTGTCGAAAGGGGAATCATGATCCGCCAGCACGCTGTACGCGCCGGATTCGGCCTCACCAGCGAGTGGATCGAACACATCGCGGTGATCACCGTTTCGGGAGACCTGGACTTGCTCACCGCGCCGGCGCTGAGCGAGGCGATCGACGTCGCGTTGCGCGAATCGCCCGACGCCCTGATCGTGGACCTGTCCGAAGTGCACTTCCTGGCGGTGGCGGGAATGAATCTGCTCCTGGTCACCCATCGCGGTATGCCACCGTCGACACCTTTCGCGGTGGTCGCCGACGGTCCCGCCACCCGCCGGCCGCTGACGCTCACCGGAGTGGACGCCGTCGTCCGCGTTCACCGAACTCTCGACGAGGCGCTCAGCGGTATCCGCGCTTGAGCAGATGTCGTGCACCGGCCGTCATGGCGTCGGGCGGTGCGATCGCGAAGTCGAACGCGTTGGCCAGCCGGGCGGTGATGTCGAACGCCAGACACACCGCCAGCGCATCCTCGATCTGCTCCGCGGATACCCCGGCCGCCAACACTTTTCGGACGTCGTCCGCGTCAACGGTGTGCTCGCGAGCGAGCTTGTCGAGCATGCGAAGCGTCGCCCGCAGCGGCTCCTCTATCGGCGCCGTGTCCAGATCGGCCAGGACGGCGCTGACCCTCGCCGGATCGCCGAACCAGATGCCCGACGTGGTGGAGTGCGCCGCGACGCAGAACGGGGAGGCATTGGCCTGGGCGACGACCGCGGCCATCAGCTCACGATCCCCGATCGACCACGACGAGGTGCCCCGCATCGCCTCGTGCGTGAGATCCCCGGCTCCGTAGAAATCCTTTCGGTACAGCGCCAGCTTGACGGCGTCGACCACCGGATGACGCGACACCAGCCGGATCATCGCCAGCAGCGCCTTCGTGCCGAATGGGTGTCCGCGATCGAGGATCTCGAGTCTCATCGCCCGCCCCTTCCTTCACCGGTCGCCTCGGCGAGCGCGGCAAGAGCACAGCTGTAGTGGCGGTCCGCCTGGCCGATCGCCGCGCACACCACGATCTCGAAGACCTGGTCCTCGCTCAGTCCGGCGGCACAGACAGCGGAGACGTCCTCGTCGGTCACCGCGTCGGAGTGCACGGCCACTTTGTCGACCAACGAGCGCATCGGTTCCTCCAGGCCCGTGTTGTCGAACGCAGCCCGGCGGAGTTCGAGCGGCGCCGTCGCGTCGCTGCCGAGCACGCGGGCGATGAGCTCACGGTGTAGGCGGCTGATGTCGGTCATGGTTCTCGATCTTCGCGCGAAAGGCCCCGCGATGGAACCGCTGTCCGCTGACCGGAGGGATCACGATCGTCGAGTTGGCGCATCGTGCGTCGCCGGAGCCGTCGCGGGACGGACGAGCGCCGCGGCGGATCCCAGCACGGCCATCAGGACGAATGTGTTCGCGGCTCCGAATGCCTCGATCAGCGCTCCCGCGGCGGGAGCGCCGAGCGCCTGGCCGAACGCGATCATGAAGAACGCCAGGCCGACGCCGAAGGACGTCGAATCTGGATAGACGCGGGTGCTCCAGACCAGGACGAGCCCGGTGAGGCCGATGTAGGCCGCCCCGAAGACCGCGACGGCGACCATGACGGCGGCGATGCTCGACGGTGCGAGCGCGAGGACGACCGTCGCCACCGACATCGCCAGCGTGGTCACCACCCACGCGCGCCGGAGGCCGATGCGCTGAGCGGCATCGCCGCCGAGCGCTCCGACGATGCCTGCGGCGCCCAGGACCGTCCACGCGATCGACGCGACGGCGACGCTCGCCGAACCGGTCGTGCTGATCAGGTCGCGACCGAAACTCCACACCGCGATGCTGCCGAGGCCGGTGAGCAACGACGCCGCCACCAGACCCCAGCTGCCGGTGCGCCATCGGCGAACGGCCGGGCCGGTGTCCGAGTCCGGAGTGCCACGGACGGTGACGGCCACCCACAGCGTCACGACCGCGGCGATGACGGCGTAGACGCCCCACGCGAATCGCCAGTGGTCGAACAAGGCGAAGGCGATGGGGCCGGAGACGACGACGCCGACACCGGTTCCGGCGTTGACGATGGTTTGCGCGCGGTCACCGGCGTCGCCGTGGATGCGTTGCGACACCGCGGCCGCCAGCGGGGGCGATGCGATACCCGTGCTGGTCCCGGCGATGAGGACGCCGGCGGCCAGGACCCATGCCGACGGCGCGAGCGCCACCATCGACATCCCGGCTGTGGCGACGACACCGGCGGCGACCGCTACCAGCCGCGGACCGACACGGTTGGTGACAGCGGCGCTCGCGGCGATCGCCGCGCAGTAACCGACGTAGCTTCCCGCCGCGATCACGCCGACCGTGGTCGACGTCAGACCGAATTCGTCGGTGAGCACCGGCGTGAACAATCCGTATCCGAAGCGTGCGAGCCCGTAACAGCAGGCGATGAGCGCGGCGCCCGACGCGATGAGCGGATAGGACGAGTTCTTCACGCCTCGGGTTGCCTCTTTCGTGTCCGGTTCGAGCAGGTACGAACGGCGGTGCGCGAATCGTACGGCCGCCATTACGCTCCTGGACGAGGAGGGCGACACCTCCGGGAGGCGGACGACGTGGGCACTGACGAATTCGGCGGGGCATCGGCGACACCGGTCTCGAACGTCTCCGACACCGCACGCTGGGTGGCCGTGTATCGCGCCGTCGAGTCGGCGCGCCCCGATGCGGTGTTCGACGACCCCCATGCCGATCGGCTCGCCGGTGAGCGGGGACGCCAGATCGTCGCGTCGGTGCCCTGGATGATGCGTTCGGGTTGGTGGATGGTCGCGCGCACCAAGACCATCGACGACCTGATCTTCGACGCGATTGGAGCCGGTTGCGACCGCGTGCTCAATCTCGCCGCCGGGCTGGACACCCGGCCCTACCGGTTGGATCTGCCCGCCGAGTTCCGGTGGATCGAGGCCGATCTGCCGGGCCTGGTCGCCGAGAAGGAGCAACTGCTCGCCGGTGAGACGCCGAGGTGCCATCTGACGCGGTACCCCGTGGACCTCGCCGACCCCGAAGCCCGGGACCGGTTCCTGATCGAGGCGCTGGCGGGCGCGACGAAGGCACTGGTGCTCACCGAGGGCCTGCTCATGTACCTCGAACCGGCCGACGTGGACGACCTGTCCCGGGCCTTGACCCGCCCCGAGGTCGCGTGGTGGATGCTCGACCTCGCGGGCCCAGGGCTGAAGAAGGCGATGAACGAGAACAGCCGCGGTCTGCTGCGCAACGCGCCGTTCAAGTTCGCCCCGCCCGAGGGGATCGGTTACTTCGAGGCCCGCGGTTGGCGGGTGGGCGCGGTCGAGTCGGTGTTCGTCGTCGCGCACCGGCTTCGCCGGCTGCCGTGGTTCCTTCGGCTGGTGGCCCGCCTGCCCCAGCCCGACCCTCACCGTCCGCCCGGCAACAGGCCGTGGAGTGCGGTGGTGCGTCTCACCCGCTGAGGCGAAGCACGTCCGCCGCGCTGCGGGCGCACGATTTCGCGCCTGCCGAAACACGCCGGAAACATCGCCGTCGCCTGTATGAAACGCGCGGCGGACATTCTCGTCCGGAACCGTCGAAGGAGCCGGACAGTGGACCAGATCGACCCCGCCGCAACCGCCTGGTTGTTGGCCAGCACCGCCCTCGTACTGCTGATGACGCCGGGACTGGCGATCTTCTACGGCGGCATGGTCCGCGCCACCGGTGTGCTCAACATGATCATGATGAGCTTCATCGCCATCCCGCTGGTCACGGTGTCGTGGCTGCTGTTCGGCTACACGCTGGCGTTCACCGGTGACGGCCCCGGTGGTCTGATCGGCGGCCTGTCGCACATCGGGCTGAGCGGCATCGGGCCGGACACCCTGCACGGCCAGGTCCCCGAGCTGTTGTTCGTCACCTTCCAGCTGAGCTTCGCGGTCATCACCGCGGCCCTGGTCAGCGGCGCGATCGCCGATCGGGCGAAATTCGCCGCCTGGGCGGTGTTCGTGCCGGTATGGGCGGTGGTGGTGTACGCCGTTGTGGCGCACTGGGTGTGGTCGCCGAACGGCTGGCTGTTCCAGCTCGGCGTGCTCGACTACGCGGGCGGGCTCGTCGTGGAGATCGTCTCGGGAGCGTCCGCGCTGGCGCTGGCGCTGGTGCTGGGGCCGCGGATCGGCTTCAAGAAGGACGCGATGCGCCCGCACAACCTGCCGTTCGTGCTGCTCGGCGTCGGACTGCTGTGGTTCGGGTGGTTCGGATTCAATGCAGGCTCGGCGCTGGCCGCGAACGGGACGGCCGCCGCGGTCTTCTTGAACACCCTGGTCGCCGGCTGCCTGGGCATGCTGGGCTGGCTGACGGTGGAACAGGTCCGCGACGGCAGGCCCACCACGTTCGGAGCGGCCTCCGGGGTGGTCGCCGGTCTGGTCGCGATCACTCCGTCCTGCGGCACGGTGAACACCGTCGGTGCTGCCGTGGTCGGCTTGGTCGCCGGCATCGTGTGCTCGTTCGCGATCGGCCTCAAGTTCCGCCTCGGCTACGACGACTCACTCGACGTCGTGGGCGTGCACTTCGTCGGCGGTGTGGTCGGTGTGCTGCTGATCGGTCTGCTCGCGACCGACGTGATGACCGGTGGTCCGCGCGGCCTCTTCTACGGAGGCGGTCTGTCTCAGCTCGGGAAGCAGGCGATGGCCGTCGTGGTGGTCGCGGTGTATGCGTTCGTGGCCTCCTACGTGCTGGCCAAGCTGATCGACCGATTGATGGGCTTCCGCATCAGCGCCGAGGACGAGACGTCCGGCGTCGACCTGTCTCAGCACGCTGAAACTGCCTATGCCGAAGGCGTTCACGGTCACGCTGCGCCCCGACGGCCCGGCCCGTTCGGCGCGCCGGGCGCGCTGGCACAGCGACCGCAGACCGCGGACGATGAATCTGCCGGCCCGCCGTCGAAAGCGCGCGACGACTAGGTCGCAGCAGACCCGCGCAGTCCGAGACTTGTCGGGCTGACGTGTCGGACCCCTCTGCGATGATGGGGTCATGTCGTCGAGCGCAACAGCTTTCGCTTCTTCGGTGAGGCCGAAGGATCGGCTGGCGGTGTTGTTCGATGAGATCGCGGAGCTGTGCGGTCAGCGCAATGCGATCGACGGGCGGCTGGTGGAGATCGTCGCCGAGATCGACCGCGACGGGTTGTGGGGCATGACGGGCGCGCGGTCGGTGGCGGCGATGGTGGCGTGGAAGACCGGCTCGTCGCCGAGGAACGCTGAAGTCGTTACCGCCGTCGCGCAGCGGTGGGAGGAATTGCCGCGCTGCACCCAACTCTTGCGCGACGGTCGGGTGTCACTCGATCAGGTCGGGGTGATCGCCGAGAAGGCCGGGCCGGGCTCTGATGCGCACTACGCCCAGTTGATCACCGCCGCGACGGTGAACCAGTTACGCACCGCGATCAAGCTCGAACCCCCACCGTCACCGCAACCGCAACCCGACCCCAAACCGGAACCCGCACCGTCGTTCAGCAAGACCACCGACGACAAGGGCACTACCTATCGGATCTTCCTGCCGCGACTGGAGGCGGCCAGACTCGACGCCGCCGTACAGTCACATCTCGACGGGATGGTCGCCGACTGGAAACACGACCACGCCGACGCGGCCGGCGACGCCGTTGCAGGTCAGGCGCCGCCGATGCCCACAACGGTCGATGCGTTCATGAGTCTCGTGGATGCCGGTTGGGATACCGAGGTGGCGCGGCGCCCGCACGGACACCGCACCACCGTGATCGCCCACGTGGACGTCAAGGAACAGGTGGCTTCTTTGCACCTCGGTCCGATACTCGTCGACGCCGATCGCCGATTCCTGCTGTGCGACGCCACCTTCGAGGTGTGGCTCGAACGCCACGGACAGGTCATCGGGTCCGGGCGCGACACCCGCCAGATCAGCCGCCGGCTGCGCCGGGCGCTCGAACACCGCGACCGCTGCTGCGTGGTCCCCGGATGCGGCGCCACCCGCGGCCTGCACGCCCACCACATCCGGCACTGGGAAGACGGCGGCGCCACCGAACTCGACAACCTCGTCCTGGTCTGCCCGTACCACCACCGGATGCATCACCGAGGCGGCATCACCATCACCGGACCCGCCGACAAGCTGGTCGTCACCGATTGCGATGGGCGTCAACTGAGTTCGGCGTCGCTGGCTCGCCCACCCACGAAATCCCCACCGGGGGTTGCACCCTGTCCCGGGCCCACCGGTGAACGCGCCGACTGGTGGTGGTACCCACCATTCCAACCCCAACCACCACCGTCGACCAACTAGGTCGCTGCGCGGCCTACAGTCCCGGAGTGGCGAATACGAACAGCGCCATGAACGCGACGTTGATGAAGAACGCGGCCTCCACGAGTCCGACGGTGATCAGGAACGGCGTGAACATCCGTGACTGCGCTTCGGGTTGGCGTGCGACGCCCGCGACGAGTTGCGCACCCGCCATGCCGTCGCCGATGCCGGCCCCGATGGCGCCGCCGGCCATCATGATCCCGCCTCCGGCGAGTGCTCCCGCGGTGATGATCGCTCGGACGAGTTCCGGGTCTGCGGCCATGTGTTCTCCTGGTGAGTGGACGGGTCGAGCAGGGATTCGACGACAGAGACCACGCGCGCCGCGCCATCCTCGCCGGCGATGCGATCAGCGAGTCGCGCTGTGGTGCCACGCAATTCGTGGTCGTTCACAGCCATCCGGATCGCCGCAGCGAGGTTGTCCGCGGTGAGTGTGCGCTGCGGGATCGTCGCGGCGCTGGCGCCGAGTTCGGCCAGCCGCCGTGCCCAGAACGGCTGATCGCCGACGGGGCCCGGCACGGCGATCGTGGGAACGCCTGCTCGGAGCGCGGCCGCGGTGGTTCCTGCGCCGCAGTGCTGGACGACGGCTCTCATCTGCGGGAAGAGCCATTCGTGGGGCGCTTCACCGATCGTCAGGACATCGTCGCCGTGCACCGCGAGACCCGCCCAGCCGGACTGGACGACGCCGCGCACACCTGCCTGTCGCAGCGCGCGCGTGATGATCTCGGCAAGTTCTCGGGCGCGAGGCGCGGTCACCACCGTGCTGCCCAGGCCGACGAACACCGGGGCCGGGCCCGCGGACAGGAAGTCGGTGAGCGCCTGCGGTGGCTGCCAGCCCGGATCGAGCGGCGGCCACCAGTACCCCACCGTTTCCAGGCCGGGTCGCCAGTCGGCGGGCCGTGGCAGAACGGTGGGTGAATAACCGTGCAGCACAGGCCATCGCGTGTCGGTGCGGTGGCGTCGAAGTGACCGCGCCGCGATGTCGGGCAGCCCGAGGTCGCGGCGGAACCCGGTGACGACTCCGCCGTAGAGGCGGTCGACCACCCACGCGCCGGCATCGGCGGCGAACCGGTTGCCTCGTCTTCCCGCCGACCAGGCGCCAAGCACGGATGGCGGGTAGGCCGCGGTGGCCGACAACGGCTGCAGTCGCACTCCCAGTGCCGGAATTCCCTTCGCCTCGGCGAGGGGATGGCCCGCCAACTCGGCCAGCGGCGGGAGCAGCAGGATGTCGGCCGGCACGTCGCCGAGGGCGTCGAGGACGAGCCGGCCCGTGTCCCGCACCCCGCGCCGTCCGAACACCGCGGCGAAGGTCTCCCTCGAGGTGGCGTCGGCGTGGTCGGCGCCGGGGGTGAAGTCGGCGGGCAGTTCGCGGAATTCCAGCCCGCAGCCGGTGACCAGCTCCGCGAACGGTGTGTACGCGGACACCACGACTCGGTGGCCGGCGGCCCGCAGGCGCACCCCCACACCGGTGAGGGGCGCGACGTCGCCCCGGCTGCCGACCGCGGCGATCGCGACAGTGCTCACCGCGAGCCGCCGACGGCGCGGCCGAAGATCTCGACCAGGTCTTCGCCGTATCCGCGGGCGTCGTACCCGGGGTCGCGCAGGATCTTCTCGACGGCGGCGTTGACGGCGCCCCGCAGCGCGATCGCCATCGACTCGGCGGGGAACTCGCCGAACTCGCCGGCCCGCTGACCCGCCTGCAGGATCGACAGTGGGTCCAGCCGGGCCAACTGCTCGGCGAGCTCGTCGTTGAGCCCCAGCTCCTCGACGCGGCGCCCGTCACCGGGCTGAAAGCTCGTCGCCGTGGAGGTCAGCGCCACGAGCGCCACCCGGTGTGTCCTGAAATACCCGATGGTGGAACGGATGTAAGCGTCGAGCTTGCCCGCAGCCGTGGATTCCGCATCCACCGCCGGAACGACGATCGCGAGCATCGTGCGGTACATGTGCTCGACGATGGCGTCGACGAGGTTGTCCTTGCTGCCGAAGTGGTAGAGGACCGCGCTCATCGCGATCCCGACCCGATCGGCGATCTTGCGGATCGACGCCTGCGGATATCCGACCTCGGCGATCACCTCGATCGCGCAGCCGACGATCTGTGCCCTGCGCGCCGTTCTGGTGAAGGACTCCGGCCGCGCAGCGGTTGACATGTACCGACCGTAGATCGCGCGAATCGGAATTAGAAGGGGTGATCTGATATCAGATCGCGCGATCTAAATGGCCTCACGCGGTCACGAGCGTGGTCCGCCGCGCGAAGGGCCTGCGCGCAGCCGTAGCCTGAGCTGGTGATGCCGGTGCCGCAGCCCCTCGAGGGGCGCCAGGGCGTCCGGTGGCGCGAACGCAGCAGACTTGTTCGTGCGATGCGTCTTTGGCGCACCCGCAACCCGCAGACCTTCCGGGAGAAGGTGCGCTACAAGATGCTGCGCGACCACCGCGCGCTCGTGGTCACCTTCGCGGACAAGGCGGCGGTACGCGACCACGTCGCGTCGATCGTGGGCGAGCGGTACCTTCCGCGGGTGTACGCGATCGTCGACGACCCGGCCGCGTTACGGGACCTCGATCTGCCCGACGCATACGTGGTCAAGCCGACGCACGGTAGCGGCGCCGCCGTCGTCGTCTCCGGAAGCGCTCCTGTCGAGGCGCGTCTGCCGACCGAGCCGGGGAGTTGGGTGTACCGCCACGTCAGGCCCGAGGCCGCGGCTCGGGAACACATCATCCGGATCGCGAAGGGCTGGGTGGCACAGCTCTACGGTCAGGGTCCGAACCGCGAATGGGTGTACGGGCGGATCACCCCGCGGATCATCGTCGAGGAGATGCTCGCAGGCGCCGACGGCGCCATCCCGGACGACTACAAGTTCTTCGTCTTCCACGGCCGCTGCGCCTTCGTCCAGGTCGACGGCGGGCGGTTCGGCTCGCGGACGATGGACTTCTTCCGACCTGACTGGCAGCACCTATCGTTGCGCGGCGGACCGCCGTGGGCACATCCCGAGCCCGTTGCGCCCGACTGCCTGGCGGAGATGATCGATCTGTCCGAAAGGCTGGGCGCCGGTACCGACTTCGTCCGTGTCGATGTGTACGACGTCGACGGGCGGATCGTCTTCGGTGAGCTCACCAGCTTCCCCGCGGGAGGTGACAGCCCGTTCGATCCCGAATCGTTCGACCTGGAGTTCGGCCGTCCCTGGACTGTCCCAAGGCGCTACCGGTAGGACAGACTGTCGCCATGGGCATGTTCTCCTCATCTGACGGCGGCGACGAAATGCGGGATCGCATCACGCAACTGGAGCATCGCGTTGCGTTGCTGGAGCGGGCGGTACGCGGCTACGGCATCCCGATCCCCGTCGCATACGAAGGGGCGCCGTCGGAGGCGCAGGTCAGCCCGAAGGTGCGCCAGCTCGCGATGGACGGCAAGAAGCTCGAAGCGATCAAAGCCCTCGTCGACGAGACCGGTATGGGACTCAAGGACGCCAAGGACATCGTCGACCGGCTGTAGCGCGTCAGACCCGAACGGTCACCGGCGCCACGTTCCAGATGTCGTCGCAGTACTGGGCGATGGCGCGGTCCGACGAGAACTTTCCGCTGCGAGCCGAGTTCAGGATCGACATCCGCGTCCATGCGTCGGTGTCCTGCCACGCCTCGCTCACCCGCTGCTGGCACTGCGCGTACGCCGCGTAGTCCGCCAGCACGAGGAACGGGTCGCTGTAGGTCAGTGAGTCCACCAGCGGCCGGAACACGTCGGTGTCTCCGTGCGAGAAGTGTCCACTCGAGATCAGTGAGAGGACCGCCCGGAGCTCCTCGTCGGCCTCGATGTGGTCTGCCGGCCGGTATCCCTGCGCCTTGACGCGTTCCACCTCCTCGACCGTCAAGCCGAACAGGAAGAAGTTCTCCGGCCCAGCCTCCTCGCGGATCTCGACGTTGGCGCCGTCGAGTGTGCCGATGGTCAACGCACCGTTGATCATGAACTTCATGTTCCCGGTGCCCGACGCTTCCTTGCCCGCCGTGGAGATCTGCTCCGACAGGTCGGCCGCCGGATAGATCAGGTGGGCGTTCTGGACGTTGAAGTTCGGCACGAACGCCACCTTGATGTGGTCGTTGACGTCGGGGTCGTTGTTCACGATCTCGCCGACGGCGTTGATGAGCTTGACGATCCGCTTCGCGATGAAGTAACCGGGCGCGGCCTTGCCGCCGAAGATGAAGGCGCGCGGGGCGATGTCGAGGCCGGGATTCTGCTTGAGCCGGTGGTACAGCGCGACGATGTGCAGCACGTTGAGGTGCTGGCGCTTGTACTCGTGGATCCGCTTGACCTGGATGTCGAACAACCAGCCCGGGTCGAGGTCCACGCCGGAGGTCGACCTGATGTAGTCGGCGAGCCGGGACTTGTTCGCACGCTTGATGTCCCGCCACCGCTGCTGGAACGCCGGATCGTCGACGTGGCGCTCCACCTCGGTCAGCCTGCTCAGGTCCGACATCCAGCCGGCGCCGATCGTGTCGTCGAGCAGCCGGCGCAGTCCCGGGTTGGCGAGCGCAAGGAACCGCCTCGGTGTCACACCGTTGGTGACGTTGGTGAACCGCTCCGGCCAGAGCTCGTAGAAGTCCTTCAGCACACTGGCCTTGAGCAGATCGGAGTGCAGCGCCGCGACACCGTTGACGGCGTGGCTGCCGACCGTGGCGAGGTGAGCCATCCGCACACGCTTGCCGCCGTCCTCGTCGATCAGCGACATCCGGCGGACGCGGTCACCGTCGCCGGGGAAGCGCAGGCGCACTTCGTCGAGGAAGCGGTGGTTGATCTCGTAGATGATCTCCAGGTGCCGGGGCAGTGATTCGCCGAACAGCGCCAGCGGCCAGGTCTCCAGCGCCTCGGGGAGCAGCGTGTGGTTCGTGTAGCCGAAGGTGGCCACGGTGATCGCCCATGCCTCGTCCCAGTCGAGATGTCGTTCGTCGACCAGGATGCGCATGAGCTCGGCGACTCCGATGGACGGATGGGTGTCGTTGAGCTGCACGGCGAACTGCTGCGGCAGGTCGTGCACGGAGCGGTCACTGAGGTCCTCGACGATGTGCACGATGTGCTGCAGTGAGCACGACACGAAGAAGTACTGCTGCAGCAGTCGCAGCCGCTTGCCGATGTCCGGCTCGTCGTTGGGGTAGAGGATCTTGGTGACGGTCTCGGAGGTCACCTCTTCCTCGACCGCCCGGTAGTAGTCGCCGGTGTTGAACGCCTCCAGAGCGAACGACTCGACAGCGCGCGCGCTCCACAGCGTGAGCACATTGCAGGTGTTCACCGCATGGCCCTGGACGGGTGTGTCGTAGGCGACGCCCTTGATCACGCGGTCCGGCAGCCAGCGCACCCGGTGGCGGCCCGCGTCGTCGGTGTAGTGCTCGGTGTGCCCGCCCCAGTTCACCCGGTAGTTCACGTCGGGTTTGGCGATCTCCCATGGGTTTCCGTTGACGAGCCAGTTGTCGGTCTTCTCGACCTGCCAGCCGTCGTGGATCTCCTGGTCGAAGATGCCGAACTCGTAGCGGATGCCGTAGCCGATCGCCGGGCGCTCCAGGGTGGCCAGCGAATCGAGGTAGCACGCGGCGAGCCGACCCAGGCCGCCGTTGCCGAGACCGGGCTCCTCCTCGCATGCCAGCACCTCGTCGATGTCCTGCCCCAGGATGCCCAGCGCCTCGCGTGCCGCCTCCTCGATCCCGAGGTTGAGCAGGTTGCTGCCCAGCTGGGGACCCATCAGGAACTCGGCCGACAGGTAGCACGTCACCTTCCTGCCGAGATCCATCGACGTCTGGGTGGAGGCCACGCGGTTGTCCTGCATGCGGTCGCGCACCGCCAGGGCCAGGGCCCGGTAGTAGTGCTCCGGCTTCAGCGCGGCGGCCGGCCGGCCGATCGAGTACCGCAGGTGGTCCTGCACAGACTGTTTGAGCGCATCCACGTCCATCCCGGTGCGCACGCTATACGTGGGAGTCGGCTGCGGGGTGTGAACGAGGTCGGTCATCGCGCTCCTGTGCGGGCTTCGTCGTGGCTGGCGGGGTTGCCGCATTGTGGCAGTCGCGCGTGGACGACCGACGCCGTGGACGTTAACGCCCGATGGCGTCGGCGCGCGGGGTCAGGACGGCCCGGCGAGTGCGCGCACGAGCATGTCGGCGAGCTTGTCGAGGTAACCGGGCTCGGCGTCGGCGTCGCGGACGGTCAACCGCCAGTACACCGGGGCGCCGATCAGATCCAGGGCGATGTCCAGGTCGGTGTCGGGCGCCAGCTCACCGCGGCGCATCGCCCGCTGCAGCATGACCGCGCCGCGGTCCCGGCGAGGCCGGCCGATCATGCCCTCCACCAGGTCGCTCAGTTCCGGATTGCGGGCCATCTCGGCGACCAGGTCGGGCAGGATCCGGGAGAAGCGGGGGTGTGACAGCCAGCGGGCCACCGCGTCGAGGGACTCCCTGAGATCCCCGCGCAGCGACCCGGTGTCGGGCGCCGGGGCCTGGTCGATGCTGAACTCGGCCAGCACCGCCAGCGCCATCTCCTGCTTGGACGACCACCGCCGGTACAGCGCGCTCTTCCCGACACCTGCCCGTTTCGCGACCGCCTCCATCGACAACCGCGCGTACCCGAGGTCGGCCAGCTCGTCCAGCACGGCCTCGGTGATCGACGCGGTGACCGTCGGCTGGAGCACCGCGGCTCCGGTGGGCGGGCGACGTGACATGGACTGGACGATACCGTCCCGTCCCGACTAGCGTAAGCGTCGGGACGGTACCGTATCGTCCATACCGAGGAGGTCTGACATGCAACCCGTCGAACTCGTCGAACGCGCACTCGACCTGCTGGTGAAGCAGGACATGGCCGGCTTCGCCGACCTGTGGGCCGACGACGGCGTGATCGAATTCCCCTTCGCCGCGCCGGGCTATCCCGAGCGCGTGGTCGGCCGAGAAGCCGTCGCGGAGTACATGCGCGGATATCCGGATCTGCTCCGGATCGAGGGCTTCCCGCACAAGGTCGTCCACGAGACCGTCGATCCAGCGGTGGTGATCGTGGAGTTCGAGGCGGCGGGCATCGTCGTCGCGTCCGGGGCGCCGTACCGGATGCGCTACATCGCCGTGATCACCGTGCGCGACGGCCGGATCCTGAGCTACCGCGACTACTGGAGCCCACTGGCCGCCGCCGAGGCGATGGGCGGCACGGAACAGTTGGAGTCATTCGGCGGCGTGCGGCGATGAACGACGTGCTGGTACTGGGTGCGAGCGGGACGACCGGTCGCCGGGTGGCGGCCGTCCTGACAGCGCGCGGCGTCCCCGTCCGGTCGGCGACGCGGACGCCGACGTCGCCGGGTCAGGTGCGATTCGAGTGGGGCGACCGCGCCACTCACGCGTCGGCGCTCGACGGCGCCGGCTCGTGTATCTGGTCGCGCCGCCGGGCGAAGCCGATCCGGCGCCCCTGGTCGAGCCGTTCCTGGAGGAGGCGCGCAGGCGCGGCGTGCGCCGCGTCGTGCAACTCAGTTCGTCCGCGCTGCCCGAAGGAGCGCCCGGCCTGGGAGAGGTGCACCGACTCGTCCGATCGACGATGCCCGAGTGGGCCGTCCTGCGCCCGTCGTGGTTCATGCAGAACTTCACCGGTGATCACCTCGTCGCGCAGGGAGTGCGCGACGGCGAGATCGTGACCGCCACCGGCGACGGCCGGGTGGCGTTCATCGATGCCGACGACATCGCGGCCGTCGCCGCCCACGCACTCACCGACCCGGTCGCGCACAACACCGAACACATCCTCACCGGCCCGCGGGCGCTGGGCTACGAGGAGGCGGCGATGATCGTCGCTCGACACCTCGGCCGCCCGGTGCGGCACCGATCGGTGTCGGCGGAGGAGCACACCGGACACGTCGCCGCCAGCGGGATACCGCTGGAATTCGCCCGGTTACTCTCCGCGCTCGACGTCGACATCGCCGGTGGCGCCGAAGACCGCGTCACTTGCACCGTCGAGGACGTCACCGGCCGCCCCGCGCGCACCTTCGAGGAGTTCTGCGCGCGCAGCTTCCGATGTGCGCAAGCGATGTGACGGAGGTCCGCCGGTCCGTAGGGTGAAGGAGTGTCTCTCGTGCTCGGTCCCGCGCTCCGCCATGTCGGTGAGACGACCGCATCGGTGTGGGTGCAGACCGAGCATGCGGCCACCGTCACCGTCCTCGGCTGCTCGGCGCCGACGTTCAACGTGCAGGGCTACCACTACGCCCTCGTCCAGGTGACCGGCCTGACCCCCGACTCGGTCACCGAGTACCGGGTACACGTGGACGGCCGGCAGGTGTGGCCGGTCGACGACGCGCCGTATCCGACGAGCGTCATCCGGACGCGAGGCCCCGAATCCGCGCCGCGGGTGCGCGCGATCTTCGGATCGTGCCGGTACCCGAAGACCGAGGACGACAAGGTCGACTCCAAGCTGGGTCGCGACGCCCTCGACTCGTACGCGACCCGCATGGCCGGACAATCGATCGAGACCTGGCCGGATGCCTTGATCCTGCTGGGCGATCAGCTCTACGCCGACGAGCTCACGCCGGAATCGCGGCAACACCTGGCGGGCAAGCGCACCCGGCGCAGGTCGAACGGCCAGCGCCCTCCAGACGAAGTCGTGAGCTTCGCCGAATACGAACGGCTGTACCGCCATTCGTGGGGTGACCCCGAGATCCGCTGGCTCATGTCGACCGTGCCCACCGCGATGATCTTCGACGATCACGACATCCGCGACGACTGGAACACATCCGAGGCATGGCGGGCGGATATCAAGAAGAAGCCCTGGTGGCGCGACCGGATACGCGCCGGGCTGGCCTCGTACTGGGTGTACCAGCACCTCGGCAATCTCAGCCCCGCCGACCTCGCCGACAATGCGGACTACCAGCAGCTGGTCGCGGCGGACGGCGACACCTGGCCGCTCCTGACCGATCTCGCCGACCGTGCCGACGAGGAGGTCGACGACAGCAAAGGCGTCCGTTTCAGTTACCGGTGGGATCTCGGTCGCACCCGTTTGATCATGGTCGACTCGCGAAACGGACGGATCCTCGAGTCGGGCAACCGCATGATGATCGGTGAACGGGAATTCGCTTGGCTCGAGGGCGAAGCCACCGACCGCCTCGACGACGTCGATCACCTGTTGATCGCTTCGTCGCTGCCGTGGCTGCTGCCGCCGGTCATCAGCGATCTGCAGATGGTGAACGAGCAGGCCGCCAACCGCCCTGGCAGACGCGGCGCCCTCGCCGAGAAGATCCGCCGTGCCGGTGATCTCGAGCACTGGGCGGCGTTCCTGAAGTCGTTCCTGCGCCTGACCGGGCTGATCACACGGGTGGCCGGCGATCCCGCCGGGCCGGCGACGGTGAGTGTGCTCTCCGGCGATGTCCACCACAGCTACGCCGCGCGCGCACAGCTGGCCGGCCTGCCGGCGGGGCGAGGCGCCACCGTGCACCAACTGGTCTGCTCACCGGTGCACAACTACGTGCCCGCGGCGGTGAAGCCGGGATTCCGTCTCGGGTGGTCGCGGCCGGTGGCCCGGCTCACCCGGCGATGGGCCCGGCACCGCGACCTACCGGACCTCCCGGTGAGCTGGACGAACACCTGCGGGCCGCTGTTCGGCAACACCATCGCCACCATGGAGGCAGATGGCCGGCGTGCCGAGGTGTTCTTCGAACAACCGCGTGGGCCCGCAGCCCTGAACGAGGCCGGCCGGGTGCTCCTCACCCGCCCGGCGCCGTCGCCGGTGGCGGTCACATCGAGTAGCGACTCACCTTCTGCGGGTGGATGACGAGGCGCACCTGGTCCTGCGCGAGGATCTCGGCGAGGTCGGCCGCCCGGCCGGCGTCCTCGAGATCCCAGTAACGGGCGGCGAGTCGGGCGGCGAGGTCGTGCGCTCCGTCGGGCTCCACCGTGACCGGGCCGGCGACCGACACCCAACGTTCGCGCTCACCCACCGGTGCGGCGACGACGAGCGACGCGCGCGAATCCTCCTGCAGTCGGCGCATCTTCGCGGTGTCGGGTCCGGTGAACAGCTGCACGGTGCCGTCGTCGGTGACGTCGAACCACACCGGACGAGGCTGGGGTGGGCGCGGTCCCGCGGCCACCGACAGGAAGCCGTAGAGCGGGCGCCGGAGGAACTCGCGATCCTCGATGGTCAACCTGTCGGCGCTCATCGCCGCCACGCCCCCGCCACCGCCGTTCGCAATACGTAGTCCTCGAAGGTGCGGGGCGGGCGGCCGAGCACGGTGGCGACGCCGTCCGTCGTCTCGGCGAGGAGGCCGCGTTGCATCAGCACGAACATCTCGGCGACGTGGTGGGCGTCGTCCTCGCTCACGCCCTCTGCCAGCAGACCCGCCGCGTACTCGTCGGCGGAGATCTGCTTGTAGGAGATCGGCAGACCCGCCGCCCGGGAGATCATCTGCACGGCCTCGTCGAAGGTGATCGACCGCGGACCCGTGAGCTCGTAGATCCGTCCGGCGTGCCGCCCCGGCTCGGTCAACACCGTGGTTGCGGCGTCGGCGACGTCCTCGAGGTCGATGAACGGCTCGGGCACCTCGCCGGCCGGCAGCGCCAGGGTGCCGGTGAGAAGCGGTGCGTGCCAGAGCTCCTCGTCGAAATTCTGGGCGAAGTTGTTGGGTCGCAGCACGGTCCACTCGAGCGACGAACCACGCACGGCGTCCTCCGCGTCGCGCATGTCCAGCCCGAATGTGGAGTCGCCCCAGCTGTCGGCGCCGCGACCCGACAGCAGAACGAGGCGCTGCACGCCTGCGTCCTCGGCACGGGCCACGAAGTCGTGCGCGGGTCCCGGAGCGCCGTCCGGCAGTGGCGGCGCGACGATGTAGGCGGCAGCCACTCCCTGCAGGGCCGCTTCCCAGGTGCCGGGGTCGGACCAGTCGAACGGGATCTCGGTGGACCTCGCCACGGGACGGACGGGCGCGCCGCGCAACCGTAGCCGGGCGGCGATGCGCCGGCCGGTCTTGCCGGTTCCACCGAGGACGAGGGTGGTGTCGATGCTCATGTGGCCCATTGAACGGCGCTCGGCCGGACACTTCCATGGGTGCGAAGCCGAGATACATGTCCAATCGTCTAACCTCGCGATCATGGACGCGTTCGGTGACCTGTTCCGCGGCGTACGGGCCCATGGGTCCCTGTTCGGCAGCAGCACTCTGTCGCCGCCATGGGCGCTGCACTTCGTGGACGGCGCGCCGCTCACCCTGTGCACCGTCCTGGGTGGTCAGGGGTGGATCGTGCCCGAGGACGGCCGGCCCGAGCCGCTCCACGCCTACGAGACGGTCGTCGTGCGGGGTCCCGGAACGTTCACGTTCGTCGACGAGCTGGACACCGGGGCGGAGCCGATCGCGTGCGGCGAGCACTGCGCGACGCCCGAACAGGGCGGGACCCGGCACCGCCTCGGCTGGTCCGACAACCGCGACGACGGCGGCACGACCCTGATCGTCGGCGCCTATCCGGTGCGCGGCGAGATCAGCCGGCGGCTTCTCGACGCACTGCCCGTCGTGCTGCGGGTGGAGGCCGGCGGCACGGGAGACCCGGTGCTGGATCACCTCGCCGCGGAGGTCGCCGTCGACGCCCCCGGCCAGCAGGTGGTGCTGGACCGCCTGCTGGACTGGATGCTGGTGTGCACGCTGCGCGAGTGGTTCGACCGGCCCGGCGGCGAGCCGCCGGCGTGGTGGGCGGCCCAGCGCGATCCGGTGGCCGGCGAAGCGCTGCGCCTGCTGCATGCCGACCCGGCCGCGCCGTGGACGGTCGCCACGCTGGCCGACCGTGTCGGGGTGTCACGCTCGACGCTGGCCAAGCGCTTCGCCGAGCTGGTGGGCGAGCCGCCGTTGACCTACCTCACCCGCTGGCGCATGACGCTCGCGGCCGACCTGCTGATCGAGCGGAGAGGGGCGACCGTCTCCGACATCGCCGGCACCGTCGGGTACTCCGATCCGTTCGGGTTCAGCGCAGCCTTCAAACGGGTCCGCGGCGTCAATCCGAGCGAGTTCCGGCGGGCCGCGGCCGAGGCGCTCCCGACCGGCTGAGCGGGGCAAATGTGTTAGCTGTGTCCGTGTGGACATCGGCGGGCCGCTGGCCTGAATCACGACACGGATACGGCTCCGTCACAAGCGAAGCTCGCTTGGGCGTCAACCTCGCAACCACTTCTGGCCTTGTGTAGACGGGCATTACGGTGTGCTCTACGGTTGCGCCACAGGAAATTTTCGTCGCAGTCATTTTTGAGCATAGTTGAAGGAGTCCCGGCGATGAGCACCTTTGGTCGGATTGCTGTGAGAGTAGTTGCCGGTGCAGGCCTATGTGTGGCGGCCGCGGCGTTGAGCCCGCACGCGGCAGCCGCCCCGTTGAAGACGGGCGGTTATCAGTGTGTGGACCAGGCCGCCGGCGCACCCGGAGCACCGGCGGCTGCCGGCGCGGCGCCGGTGTGCAGTGCTGCCGCGGTTCAAGCCGCAGGGGCCGCCGCGCCGTTGGCGCCGCCGGTGCCCGTCGTTCCGCCGGTGCCGGTCGCACCGCCGGTCATCCCGCCCGTTCCGGTCGCTCCGCCGGTCCCGCCCGTCCCGCTGGTTCCGCCGGTGCCGGTCGTGCCGCCCGTGCCGGCAGGCGCCCCGATCGCCGCACCTGCGGTCGGAGGCGCTCCGCTCACCGAAATGGGCGGTCTCGGCGGAAAGGGCGTGCCTACCGGAAAAACCGCCGCGAGTGCGCCGATCCAGGCAGCACCTGTGGACAAGGCCGTCCTCGTCAGGTAGCGCGGCGTCGCCGCGCCCACTCCCGGGTCACATGGTGTGCTGTGCACGCCATGTGGCCCGGATTCCGTTGTGCATGTGAACGTTCGGGCGCCCCGACCCGGGATTGCTACTCCTGCACGATCACCGGGTCACCGATGTTGACGGTGTCGAAGTACCACTGCGCGGCAGCCGGCGCCAGGCTGATGCAGCCGTGACTGACGTTCTCCAGCCCCAACGATGCGACGGCCCACGGCGCGGAGTGCACGAAAAGGCCGCGGCGGGTGAAGCGTACGGCGTCCTCCACCTCGAGCAGGTAGCCGTCGGGAGCGGTGACGGGGATGCCGACGCTGCTCGAGTCCATGACCACCACGTCGTCCTTGGCCAGCACGCTGTAGGTGCCGACCGGCGTCGGGTATTCCGGACGGCCCATGGTCGCCAGCAACACGCCCTCCTCGCCGAGGCGGGGCAGGTGGTGCGGCGCGGGCAGTGCGATGGGTGATCCCGCCGCCAAGCCGTCGACGGTCACGGTGAACGTGTGATCCGAGAGGTCGGCGACTCCGACGACGGCGGGACCGGTCTCGAACTGGGTCAGCTTCCCGTTCACCGACAGGGCGACCGTGCTGTGTGCCGGCCAGAACCGCTCTGGAACCCACTGCACCACATGGTCGTCGAGCCACTCGAACCTGCCGGTCATGGCGGGCGTCGACGTGATTCGCAGTGCTCGCTCGGCGGCAGCGCGGTCGGCGATCGGCCCACCGAAGGTCACCACCACCGGGTGCGCGACTCCGACGCGCGCGCCACGGGTCGGCGCGACGGATTCGACAGCACTGGACATGGGCAGACTGATCGCTGCGGTTTCGACGTCGGGTGTGCCCCCGAGCACGGCCGTGCCGGCCACCACCACCGGTAGGACAAGTTGGACGACTGCCCGCATCTACTCGAACCCCTGACGTCACGCGCGATCTTGAACGCTGCCATCTTACGGGCGCGTCAACGGTCGAACATTGCGGCGCGCGTTGATGATTCGGTCAAGCATTGATCACGGTTCGGCCACAGCGGCGAGACCTGGCGGTCGCCGGTTGACCGGGTCTCACCGGGGCTGTCCGGCCACCTCGGCAATCGCCGAGGCGAACTCCTCCGGCGCCTCCTGGGGCACGTTGTGGCCGATGCCGTCGAGGATGCGGTGCTGGTACCAGCCGGTGTAGAGCGCCCGATAGGCGGCGCCGTCCTTGGCCGCGCCGTCGAAGTCGCTGGCGATGGTGATGGTCGGGACCGTGACCGCAGGACGGCCGGCCAGCCGGAACTCGTCGGCGTCGAACCGGGACTCGCCGGGTGCGAGGCTCAGCCGCCAGCGGTAGTTGTGGATGACGATGTCGGCGTGGTCGGGATTGTCGAACGCGGCCGCGGACAGGTCGAAGGTGGCGTCGGTGAACTTCCACTCCGGCGATGCGAGCTGCCAGATCAACTTGTTGAAGTCGTGGGCGTTCTCGCGGTAGCCGGCTTCTCCGCGAGGTGTCGCGAAGTAGTACTGATACCACCAGCCGTACTCCGCCTTCGGCGGCAGCGGTTCACGGTTCGTCGCCAGATTCACTGTGATGTAGCCGCTGACGGCGACGAGCCCCGCACACCGTTGCGGCCACAGCGTCGCGACGACGTTGGCGGTGCGGCCGCCCCAGTCGTAGCCGCCGAGGATCGCGGCGGGAATCTCTAGGGCGTCCATCAGGCTGATCACGTCGTGCGCGAGCGCGGCCTGCTGACCGTTGCGAACGGTATCCGCGGACAGGAAGCGGGTGCTTCCGAAGCCGCGCAGGTACGGCACGATGACCCGGAAGCCTTGGCCGGCGAGCAGGGCGGAGACGTCGGCGTAGCTGTTGATGTCGTACGGCCAGCCGTGCAGCAGGATCACGGGGCGCCCGTCCGGAGGGCCGGCCTCGGCGTATCCGATGTCGAGATCGCCGGCGTCGATCTGCTTGACCGGGCCGAGCCGGTGCGCCGGCGCAGTTGGGGGACCGGGCTCGGCCGGCGCGGACGTGCATGCCGCGAGCGCGGTCGCCCCGGCGGCCAATGTCGCGAGGCGACCGAAGTGCCGTCTGTTCAGAGCGTTCATGTGAACCATCCGACCCCACGGCGGCCATCGCGTCCAACGATTGTCATGAATTGATGACATCTATCAAACAGATACGATGATCCGCGTGGAGTTGCGCCAGGTCGAGCACTTCCTCGCTGTCGCCGCCGAGTTGAGCTTCACGCGGGCGTCAGCGCGAGTCCACGTCGTGCAGTCGGCACTGTCGACGTCGATCGCGAAGCTGGAACGCGAGCTCGGGGTCGAGCTCTTCGACAGGACACGGCAGCGGATCAGCCTCACCCCGGCCGGTGAACGGTTCCGTGTACACGCGCACGCCGTCATGCAGGTCACCCGCGCCGCCACCGATTCGGTCGCCGAGTACCGCGGCGCACTCGCCGGCACCATCGAGTTCGGATCACTCGTCTCCTACGGTCCGGTGGACGTCCCCGGTGCGCTCGGCGAGTTCCATCGCGCACACCCGTTCGTGCGACTTCGACTGCGGCTCAGCCAAACCGGCTCATCTGCGTACCTCGCTGCGCTCATGGAGGGCTCGCTTGACCTCGCGCTGGTGTCGGTGCCCAACCGGTTCCCACCGCAACTCGACATGCGATTGCTCTTCGAGGATCCGATGGTCTTCGTGTGTCGTCGTGACCATCCCATGGCCGGGCGCCGACGACTCCACCTCGCAGACGTGTCGGGGGAGGACCTCGTCGGCTTTCCGCCGGGATTCGGGGTCCGCGGCCTGATGGACGACGCCTGCCACGCTGCCGGCGTCTCCGCGCGGACGTCCTACGAGGTCCCCGCCGGGTTCACCGCCATGGCCGAACTGGTGGGCAGCGGGCTGGGCACGGCTTTCATGCCGTTGTCGGAGGCGCAGCAGTTCACACATCTGCATGCCGTCGACCTGGCCGACGCCGTGTCGTGGAAGGTGTACCTCGCAGCGCCGCCGGTGGATCGCGGCACCCCGGCGACCGCCCGGTTGGCCGAGATCCTGCTCGGCGCGGCTGTCGACGCCCGACAGTCGACGACGGGCCGCAAGGCCAGGCCGAGGAGCGACTGAAGCCCTTCGATCACCTGGCGAAACACACCTCCGCAACGCCACCGCCAAGTGGCATCATCGGCGGTCGATCGCTGTGACGCCAGCGTCCCGCGCGCGACAGGCTGTCGGCGCCCAAGAGCCGCTTCGGCGGACAGACGGAGTCGCGAAGGGTCGCAGCAATACCTAGCGGAACCCGTCCGGCGACCAGACCACCGGAGAGATCCTGCGCCTCGGCGCCGGTGCCGGGGTGTGGACGGGTCCCACGGGCGCCCCTCGGTACGGGTCGCGGCCGGACATCGAGCATTTCTTGCAACCAAAAACTTCTCGACATTTCGTAGCGACGGCGAAGAACAGCAAATGACGGCGCAGCGTGGCTCGCGGTCGTCTTCCGCTGGTTCCCCGAAACTCGACGCGTGTCCTTGGCAAAACCGACACGCAGTGCTCGTTCGCCTCTACGATTTGCACCGTCGGACGGACGATAAATCGGTAGCCGGGATGGTAATGATTGAAGCTTGACCGACGTCTGTTCGTTCATGCGTTAAAGGTGTTGTATAACAACAAAAAGCATTCGAGCCTGCTGTAACGTCAGCCGTGAAGCTTCCCGCAAATAGTTGCACTCGCAAATTAAGCCTGCCACCCGAGCCGCGATAGTCGTTAACTAACGACAACTAATGGCTTTTATTTCGCAAAGCCTTGCGATCAACACATAAGGCGTGTTACAGCTACTGCCATGGCCACGAATTGGTCCAAGATCGGCCCGGTCAGTTATTTCGCTGACGTCAATATCAGGATTCAGCGCGGTCCGCGGATTCCCCTCGCCGGCGTGCCTGCCGCCTCGCACTTTGTCGTCGGCGGGGACGACAGCACCCGGGGCCTGGACGTGATCGATCAGAAGTGCGTCGATGTCCGGCCGAAGGCGCTCCGTCGAGTCGGCAAAGGGCTCGGCGTCCCACACATGTGACATGAACGTTCAGGGGGGTCTCGGTGAATTCCATGGAGC
The DNA here is from genome assembly GCF_027529605.1 of Mycobacterium hippophais. Taxonomy (NCBI): domain Bacteria; kingdom Bacillati; phylum Actinomycetota; class Actinomycetes; order Mycobacteriales; family Mycobacteriaceae; genus Mycobacterium; species Mycobacterium hippophais. The sequence continues at coordinate 64,836 of NZ_JAPZPY010000006.1, read as the reverse complement.
CGGACGACAGGGCCTTGCCGTTGACGCGCGTCCAGATGGACATCTGGCTGGCGCAGCAAACCGGCCGGCAGAGCACCGAGTGGCAACTCGGAGTTCTCGTGCACATCGAGGGCGGGATCGACACCGACCTCTTCGAGCAGGCGGTGCGGCAGGTGGTGCTGGAAGCCGACGCGCTGCGGGCCCACTTCTTCGAGGTGGACGGCCAGGTGTTCCAGCGGGTGGCCGACGACCCGGACACCCGGCTGCGCCGGCACGACTTCACCGGCGCGAAGGAGCCCGAGCAGGAAGCCCGCGCGCTGGCGACCGCGATCCAGCGGACGCCGATGCCGCTGGACGGCCCGTTGATCAACTTCTCACTGCTGCAGACGGGTCCCGACGAGTACATCTGGTACACCTGCTGTCACCACATCATCCTTGACGGGCTCGGCCTCTCGCTGATCGGCCGACGGATCGCCGCCATCTACACCGCGCTGGCCACCGGCCGCTCCGTTCCACCGGCCTACTTCGCCTCGCTGCGCGACCTGGTCGACGGGGAATCGGCCTACGAAGCGTCCGCCGGGTTCGAGGACGACCGGCAGTACTGGAGTCAGAACCTTCCCTCGGGCAGCGGTCCGGATCTCGGGGTGCCGCTGGAGACCGAGAGCGAGACGTACTGGCCGTCGGCGCCGGTACAGATGGACCCCGCCGTCGTCGGCCGGATCAAGACACTGGCGAAGCAGTACGGCGTCCGCCGCTCGTCGATCATGACCGCGGTGTGCGCACTCCTCGTGCGTGGGCTCGGCGGCGGCGACTCCGACGAGCTGGTGCTGGACTTCCCGGTCAGCAGGCGCGTGCGCCCCGAGTCCAAGCTTCTACCGGGCATGCTCGCCGGCATCGTGCCGCTGGTGCTGAAGACGGCACCCGGAAGCACCGTCGCCGACTTCTGCAGGCAGGTCGACACGCGCACCCGGGAACTGCTGCGTCATCAGCAGTTCCCCGTGGAGACGCTGGCCGGTGACGCCGACTCCCGGCAGGCGCGCAACCGGGTGGTCGTCAACTTCGTCCCCGCCCGCCTCACGATGGACTTCGCCGGGGCGACGGCGACAGCGAGTTACACGACGTTCGGTCCGGTCGGCCACTTCGGGCTCTTCCTGCTCGGCTTCGGGGATCAGCAGTACCTCAGCACCGTGGGCGCCGGCCAACCGTTCGCCGACTTCGAGGTCGCAGACCTTGCGGAGCGGATGCAGCGGATGTTGGTCGCGATGTCCCACGACCCGGACCTGCAGTTGTCCGCGATGGACGTGTTGCGGGCCGGCGAAGCCGCGCACCTGGACGAGGTGGGCCGGCGCGACGTGGCCGCCGGCCCGGCGCCTGTGGCCGTATCGGTCCCGGACCTGCTGAGCGCGCAGGTCCACCGGACACCGGATGCGGTGGCGGTCAGCTGCGGTGAGCGCCGGCTGTCCTATCGAGATCTCGAGGCGGAGTCGGACCGTCTGGCTCGGGCCCTCGCCGGGCGAGGCGTCGGACCCGGCGGTTCGGTGGCGCTGCTGCTCCCGCGGTCGGCCGAGGCGGTCGTGGCGATCGTGGCGGTACTCAAGACCGGCGCGGCCTATGTCCCGATGGACCCGATGCACCCCGACGCGCGCATCGCGTTCGTGCTCGGCGATGCCGGTCCGATCGCGGTTCTCACCACCTCGCAACTCGCCGGCCGGATCGCCGGCTGTGCTGTGCAGGTCATCGACATCGACGAAGCCGCTGCCGAAAACGTCACGGAGACAGCGCCTGCGGCGCCCGCGACCGACGACGTCGCCTACGTGATCTACACCTCCGGTACGACGGGCACGCCCAAGGGGGTTGCGATCACCCACGCCAACGTCGCCCAGCTGGTGGGCTCACTGGAGGCCGGCCTGCCGCCCGGACAGGTGTGGTCGCAATGCCATTCGTACGCTTTCGACTTCTCCGTCTGGGAGATCTGGGGTGCGCTGCTCGGCGGTGGCCGGCTCGTGGTGGTGCCCGAGGAGGTCGCCGCGTCACCGCAGGAATTCGAGGCACTCCTGCTGGCCGAGCACGTCACCGTGCTCACCCAGACCCCGTCGGCGGCGGGAATGCTCTCGCCCCGGGCGGTGGGGTCGACGGCGCTGTTCGTCGGCGGTGAGGCATGTCCGGCGGAGGTGGTGGACCGGTGGGCGCCGGGCCGGGTGATGGTCAACGCCTACGGCCCGACCGAGACCACCATCTACGCGTCGATGAGCAGGCCGCTGACGGCGGGATCGGGTGCGGCGCCCATCGGCGCGCCGGCGGCAGGGGCGGCGCTGTTCGTCTGCGACGACTGGCTGCGGCCGGTGCCCGCCGGCGTGGTCGGGGAACTGTACGTCGCCGGCTCCGGTGTCGGAATGGGGTATGTGGGCCGCACCGCCCTGACCGGATCGCGGTTCATCGCGTGCCCGTTCGGGGCGCCGGGCTCGAGGATGTACCGCACCGGCGACCTGGTGCGCTGGGGTGACGACGGGCAACTGCGCTACGTGGGCCGCTCCGACGAGCAGGTCAAGATCCGCGGCTACCGCATCGAACTCGGCGAGATCCAGGCGGCGCTGGCCGACCTCGACGGTGTCGGACAGGCGGCGGTGATCGCCCGCGAGGACCGTCCCGGCGACAAGCGCCTCGTCGGCTACGTCACCGAAACCCGTTCCGGCGACATTGATCCGACCGAGTTGCGGGCGCAACTGGCCCAGCGGCTGCCGGGCTACATGGTGCCGGCCGCGATCGTGGTGATCGACGCCGTTCCGCTGACGGTGAACGGAAAGCTGGACACCCGTAGCCTGCCCGCACCCGCCTACGCCACCGAGTCCTACCGCGCGCCGGCCGACCCGGTCGAGCAGGTGCTCGCCGACATCTACGCACAGGTCCTCGGGCTCGAACGGGTCGGTGTCGACGACGCGTTCTTCGAACTGGGCGGCGACAGCATCCTGTCGATGCAGGTGGTGGCCCGCGCGCGGACCGCAGGAGTGGTGTGCCGGCCGCGCGACGTCTTCGTCGAACAGACCGTGGCCAGGCTGGCCAGGGTCGCCCGGGTCGCCGACGACGAGATCGGGGAGGTCGACGAGGGCACCGGGCCGGTGGTCGCCACCCCGATCATGCGGTGGTTGGCGGGTGTCGACGGCCCGGTCGAACAGTTCAACCAGGCGATGGTGCTGCAGTCCCCGCCCGGGGTCACCCGCGACGATGTCGAGATCGTGCTGCAGGCACTGCTGGATCACCATGCCGCGCTCCGGATGTGGGGCACTCGGGAAGCCGGCGAGTGGTCCCTCTTGGTGCCCGAACCGGGATCGGTGCGTGCCCGTGACTGCCTGCAGGCAGTGGACCACCTGACCGATGACGCGGTGCGGGAGGCGCGGCGGCGGCTGAACCCGGCGACCGGGGAGACGCTGCGTGCACTGTGGGCGCCCGGCACCGGCCGGCTGGCGATGATCGTCCACCACCTGGTCGTCGACGGTGTGTCGTGGCGAATCCTGCTGGAAGACCTCAACATCGCCTGGGCGCAGCATCACCGCGGTCAGCCCGTCGCGCTGCCCGCAGGCGGCACGTCGTTCGCGCGGTGGGCCAGGCGGCTCGAGGCGCATGCGGTGGCGCCCGAGGTCGTGGAGCAGCTCGACGCCTGGCGGCAGGTGGCGTCGATTCCGCCGGCGTTGCCCGCGGTGGATCCCGTGCGCGACACCTACGCCACAGCCGGACACCTGACGGCGACCCTGGATGCCGACACCACCCGCCGGTTGCTGGGTGAGGTGCCGACGGCATTCCACGCCGGAGCGCAGGACATCCTGCTCATCGCCTTCGGTCTGGCGGTCGCCGAGTTGCTCGGCACCGACACCGGGCCGGTCGGCATCGACGTCGAGGGCCATGGCCGCGCCGAGGAGTTGGGCGCCGACGTCGACCTGTCGCGCACGGTGGGCTGGTTCACCACGAAGTACCCGGTGTCGCTCGCGATGGGCGGACTGTCCTGGGCACAGGTGAGCTCCGGTGACGCGGCGCTGGGCGCGATCGTCAAGGACGCCAAGGAACAGCTGCGTGCCCTGCCCGACGGTCTGTCCTACGGCCTGCTGCGGTACCTCAATCCGGACGCTGCCCTCCCGGGCGCCGACCCGGCCATCGGGTTCAACTACCTCGGCCGCCTCGGGGCCGGAGCGGCCACCCTGTCCGAGGAGCTGTGGCGCATCGGCCAGGACAGTCTGCCGCTGACCGAGGTCGCGGCCGCCATCGGGATACCGCTGGCCCACACCGTCGAATTGAACGCCGTGACCACGGACACCGATGACGGCCCGTGTCTGCGTGCGGCGTGGACATGGGCGCCGTCGGTGGTCGACCATGCGCTGATCGAGCGCCTGAGCCGACTGTGGTTCGAGGCCCTGGCCGGCATCTGCGCACACGTGCGACGCGGCGGCGGCGGACTCACTCCCTCGGACATCGCGCCTGCCCGGTTGACCCAGCACGAACTCGACGAGGTGCAGCGCAGGTACGAGGTCGCCGACATCCTGCCGCTGACCCCGCTGCAGCAGGGCCTGCTCTTCCATGCCGACTCCGCACACGCCAACGACGACATGTACGCGGTGCAACTCGATTTCTCCGTGGCGGGGCCGGTGGACCCGCAGCGGTTGCGCGACGCGGTCGGCAGGGTCGTCAACCGCCACCCCCACCTCGCGGCCCGGTTCTGCGACCAGTTCGACGAGCCGGTGCAGGTCATCCTCCGTGATCCGGAGACCGCCTGGCACTACGAGGATCTCACGGACGCGGATGCCGAGGAGGGTGACCGGCTGTGCGCCGCCGAACGCGTCGCGGTGTGCGACCTGGCCGATCAGTCGGCGTTCCGGGTGGCGCTGATCCGGGTCGGGCCGCAGCGGCACCGGTTGGTGCTGACCTTCCACCACATCGTGGTGGACGGCTGGTCGCTGCCCATCCTGCTGGGTGAGATCTTCGCGATCTACCACGGGCATCCGCTGTCGGCGCCCGGCTCCTACCGCCGGTTCCTCACCTGGCTGGCCGATCGCGACCTCGATGGCGCCCGCGAGGCGTGGCGAAAGGCGCTGTCCGGCTTCGAGACCCCCACCTTGGTCGGCACCCAGGACCGGTTCGGGGTGGGGCGGCGCGGCGTCGCCACGTTCGGTGTGCCCGAGCAGATCACCGGCGCGCTGGGCGAGCTCGCGCGCGCCCGCCACACCACCGTCAGCACCGTCCTGCAGGGCGCATGGGCACTGCTGCTGACGTCCCTGACCGGCCATCCCGACGTCGCCTTCGGCACCCCGCGCTCACGTGTCGGCCAAGCCGACATCGCCGACGCCGACGCGATGGTCGGCCTGCTGATCAACACGGTGCCGGTGCGTGCCACCATCACGGCGTCGACCACCACCGCGGACCTGCTCGACCAGCTGCAGAACACGCACAACGACCTGCTCGACCACCAGCACCTGGCGCTGACCGACATCCACCGGGCCACCGGTCACGACCGGCTCTTCGACACGCTGTTCGTCTACGAGAACTATCCGATCGACACCAGTGCGCTCGCGGGCGAACACGACTGGACGATCACCGAATTCGCGAACCGTGAGTACAACCACTACCCACTGACGGTGGAGGCGATGCCGGGCCGCGAGATCGGCATGCGCGTCGAGTACGACACCGACCTGTTCGACGCGACCCGCGTCGAGGCGATCATCGACCGCCTCCAGCGGGTGCTCGCGGCGATGACCGCGGACCCGGCGCGGCGGCTGTCGTCGATCGATCTGCTCGACCGCGGTGAGCGTGACCTCGTGCTGTCCGGGCTGTCCGGCGCCGGTGTGACGGCGCCGGTGGGCGTGGCCCCGCACCTGTTGACCGCGGCCGTCGCCACCGACCCGGAAGCGACGGCTGTGATCGACGGCGGGCGGCAGGTGTCCTACCGGGAACTCGACGAGTGGTCCACGCGGGTGGCCCGGGCCCTGATCGACGCCGGCGTGGGGCCGGAGCGCGCGGTGGGCGTGGCGATGGAACGTTCCCTGGAACTGGTCGTCGCCTGGTGGGCGGTGGTCAAGGCCGGGGGATTCTATGTGCCGGTCGACCTGGCCCACCCGGTCGAGCGGATCACCAGCGTGCTGGACGCGGTCGGCGCACAGTGCATGCTGGTGGCAGGCAGCGACCCCGTCGCCGCGGCGGCCTCGCGGCCGGTCGTCCGTGTCGACGGTCCCGACGTGTCCGAGCGTTCCCGCGAACCGATCACCGACGCCGATCGGCTCGCGCCGCTGCGGCCCGACGACACCGCCTACGTCATCTTCACCTCCGGATCCACCGGCACCCCCAAGGGGGTCACCGTCAGCCACGCCGGGATGCTCGGTTGGGCTGCCGCACAGGGCAGTACGTTCCTCCTGGGCGCCGACGCGCGGGTGCTGATGGTGGCCGCGCCGACCTTCGACGCGTCGGTCGGTGAGCTCCTGCTGGCCGCGGAAGCGGGCGCGGCCCTGGTGGTTGCGCCGTCGCAGGAGTACGCCGGCGAGGCGCTGACGACACTGCTGGAGCGGCACCAGGTCACCGCCGCCATCCTGACGCCGACCGTGCTGTGGTCGCTGGACCGGTCCCGGCTGGACCGGCTGGACACCCTGATCGCCGTCGGCGAGGCCTGCCTCGACGAACTGGTGGCCGCCTGGGCGCCGGGCAGGCGGATGTTCAACGGATACGGACCCAGCGAGACGACCATCTGGGTGACGTGTGCGCCGCTCGCGGCGGGACAGCCGATCCGGATCGGCGCCCCCATCCCCGGGGTGCGCGCGCTGGTGCTCGACACCTGGCTGAACCCGGCGGCCGTCGGCGTCGTCGGCGAGCTGTACCTGACCGGGCCCGCCCTGGCGCACGGCTATGTCGGCCGGACCGAACTCACCTCGGAACGTTTCGTGGCCAACCCCTTCGGGGGCGCGGGCGAGCGCATGTACCGCACCGGCGACCTGGTGCGCTGGACCGCCGAGGGCGCGCTGGACTACCTCGGCCGTGCCGACACCCAGGTCAAACTACGCGGACAACGCATCGAACTCGGCGAGATCGAGAACACCCTGCTGGCCTGCCCGCAGGTCGCCCAGGCCGCCGCCACCGTGCACCACAGCGACACCGGCGCCCACCTGATCGCCTACGTCACGCTCGAACAGACCGGCACCGCCGACGACGACGCCGAGATCGTCGAGGAGTGGCAGACCCTGTACGACGAGCTCTACGGCGCGGACGTCGAGGTACCGGCGTTCGGCATGGACTTCCGGGGCTGGAACAGCAGCCTCACTGAGGAGGCCATCCCGCTCGACGACATGGTCGAGTGGCGTACCGCCACCGTGGAACGGATCATGGCGCTGCGACCCCGGCGGGTGCTGGAGGTCGGCGTCGGCTCCGGCCTGTTGCTGTCGCACATCGCGCCCACCTGTGAGCACTACGTCGCGACCGACATGTCGCCGGTGGTGATCGACAACCTAAACCAGAGCCTGGAGCGGCTCGAGATTCCGTGGCGTGACCGGGTGGAGCTGAAAGCCCAACCGGCACATGTCACCTCGGGACTGCCGCAGAGCTACTTCGACACCGTCATCATCAACTCGGTCGTCCAGTACTTCCCGAACGCCGGCTACCTGGCCGACCTCATCGCCGACGCGATGGACCTGCTGGCACCCGGTGGTGCGCTGTTCGTCGGCGACGTCCGCAACCACACCCTGCAGGGCGCCTTCCAGACCGCGGTCGCCATGGCGCGCACCGACGCCGGCGACGCCGACGAGATCCGTCAGCGCGCTCAGCGCGCCATCCTCGGCGAGACCGAACTGCTTCTGGCGCCGGAGTTCTTCACCTCCTGCGCCGAGGACCATCCGGCGGTGGCCGGCGTGGTGATCGAGGTCAAGCGCGGACGGGCCGACAACGAGCTCACCCGGTACCGCTACGACGTCACGCTGCACAAGGCTCCGGCACCGGTGCACTCCCTGGCGAGCGCACCGACGTGGGCGTGGGCGCGCTGCGACGGCCTCGACGGGCTCAACGCCACACTGGGGTCGGAGCAGCCCGACATCGTCCGCGTCGCCGGTATTCCGCGCGCCGGGCTGATCGACGACGTCCGGGTCCAGCGCGGCATCGCCAACGGGCTCCCGCCCGCGAGTGCTCTCGCCCACGCGCAGGACGCGTCCTCCGGCGCCGTCATCCCCGAGGACCTGCACCGCATCGGGGAAGCGGCCGGCTACCGCGTGAGCGTCACCTGGGGCGCCGATCCCGGCACCCTCGACGCGGTCTTCATGCGCCTCGCCGACGGCAGGCCCATCCCGCCGCTGACGGACCTCTACGTCCGGCCCGCCGGACCGGATCGTCGCGGCGTCAACGCCAACGATCCGCACAGCAACACCAAGATCGGCGCGGTACGCCGGCGGCTGACCGAGTGGCTGCCCGAATACATGGTGCCCACCCACATCGTGGTGCTCGACGAATTCCCGCTGACGTCGTCGGGCAAGCTCGACCGAAAAGCGCTGCCTGCGCCCGAGTTCCAGGACACCGACCAGTACCGGGCACCGGCGGGGGCGGTCGAGGAGATCCTGGCCGGCATCTACACCCAGGTGCTCGGTCTCGAGCGGGTCGGGGCCGACGAGTCCTTCTTCGACCTCGGCGGGGATTCACTGTCGGCGATGCGCCTGATCGCTGCGGTCAACAACACCCTCGACGCCGACCTCTCGGTGCGCGCACTGTTCGAGGCGCCGACAGTGGCCCAGCTCGCGCCGCGCATCGGCGGGGACGCCGGCCGGCTCGAACCGTTGGTGGCCGGTGAGCGGCCCGCGGTGGTGCCGCTGTCCTTCGCGCAGAGCCGGTTGTGGTTCATCGACCAGCTGCAGGGTCCGTCGCCGGTCTACAACATCTCGGTGGCGTTGCGGCTGCGCGGGCCGCTCGACGCCGGCGCGTTGGGTGCGGCACTGACCGACGTGGTGGGCAGGCACGAGAGTCTGCGGACGCTGTTCGCCGCGCCCGACGGCGTACCGCAACAGCTGGTGGTGCCGGCCGGGCAGGCCGAACCGGGCTGGGAGGTGGTCGATGCGGCCGGATGGCACCGGGCCCGGTTGGACGGGGCCATCGAGACGGCGGCGCGACACACGTTCGACCTCGCTCACGAGATCCCGTTCGCCGCGATGCTGTTCCGTCTCACCGACGTCGAACACATCCTGGTGGCGACCGTGCACCACATCGCGGCCGACGGCTCCTCGATCGGCCCGCTGGCGCGTGACCTCGGGGCGGCCTATGCCTGCCGCTGCGCCGGTACGGCGCCGGCCTGGACCGACCTCGCGGTGCAGTACGCCGACTACACGCTGTGGCAGCGCAGGCAGCTGGGCGAACTCGACGACGCCGACAGCCCCATAGCCGCCCAGGTCGCCTATTGGGCCGATGCACTCGCAGGCATGCCGGACCGCCTGCAGTTGCCGACCGACCGGCCTTATCCACCGGTCGCCGATCTCCGTGGCGGCCGGGTGGCCGTGGACTGGCCGGTCGACCTGCAACAGCAGATCCGCGGGTTGGCGCGCGAACACAACGCGACCAGTTTCATGGTGCTGCAGGCTGCCCTCGCGGTGCTGCTCGCCAAGATGAGTGCAACTTCTGATGTCGCCGTTGGCTTTCCGATCGCGGGACGGCGCGAGCCCGCGCTCGACGAGCTGGTGGGCTTCTTCGTCAACACCCTGGTGCTGCGCGTCGACCTGACCGGCGACCCCAGCTTCACCGACCTGCTGGCTCAGGTGCGACGGCGCAGCCTGGCCGCCTACGAGCACCAGGACGTGCCGTTCGAGGCGCTGGTGGAACGGCTCAATCCGACCCGGAGCCTCACCCACCACCCGCTGGTGCAGGTCATGCTCGGGTGGCAGAACTTCTCGTGGCAGGACAGCGACGCCGCCGGGCTCGCACTCGGCGACCTGCACGCCACACCGCTGCCGGTGGACACGCGGACCGCCCGGATGGACCTGGCGATCTCCCTGGCCGAACGCTGGTGCGAGACCGGCGCGGCGGCCGGGATCGGCGGGACGGTGGAGTTCCGCACCGACGTCTTCGACGCGGCGACCATCGCGGCCTTCATCGACCGGTTCCAGCAGGTGCTGGTGTCCGTCACCGCCCAACCCGCGCAACACCTCTCGGCCATGGACGTGCTCGGCCCCGATGAACACGCACGACTGGACCGGTGGGGCAACCGCGCGGTGCTGGCGGAGTCGTGCGTGCCTTCGTCGGTGCCCGCGGTGTTCGGCAGGCAGGCAGCCCGGACGCCAAATGCTCCCGCCGTGACGTGCGGCGACCGGTCGCTGTCCTACCGGCAGCTCGACGAGGAGTCGAACCGGCTGGCGCACCTCCTGATGGAGTCGGGTGCAGGCCCGGGAACGTGTGTGGCGGTGATGTTGTCGCGTTCGGTGGAGGCGATCACCGCGATTCTGGCGGTGATGAAGTCTGGGGCGGCGTATCTGCCCATGGATCCCGCCCATCCGCGTGCACGCGTGGAGTTCATGCTCTCCGACGCCACACCGGTGGCCGTGGTGGCGTCGGTGGGGCTCGGAGACGCGGTGACCGGCTGCGGCGTGCCGGTGCTCGGCGTCGAGGATCCCCGCATCGCTGCGCAGCCCGCCACCGCGCTGCCCGGGCCCGCGCCGGAGGACGTCGCGCACATCATCTACACGTCCGGCACCACCGGCACCCCGAAAGGCGTTGCGGTCACGCAGCAGAACGTGGTGCAGCTGTTCGACACCCTCGAGGTCGGTTTCGAGCTGTCCGCCGAGCAGGTCTGGACGCAATTCCACTCCTACGCCTTCGACTTCTCGGTGTGGGAGATCTGGGGGGCGCTGCTGCACGGTGCGCGCCTGGTCGTCGTGCCCGACGCGGAGACCCGGTCACCGCGGGACTTCCACCGGCTGCTCGTCACCGAGGGCGTGACGGTGTTGACCCAGACACCTTCGGCCGTCAGGGGCCTCGACACCGACGGCCTCGACGGGGTGGCGGCGCTGGTGATCGGGGCGGAGGCCTGCCCGGTGGACACGGTCGACCGCTGGGCGCCGGGCAGGGTGATGGTCAACGTCTACGGCCCCACCGAGACCACCATGTGGGCCTCGAAGAGCACCCCGCTCGCGGCGGGGTCCGGCGCGCCGCCGATCGGGTCGCCGGTCACCGGTGCCGCGTTCTTCGTGTGCGACGAATGGCTGCGGCCGGTGCCCGCCGGAGTGGTCGGGGAGCTGTACCTGGCCGGCCGTGGCGTCGGAATCGGGTACTGGCGGCGGCCCGGGCTGACCGCGTCGCGGTTCATGGCGTGCCCGTTCGGAGCGCCCGGAACCCGCATGTACCGCACCGGCGACCTGGTGTGCTGGGGCACCGACGGGCAGCTGCGGTACTTCGGGCGCGCCGACGAGCAGGTCAAGATCCGCGGCTACCGCATCGAACTCGGCGAGATCCAGGCGGCCCTCGCCGAACTCGCCGGGGTGCAGGAGGCCGTCGTGGTGGCCCGCGAGGACACCCCCGGCGAGAAACGCCTCGTCGGGTACACCACCGGCACGGTCAAGCCGGCCCGGGCCCGCGCGATGCTCGCCGACCGGTTGCCGTCCTACATGGTGCCCGCCGCGGTCGTCGTCCTCGACGCCCTTCCCGTCACGGTGAACGGCAAGCTCGACACCCGCGCGCTGCCCGCCCCCGACTACCAGCAGGCCGACCACTACCGTGCCCCCACCACACCGACCGAGGAGATCCTGGCGGGCATCTACGCCCAGGTGCTCAACCTGCCCCGGGTCGGTGTCGACGACTCCTTCTTCGACCTCGGCGGCGACTCGCTGACCACGATGCGCCTCATCTCGGCCGTCAACGCCGCGCTCGACGCCGACGTCGCGGTGCGCACCGTCTTCGAGGCGCCGACGGTGGCCCAGCTGGCGCCGCGGATCGCCACGGGCACCGACCGGCTCGAGCCGTTGGTCGCCGATGAGCGGCCGGCGGAGATCCCGCTGTCGTTCGCGCAGAACCGGCTGTGGTTCATCGACCAGCTGCAGGGACCGTCGCCGGCGTACAACATGGCCGCGGCGCTGCGCCTGAGCGGCCGGCTCGACGCCGACGCGCTGGCCGCGGCGCTGGCCGACGTGGTCGACCGCCACGAGAGCCTGCGCACGACGTTCCCGGCGACCGCGGGAACACCGCACCAGGTGATCATCCCCGTCGAGCGGGCCGACCTTGGCTGGCGGATCGTCGACGCCACCGGATGGCCTGCGGACCGGCTGACCGCTGCCGTCGAGGAGACAGCACGCCGGCCGTTCGACCTGGCGAACCGGATCCCGTTGCAGGCGGCCCTGTTCCGCGTGGCCGGCGACGAGCACGTCCTGGTCACCGTGGTGCACCACATCGCGGCGGACGGCTGGTCACTGACGCCGCTGGTGCGCGATCTGGCGGTCGCCTACGCGGGTCGCAGCGCGGGGCAGGCCCCCGCATGGGCAGGGCTGCCGGTGCAGTACGCGGACTACACCCTGTGGCAGCGCGACCAATTCGGCCGTCTCGACGACGAGGACAGCCGCATCGCCGGGCAGCTGGCCTACTGGCAGGATGCGCTGGCCGGCATGCCCGAGCGGCTGCAGCTACCCACCGATCGCCCCTATCCCCGGGTCGCCGACCATCGCGGTGCCACAGTCGACGTGGACTGGCCTGCAGACCTGCAGCAGGCGGTGCGCGAGATCGCCCGCGAGCACAACGCCACCACCTTCATGGTCGTCCAGGCCGCACTGGCCGCCCTGATGTCGAAGCTCGGCTCCAATCCCGATGTGGCGGTCGGCTTCCCGATCGCCGGTCGGCGCGACCCGGCTCTCGACGAGCTGGTCGGCTTCTTCGTCAACACCCTGGTGCTGCGCATCGACCTCACCGGCGACCCCACGGTCGCCGATCTGCTGACCCGGGTGCGCACCCGCAGCCTGGAGGCCTTCGAGCACCAGGACGTGCCCTTCGAGGTCCTCGTCGAACGGCTCAACCCCACCCGCAGCCTCAGCCACCACCCGCTGGTGCAGGTGATGCTCGCCTGGCAGAACTTCGCCGGCCAGGACGACCCCGCGGCCGGACTGGCGCTGGACGGGCTGCGCGTCGCGTCGGTGCCGCTCGACGCCCAGGTCTCCCACATGGACCTGGTGTTCTCGCTGGCGGAACGCTGGACCGAGGCCGGTGCCCCCTCCGGGATCGGCGGGAAGGTCGAGTTCCGGACCGACGTGTTCGACGCGGGCACCGTCGGGGCCATCGCCGACCGGCTGCAGCTGGTGCTGCGGGCCGTCACGGCCGACCCGAGCAGGAGGCTGTCGGACATCGAACTGCTCGATGCCGGCGAACGTGCCCGGCTCGACGCCTTCTCGAATCGCGCGACCCTCACCCGAACCACACTGGGGCCGTCGTCGATCACGTCGATCTTCACCGAGCACGCGGCCCGCACACCAGAGACGGTCGCCGTCACCTGTGGTGAGCGGTCGTGGACGTACCGGGAGCTCGACGAGGCGTCGAACCGGCTGGCGCACCTGCTCGGCGCGGGTGGCGCCGGGCCAGGGCGGTATGTGGCGCTGCTGTTGCCGCGCCGTGCCGAAGCGGTGGTGGCCATCCTCGCGGTGCTCAAGACCGGGGCGGCCTACGTGCCGATCGACCCGGCGGTGCCTGCGGCGCGGGTGGACTTCGTGATCGCCGACGCCGCGCCGGTCGCGGTGATCACCACCCACGATCTGCGGTCCCGGCTCGAGGGATGCGACGCCCTGGTCGTCCTCGTCGAGGACGCGTCCCTGGGCGATCGGCCCGCCGCGGCGCCGCAGGCCCCCGGCGCCACCCCGAACGACATCGCGTACCTCATCTACACCTCGGGCACCACCGGCGTGCCCAAGGGCGTGGCGATCACCCACCGCAACGTCACGCAGCTGCTGGCGTCGCTGGACGCCGGGCTGCCGCGCGCCGGAGTGTGGCCGCTGTGTCACTCCCTGGCCTTCGACGTGTCCGTGTGGGAGATCTTCGGTGCGCTGCTGCGCGGTGGCCGGCTGGTCGTGGTGCCCGAGGCGGTGGTGGCCGCACCGGACGACTTCCACGCGCTCTTGCTCGCCGAGGGTGTGAGTGTGCTGACCCAGACGCCATCGGCGGTGGCCGCCCTGCCGCAGCAGGGTCTGGAATCGGCGGCGCTGGTGGTCGTCGGTGAGGCCTGCCCGGCCGACGTGGTGGACCGGTGGTCGCCGGAGCGGGTGATGATCAACGCCTACGGGCCGACGGAGACCACGATGTGCGTGGCGATCAGCGCGCCCCTGCACCCGGGATCCGGTGTGGTGCCGGTCGGTTCGCCCGTCCCCGGCGCCGCACTGTTCGTGCTCGACGAGTGGCTGCGACCGGTGCCGGCCGGCGTGGTCGGCGAACTGTACGTCGCCGGTGCAGGCGTCGGCGCCGGTTATCTCGGCAGATCCGAACTGACGGCATCGCGGTTCCCGGCGTGCCCGTTCGGTGCGCCGGGCATGCGCATGTACCGAACCGGGGATCTGGCGTGCTGGGGTGCCGACGGCCAGCTGCGGTACTTCGGCCGCGCCGACGAGCAGGTCAAGATCCGCGGCTACCGCATCGAACTCGGGGAGATCCAGACCGCGCTCGCCGGTCAGGACGGGGTGGAGCTGGCCGCGGTCATCGCACGGGAGGACCGCCCCGGGGACAAACGCCTCGTCGGCTATGTCACCGAATCCCGTTCCGGGGCAATCGACCCCGCCCGCGTGCGGGCTGCGCTGGCGGAGCGGTTGCCCGGCTACATGGTCCCCGCTGCGATCGTCGTCCTCGAGGCGTTGCCGCTCACCGTCAACGGCAAGCTCGACACCCGCGCCCTGCCCGCTCCGGAGTACACCGCCGACCAGTACCGTGCGCCCGCCGACGCGGTCGAGGAGATCCTGGCCGGGATCTACGCGCAGATCCTGGGCCTCGAGCGGGTCGGCGTCGACGACTCGTTCTTCGACCTCGGTGGTGACTCGCTCTCGGCGATGCGGCTGGTCGCGGCGGTGAATGCCGGCGTGGGCGCCGACCTTCCGGTCGTTGCGCTGTTCGAGGCGCCGACGGTGGCGCAACTGGCGCCGCGGATCGCCGTCGGCGGGAAGGGACTCGATCCCCTGGTGGCCGGTGACCGACCGGCGGTGATACCGCTGTCGTTCGCGCAGTCCCGGCTGTGGTTCCTCCACCAGTTGCAGGGACCCTCACCGGTCTACAACATGCCGCTGGTGCTGCGCCTGCGTGGACGCCTCGACGCCGGCGCGCTGCGCGCAGCACTGGCCGACGTGGTCGACCGGCACGAGAGCCTGCGCACCCGGATCACGGCGCCCGACGGAGTCCCCCGACAGGTCGTGCTGCCGCCCGGGCACGCCGACTTCGGGTGGGACGTCATCGACGCGAGCACCTGGTCTCCGGCCCGGCTGCAGGAGGCGGTCGCCGGCACCGCGAGTCGCAGCTTCGACCTCGAGACCGACATCCCGCTGTTCGCCCGGCTGTTCCGCATCGGCGACGACGAGCACCTGCTGGTGGGCGTGCTGCACCACATCGCCGCCGACGGATGGTCGATCGTCCCGCTGGTCCGCGATCTGGGCGAGGCCTACGAGAGCCGCTGCGCGGGACACGCACCCGGCTGGTCACGGCTGCCGGTGCAATACGTCGACTACACCCTGTGGCAGCGCACGCAGTTCGGCGACCTCGACGACGGCGACAGCCGGATCGCCGGTCAGCTGGCCTACTGGCAGGAAGCGCTGGCCGGGATGCCCGAACGCCTGCACCTGCCCACGGACCGGCCGTACCCGTCGGTCGCCGATCAGCGCGGCGCCACCGTGGCACTGGAGTGGCCGGCCGATCTGCACGCGGCGGTGCGCGACGTCGCACGCGCCCACAATGCGACCAGCTTCATGGTGGTGCAGGCGGCCCTGGCCGTGCTGCTGTCGCGGCTGAGCGCAGGCACCGACGTCGCGGTCGGCTTCCCCATCGCGGGGCGGCGGGACCCCGCACTCGACGAGCTGATCGGGTTCTTCGTCAACACCCTGGTGCTGCGCGTCGATCTCTCCGGCGACCCCACCGCCGCCGAGGTGCTGCACCAGGTCCGTCGTCGCAGCCTGGCCGCCTATGAGAACCAGGACGTGCCCTTCGAGGTGCTCGTCGAGCGGCTGAACCCCGCCAGGTCCCTGAGTCATCACCCGTTGGTCCAGGTGGCACTGGCCTGGCAGAACGCGCCGGGGAGCACCGACGACGAAGCCGGCGGGCTGACGCTGGGCGACCTGCAGGTGTCCGAGGTGCCGACGTCCGCCCACAGCGCCCGAATGGATCTCACGCTGTCGATGTCGGAACACTTCGCCGACGGCGGTGAAGCGGCGGGGATCGGCGGAACGGTCGAGTTCCGCACCGACGTGTTCGACGCAGGCACCATCGCCTCACTCGTCGACCGGCTGCAGCGGGTGCTGACGGCGATGACCGGCGACCCGGCGGCGCCGTTGTCGGCGATCGACGTGCTGGACGCCGGTGAGCACGCCCGGATCGACGAGTTCGGCAACCGGGCGGCGCTGACGCGCCCCGCGCCGAGGCCGGTCACGATCCCGGCGTTGTTCGCCGAACACGTACTTCGGTCGCCCGAGGCGGTCGCGATCAGTGCAGGCGCGCGGACGCTGACCTACTGGGAACTCGACGATGCCGCAGTCACGCTGGCGCACAAGCTGATCGAACACGGGGCGCGGCCGGGGGAGTGTGTGGCGCTGCTGTTCGACCGTTCGGCCGAGGCGGTCGTGGCGATCATGGCGGTGCTGAAGACCGGCGCGGCGTACCTGCCGATCGACGCCGCGGTGCCTGCCGGCCGGTGCGACTTCATGATCGCCGACGCCGCACCGGTCGCGGTGGTCAGCACCGCGGGCCTGCGGTCGCGGCTCGACGGGTGCGGTCTGCCGATCGTCGACGTGCACACCCCCGTGACCGGGCTGGGTTCGGCGGACGCGATGCCCGGGCCCGCACCCGAAGACGTCGCCTACCTGATCTACACCTCCGGCACCACCGGGGTGCCCAAAGGTGTTGCGGTCACGCACCACAACGTGACCCAGCTGCTGGAAACGCTCGATGCCGGCCTCCCGTCCGCCGGGGTGTGGCCGCTGGCCCACTCGCTGGCGTTCGACGTGTCGGTGTGGGAGATCTTCGGCGCCCTGCTCCGTGGCGGGCGGGTGGTCGTCGTCCCCGAGGAGGTGGCGACGTCGCCGGAGGATCTGCATGCCCTGCTGGTCGGCGAAGGTGTCGACGTCCTGACCCAGACGCCGTCCGCCGTGACGGCCCTGCCGCGTGCCGGTCTGGAGTCCGCGGCGCTGATCGTGGTCGGGGAGGCCTGCCCACCCGACGTGGTGGAGCAGTGGGCGCCCGGGCGGGTGATGCTCAACGCCTACGGTCCGACCGAGACGACGATGTGCGTGGCGATCAGCGCGCCACTCGTGCCGGGATCCGGGGTGCCGATCGGCTCGCCGGTTCCAGGAGCGGCACTGTTCGTGCTCGACGAGTGGCTGCGGCCGGTGCCCACCGGCGTCGCGGGCGAACTGTACGTCGCGGGTGCCGGTGTGGCACAGGGCTATCGCCGTCGCTCCGGCCTGACCGCGTCGCGATTCGTCGCCTGCCCGTTCGGCGGGACCGGAGACGGTCCCGGACTGAGGATGTACCGCACCGGCGACCTGGTGTGCTGGCGTTCCGACGGTCAGCTGCTGTACCTGGGCCGCGCCGACGAACAGGTGAAGATCCGCGGCTACCGCATCGAACTCGGCGAGGTGCAGGCCGTGCTCGCCGCGGTGGACGGCGTCGAGCAGGCGGCCGTGGTCGCCCGCGAGGACCGTCCGGGCGACAGGCGCCTCGTCGGGTATGTCACCGGTGAGGCCGATCCCGCCGCCGCGCGTGCGGCGGTGGCCGAGAGGCTGCCCGCCTACATGGTGCCCGTCGCGGTGGTGGCGCTCGACGCACTTCCGCTGACCGTCAACGGAAAGCTCGACACCAAGGCGCTGCCCGCACCGGAGTACCTCGACGCCGGCCAATACCGCGCACCCACCGACAGCGTCGAGGAACTGCTCGCGGGCATCTACGCACAGACACTCGGCCTGGACCGCGTCGGCGTGGACGACTCGTTCTTCGACCTGGGCGGGGACAGCATCCTGTCGATGCAGGTGGTCGCGCGGGCCCGCGCGGCGGGTGTCACCTGCCGGCCGCGCGACATCTTCGTCGAGCAGACGGTGGCCCGGCTCGCGCGGGTCGCCACGATCGCCACGGCGGACATCCGCCCGCCCGACGACGGTGTCGGCACGGCGGCGCCCACCCCGATCATGGCGTGGCTCAACTCCGTCGAGGGTCCGGTGAACGAGTTCAACCAGACCGTGGTCGTTCAGGCCCCGGCAGAGGTCACCCGTGCCGACGTCGACGTGGTGCTGCAGGCGCTGCTCGACCGGCACGGCGCGCTGCGGCTGTCCGTCCACGACGACGGCGCAGGCGGATGGTCACTCGACGTCCCCGAGCCGCGTGCGGTCGACGCCGGCCGGTGTGTGCACGTGGTCGAGCGGCTGTCCGACGAGGCCCTGGTCGACGCGCGGTCGCGGTTGAACCCGGCGGCCGGTGCGATGCTCAGCGCGCTGTGGGTGCCCGGGACAGGCCGGCTCGCGCTGGTGATCCATCATCTCGCCGTCGACGCCGTGTCGTGGCGAATCCTGCTGGAAGACATCAACATCGCCTGGGCGCAGCACCGCGCCGGCCAATCCGTGGCCCTGCCCGGGGGCGGGACGTCGTTCGTCCGGTGGTCGAAGCTGCTCACCGAGTACGCGCACAGCCCGCAGGCCGCGGCGCAGGCGCAGGCGTGGCGGCAGGTGGGGGCCACCCCCGCGGTGCTGCCTGCGCTCCGACCCGCGACTGACACCTACGAGACCGCAGGCCGCTTGTCCACGTCGCTGGACGCCGAGACCACCCGGATGCTGCTGGGTGACGTGCCCGCGGCGTTCCACGCCGGCGCGCAGGACATCCTGTTGATCGCCCTGGCGCTGGCGGTGGCCAGGTTCGCGGGCGCCGGCGACGCCCCGGTCACCATCGACGTCGAGGGCCACGGCCGTGCGGAGGAACTCGGCGATGACGTCGACCTGTCCCGCACGGTGGGTTGGTTCACCACCAAGCACCCGGTGGCACTCGCGGTCGGCGACGTGACGTGGGCGCAGGTCACCGGCGGCCACGCCGCGCTGGGCGCTGTCGTCAAGAACGCGAAGGAACAGCTCCGCGCCCTACCGGACGGCCTCACCTACGGCCTGCTGCGCTACCTCAACCCGGACGTCGACCTGCCCGGTGCGGACCCGACGATCGGGTTCAACTATCTGGGCCGCCTCGGCGCCGGCGCGGCGGGGCTCTCCGAGGACCTGTGGCGGGTCGACCAGGAGATCCCGACGGACGCCGCTGCGGCGGTGCCCATGTCGCTGGCGCACACCCTGTCGCTGGACGCCGCGACCGTCGACGGTGACGCAGGCCCGCGCCTGCAGGCGACCTGGACGTGGGCGCCGTCGGTCCTCGATCACGACCAGGTCGACCGGCTGAGCCGACTGTGGTCGGAGGCCCTGGCAGGCATCTGCGCACACGTGCGGTCCGGTGGCGGCGGTCTGACACCGTCCGACATCGCACCCGCGCGCCTGAGCCGGCAGCAGATCGACGAACTGCAGCAGCGGCACGACATCGCCGACATCCTGCCGCTCACCCCCCTGCAGCGCGGACTGCTGTTCCACGCAGGCGCGGCGCAGGACGACGACCTGTACGCGGTGCAACTCGACATCGGCCTGCGCGGGCCACTCGACAGGCACCGCCTGCACGCCGCGGTCCAGGCGCTCGTCGGGCGCCATCCCCACCTGGTCGCCACGTTCTGCCGCGAGTTCGACGAGCCGGTGCAGATACTGCCTGCCGAGCCTCGCGCCGCCTGGCGCTACGTCGAGCTCGCCGCCGCCGACAGCGACGACGGCCGGATGCACCGGCTCCTCGCCGCCGAACGCGCCGCGGTGGTCGACCCCGGCGACGAGCCGGCCTTCCGCGCCGCCCTGGTGCGCACCGCGCACGACGAGCACCGATTCGTGCTCACCAACCACCACATCCTGCTCGACGGCTGGTCGCTGCCGATCCTGCTGCAGGAGATCTTCGCCGGCTATTACGGGCAGCCGCTGCCGCCTGCGGTGCCCTACCGCCGCTTCATGACCTGGCTGGCCGGGCGTGACGTCGAGGGCGCACGCGCCGCCTGGCATGAGGTGCTCGACGGGTTCGACACCCCGACACTGGTCGGTTCCGGGATCAGAACGGCGCGCAGTGCCCGCTCGGTCGAAAGGTTCCAGCTGTCCGCCGCCGACACGCACGCCGTCGGCGAGCTGGCCCGCACCTGCCGCACCACCGCCAGCACGGTGCTGCAGGCGGCGTGGGCGCAAATGCTGATGTGGTTGACCGGTCAGAACGACGTCGCGTTCGGCGTCGCCGTCTCGGGCCGGCCCGCAGACCTCGCCGGCGCCGAGTCGATGGTCGGCCTGCTGATCAACACGGTGCCGGTGCGCGCCACCATCTCCGCGACGACCACGATCGCCGACCTCCTCGGTCAACTGCAGGGCGCCCACACCGACACCCTCGAGCACCAGCATCTGCCGTTGACCGACATCCACCGGATCACCGGCCACGACCAGTTGTTCGACACGCTGTTCGTCTACGAGAACTATCCCGTCGACGCCACGGCGCTGTCCGGCGCACACGACCTGGCGGTCACCGAGGTGGCCAGCCACGAGCACAACCACTATCCGCTCTCGGTGGTGGCGCTGCCCGGCGACGAACTGGGCCTGCGGGTCGAGTTCGACACCGCGGTCTTCGATGCGGCGGGCATCGCGGGCATCGTCGACCGGTTCCGCCGGGTGCTGGAGGCGATGACCGCCGATCCGGCCCTGCGGCCGACGAAGATCGACGTGCTGGACGACGCCGAGCACGCGCACCTCGACGCGGTCGGCCACCGTTCGGTGCTGACGGAGTCCTGCACGCCGGTGACGATTCCGGCGGTGTTCTGCTCCCAGGCGGCGAAGACGCCGGACGCGGTGGCGGTCTCGTGTGGTGCGCGGTCGATGACCTACCGTGAGCTCGACGAGGCGTCGAACCGGTTGGCGCACATGCTGGTCGAGTTCGGGGCGGGCCCCGGCGGGTATGTGGCGCTGCTGCTGCCGCGGTCGGCGGACGCGATCACCGCGATCCTCGCGGTGCTGAAATCCGGGGCGGCCTACGTGCCGATAGACCCCGCCCATCCGGCGGCGCGGGTCGCGTTCATGATCGACGACGCCCGGCCGGTCGCGGCGATCACCACCGCAGACCTGGCCGACACGTTCACCGGTGACCTGCCGGTGATCTGGGTGGACGACCCCCGCATCGCCACCCGCCCCAGCAGTGCGCTGCCGGGTCCGTCGCCCGAGGACATCGCCCACGTGATCTACACCTCGGGCACCACCGGCATGCCCAAAGGCGTTGCGGTGAGCCACCACAACGTGGTGCAGCTGTTCGACGCCCTCGATGTGGGTTTCGAGCTGTCAGCCGACCAGGTGTGGACGCAGTTCCACTCCTACGCCTTCGACTTCTCGGTGTGGGAGATCTGGGGTGCGCTGCTGCACGGTGGCCGACTGGTCGTGGTGCCCGATGCGGTGACGCGCTCACCCGAGGACTTCCATCAGCTGCTGAGCGCGGAACAGGTCACGGTGTTGACCCAGACGCCGTCGGCGGTGCGCGGCCTGGACCCGCAGGACCTCGGACATGTGTCGAGCCTGGTGGTCGGCGCGGAGGCATGCCCGGTGGAGACCGTGACGAGATGGTCGCCGGGCCGGGTGATGGTCAACGTCTACGGCCCCACCGAGACCACCATGTGGGTGTCCAGGAGCACTCCGCTGGCCCCGGGGCACGAGGCGCCACCGATCGGTGCCCCGGTGCACGGGGCGGCGTTGTTCGTTCTCGACCAGTGGCTGCGACCGGCTCCCGATGGCGTCGTCGGCGAGCTGTACGTCGCCGGGCGAGGCGTGGGAATGGGCTACGTGAATCGCGCGGGGCTCACGGCTTCGCGATTCCTGCCCTGCCCGTTCGGCGCGGCCGGGGATCGGATGTACCGCACCGGGGACCTGGTCCGCTGGGGCCCCGACGGACAGCTGCGATACATCGGGCGCGCCGACGACCAGGTCAAGATTCGCGGCTATCGCATCGAACTCGGTGAGATCCAGGCTGCCCTTGCCGAACTCGACGGCGTCCAGCAGGCGGTCGTCATCGCCCGCGAGGACAGCCCGGGCGAGAAGCGCCTCGTCGGCTACGCCACCGGGTCGATCGACACGGCCCAGACCCGCGCGAAGTTGGCCGAGCGGCTGCCCGGGTACATGGTGCCCGCCGCGGTCGTCGTCGTCGACGCGCTGCCGGTCACCGTGAACGGCAAGCTCGACACCCGCGCGCTGCCGGCGCCGGAGTACCGCGACGGCGACCGCTACCGCGCCCCCGGCAACCCGACCGAGGAGATCCTGGCGGGCATCTACGCACAGGTTCTCGACCTCGACCGGGTGGGCGTCGACGACTCCTTCTTCGATCTCGGCGGCGACTCGGTCTCGGCGATGCGGCTGATCTCCGCGGTCAACGACACCCTGCGGTCCGAACTCTCGGTGCGCACGGTGTTCGACGCGCCGACGGTGGCGCAGCTGGTGTCCCGACTCGACGGACAGGCCGCAGGGCGCAAGCCGCTGGTCCGCGTCGAGAGGCCCGACGTGCTGCCGTTGTCGTTCGCCCAGAACCGGCTCTGGTTCATCGACCAGCTGCAGGGCCCCTCGCCGATGTACAACATGCCGGTGGCGCTGCGACTGCACGGGCGCGTCGACACCGAGGCGCTGGCAGCGGCGCTGACGGACGTGGTGGGCCGTCACGAGAGCCTGCGCACCCTGATCGCCGCGCCCGACGGAGTGCCCCAGCAGCTCGTGCTGCCGGCCCGCTGGGCCGACTTCGGCTGGGAGGTCGTCGACACCGCCACCTGGTCCCGGGACAGGCTCGATTCCGCCGTCGCGGAGACCGTCTGCCACAGCTTCGACCTGGCCACCGAGATACCGCTGCGCGCGAAGCTGTTCCACGTCGACAGCGACGAGCACCTGCTGGTCGCCGTGGTGCACCACATCGCGGCTGACGGTTGGTCGATCACCCCGCTGGTGCGCGATCTGGGTGAGGCGTATGCCGCGCGGTGCGCCGGGCGGCGCCCCGAGTGGGGCGAACTCCCGGTGCAGTACCCGGATTACACACTGTGGCAGCGCGAGCAGTTCGGCGACCTCGACGACAGCGAGAGCTCGATCGCCGCGCAACTGGCCTACTGGCAGCAGGCACTGGCCGGCATGCCCGAGCGCCTGCAGTTGCCCACCGACCGGCCCTACCCCCAGGTGGCGGACCACCGCGGCGCAGCCGTCCCGGTGGACTGGCCGGCCGAGCTGCAGCACGCGGTCGCCAGGGTGGCCCGGGACAACAAGGCCACCACGTTCATGGTGATGCAGGCCGCGCTGGCGGTGCTCTGCTCGAGGCTGAGCGCCAGTCCCGATGTCGCGGTGGGCTTCCCGATCGCCGGGCGCCGCGATTCCGCCCTCGACGACCTGGTCGGTTTTTTCGTCAACACCCTGGTGCTGCGCGTCGACCTCACCGACGACCTGACGTTCGCCGAGGTGCTGGCACAGGTGCGCCGCCGAAGTCTGGCCGCCTACGAGAACCAGGACGTTCCGTTCGAGGTGCTGGTCGAGCGGCTCAACCCCGCGCGCAGCATGTCTCACCATCCGCTGGTGCAGGTGATGCTGGCATGGCAGAACTTCGCGGGCGACCCGGGTGCCGGGCTGGCGCTCGGGGACCTGGAGGCGAGGCCGCTGCCCGCGGAAACCCGCACCGCGCGCATGGATCTGGTGTTCTCGCTGACCGAACGTTGGACCGAGGACGGCGCCCACGCCGGAATCGGCGGGAACGTGGAGTTCCGGACCGACGTGTTCGACGCGCGGAGCATCGAGACCCTCGTGGCCCGGTTGCGGCGGGTGCTCGAGGCGATGACCGTCGACCTCACCCGCAGGGTGTCGTCGGCCGACGTGCTGGACGAGGGCGAACGCCGACGCCTCGACGACTGGGGTCACCGCGCGGTGTTGACCGAGCAGGTGGCCTCACCGGTACCGGTGCCGGAACTCTTCGCCGAACAGGCGGCCCGGACACCGGATGCCGTCGCGCTGAGCGGCGCCGGCCGCAGCATGACGTACCGCGAACTGGACGACGCCGCGAACCGGCTGGCGTCGGTGCTGGCCGCCGAGGGCGCGGGACCCGGACGGTGCGTGGCGCTGCTGTTGCCGCGCTCCGCGGACGCGATCATGGCGATCCTGGCGGTGTTCAGAACGGGCGCGGCGTATCTGCCGATCGACCCTGCGCTGCCTGCGGCGCGACTGCAGTTCATGCTCACCGACGCCGAACCCGTCGCCGCGGTGACGACGGCGGACCTGCGGGACCGGCTGGAGGGCTCGGGAATCGCCGTCGTCGACGTCGCCGGTCCCGCTCCGGCGGCGACCGGTTCGCCGGGCTGTGCCCGTGCCGCCGGCCCCGACGACCTGGCCTACCTGATCTACACCTCGGGCACCACCGGCGTCCCCAAAGGTGTTGCGGTGACGCATCGCAACCTGACCCGGCTACTGGCCACGCTGCACGCCGACCTGCCCACCGGACCGGGGCAGGTGTGGTCGCAGTGGCACTCGCTGGTCTTCGACGTCTCGGTGTGGGAGATCTGGGGTGCGTTGCTGCACGGCGGCAGGCTGGTGGTGGTTCCGGAGGAGATGGTGGCCGCACCCGACGATCTGCACCAGCTGCTGGTCGGCGAGAAGGTCAGCGTCCTGCACCAGACCCCCTCGGCCGTCGGGATGCTGACGCCGGACGGTCTGGAGTCGACCGCGCTGGTGGTCGCCGGCGAGGCCTGCCCGACGGAGGTGGTGGAGCGGTGGGCCCCGGGGCGGGTGATGCTCAACGCCTACGGGCCGACCGAGGCCACGATCTACGCCGCGATGAGCCGGCCGCTTGTCGCGGGGACCGGGGTGGTGCCGATCGGCTCACCGGTGTCCGGCGGCGCGTTGTTCGTTCTCGACAGGTGGCTGCGGCCGGTGTCCGCGGGCGTCGTCGGCGAGCTGTACGTGGCCGGCGCCGGTGTGGCCGCCGGCTACTGGCGGAGACCCGGCCTGACCGGATCGCGTTTCCTGGCATGCCCTTTCGGAGCGCCTGGGACGCGGATGTACCGCACCGGTGATCTCGCCCGGTGGGACGCCGACGGGCAACTGCAGTACCTGGGTCGCGCCGACGAGCAGGTGAAGATCCGCGGATACCGCATCGAGCTGGGGGAGATCCAGACCGCACTCGCCGGACTGCCCGGTGTCGAGCAGGCGGTGGTGACCGTGCGCGAGGACCGCCCGGGCGACCGGCGCCTCGTCGGCTATGTCATCGAGTCCATCCCCGGCACAGTAGATGTCGCGGAGGCGCGGAACCAGCTGATGCAGGTGCTGCCCGCCTACATGGTGCCCGCGGCGGTGGTGGCGATCGACACGCTGCCGCTGACGGTCAACGGAAAACTCGATGCCCGTGCCCTGCCCGCACCGCAGTACACCGTCGAGGAATACCGCGCCCCGGCCGACGAGGTCGAGGAGATCCTCTCGGGCATCTACGCGCAGGTACTGGGCGTCGAGCGGGTGGGCGTCGACGACTCGTTCTTCGAACTCGGCGGCGACAGCATCCTGTCGATGCAGGTGGTCGCGAGGGCGCGGGCGGCCGGAATACTGTGCCGGCCGCGCGACGTCTTCGTCGAACAGACGGTGGCGAGGCTGGCCCGGGTGGTCACGCAGGCCGACGGCTCGGCCGTCGAGGTCGACGAGGGCGTCGGACCGGTGGTGCCCACGCCGATCATGCGCTGGCTGAACAGCGTGCACGGCCCGGTCGACGAGTTCAACCAGACGATGGTGCTGCAGGCTCCCGCCGGAGTCACCGAGGACGACGTCGTGGTGGTGCTCCAGGCTCTGCTGGACCGGCACGCCACCCTGCGCCTGCGCGCCGCCGACGGCGACTCCGGCGTCTGGACGATCTACGTGCCCGATCCAGGATCGGTCGACGCGCGAAGCTGCCTGCACACCGTCGACCAACTCACCGACGACGCGATGACCGCGGTGCGGGCCCGGCTGAACCCGGCCGCCGGGACGATGCTCAGCGCGCTGTGGGCGACGTCCACCGGCCGGCTCGCGCTGATCGTGCATCACCTGGCCATCGACGGGGTGTCCTGGCGGATCCTGCTGGAAGACCTCAACATCGCGTGGGCGCAGCACCGCGGTGGCCGACCGGTGGAACTGCCGACCGGCGGGACGTCGTTCCTGCGCTGGTCCCGGCTGCTGGTCGAGCACGCCCGCACCGCGGAGGTGGCGGGCCACGCCGCCTCATGGCGGCGGATCGCCGAGACCCCGGCCATGCTGCCCGCCGTGCAGCCCGAGCGCGACACCTTCGCCACCGCCGGGCACCTCTCGGCGGCGCTGGACGCCGACACCACCCGCGGTCTCCTCGGTGACGTACCCGCGGCGTTCCACGCCGGAGTACAGGACATCCTGCTGATCGCGTTCGGTCTCGCGGTCTCCGAACTGCTGGGCACCGGCTCGGCCACGGTCGCCGTCGACGTCGAAGGACACGGGCGTGCAGAGGAACTCGCCGACGACGTCGACCTGTCGCGCACGGTCGGGTGGTTCACCACCAAGTACCCCGTGGCGCTCACGCCGGGCGGGTTGTCGTGGACGCAGGTGAGCGCCGGCGACGCTGCGCTGGGGGCGACGGTCAAGGCCGTCAAGGAACAACTCCGCGCCCTTCCCGACGTCCTCACCTACGGGCTGTTGCGTTACCTGAATCCGGAGGCCGGTCTGAACGCGGCCGACCCCACCGTCGGCTTCAATTACCTGGGCCGAATCGGCGTGTCGGGCGGTGACCTCTCCGACGACCTGTGGCGAATCTCCGAGGAGGGGCTTTCGCTCACCGGGGCGGCCGCGGCGGTGCCGATGCCGTTGCCGCACACGCTGGAACTGAACGCGGTCACCATGGACACCGACGGCGGGCCGCGCCTGCAGGCCTCCTGGACGTGGGCGCCGTCGGCGCTGGACCACGGCCAGGTCAGCCGGCTGAGCCGGCTCTGGTTCGAGGCGCTGGCCGGGATCTGCGCGCACGTGAGCTCCGGCGGCGGCGGCCTGACGCCGTCCGACATCGTCCCGGCCCAACTGGACCAGCAACAGATCGACCTCGTGCAGCAGCACTACGGGGCCGCCGACATCCTGCCGCTGACACCGCTGCAGCGGGGCCTGCTCTTCCACGCCGCCACCGCGCGCCCCGACGACGACATCTATGCGCTGCAACTTGATTTCACCATCGCCGGCCCGCTCGATCCCGAGCGGTTGAGCGATGCCGTGCACGCCGTCGTCGACAGGCATCCGCACCTGGCCGCCCGCTTCTGTGACGAGTTCGACGAACCGGTGCAGATCATCCCCGCCGACCCCGTGATGGCGTGGCGGTACCTCGATCTGCGGGGCGACGACCGCGATCCGGAGCCGGAGATCGCACAGCTGTGTGCCGACGAGCGGACCAAGGTGTGCGACCTGGCCCACCGGCCCGCGGTCCGGGCGGCGCTGATCGGCACGCCGGGGAACCGGCACCGGCTGGTCCTGACCTTCCACCACATCGTGGTCGACGGGTGGTCGCTGCCGATCCTGCTCGGGGAGATATTCGCCGGCTATCACGGACACCGGTTGCCCGCCGCGCCGCCGTACCGCCGCTTCGTGACCTGGCTCGCCGATCGCGACGTCGAGGCCGCCCGCGCGGCATGGCGCGACGCGCTCGACGGCTTCGCCACTCCGACGCTGGTCGCTCCACAGACCCATGCCGGCCCGCGCGGGGTGAGGTCGTACCGGGTGTCGGAGCAGATCACCGATGCGCTCGGCGAGCTGGCCCGCTCCTGCCACACCACGGTGAACACCGTGCTGCAGGCGGCCTGGGCGATGCTCTTGACCTCACTGACCGGCCGGCACGACGTCGCGTTCGGCACCACGGCATCCGGCCGGTCGGAAGTGGCGGGCGCGGAGTCCATGGTGGGTCTGATGATCAACACCGTGCCGGTGCGGGCGAGGATCACGCCGGCCACCACCGTCGCCGATCTGCTCGACCAACTGCAGAACGCGCACAACGACCTGCTCGACCACCAACACCTGGCGCTCAGCGACATCCACCGCGCGACGGGCCACGACCAACTGTTCGACACGCTGTTCGTCTACGAGAACTACCCGGTCGACGCCGGCGCGGTGGCGGGCGAACACGAGCTGTCCATCAGCGAGTTCACCCACCACGAGAACAACCACTACCCGCTGACGGTGGAAGCCCAGCCCGGCAACGAGATCGGCTTCCGGGTCGAGTACGACGCCGAGGTGTTCGACGACGCCAGGATCGGCGAGATCCTCGAGCGGCTGCGCCGCGTGCTCGCCGCGATGGCCGGTGACCCGTGGCGGCGGTTGTCATCGGTCGAGGCGCTGGCCGACACCGAGCGTTCGCGCCTTGACGAGGTCGGCAACCGCGCGACACTCACCCGCCCGCCGGCAGCCGGAATCTCGGTGCCGGTGATGTTCGCGGCGCAGGTGACACGGACGCCGGACGCCGTGGCGGTGTCGGCGGGCGGGCGCTCGATGTCCTATCGCGAACTTGATGCGGCATCGGACCGGCTGGCGCGGATGCTGGTGGGCCGGGGTGTCGACGCCGGACAGTGTGTCGGGTTGTTGATGCCCCGGTGCGCGGAGGCGGTCGTCGCGATCGTGGCGGTGCTCAAATCCGGTGCGGCGTACGTCCCGATGGATCCGATGCACCCCGACGCGCGGATCGGCTTCATGCTCGACGACGCCGCCCCGGCTGCGGTGATCACCACCGCGGAGCTGCGGTCGCGGGTGGCGGCCCATGATGTCGCGGTGATCGACGTGAACGATCCGGTCGACGACTGGGGCATCGGCTTCTGGCACGGCGCCGCGCCGATGCCCGCACCGGACGACGTCGCCCAGATCATCTACACCTCAGGCACCACCGGCGTCCCCAAGGGCGTGGCGATCACCCACCGCAACATCACCCAGCTGCTGGGTTCATTGGACGCCGGCCTCCCACCGGGACAGGTCTGGACGCAATGCCATTCGTACGCTTTCGACTTCTCCGTCTGGGAGATCTGGGGGGCGCTGCTCGGCGGTGGCCGGCTGGTCGTCGTCGGTGAGGAGGTCACCGCATCGCCGCAGGAGTTCCATGCACTTCTGATCGACGAGCAGGTCAACGTGCTGACGCAGACGCCGTCGGCGGTGGGGATGCTCTCGCCGAGCGGCCTGGGCTCGACGGCGCTGCTGGTCGGCGGTGAGGCATGTCCGGCGGAGGTGGTGGACCGGTGGGCGCCGGGCCGGGTGATGGTCAACGCCTACGGCCCGACCGAGACCACCATCTACGCGTCGATGAGCACGCCGCTGACGGCGGAATCGGGACCTGCGCCCATCGGCGCGCCGATCGCCGAGGCGGCATTGTTCGTGCTCGACGACTGGCTGCGGCCGGTGCCCGCCGGCGTTGTCGGTGAGCTGTACATCGCGGGCACCGGTGTCGCGCAGGGCTATGTGCGACGGCCGGGCCTGACCGGATCGCGGTTCATCGCCTGCCCGTTCGGGTCGCCGGGCTCGAGGATGTACCGCACCGGCGACCTGGTGCGCTGGGGTGACGACGGGCAACTGCGCTACGTGGGCCGCTCCGACGAGCAGGTCAAGATCCGCGGTCACCGGATCGAACTCGGCGACGTGCAGTCCGCGCTCACCGCGCTCGACGGGGTGGACCAGGCGGCTGTGGTCGCCCGCGACGGCAGCACCGGCGTCACCCGTCTGATCGGCTACGTCACCGAAGCACGCCCCGGCGCAGCGGATCCCGGTGGCATCCGGGCGCGGCTGGCGCAACGGCTGCCCTCGTACATGGTGCCTGCGGCAGTGGTGGTGCTCGACGCGTTGCCGCTCACCGTCAACGGCAAGCTCGACACCAGGGCCCTGCCCGCACCCGAGTACACCGCGGGGCGGTACCGTGCCCCCGCCGATACCGTCGAGGAGGTCCTGGTCGGGATCTTCGAGCAGGTGCTCGGAGTGCCGCGCGTCGGCGTCGACGACTCGTTCTTCGAACTCGGTGGGGACTCGCTGTCGGCGATGCGCCTCGTCGCCGCGGTCAACAGCAGCCTGGACGCCGACATATCGATATCGGCCCTGTTCGAGTCGCCCACCGTGGCGGGTCTGCGTCAGCAGCTTCAGACCGGCGCCGACTCCTCGCAGGAGGTCGTGCCGATCCAAACCCTGAAGAAGGGCAGTGGCGCTCCGCTGTTCTGCGTCCATGCCGCGAGCGGGCTGAGTTGGCCCTATCAGGTCCTCGGCAGGCACCTCGACTGCCCGATCGTCGGGATCCAGCAGACAGACGACGACGCCGCCGGGTCGATCCCCGACATGGCGAGAAGCTATGCGGACAGGATCCAGCACCTCCAACCCAACGGGCCGTACCACCTGCTCGGCTGGTCCTACGGCGGCGTTGTGGCACACGAACTGGCCGTCGAGCTGGAACGGCGCGGCTGCGAAGTGGCGCGCCTCGTCGTTCTGGACGCCCAGCCCGAGCTCGACGGCCGACTCGCGTCACCGAACCAGATTCTCGGCATGAAGCACGTGCGGGACGAGCTCGCACGCTTCTACCAGATCAGCAACGCGGGTCTGGACGACTCGGTCAGCAACGAGCAGATCGAAGCGATGCTGCGGCTGCAGGGCGAGGCGGTGTTCACCCGCTACAAGGAGCTCGTCGACCGGATCATCCGGAACGGGACCGCGAACATCGAGTCGTACCGCGCGCACGAACCGGGTGTCTTCGGCGGCGACATGGTGCTGTTCGGTGCACAGGGATCCGGTGAGGACAGGAGCGCCGAGATACTGCGGGCCTGGAGCCCTCATGTCGCCGGCAACATCACCGTGCACTCGGTCGACTGCACGCACGAGGAGATGCTGACCGCGGAGACGCTCGCCACCTACGGGGATCGACTCAAGCGGGCCCTGCCCCTCGGCCCGGCCGAGGCCGGATCCGTCGACTCCCGCGGGCGTCGCCTGCGACGGGTCAGGTGACAGCGCACTACGCCTGCTCGTTCAGCCACACTCGTTCAGCCACACTGTGGTGAAGCGCAGCATCTCGGGGGTGTCGTCGACCATCTGGCGGGCGAGCATGGCCTCGATCGTGCCGCCGACGAACCGGACGTCGACCTTCATCGTCGCGGTACAGCGCAGCTGCGAGGCGCCGCCCGCCGGAGCCAGCACCACGCTGCTGCTACCGGAACCGGGTGCGCCGCGTGCCTCGATGCGGACCTGCCCGTGCAGCTCGCCGTGGACGAGGGTCCACGTCTGGTCCTGGACGATCTCCAGGTCACGCGGATACAGCTTTCCGAACGGCTTGGGCAGCAGGGCGCTACGCAGGTCCTGGACGGTGACGACCTGCACGAGGCCGTCGACGACGTCGATTGCGTCGAGACGACCGTTGTCGCCGTAGTTCGCCAGTCGTGACACCCAGTAGTCCGCCTCGGAATAGGCGGCATGGATCTGTTCGACACTGATCGCGGATTCGACCTCGAAGTCGAGGGTTCGTGACATGCCGGCTCCCACCTCTGTTGCGCACCGTGCCGCACATTGTCGAGCCCACCGCCGGGATCCGGGGCGGCACGCGGCCTTCCGACGCGTCCCTCCGGAGACGGACGGTAGAGGAGTGAGGAGGTGGAGATGAGGTTTCCCAACACATCGGGCAAACGGACGGTGTCGGGGACGCGGGTGATACGGATCGGCATGACGGGGAGGTCGTCTGAGGCGGCTAATTAACGGAGCCGCCAGTCGTCATCGGGCCCCGACAGGGGAGTCGAAAGGCCCGGATGGTCAAGCTGACCGAACCCAAATCTTGATTACATTTTGATGACGCTCGTCCTCGCATTCGAGGAGAAGAATCGGCTGCGGGCTTCACGCCTGCTGCCGCGAGCAACGCTTAGATGCAAGTGCAACAATTCGCCAGATATCGGCAACAGTGAATTCGTACCAGCTCAAGAACGGTCGAAGGGGTTAATCATGTAGTTGCTGTTATACACCGCTCCGGTGTCCGTAGTAGCGCATGGAGTCGTTTGCTATTACAGCGAGGATTTCCGTACGGCCGTGCACTTATCAAGCGACCATCGCAATCGCATATCGCGTCGGGCACAAGCCCATATGGCACTTTCAGGCATGGGTTACCCTTCATCCACCGGTTGACGCCCGCTGGGGTGTTCAGCGTTTGCGATCAGGTGGCGCCATGCCTCAGCATGGTGCCGGGCTGTTGGTACAGGGGAGGAGTCCTGCGATTCTCAGGCTGCTGAAGCGGTTGTGGATTCCGTTGCTCGTGATCGCGGTGGTCGCTGCCGGCGGGTTCACGGTGTCGCGTCTGCACGGGATATTCGGCTCCGACAATCGGGTCTCATACGCCGACACCAGAGCAGCCGATTCCAAGCCGTTCGATCCCAAGCAGTTGGTGTACGAAGTGTTCGGCGCGCCCGGCACCGTCGCCAACATCAGTTACTTCGACAAGGACTCCGAACCGCAGTACATCACGGGCATCAGCCTTCCCTGGACGCTGCAGTTCGACATCGGGAATGCCACCGCGACAGGAAGCCTCATGGCCCAGGGCGACAGCAGCAACATCGGTTGCCGCATCACTGTCGACGGTGAGGTCAAGGCCGAGAAGACGTCCGACAACACGAATGCGTTCACCTCATGCCTCCTGAAGGCCGCATGAGTAACGTCTCCACGGAGGACCGGCGGGTGCGACGGCCGCGGATCGCCTCGTTCATCCGATCCTTCTCGCCCCTGATCATCATCGGGTGGCTGGCGATCATGGTCCTGCTGTCTGTCACGATTCCTCCACTGGAGGTGGTCGAGCGGCAGCGTTCGGTGTCGCTCAGTCCGGCCGACGCCCCGTCGGTGATCGCGGCGGAGCGCATCGGTGAGGCGTTCGAGCAGTCCACCGGCGGCAGCGTGGCGATCATCGTCCTCGAGGGCACCGAGCCCCTCGGTGAAGAAGCGCACAGGTACTACGACGAGATCGTCCGTCAGCTGGAGGACGACCCAGCGCACGTCCAGCACGTCCAGGACTTCTGGGGCGACCCGCTGACCGCGGGCGCAGCTGAGAGCGCCGATCGAAAAGCTGCGTACGTCCAGATGGACCTGGTCGGTGAGCTGGGTCAGGCGGAGGCGACGAACTCTGTCACAGCCGTCCGCGACATCGTCGACCGCACACCGGCGCCGCCGGGCGTCAAGACCTATGTGACCGGTCCGTCGGCCATCGTCGCCGACCTGGGCACGAGCGGCAACAAGACGGTTCTGCTGATCACCCTGGTGACAATCGGGGTCATCTGCCTGATGTTGCTGCTGCTCTACCGCAAGATCCTCATCGTCATCATCCTGTTGTTCACGGTCTTCGTGGAGTTGCAGGTGGCCCGTGGTGTGGTCGCGTTCCTGGCACTCCAGGGATATGTCGGACTCACGACGTACGTGGTCAACCTCCTGGTCTCCGTCGGAATCGCAGCAGGAACCGACTACGCGATCTTCTTCGCAGGGCGATATCAGGAGGCACGTCAGGCCGGCGAGGACCGGGAGAATGCGTTCTTCACGTCGTACAGCAGTGTCGCCAAGGTCGTACTCGCGTCCGGGGTGACGATCGCCGGCGCGATCGCCTGCCTCAGTTTCACCCGACTGCCGTTCTTCCAACCGCTCGGAGTCCCCGGCGCGATAGGCATCCTCGTCGCCGTCGCAGTGGCACTCACGCTCGTGCCCGCCTGCATCGCCGCCACCAGCCGTTGGGCCACGTTCGATCCCAAACGGACGGTGGCGACTCGGCGGTGGCGTCGGGTGGGTACTGCCATCGTCCGCTGGCCGGCGCCGATTCTCGTTGCCACGATTGCGATCTCGTTGATCGGCCTGTTGACGCTTCCCGGATACAATCCGAGCTACAGCGACCAGAAGTACCTGCCGCAGGACATCCCGGCGAACCAGGGCTACGCGGCTGCCGCGCGGCACTTCCCGGAGTCGCGGATGGCCTCACCCGAGCTCCTGATGGTCGAGTCGGACCACGACATGCGCAACCCCGCGGACCTGCTGGTGCTCAACAGACTCGCCAAGGCGGTCTTCGCCGTTCCCGGTGTCGCCAACGTGCAGTCGATCACGCGGCCCGAAGGCACGCAGATCAAGCATTCTTCGATCCCGTTCATGCTGAGCATGAGCAATGCCAGTCAGAAGCTGACCATGCCGTTCCAGCGGGCGCGCATGGAGGATCTGCTCAAACAGGCCGACGAGATGTCCACGACGATCAGCGTGATGCAGCGCATGCAGGCCCTGATGACCGAGATGGTCGGCACGACGCACCGCATGGTCGAAACCACCCACGAGATCGAAGAAGTCACGGTGGAGCTGCGGGACCACATCGCCGATTTCGACGACTGGTTCCGGCCGATCCGCAACTACTTCTATTGGGAGAAGCACTGCTACAACATCCCCATCTGCTGGGCGTTCAGGGGACTCTTCGATGCCATCGACGGCGTCGACCAGGTGACGCTCAAGATGAAGGACCTGACGGCGGACCTCGACAAGCTCGACGAGCTCATGCCGCAGCTGCTGTTGTCGTTCCCGCCGATGATCGCCCAGATGCAGAGCACCCGCACGATGATGCTGACGATGCACAGCACCATGTCGGGGATCTTCGCCCAGATGGACGACTCGAACACCAACGCCACTGCGATGGGCAAGGCGTTCGACGCCTCGAACAACGACGACTCCTTCTACCTGCCGCCGGACATCTTCGAGAACAAGGACTTCAAGCGCGTTCTGGACATCTTCATGTCGCCGGACGGCAAAGCGGCGCGCCTGCTGATCTCGCAGAAGGGCGATCCCGCGACACCTGAGGGCACCAAGCTGGTCGAGCCGATCAAGACGGCGGCCGAGGAAGCGCTCAAGGGGACTCCGCTCGAGAGTTCGAAGTTGTATCTGACCGGCACCGCCGCGCAGGTGAAGGACCAGATCGACGGTTCGAAGATCGATCTCCTGATCGCCGGTGTCGCCGCCCTGTGCCTGATCTTCCTGATCATGGTGATCATGACGCGGAGCCTCATCGCGGCCCTGGTGATCGTCGGTACGGTGGCGCTGTCGCTGGGCGCGTCGTTCGGCCTGTCCGTCCTCGTATGGCAGCACCTACTCGGGATACAGATCAACTGGGTCGTGCTGGCGATGTCCGTCATCGTCCTGCTGGCGGTGGGCTCGGACTACAACCTGCTGCTCGTGTCGCGAATGAAGGAAGAAGTCGGCGCCGGTATCAACACCGGCATCATCCGGGCGATGGGCGGTACCGGAAAGGTCGTGACGGCAGCAGGTCTGGTGTTCGCCGCGACGATGGGCTCGATGATCGTCAGCGACCTCCTCACGATCGGCCAGGTGGGCACGACCATCGGGCTCGGGCTGCTGTTCGACACCCTGATCGTGCGTGCCTTCATGACGCCGTCCATCGCCGCCCTGCTCGGCCGTTGGTTCTGGTGGCCACAGCAGGTGCGGCCCCGTCCCGCCAGCTCGATGCTCCGACCGGTGGGGCCCCGACCGCTGGTGCGCTCCCTGCTGTTGCGGGACTAGCCGGGTCGTATGAGGACAAGAACAGACCGCCCGCCGTTCATCGCGCGGACAATACGCCGGTTCTCGCCGGTCATCATCGTCGCGTGGATCGCCGTGATCCTCTACACGACGCTGGCCTCGGTCGGCTGGGACTGGCGCTCCGCGATTCCGTCACTCGAGAAGGTGGCGGAGGAGAACTCGGTGTCTCTGATGCCCACCGATGCGCCCTCGGCGCAGGGCATGCTGCGGATGGGCCAGGCGTTCGAGGAATCCGACTCCGACAGTTCGGCGATGCTCGTCCTGGAAGGCCAGGAGCCGCTCGGTGAGGCTGCCCGGCAGTACTACGCGGGACTGATCCAGCAGCTGCGCGACGATCCCGAACACGTGACCCACGTGCAGGACCTGTGGGGCGACCGGCTCACGTCATCGAGCGTTCAGAGCCCGGACGGCAAGGCCACCTATGTGCAGCTGAACCTCGCCGGCAACCAGGGCACGCCGCTGGGAGACGAGTCGGTGGAGGCGGTTCGCGACATCGTCGCGCGGTCCTCGCCGCCCGCCGGCGTTCAGGTCTACGTGACCGGGGCGGCGCCGCTGGCCTCCGACATGCAGCACAGCGGCAACGACTCGATCCTGAAGATCACCATCGTCACCGTGGTGATCATCTTCACGATGCTGCTCATCGTCTACCGCTCGTTCATCACCGTCATCCTGCTGTTGGTGATGGTGGGCGTGGAACTGGCGGCGGCCCGCGGAATCGTGGCGATACTGGGCGCCAACGACGTGTTCGTCCTCTCGACCTTCGCCGTCAACATGCTGGTCTTCCTGGCGATCGCGGCGGGCACCGACTACGGGATCTTCTTCTTCGGTCGGTATCAGGAGGCGCGGCAAGCGGGCGAGGACCGGGAGACGGCCTACTACACCACATATCGCAGTACCGCTCCGGTCGTCCTCGCGTCAGGACTGACGATCGCCGGCGCTATCCTCTGCCTCAGCTTCACTCGATTGCCGTACTTCCACACGATGGGCGTCCCCTGTGCCGTCGGCATGCTGGCAGCCGTTGCCGTCGCGGTGACACTGGTGCCTGCGGGCATGGCCCTGGCGAGCTCGATCGGGCTTCTGGAACCCAAGCGCAGACTCAAGTCGCGCAGGTGGCGGGGGATCGGCACAGCGATCGCGCGCTGGCCGGCGCCTATCCTCGTCGCGGCCCTCGCGACCGCAGCCGTCGGCCTGCTGGCGCTGCCGGGTTATGAGACGAGCTACAACGACCGCAAGTACATCTCCCCGGACATTCCGGCGAACCAGGGATTCGCGGCTGCGGAACGCCACTTCACCCAGGCGCGTCTGACGCCCGACGTCCTGATGATCGAGACCGGTCACGATCTGCGGAACCCCACGGACTTCATCACTCTCAACAAGCTCGCCAAGGCCCTCTTCGGGATTCCCGGGATCTCGCGGGTGCAGGGGATCACCCGTCCAGAGGGAACACCGATAGAGAAGACGTCAATACCGTTTCTCCTCAGCCTGCAGAGCGCCACCCAGTGGCAGGTGCAGAAATTCCAGAGCGAACGCAATGGGGACATGCTCAAGCAGGCCGAGAGCATGGGCGTGATGATCGGCATCTTGCAGGAGCAGTACGCGCTGATCCAGCGGTTGAACGAGATCACGCACGGCATGGTGGTGAGCACGCAGGAGATCGCCGCGATCACCGACGAGCTACGGGGAAGCGTCACCCTCTTCGACGATTTCTTCCGGCCGATCAGGAATTACTTCTACTGGGAGAAGCACTGTTACAACATTCCGATCTGCTGGGCGCTGCGGTCCATCTTCGACACCATTGACGGTGTGGACTTCCTCCACGACAGAATCCAGGTCCTCACCAAGGACATGGAGCAGCTGGACGTGCTCCTGCCTCAGCTCGCCGCGCAATTCCCGCAGATAATCGAGGTGATGCGGACCATTCAGACGATGTCGCTCACCATGCACTCCACGATGTCGGGGATCTCGGCACAGATGGATGAGCAGACCACCGACGTCAGTGCGATGGGTCAGGCGTTCGACGCGGCCAAGAACGACGACTCGTTCTTCCTGCCGCCCGAGGTCTTCGAGAACCCCGACTTCAAACGCGCGATGGCTTCCTTCCTGTCGCCGGACGGGAAGTCGGCGCGGTTCATCATCTCCCACAACGGTGATCCGGCGACGCCGGAAGGCATCGAACGGGTCGAGAAACTCAGGGTCGCCGCCGAGGAGGCGCTCAAGGGAACGCCGTTGAGCGACGCCAAGATCTACCTCGCCGGAACAGCATCGACCGCCAAGGACTGGCAGGACGGGTCGACCTACGACCTGCTCATCGCCGGCATCGCAGCGATCTGCCTGGTGTTCATCATCATGCTGATCATCACGCGCAGTTTCATCGCGGCACTGGTCATCGTGGGCACTGTGGTGCTGTCGCTCGGCGCCTCTTTCGGCCTGTCCGTGCTCCTGTGGCAGTACATCCTCGGCATCAACCTGCACTGGATGGTGCTGGCGATGTCGGTCATCATCCTGTTGGCCGTGGGATCCGACTACAACCTCCTGCTCGTGTCCCGGATGAAGGAGGAAGTGGGCGCCGGCATCAACACCGGCATCATCCGGGCGATGGGTGGGACCGGGAAGGTCGTGACCACCGCGGGTCTGGTGTTCGCCGCCACGATGGCCTCGATGGCGGTCAGTGACCTGCAGATCATCGGCCAGATCGGCACGACCATCGGTCTGGGACTGCTGTTCGACACGATGATCGTCCGCTCGTTCATGACCCCCTCCATCGCCGCGCTGCTGGGGCGCTGGTTCTGGTGGCCGCAGCGGGTGCGGCCGAGGCCGGCGAGCACAATGCTGCGCCCCTACGGTCCGCGTGGGCTGGTCCGTGCGCTGCTCGGAACCGAGCAGCGCCGGGACGACGACGATCCGCCCACGGTCGAGTTTCCCCGCGCGCCCGTTTAGGACGCTGCGGTCTGTCTGAATCGGCGCCGGGGTCATTCGCACGCACATCGCCGGTCCGAACCATGTCGAATTCGTGCGCATCACGAGAGAATTCGTTTCGTTGGTAACGAACGGCGAGGCGGCGACGATGACAGAAAAGTATGGGCAACATTCGGTCTCGGCGATTAGAGTTCGGTGCCGGGGGGAAAGGAGACAAGCATGATGAAAATTTCGTCGAGCAAAGTGGCCGTTGTGGTGGGCGGTCTGGCGCTGTCGTTGACAGTAGGGGCCGGCGTCGCGTCGGCGCAGCCTGATCTCGGGCCGGCCATCAACTCCACCTGTACCTACGACCAGTGGGTCGCGGCACTGCGCGCCGAGAATCCCGGGCCGGCGTCGGCGTTCGACTCGCAGCCGATGTCGCAGTCCTACCTTCGCCAGTTCTTCGCCGCGGGCCCGGCTCAGCGTCAGCAGCTGGCGCGGATGTTCATGAGCGTGCCGGGCGCCGACCAGAACGTGCCCGTCATGGCGCAGGCTTTCAACTCCTGCAACAAGTACTGAGCCGTCGAGTCAGCGGAGCGGATCGGACCGATCTGCTCCGCTGATTCACAGCACGGTGCCGGTGAGCGAGAACTCCCGCAGTGTGTCCACCAGCCGCTGCGGCAGCTGGTCATTCGAGTGACCCGGTTGGTAAGCGAAGACCGACACGAAGACGCGCCCGTGCAATCGTCCTGAGAGCAG
The DNA here is from genome assembly GCF_027529605.1 of Mycobacterium hippophais. Classification (NCBI taxonomy): domain Bacteria; kingdom Bacillati; phylum Actinomycetota; class Actinomycetes; order Mycobacteriales; family Mycobacteriaceae; genus Mycobacterium; species Mycobacterium hippophais. The sequence goes on along the minus strand of NZ_JAPZPY010000006.1, from coordinate 25,387 downwards.
CGCGAGTATTCCCCCGCCCTGATGGAGTAGTTCCCTCGTCACGTGCGGGTACTTCCACATCATGGCGAAATAGGCGGCCTCCGTGCCGTCGGGGCGATTCGCCGCTTCGTCGATGGCGCCGAGGTTCGACGAGACGACTCTCGTCGCGCTGCCGTGCACCACGTTGACCATTCGTCTCAGCACCCGCCGCGGGAGCAGCGGGACAAGTGGCATCAGCGCCATCTCGTCGTCCGCGGTCTCCCGGTGTTGCATCAACGCGTGTTTGATCGCGGTCCGCATCCCGCTCAGATCGGTTGTGGCAGAAGTCGGGTCGACGGTCACGTGGGCATCCCGCACGGCGCCTGCGCGGGTGTCGCCCGGGGTGCGCTCGTTGACCGGCATGTCCAGCGTGACGAGCCCGTCGGCGGTGACTCGTCGCAGTCCGGTTGCGAGCCGGGCGGCGAAGGCTGCCAGCAGGGTGTTGCTGGTTCCCCCGAGTGTCTCGGCGCGGCTGTCCCAGTCACCCGCGTCCACGAAGATCGTTGCTCTCGGGATGACGACCATCTCGTCCCCGCCGGTGTGCTCGGGAAGCGTCGGTTCGGCAGACTCGCGCTCCTGCCGGCCCATCCTGAGCACGGCGGCACCGGCTCGTCCGACGGCCGGAGTGTCGCGCACCGTCTGCCGCAGGTCCTCGCGGAGCGCCCGGGAGCGTCTGCGTGACGCCGCGTCGGGCCAGTTCGCGTCGGCGTCGCCGTCACCGGCAGCGTTGACCAGCGCGTCGCACAACCCGATGCCATCGGTGAGGCAATGCGAGATGACGAGGCTGACCCCGGAGCCTCCGTCGGTGAAGGGAAGTGCCGCGAGATGCCAGCCTGGTCCGTGCTCGGGGTCAAGCATGATGCCGGGTTGCTCGTTCAGCCAATCGCTGAAATCGCTGCGCGGACGCGCCGTCGTCACGAACTCGATGTCCGACATGCGCGAGGACGCCACCCAGCGATGGCGACCGAAGGGCAGCGGCGATCGTTCGATACGTCGAGACGCCAGGACATCGCGTCGTAGGCGCTGGTGAAAGTGCTCGAGGCCCCGGCGGTTCACCGCGCCGGGGAGAATCCAGGCGCATTGGAGGAGGTTGGCCGTGCCTGTCGCCCGCTCGATGTCGAACACGGCCTGGTCGAGCGGCTGCAGTACGTTGCTCATCCCGCCGTGGTCATGGTCGCCGGTCCACGTAGGTCCAGGTCTCGTTCCGGCGGTGAGCCAAGGCGAAGAGTTCGAGGAACAGCTTCTGCACCGGAGGCCTGAGCAGGCGGGACGGGACGCTGTCGTGGATGCGGCGGAAGCCCTCGAACGCCGTCCAGTGGCCACGTTCACTGGCCCGGTACGCCTCGTAGACGCGGTTCATCTCCGACTGGTCCCACGGCTCGTCCCGCGAGGCCCGGCAGAGGGCCGTGTAAACCGCGGAGATCCAGTCGGTGCCGAAAGGCTCGGGCACGGGTCCGGCGAGTCGCTGTCGTCGAAGGGTCGGTTGCAGGAACTCCTCGATCGCGGTGTCGTCCCGGACGCTCAGATCGATCTCGAGCGCCGCGGATATCCGTGTGACTTCGTGCCGCCAGTCGGCCAGCAGGTTCGCGTATTCGACGAATGCCCGGGGCACCTCACGGGTGTGCCTCTCGGCAAGCAGGTTGTACTTCAGCCAGAGGGCACTCGAGTGTTCGGGTGACAAGTTGTCGCGTGCCGCGATCGACGCGGCCACCTCGCCGGGATGGCGGACCGGGATGACCGTGGCGATGTCGTATCCGGCCGAACGAGCTGCGTCGAACCAGATGTCCGCCAGACAGGTGATCCTCAACTCCTTGATGACCACGAATGGGGCGGTGGGCAACTTGGCGAAGAACTGTCGCACCTTGGCGATACATGCGGCCTTCTCGGCTGGGTTCAGCGCGTCTTCAGCCTGGATCCGCAATGACGGGTCATAGCCGGCGCTGCCGTGGCGACGGAGGATCGCCTCGTTGACGTAGAGGGCGGTTCGCGGCTCCCAGTGCCCGCGCTGATTGTCCTTGGTCGCCCCGACCAGCGCAGTCGGCAGCGAACCACCGCATTGCGAGAGAATCCGGGTGAGTGCGGACGATCCGGACCGCCCGGAACCCATTACGAAGAGCGCGGTGGGGCGGGCCGCCCCCGCGTTCCGGGCGGAATGCGCCATCAGCGAAAACCAACACGCGACGCGCAGAGACTACCGGCGGCATTCCGATTCGAGCCCACACCATCCCCCGACTTCGACGGTTCGAAAGTTCTCCGCTGCGTTTACAAGGTAGCTCGACGGCTTCGCTTCGCGGCCGTTTCGGCAAGATCGAATCCGCCGAGTCGGAGTAGGGCAGGGCGCTACGTGCGTGAGCCGCATCAGCGATTCTGCGCCTCGCATTGACCCGTTGAAAGCGGGCGCACGCCAGATTTCGCAATCAGCGGCGCTCAGCACCGGCGCAGGTACGCTGAGCGGAATATTGACGCTCAGGGCAACTCTGGCGACCCCGAACCGGCCCACCGCATCGTGGCGTGCGCCTAGCGCGCGCAACGTTCTTCGACGGTCGGGACGCGAACCTCCCCTTTTCGGCGCCGGCCCAGGACGGCCGTTTGCCAGGCCAATCGCAGATGATGAGGCGACATTCGCTCGCGGCGAAGCTGACGCAAATGTCGGACCTGATCCACACTGCTATTCCGCTGACGACCAGCACGCCATGAATTTCGCCGGTTAATGCAGGCAGAGTATTGGGTATAGGCGTTCCGGACAACGTATCCCCGTCAAACCACCGAACGGATTCGGCTAATATGTTGACGGCTTCGTCATCAACCTGACGAAACCGCCGAACGCACTTGCTACCTTCCAGTAGTGTGCTGTGCACCATTCCGTTGGACGCGGGCGAAGCGAGGGGAGGGCCAGGTGGGCGCCGATTCGTGCGGTCACGATCGTGGCGTGCCCCTGACCTTGATGGGCCACATCGAGCAACGCTATCTGCCCGTGATCGCTCACGTAGGAGTTCACCGGCAGGTGAACCACGGCAAAGCCGGGCGCACTGCGGCCCGGGCCACGTGAGCCGGGATCGGCTCGAGATCCGGCCAGGACGCCCACGCGGGGCGATCGGTGGCGGATCGGGTTCGGCGTGTGACACCGGCAGGGGGTTGAGAGGTTGATACCGATCGGGGAATCGGGTGGGGGCGCCCTACCGTTGACGCGCGGACAACTCGATATCTGGCTCGCGCAGGAGACCGGTGATGTCGGCACTGCGTGGCAGCTGGGCATGTTCGTGCACATCGCGGGAGCGGTGGATCGCGACGCGCTCGAGTGGGCGGTTCAGCGCGTGGTGCGCGAAGTCGAGTCGGCCAGGGCTGCCTTCAGGGAGGTGGACGGTCAGGTCGTCCAGTACGTCGTCGACGACCCGGACATCGAACTGGCGTTTCATGATCTGACCGGCTCGCTCGACGGGTGGGGCGATGTCCACCGGATCGCCGAGTCGATTCAGCGCACGCCGATGCCGCTGTCGGGGCCGTTGCTCAAGTTCGCCCTGTTCCAAACGCACAGCGACGAATTCCATCTGTTCGCGTGCTGCCACCACCTGAACATGGACGGATTCGCGCTCGGATTGGCTGGGCAGCGAATTGCATCGGTCTACTCTGCTGTCGTCTCGGGGTCGCCGGTCCCTCCCGCACTGTTCGGCGCATTGCAGGATGTCGTCGATTGCGAAGCCGAATACGAGGCGTCCGAGGATTTCCTCGAGGACGAGGCCTGGTGGACGAACAATTTGCCGGCCGCCGCCGAGTTCCCCCATTCGTCGCCGTCAAGTGACGATACCCAGGCGCGATACGAACATTCGCGTCCCGTGCGACTGGATCCTTCGCTCCGTCACCAGGTGGACGCGCTGTCGGAGGCCTGGGCCATGCCCCGGTCGTCGATCCTCACAGCGGCGTGCGCTCTCGTGCTGCGAGGACGCAGCGGTGAGTCATCGACCGTCGTCCTCGACTTCCCGGTCACCAGACGCGTCAGCCCGCAGTCGAAGACCCTTCCAGGGATGTTCGCAGGCGTCGTGCCGCTGGTGGTCGAGGTCTCACCAGCAGCATCCATCGCCGAATTCTGCCGGGGTGTGGACGCCCGGGTGCGGGAAGTCGTGAAGCACCAGCGCTATCCGGCGGACGCGCTGGAGCGCCGAGGCCGCCTGCCCGGGGCGGCACAGACAGCAGGCAGGGTGGGAGTCAACTTCCTGCCGTCCGCCTACTCGTTGTCCTTCGGCGGCGCCGCGGCGACCGCGTCGTACACCAACGCCGGACCGGTGGGCGGCTTCGGGTGGATCTTCTCGACGGCCGGCGATGACCTCTTCATCAGTACGGCGGGTGCGGCGCAGTCGTTCTCGGGCTTCGACGTCGCGGACATCGCGAGACTGCTGGAAAAGATGCTGACGGTGATGACCGCCGATCCGAGGCAGCGACTGGCCGTGATCGACGTCCTCGAAGCGGGCGAGCAGGAGCGGCTCGACGTCTGGGGCAATCGGGCCGCGCTGGCAGATTCCGCCTCTTCGAGTGCGTCCATCCCGGCGTTGTTCGCGTCGCAGGTGGCTCGGACCCCTGATTCGGTGGCGCTGACGTTCGAAGGTCGCAACCTGACCTATCGAGAGCTGGATGAGGCGTCGAACCGGTTGGCGCATCTGCTGTCCGGCCAGGGTGCCGGGCCCGGTGAATCGGTTGCGCTGCTGTTCCCCCGGTCGGCTGACGCCATCGTGGCGATCATGGCGGTACTCAAGACCGGGGCGGCATACGTGCCGATCGATCCGAGTCATCCGGATGCACGGGTGGAGTTCGTGCTCGGCGACAGTGCACCGGTCGCGGCGGTCACCACCGGGGAATGGGCGGGGCGGCTGGAAGGCCACGGTGTGGTCCTCGTCGACGCGCACGACCCCCGGCTCGCCGCGCAGCCGGATACGGCGTTGCCGGCGCCGGCGGCTGACGACGTGGCGTACCTGATCTACACCTCGGGGACGACGGGACGACCGAAGGGTGTCGCGGTCACTCACGGAAACGTCGCTTCGTTGATGGCGTCGGTGAACGCGGACCTGCCGCGTACCGGGGTGTGGACCCAGTGGCATTCCTATGCTTTCGACGTTTCCGTGTGGGACATCTGGGGTCCGCTGCTCGCCGGGGGACGGCTGCTCGTGGTCTCGGAGGCCGTGGCGGCATCACCGGAGGAGTTTCACGCGCTGTTGGTCGCGGAGCGCGTCGACGTGATGAGCCAGACGCCGTCCGCCGTCGGGATGCTCTCACCCGACGGCCTGGAGTCGGTGGCGCTGGTGGTCGACGGCGAGGCATGCCCCGCCGACGTGATGGATCGGTGGGCCCCGGGCCGGGTGATGGTGAACGCGTACGGTCCAACCGAGGCCACGATTTTCGCGTCGATCAGCCGCCCGCTGCAGCCGGGCGCAGGTGTGGTGCCGATCGGTGAGCCGGTGCCGGAGGCATCGTTGTTCGTGCTGGACGGATGGTTGCGTCCGGTGCCCGCGGGTGTGATGGGTGAGCTGTACGTGGCGGGCGCGGGGGTGGCGGCTGGTTACGTCGGCCGGTCGGGGTTGAGCGCGTCACGGTTCGTGGCGTGCCCGTTCGGCGGACCCGGGATGAGGATGTACCGCACCGGCGACCTGGTGTCATGGTGCGCCGACGGCCAGTTGGAGTACTTCGGCCGAGCCGATGAGCAGGTCAAGATCCGTGGCTACCGCATCGAACTGGGCGAGGTCCAAGCCGCGTTGGCGGCCCTGGACGGAGTCGAGCAGGCGGTGGTGATCGCCCGTGAGGACCGCCCGGGTGACAAGCGGCTCGTCGGCTATGTCACGGGCACCGTCGATCCCGGCCCGGCACGGGTCGCCCTGGCCGAACGGTTGCCGTCCTACATGGTTCCCGCGGCCGTGGTGTTGCTCGACGTGTTACCGGTGACGGTGAACGGCAAGCTGGATCGTCGTGCGCTCCCCGCGCCGGAATACCAGGGCGTCGACGGGTACCGCGCTCCGTCGACGGCGGTCGAGGAGATCCTGGCCGCACTCTTCGCCGAGGTGCTGGGGGTTGACCGGGTCGGCGTCGACGACTCGTTCTTCGAGCTGGGCGGCGACAGCATCCTGTCGATGCAGGTGGTGTCCCGTGCCCGGGCGGCGGGTCTGGTGTGTCGTCCTCGAGATGTCGTGGTCGAGCAGACGGTGGCCCGGTTGGCCCAGGTCGTGCGGGCTGCAGACGGTCCCGGGATGGTCGACGACGGTGTGGGCCCGGTGTCGGTGACCCCGATCATGGCCTGGCTGAACGAGATCGACGGGCCGGTGAGCCAGTTCAACCAGACGACGGTGCTGCAGGCGCCGAACGGCGTCGACGAGGCCGACGTCCCGGTCGTGTTGCAGGCCCTGCTCGACCGGCATGCGATGTTGCGGCTGCGTGTCGACGACGACGGCGCAGGCAACCGGTCGTTCGTGGCGCAGGCGCCGGGCGCGGTGACCGCTGCGCAGTGCCTGGTCAGCGCGGAGAGACTGACCGACGACGTCGTCTCGGCGGCGCAGTCACGGTTGGACCCGTTCGCGGGGGCGATGGTCGCAGCGGTGTGGGCGAGATCCACCGCTCAACTGTTGTTGAGTGTCCACCACCTCGCCGTCGACGGGGTGTCGTGGCGAATCCTGGTCGAGGACATCAACATCGCGTGGGCTCATCATCTTGCGGGTCTGCCGATCGAGCTGCCGCCCGGCGGCACGTCGTTCGCCAGGTGGTCGACCGTGCTGGCCGATCACGCAGTGTCGGAGGCGGTCGCCGGGGTTGCTGATCGATGGCGGCAGGTGTTGGCGGTACCGGAGGTGCTGGCGGCGCCGGACTCCGGGCGTGACACCTACGCCACGGCGGGGCGGTTGTCGGTGGAGTTGGACACCGAGACCACGCGGATGTTGCTGGGCGAGGTCCCCGCGGCGTATCACGCCGGGGTGCAGGACATCCTGCTGGCTGCCTACGGTGTGGCATGTGCGGAGTTCCTGGATGCCGGTGCCGCGCCGGTCGGCATCGAGGTGGAGGGCCACGGTCGCGCCGAGGAGATCGCCGACGGTGTGGATCTGTCGCGAACGGTCGGGTGGTTCACCGCGAAGTACCCGGTGGCGTTGTCCGGCGGGTTGCCCTGGCCCGAGGTGGTCGCCGGCGAACCGGCGTTGGACGGTGTGGTCAAGCAGGCCAAGGAGCACCTGCGGGCGCTGCCTGACGGAGTCACCTACGGACTGCTTCGCCATGTGAATCCGGAAATCGAACTCGACGGCCCCGAGCCCGTGATCGGATTCAACTATCTCGGCCGGCTCGGTGCGGGCGAGCTGTCGGAGGAGTTGTGGCGCCTCGACGCCGACGCCGTGTCTGTGACCGCTGCGGCGACGGGGGTCACGACCCCGTTGATGTACTCGCTCGGTCTGGACGCCGCGACTGTCGACTCCCCTGCGGGGCCGCGTCTGCGGGCCCAGTGGACTTGGGCGACAACAGTACTCGACGACGTCGAAGTCGAGCGGTTGAGCCGGCTCTGGTTCGAGGCGCTGACGGGGATCTGCGGGTTGGTACGCCGTGGCGAAGGTGGCGGATTGACGCCGTCGGACGTCCTCCCGGCTCGGGTCCGCCAGGCCGACCTCGATCGGCTCGTCGAGAACTCCGATGTGGCCGATGTGCTGCCGTTGAGTCCGTTGCAGCAGGGGTTGCTGTTCCACGCCGATGCGATGGGCGCCGACGACGATCACCTCTACGCGTTGCAACTCGATCTCACGCTGGACGGTGGGGTGGATCCTTCCCGGTTGCGTGATGCGGTGTCCACCGTCGCGCGGCGTCACCCGCACCTGGCGGCACGCTTCTCTCAGCGATTCGACGAGCCGCTGCAGATCATCCCGACTCATCCGGAGATCGGCTGGCGAGAGGCCGCATTCGGCTCCGAAGAACAGATGCGGCAACTGTGTGCCGCCGAGCGCGCCGCGGTGGGTTCGCTCGAGCACGGCCCCGTGCTGCGGGCGGCTCTGGTCGAACTCGCCTCCGACCGACACCGTTTCGTGCTGACGGCCCATCACATCGTGATCGACGGATGGTCGCTGCCGTTGCTGCTGCAGGAGATCTTCGCCGGCTACTACGGGCAGCAGTTGCCGGCCGCTCCGCCGTATCGCCGGTTCTTGTCCTGGCTCGCGGAGCGCGATCTGAGCGCTGCCCGTGCGGCGTGGGAGCAGGTGCTCGCAGGTGTCGATGCCCCGACGATGGTCGGTCGGACCGGCACGGCCGGCTCGGGACCGCGCGGCATCGCATCGGCGGAGCTGTCCGAGCCGATCACCCAGGCGCTCGGCGAGGTGGCGCGCGCACACCGGACGACGGTGAACATCGTCCTGCAAGCGGCATGGGCAGTGCTGCTGAACTCGCTGACGGGCCGGCGTGACGTTCTGTTCGGGACCACCGTGTCGGGGCGTCCCGATGAGGTCACCGGTGCGGATTCGATGATCGGCCTGCTGATCAACACCGTCCCGGTGCGGGCGCGCTGCACCACGACGACCACCGTCGCCGGGTTGTTGAATCAGCTCCAGGACAACCACATTCACACCCTCGAACACCAGCACCTGGCGCTTGGGGAGATCCACCGTCTCGCGGGCCAGGAGCAGCTGTTCGACACGCTGTTCGTCTATGAGAACTATCCGTTGGACGCGGGCTTCGCGCCGGGCGCCGATGGGCTGGCCGTCACCGATGTCGTGAGCCGCGAGTTCAACCACTATCCACTCGCGATGCAGGCAATTCCCGGTGCGCGGATGCGGTTGCGCATCGAGTACGACACCGATGTCTTCAGTGCCGGCGACGTCGACGGGTTGATCGCGAGATGCGACCGGGTGTTGGCGGCGATCACCGCCGATCCGGGTATCCGGGTGTCGTCGATCGATGTGCTCGACACGGTCGAGCACGCCCGTCTCGACGGCTGGTCGAATCGGGCGGTGCTGTCGCGGCCGGTGACCGCGTCGGTGTCGATTCCGGGACTGTTCGCCGAGCAAGTGGTGCGGCGCCCAGGAGCGGTGGCCCTGACGTTCGAGGGTCGCAGCCTGACGTATCGCGAGCTGGACCAGGCGTCGAACCGGTTGGCGCACGCACTGGTCGGGCACGGTGCAGGACCGGGTGAACTGGTGGCGATGCTGCTGCCGCGCTCGGCCGATGCGGTGGTGGCGATTCTGGCGGTGCTCAAGTCGGGGGCGGCGTACCTACCGATCGACCCGGCTCATCCCGACGCGCGGATCGAATTCGTGTTGGCCGACGCGGCGCCGATCGCGGTGGTCACCAGCGCCGAACTCACGACACGGTTGGGTGGCAGCCACATGGTGGTCGTCGATGTCGACGACCCGGCGATCGAGGATCACCCCGCCACGGCCCTGGCTCTCCCGGCGTCGGATGACATCGCATACATCATCTACACCTCGGGAACCACGGGCGTTCCCAAAGGCGTTGCGGTGCCACACCGCAACGTGATCGAGCTATTGGCTTCCCTCGATACCGACCTGGAACTGGTCGGCCAGGTCTGGACGCTGGCGCATTCGTTGGCGTTCGACTATTCGGTGTGGGAGACATGGGGGGCCCTGCTGCGCGGCGGGCGGCTGGTCGTGTTGCCAGATTGGGTGACCCGGTCCCCCGAGGATCTGTATGCGGCGCTGGTCGAGGAGCAGGTGACCGTCTTCTCCCAGACACCTGCGGCGTTCTACGCGCTCCAGGCTGTCGACACAATGGAACCCGGACGCGCTGAGCAGCTGAAGCTGCAGACGGTGATATTCGGTGGCGAAGCGCTCGAGCCGCATCGACTTGCGCGGTGGTTCGCCGATCATCCAGGGCTGCCACGGATGATCAACATGTACGGGATCACCGAGACCACCGTGCATGCCTCGTTCCGGGAGATCGTCGCCGACGACGCCGAGAGCACGGGCAGTCCGATCGGGGTGCCGCTGAACCATCTGGCGTTCTTCGTGCTGGACGAGTGGCTGCGGCCACTGCAAGCGGGTGCGGTCGGCGAGTTGTATGTGGCCGGTTCCGGACAGGCGATCGGGTACGTGGGCCGCGGTGGGCTCACGGCTTCACGATTCGTGGCGTGCCCGTTCGGCATGGCCGGTAATGCCGCCGGAACGAGGATGTACCGCACCGGCGATGTGGTGACCTGGAGTGCGGACGGGCAGTTGCAGTACCTGGGCCGGGCCGATGAGCAGGTCAAGATCCGAGGTCATCGGATCGAGCTGGGCGAGATCCGCGCCGCACTGGCGGCCGTGGACGGGGTGGATGCCGCGGCGGTGATCGCCCGTGAGGATCAGCCGGGTGCCAGGCGCCTCGTCGCATACGCCACCGGGTCAGTCGATTCTGGGACCGCTCGTGCGGCGCTCGCGCAGCGGTTGCCCGACTACATGGTGCCGACCGCAGTCGTGATGCTCGATACGTTGCCGTTGACGGTCAACGGCAAGCTGGACATGCGGGCGCTGCCGGCGCCGCAGTATCAGCCAGGAGACGACTACCGGACTCCGACGACAGCGGACGAGACGACGGTGGCGGCGATCTATGCCGAGGTCCTCGGCCTCGAGCGGGTCGGGGCGGACGACTCGTTCTTCGAGTTGGGCGGCGACTCGCTGTCGGCGATGCGGGTGATCTCGGCGATCAACCGGTCCTTCGACGCCGGGTTGACGGTGCGGGTGTTGTTCGAGGCGCCGACGGTGGCGCAACTGGCGGCGCGGCTCGACGGCGGATCACCGTCGGACGGATTCGACCCGCTGGTCCCTGTCGACCGGCCGGCGTCGGTGCCGTTGTCGTTCGCGCAGAACCGGATGTGGTTCATCGACCAGTTGCAGGGCGCGTCGTCGATGTACAACATGCCGATCGCCTTGCGGCTGAACGGATCTCTGGATGCAGAGGCGCTGCGCGCCGCCCTGGATGACGTGGTGGCACGCCACGAGCCGTTGCGTACGGTGATCTCTGCCGTCGACGGGGTGCCGTATCAGGACGTGCTGGCGGTCGAGCGTGCCGTCGTGACCTGGCAGACGGTGGACGCGGCGGGCTGGTCCTCGAGCGAGGTGGACGCCGCCGTGCAGGCCGCGGCGGGACACGCGTTCGACCTCGCTGGCGAGATTCCGCTGCGCGCAACGCTTCTGCGGGTGTCCGAGCTCGAGCACATCTTGGTCGGAGTGGTGCATCACATCGCCGCCGACGGCGCGTCGATCACGCCGTTCGTGACCGATCTGGGCCGAGCGTATGCCGCGCGAAGTGCCAACCGTGCCCCGGACTGGGTTCCGTTGCCCGTGCAGTACGTCGACTACACCCTCTGGCAACGTGAGCAACTGGGGGATCTGGCCGATGTCGACAGCCGGATCGCGAGGCAGTTGGCGTACTGGCAGGATGCCCTCGCAGAGCTGCCCGAACGCCTGCAGCTGCCGACCGACCGGCCCTACCCGGCGGTGGCCGATCAGCGCGGTGCCACGGTCGGTTTCGCGTGGTCGGCCGATCTCCAACAGCGGCTGCACGAGGTCGCCGCCGATCATGAGGCGACCGGGTTCATGGTGGTGCAGGCCGCGCTGTCCATGCTGCTCGGCACGCTGTCGGCGAGTTCGGATGTGGCGGTAGGGTTCCCGATCGCGGGCCGGAACGATCCGGCACTCGACGACCTGATCGGGTTCTTCGTCAACACATTGGTGCTGCGAACGGATCTGGCCGGTGATCCGACGGTGAGCGAGCTGTTCGGCAGGGTGCGCGCCGGCAGCCTCGCAGCGTTCGAGCACCAGGACGTGCCGTTCGAGGTGCTGGTGGAACGGCTCAACCCAGCCAGAAGTCGCGCACATCATCCGCTGGTGCAGGTGATGTTGGCTTGGCAGAACGGTTTCGGGCTGGGTGGCGATGACACGGCGGGGCTGGCACTGGGTGATCTGCAGGTCACCCGGATGCCGATCGACACACACACGGCGCGCATGGATCTGACGTTCTCGATCACTGAACGCTTCACCGACGCCGGCACACCCGCCGGTATCGCAGGAGAGGTCGAGTTCCGCTCCGACGTCTTCGACCCGACCACCATCGACACCCTCATCGACCGTCTCGAGCGGGTGCTGGCGGCGATGACCGCCGACCCGGCGAGGCGGCTGTCGACAATCGACGTGCTCGACGCCGACGAGCACTCCCGGCTCGACCGGTGGACCAACCGAGCCGTGTTGACCCGGGAATCGTCTGCGCCGAAATCGATTCCGGCAGTCTTCGGCGCCCAGGTGGTCGCCACGCCGACGGCCGTGGCGATCAGCTTCGCCGGCCGCGCAATGACGTACCGCGAGCTAGATGAGGCCTCGAACCGGATGGCGCACTTCCTGTCCAGCCAGGGCGCGGGCCCGGACCGGCGGGTTGCGTTGCTGCTCAATCGGTCCGCGGAGGCGATCGTCGCGATGTTGGCGGTGCTGAAGTCGGGTTCGGCGTACGTGCCGATCGATCCGGCGGTACCGGACGCGCGTGTCGCGTTCGTGCTGAGGGACGCTGCGCCCGTCGCGGCCATCACCAGCAGCGAGATGATCGAACGCCTGAATGGACATGGCGTGACGGTCGTCGACGTCGACGACCCGGCCGTGCTCGGTCACCCGCGAACCGCCGTGGCCGAGCCGGCGCCCGACGACATCGCCTACGTCATCTACACCTCGGGCACCACTGGTGTGCCCAAGGGCGTCGCGGTCACGCACGCCAACGTCACCCGACTGCTGAGTTCACTGGAGGACGGCCTGCCGACCCAGGCGTGGGCGCAGTGTCATTCGTACGCCTTCGACGCCTCGGTTGAGGAGATCTGGGGCGTTCTGCTCCATGGTGGCCGGCTGGTGGTGGTGCCTGACCAGGTGGTCCGGTCGCCCGAGGACTTCCGCAACGTCCTGATCGGCGAACAGGTCAGCATCGTCACCCAGACACCCTCGGCGTTGACGATGATGTCGCCCGCTGGGCTCGACCGACTGGCGTTGGTGATGGCAGGCGAAGCGTGCCCGCCCGACGTCGTGGACCGCTGGGCGCCGGGGCACCTCGTGGTCAACGCCTACGGACCGACGGAGACCACGATCTGTGCGTCGAGGACGGCGCCGTTGCTGCCGGGAACTGGTGCGCCGCCGATAGGTTCGCCGGTACCGACTGCGGCGCTGTTCGTGCTCGACGCATGGCTGCGGCCGGTGCCTGCCGGGGTGGTGGGCGAACTCTACGTCGCCGGTCACGGCGTCGCCGTCGGGTACGTCGGCCGGTCGGACTTGACGGCGTCGCGGTTCGTGGCGTGCCCGTTCGGAGGAGCGGGGGATGCGCCCGGGCTGAGGATGTACCGCACCGGCGACCTGGTGGCCTGGCGTGCCGACGGGCAGTTGGAGTACTTCGGGCGGGCCGACGAGCAGGTCAAGCTCCGTGGCTACCGGATCGAACTGGGTGAGATCCAGGCGGCGCTGGTTTCGGTGGACGGAGTGCAGCGGGCGGCGGTGATCGTCCGGGAGGACCGTCCGGGCGACAGGCGCCTTGTGGGTTATGTCACCGGGTCCGTGGATCCGGGCCGCGCGCGGGCGGTGTTGGCGCAGCGGTTGCCGGAGTACATGGTGCCGACCGCGATCGTGGTGCTCGACGAGTTGCCGGTGACGGTGAACGGCAAGTTGGACAGGCGGGCGCTGCCGGCGCCGGACTACCAGAACGCCGATGACTACCGGGCGCCGTCCACGGCTGTCGAGGAGATTCTCGCCGCGATCTTCGCCGAGGTCCTCGGCGTGGAACGGATCGGGGTCGATGACGGGTTCTTCGAGCTCGGCGGGGACTCGCTGTCGGCGATGCGGGCGATCGCCGCGATCAACAAGGCGCTGGACGCCGATCTGCCGGTGCGGGTGTTGTTCGAGGCACCGACGGTGCGGCAGTTGGCGTCTTGCGCCAGTGCGGGTTCGAGCGGATTGGCGCCGCTGGTCGCCGGTGAGCGTCCCACCGTGGTGCCGCTGTCCTTCGCGCAGAACCGGCTGTGGTTCCTCGACCAGCTGCACGGTCCGTCCCCGGTCTACAACATGGCGATGACGCTGCGGTTGAGGGGCCGCCTGGACGTCGAGGCGCTGCGCACGGCGCTGGCCGACGTGGTGGGCCGTCACGAGAGCCTACGGACGCTGTTCGTCACGGTCGACGGGGTTCCGCGGCAGGTGGTCGTGGACGCCGGGCACGCCGAAGTCGAATGGCAGGTCGTCGACGCCGAAGGGTGGCCGGCGCAGCGTCTGGACGAAGCGGTCGAGCGGGCGGCGAGGCACGCGTTCGACCTGTCGGCCGAGATCCCGCTGCGGACGACACTTCTTCGCGTCTCCGACGACGAGCACGTGCTCGCGGGTGTGGTCCACCACATCGCCGCGGACGGCACGTCCCTGGCTCCCCTGGTGAGTGATCTCGGCGCGGCCTACGCCGCGCGGAGTGCGGGGCGGCCCCCGGCATGGGCGCCGTTGCCCGTGCAGTACGTGGATTACACGTTGTGGCAGCGTGCGCAGTTCGGTGAGATGAGCGACGCCGATTCCAGGATCGGTGGGCAGCTGGCCTACTGGATGGACGAATTGGCGGGTCTGCCCGAGAGGTTGGTGCTGCCGACGGATCGGCCGTACCCGGCCGTGGCGGATCAGCGTGGCGCACAGGTGAAGGTGGCGTGGTCGGCGGATCTGCAGCGGCAGGTACGGGCGACCGCGGCCTCCCACGGTGCGACGGGATTCATGGTGGTGCAGGCCGCGTTGGCCGTGCTGTTGGGTAGGGTGAGCGCGAGTTCGGATGTGGCGGTTGGTTTCCCGATCGCCGGCCGCAACGATCCCGCACTCGACGACCTGGTGGGGTTCTTCGTCAACACGCTGGTGCTGCGGGTCGACCTCGCCGGCGACCCCACGGTCGCGGAGCTGCTGGCTCAGGTGCGCCGACGCAGCCTGGCCGCCTACGAGCACCAGGACGTGCCGTTCGAGGTGTTGGTCGAGCGGCTGAACCCCGCCCGGTCGCTGGCTCATCACCCGGTGATCCAGGTGATGCTGGCCTGGCAGAACTTCGCCGGGCCTGAACTCGACTCCGGCGGTGGGTTCCCCATGGGTGACGTGTGGGCCACCGAGGTGCCGACCGACACGCAGACCTCGCGGATGGATCTCGCGGTCTCGATCGGCGAACGGTTCGACGAGGACGGCGAACCGGCCGGTATCTCCGGGGTGGTGGAGTACCGCACCGACGTGTTCGACGCCCCGACGATCGAGGCGTTGGCCGGGCGGCTGGAGCGCGTGCTCGACGCGCTGACGATCGACCACGCACGCCCGCTGTCGTCGATCGACGTGCTGGTCGGTGGCGAGCGGCTCTGGCTCGACGCGGTCGGCAATCGCGCGATCCTGGCTGAGCAGGCATCGACGGGGATCTCTGTGCCGAACCTCTTCGCCGAGCAAGTGGCGGGGAGCCCTGAAGCCGTGGCCGTCAGCTTCGAAGGCGCCTCGTTGACCTACCGCGAACTGGACGATGCGTCGAATCGGCTGGCGCATCTGTTGATCGGTCGCGGTGCCGGGCCGGGCGAGCGGGTCGCGCTGCTGCTCAACCGTTCCGCCCGGGCGGTCGTGGCGATCCTGGCGGTGCTCAAGACCGGGGCGGCATACGTGGCGGTCGACCCGTCGGCTCCGGATGCGCGCGTCGATTTCGTGCTCTCCGATGCCGCCCCGACCGCGGTGGTCACCGACGCGCACCATGCGGCGCGGCTGGACGGCCATGCGGTGACGGTCATCGATGTCGACGACGAGCTGGTCGATGGTCATCCCGCATCGGCGGTGCCGATGCCTGCGGTCGACGACATCGCCTATCTGATCTACACGTCCGGGACGACCGGTGTGCCGAAAGGTGTTGCGGTCACTCATCGCAACGTGACGCAGTTGCTCGGATCACTGAATGCGGGCCTGCCGCGTGCCGGGGTGTGGGCACTGTGTCATTCGCTGGCGTTCGACGTCTCGGTGTGGGAGATCTTCGGAGCCCTGCTGCGCGGCGGGCGAGTGGTCGTGGTTCCCGAAGCGGTCGCGGGTTCCCCGCGTGAATTCCACGACGTGCTGGTCGGCGCAGGGGTCGATGTGCTGACCCAGACCCCGTCGGCAGTGGGGATGCTGTCGGAAAAGGGCCTGGAGGCGGCGGCGCTGGTGGTGGTCGGTGAGGCCTGCCCGGCCGAAGTGGTGGATCGGTGGGCCACGCCGGGCCGGGTGATGATCAACGCCTACGGTCCGACCGAGACCACGATGTGCGTGGCGATCAGCGAGCCGTTGGTGCCGGGGGCGCGGGTGCCGATCGGGTCGCCGGTGGCGGGTGCGGCGTTGTTCGTGCTCGACGAGTGGCTGCGGCCGGTGCCCGCGGGTGTGGTGGGCGAGTTGTACGTCGCGGGTCACGGGGTGGCCGACGGTTACGTGGGCCGGTCGTCGTTGACGGCGTCGCGGTTCGTGGCGTGCCCGTTCGGCACGGCGGAGGCGTCCCCCGGTACGAGGATGTATCGCACCGGGGACGTGGTGCGCTGGGGTGCCGATGGGCAACTCGACTATCTGGGCCGGGCCGACGAGCAGGTCAAGATCCGTGGCTACCGGATCGAGTTGGGTGAGATCCAGGCTGCCCTGGCCGCTGTTCACGGCGTTGCGCAGGCGGCGGTGGTCGCCCGTGAGGACCGCCCCGGCGACAAGCGCCTCGTCGGTTACGTCACCGGCACCGCGGACCCGGCCGATGCCCGGGCCGCGCTGGCCGAGCGATTGCCGGAGTACATGGTGCCGACCGCCGTCGTGGTGCTCGATGCGTTGCCGTTGACGTCGAACAACAAGTTGGACGTCAAGGCGTTGCCGGCGCCCGAGTACGGGCGGCGTGACGGGTATCGGGCTCCTTCCACGGCGGTGGAGGAGATCTTGGTCGGGATCTACGCCGAGGTGCTGGGTGTGGAGCGGGTCGGGGTCGACGATTCGTTCTTCGAGCTGGGTGGGGATTCGATCCTGTCGATGCAGGTGGTGTCGCGGGCGCGTGCCGCGGGGTTGACGTGCCGGCCGAAGGACGTGTTCACCGAACAGACCGTGGCCCGGCTGGCGCGGGTGGTCGAGGTGGCCGCCGTCGAGGTCGCCGACGATTCCGGCGTGGGGCCGGTGGCGGTCACGCCGATCATGCGGTGGTTGCAGAGTGTCGACGGTCCGACGGGCCAGTTCAACCAGACGATGGTGGTGGCGACGCCGGCGGAGGTCGGTGAGGCCGATGTCGTCACGGTGTTGCAGGCGTTGGTCGACCGGCATGCCACGTTGCGGTTGCGGGTGGAGGACGACGGTGTCGGCGGATGGGCTATGCGGGTGCCCGAACCCGGAACGGTGGACGCCGCGGCGTGCGTGTCGTCGGTGGAGGTGTTGACCGAGGATGCGGTGATCGAGGCGCGAGCACGGTTGAACCCGGCTGCGGGGGTGATGCTTTCGGCGGTCTGGGCGTCCGGTGCGGGCGAATTGGCCCTGGTGGTGCACCACCTGGCTGTCGACGGGGTGTCGTGGCGGATCCTGCTGGAAGACGTGAACATCGCGTGGGCCCAGCTCCGTAGCGGGCAGCCGATCGAGTTGCCGGCGACGGGGACCTCGTTCGCGCGGTGGTCGCGGCTGCTGGAACAGCACGCCGTCTCCGATGCGGTCACCGCGACTGCCCGGGCGTGGCACGAAGTGGCTACGGCGCCCGCGGTCTTGCCGGCGCCGCGCCCGGAGCGCGACACCTACGCCTCGGCGGGGCAGCGGTCGCTCGAATTGGACGTCGAGACCACCCAGGCGTTGCTGGGGGTGGTGCCGGCGGCATTCCATGCCGGGGTGCAGGACATCCTGCTGATCGCGTTCGGGCTGGCCTGTGCGGAGTTCCTCGGCACCGCTGACATGCCCGTCGGCATCGACGTGGAAGGTCACGGCCGCGACGAGGATCTGGCGACTGGAGTGGATCTGTCGCGCACGGTCGGCTGGTTCACCACCAAATACCCCGTCGCACTGGCCGGCGCCCGGATCGACTGGACGCTGGTTGCTTCCGGGCAGGCCGAGCTGGGGCGGCTGGTCAAGGCCGCCAAGGAGCAGCTGCGCGCACTGCCCGACGGCGTGACGTACGGACTGCTGCGCTACCTCAACGCCGACGTGCAGGTCGGCGGCGCCGACCCGGTGATCGGGTTCAACTACCTGGGTCGCCTCGGCGGCACGGGCGGATTGTCCGAGGACGTGTGGCGGCCACACACCGCCACCTCACTGCCCGCCGCGGCAGCGGCGGTGCCGATGCCGCTGGCGCACACCGTCGAACTCAACGCCGTCACCCTCGACAGCGATGACGGCCCGCGGTTGCAGGCGACCTGGACGTGGGCTACCTCGGCGCTGCAGGACGCCCACATCGAGCGGTTGAGCCGACTGTGGTTCGAGGCGCTGGCAGGAATCTGTGCCGTGGTTGCAAACGGCGGAGGTGGGCTGACCCCATCGGACATCGCCCCGGCCAGGCTGACTCAGGACCAGCTCGACGAGCTGCAGAACCAGTACCGCGTCGCCGACGTGCTTCCCCTGACCCCACTGCAGCGAGGACTTCTCTTCCACACCGGCAGCGCCGATGTCTATGCGCTGCAACTCGGATTCACCGTCGCGGGTCCGCTGGATCCGCATCGGTTGGCGACGGCGGTGCAGTCGGTGGTGAGCCGCCACCCGCACCTGGTGGCGAGATTCAGCGAACGCTTCGACGAACCCGTGCAGATCATCCCGGCCGACCCGGTCGCCGGTTGGCGCTACGTCGAGTACCACGACGGCCTCCCCATCGACGACCTGATGGAGCGGGAGTCCGCCGCGGAGCGGGCCGCGGTGTCCGCTCTGGAGGACGCGCCGGCATTTCGGGTGGCGGTGATCCGCAGTGCAGCCGACACGCACCGCGTGCTGCTGACCAGCCATCACATCGTGTTGGACGGCTGGTCCCTGCCCATCCTGCTGCAGGAGATCTTCGCCGGCTACTTCGGGCAGCAACTGCCTCCCGCGGTGCCCTACCGCCGGTTCGTGTCGTGGCTGGCGGGTCGCGACCTCGACCAGGCCCGCACCGTATGGGCCGACGAGCTCGCCGGGTTCGACACCCCCACCCTGGTCGCCGCCCCGGACCGACGGGAACTGGGACCGCGTCGCGCTGTGTCGGTCAACGTGCCCGCGCCGGTCACCGGTGCAGTGACCGAGCTGGCGCGCTCGCAGGCCACCACAGTCAGCACCGTCTTGCAGGCAGCATGGGCGATGCTGATCGGCTCTCTCGCCGGCCGGCAGGACGTGGCGTTCGGCGCGGTGGTCTCGGGCAGGCCTGATGACGTCGCAGGGGCCGACTCGATGATCGGCTTGTTGATCAACACGGTGCCGGTGCGCGCCAGACTCACCCCGGCGACGACCGTCGCGGAACTGCTCGCCCAACTGCAGCAGTTCCACAACGCGACCCTCGAATACGAACACCTGGCGCTGCCGGACATCCACCGCAGCGCCGGCCACGATCAGCTGTTCGACACGCTCTTCGTCTACGAGAACTACCCGACCGACACTGCCGCGGCGATGGAGGCCGAGGGTCTGACGATCGGTGACGCCGAGACCCGGGAGTTCAACCATTACCCGTTGGCGATGCAGGCTCGACCGGGCACCGAGCTCGACATCCGGTGCGAACACGACACCGATGTCTTCGACGCAGGGACCGTCGATGCGCTGCTGCGACGGCTGCAGCGGGTGCTGGTGGCCATGGCCGCCGACCCGTCGAGGCGGCTGTCGACGCTCGATCTCCTCGACGCCGACGAGCGCGCCCACGTGGACGAATGGGCCAACCGGGCGTCGCTGACCCGGACTGCCCCGTCGGGTGCGTCGATTCCGGCGTTGTTCATGGCGCAGGTCGCCGAGACACCGTCGGCGGTGGCGGTGACGTTCGAGGGTCGTTCGTTGACGTATCGCGAACTGGACGAGGCGTCGAATCGTCTGGCACATGTGCTGACCGGGCACGGCGCGGGTCCGGGTACGTCGGTGGCGCTCCTGATGCACCGTTGCGCGGATGCGATCGTCGCCATCGCCGCAGTGCTCAAGACCGGGGCGGCCTACGTGCCGATGGATCCCGGACATCCCGACGACCGGATCGCGTTCGTGATCGCCGACTGCGTGCCGGTCGCGGCGGTCACCACCGCGGCGTTGGCGGGACGGTTGGAAGGCCACGATCTGGCCGTCGTCGACGTCCACGACCCGCGCGTCGACGCACAGCCGAGTACCGCATTGGCGCCACCGGCCGCCGATGATGTGGCGTACCTGATCTACACCTCGGGGACCACCGGCAGGCCCAAGGGAGTGGCGGTCACCCACCGCAATGTCGCTCAGCTGTTGGAGTCGGTGAGCGCGGATCTGCCGCGTACCGGCGTCTGGACGCAATGGCACTCCTATGCGTTCGACGTCTCGGTGTGGGACATCTGGGCTCCGTTGCTCGGTGGCGGACGACTGCTCGTTGTCTCGGAGGACGTGGCGGCCTCACCGGAGGAGTTCCACGCCCTGCTGGTTCGTGAGCGGGTCACGGTGTTGAGCCAGACCCCCTCGGCGGTGGGGATGCTCTCGCCGGAGGGCCTGGAGTCGATGGCGCTGGTTGTGGCCGGCGAGGCGTGCCCAGCTGACGTGGTCGACCGGTGGGCGCCGGGTCGGGTGATGATCAACGCGTACGGCCCGACCGAGGCCACCGTGTACGCCTCGATGAGCAAGCCGCTGATCGCCGGCACGGCAGCGCCGATCGGTGAGCCGGTGCCGGGGGCGGCCCTGTTCGTGCTGGACGGGATGTTGCGGCCGGTACCTGCCGGGATCGTCGGGGAGTTGTACGTGGCTGGGCGTGGCGTGGCCGTGGGATACGCCGGCCGGCCCGAATTGACGGGGTCGCGATTCGTGGCGTGCCCGTACGGGGCGCCGGGCGGGCGCATGTACCGCACGGGGGATCTGGTGTCGTGGGGTGCCGACGGGCAGTTGCAGTACCTGGGACGTGCCGATGAGCAGGTCAAGGTTCGTGGGTACCGGATCGAGCTGGGGGAGATTCAAACTGCGCTGGCCGGGGTGATCGGCGTGGCGCAGGCGGCGGTGGTACTTCGTGAGGACCGTCCGGGTGACCGGCGGCTGGTCGGGTATGTGACCGAGTCGGCGAGCGGGGCGGTGGACCCGGTCGAGGTGCGCCGGTTGTTGGGTGAGCGGTTGCCCGCCTACATGGTGCCGACTGCGGTGGTCGTTCTGGATGCGCTTCCGGTGACGGTGAACGGCAAGCTCGACCGACGGGCACTGCCTGCTCCGGAGTACCTGGACGGCGACGCGTACCGGGCGCCCGCCTCGGCCGTCGAGGAGGTACTCGCCGGGATCTTCGCCGAGGTGCTGGGTGTGGAGCGGGTCGGTGTCGATGACGGCTTCTTCGAGCTGGGTGGCGACTCGATCCTGTCGATGCAGGTGGTGTCGCGGGCCCGGGCGGCGGGGTTGACGTGCCGGCCCAAGGACGTGTTCATCGAGCAGACGGTGGCACGGTTGGCTCGGGTGGTTAAGGCCGCCGAGAGTGTGGCGGCCGGCGACGACGGTGTGGGGCCGGTGGCGGCCACGCCGATCATGCGGTGGTTGCAGGACGTCGACGGTCCGACGGATCAGTTCAGTCAGACGATGGTGGTGCAGACCCCGGCCGGGGTTCGCGAGCCCGATGTGGTGGCGATGCTGCAGGCGCTGCTGGATGGTCATGCGATGTTGCGGTTGCGGGTGGAGGATGACGGCGCCGGGGGGTGGGCCCTGCGGGTGCCCGAACCCGGGACGGTGGATGCCGCGGCATGCGTGTCGTCGGTGGAGGTCTTGACCGGAGAGGCGGTCGCGGCGGGACAGGCGCGGCTGGACCCGGCGGCGGGGATGATGCTGTCCGCGGTCTGGGCGGCGGCCACAGGCCAGTTGGTGATGATCATCCATCACCTGGCTGTCGACGGGGTCTCATGGCGGATCCTGCTGGAGGACCTGAACATTGCATGGGCACAGCACCGCAGTGGGCAGCCGATCACGTTGCCCGCGGAAGCGACGTCCTTTGCGCGGTGGTCACAACTACTCGCCGGGCAAGCGCACGCCGAGAAGACGCTGACCGACGCCGCCGCCTGGCGCCGCGTGACGTCGACCCCGGCAGTGTTGCCCGCGGCGCGGCCGGAGATCGACACCTACGCCACTGCCGGGCACCTGACGGAGTCGCTGGACGCCGAGATCACCCGGTTGGTGCTGGGGGAGGTCCCGGCGGCATTCCATGCCGGTGTGCAGGACATCTTGTTGATCGCGTTCGGGTTGGCGCTGGCGGAGTTCGCCGGCACTGCGGACGCGCCGGTCGGTGTCGCCGTGGAGGGGCACGGACGGCACGAGGAGTTGGCCGAGGGATTGGACCTATCGCGCACGGTGGGCTGGTTCACCACGAAGTACCCGGTGTCGTTGTCGAGCGCGCTGTCGTGGCCGGAGGTGGTCGCCGGCGAGGCGGCGCTCGGCTCGGCGATCAAGAGCGCCAAGGAGCAGCTGCGCGCCCTACCCGACGGCCTGACCTACGGTCTGCTGCGTCACCTCGTCGGTGACGCCGAGGTGGCCGGCACCGATCCGGTGATCGGGTTCAACTATCTGGGCCGGCTGGGCGGTGGCGCCGACTTGTCCGACGAGCTGTGGCGGCCGAGCGACGACGAGTCGGTCGACCTCGATGCGGCGGCGATACCGATGCCTCTGCCCCACACCGTCGAACTCAACGCGGTCACCGTCGACACCGAGTCCGGGCCGCGGTTGCGGGCGAGCTGGACATGGGCGACATCGGTGCTCGACGGTCCGCAGGTCGAGCGGCTGAGCGCGTTGTGGTTCGAGGCGCTGGCCGGGATCTGCGCACACGTGCGCCACGGTGGGGGTGGGCTGACCCCCTCGGACGTCGCGCCCGCCCGGCTGAGCCAGCACAACCTCGACACGCTCGCCCAGCAGCACCAGATCGCCGACGTGCTGCCACTCACGGCGCTGCAACAGGGGCTGCTCTTCCACACGGATTCCGCGGAGTCGAACGAGGAGCTGTACGCGACGCAGCTCGACTTCACCGTGGCCGGCCCGCTGAACCCCGACCGGCTGCTGAAGGCGGTACGCGCGGTCGCCGAGCGCCACCCGCACCTGGTGGCGCGGTTCTGTGCACAGTTCGACGAGCCGGTGCAGGTCATCCCCGCCGACCCGGTGGTGGGATGGCAGTACGCGGAACTCGACGACGAAGCCCGGCTCGAGCGACTGTGTGCTGCCGAGCGGACGGCGGTGTGTGACCTGGAGGCCTCGCCGCCGTTCCGGGTGGCACTGATCCGCACCGCCGATGACACCCATCGCTGCGTGTTGACGTTCCATCACATCGTGATCGACGGCTGGTCGATGCCGATCCTGCTGCGGGACATCTTCGCCGCCTACTACGGCCACAGGTTGCCCGCGGCGGTGCCCTATCGGCGGTTCGTGTCCTGGCTGGCCGATCGCGACCTCGACGCGGCGCGGGCCGCCTGGGCTGAGGCGTTGGCCGGGTTGGACGCACCGACCCTGGTCGCCGGGACACGCCGGACACGACTTGGGCGGCGTGGCATCGCCTCGATGAAGGTCTCGGAGGAGACCACCACGGCGTTGGCGGAGCTGGCGCGGAGCCAGCAGACCACAGTCGCGACGGTGTTGCAGGGGGCATGGGCGCTGCTGCTGACCTCACTGACCGGTCGTCACGATGTGGTGTTCGGCGCCACGGTCTCGGGCCGCCCGGCCGAACTCGCCGGGGCTGATTCGATGGTGGGCCTGTTCATCAACACCATCCCGGTGCGAGCAACTTTCGACGCTTCGACCACCGTGGTCGATTTGCTCGCTCAGCTGAACATGTCCTCGCGGGCCACCTTCGACCACCAGCACCTGGCGTTGCCCGAGATCCACCGGGTCACCGGCCACGACCAGTTGTTCGACACGCTGTTCGTCTACGAGAACTACCCGGTCGACACCACGGCTCCGCTGGGCCCCGACGGGTTGACCATCGTCGATTTCAGCAACCGTGAGTCCAATGACTACCCACTGACCATGCAAGCGATTCCGGGCTCCCAGTTGAGCATTCGATTCGAATACGACACCGACGTGTTCGACAATGCCAAGGTCGAGGTGCTCCTCGAGCGACTACAAATGGTGTTTGGATCGATGACCGCCGACTGATGGAGGACTGAGTGACCGCCGAAGCTTCGCGGCCCTTGCTTTCGACTGATTTCCTCACCGAGGACGAGCATTCGGAACTGGAGGAGTGGGGCAATCGGGAGGCGCTGAGCGGTTCGGTCAGAGCGTCGGTCTCCATTCCCGGGTTGTTCGCCGAGCAGGTGGTGCGGTCTCCGGGTGCGGTGGCGGTGACGTTCGAGGGTCGTTCGTGGACCTACGGCGAGCTGGATGAGGCGTCGAACCGGTTGGCGCACCTGCTGGCTGATCAGGGGGCCGGCCCGGGCGAGCTCGTGGCAGTGCTGTCCTCGCGGTCCGCTGTGGCAGTGGTGGCCATCCTGGCCGTGCTCAAGACAGGCGCGGCGTACCTCCCGATCGATGCGGCTCATCCTGACGCCCGCATCGGCTTCGTCCTCGGTGATGCGCGTCCGGTGGTCGCGGTGACCACTGCCGCGCAGCGCCCGAGGCTGGCCGAATTCGGGCTGCCCATCGTCGACGTCGAGGATCCTCGCATCGCTGATCAGCCCGCCACCCCTCTCACGCCGCCGGACCCCGAAGACGTCGCCTACGTGATCTACACCTCGGGCACCACAGGTCGTCCGAAGGGCGTTGCGATCCCGCACGCCAACGTCATCGACCTGCTGGACGTGCTGGGAGCCGTCGTCGACGGGCCGGGCCAGGTGTGGACGCAGTGTCATTCGTTGGCGTTCGACTATTCGGTGTGGGAGTTGTGGGGTGCGCTGCTCCGTGGTGGGCGGCTGGTGGTGGTGCCCGAATCGGTCACCGCCTCACCGGAGGACCTGCATGCCCTGCTGGTCGCCGAGCAGGTGACCGTGTTGAGCCAGACGCCGACGGCGTTCCTCGGGCTGCAGACAGTCGATGCCCGCCAGCAGGCGGCCAGCCGGCAGCTCGCGCTGAAGACGGTGATCTTCGGCGGAGAAGCCCTTGAGCCCCAAAGCATTCGGACCTGGCTCGACAGCCATCATGACTCGCCCCGGATGATCAACATGTACGGCATCACCGAGACCACGGTGCACGCCTCGTTCCGCGAGATCTCCCGTGCCGATGCAGAACGCAACGTGAGCCCGATCGGGTCGCCACTGGACCATCTCGCATTCTTCGTGCTGGATGGGTTGTTGCGTCCGGTGTCGGTGGGTGTGGTGGGGGAGTTGTATGTGGCG